>NZ_SJEX01000011.1 GCF_005930495.1 Modestobacter excelsi | reverse complement strand
GCAGGGGGCGGCCGAGCGGAGGCGGGTAGCGCACCTCGGGCTCCTGCGGCATCCCGACCACCTCCCCGCCGATCTCGCCGGCCCACGCTACGGGGGGCCGGCCCGGGCCGCTCAGCTCATCTGGGCCACCCAGGCCACCGCCTCCCGGGCCTGGGCCAACCGGCGCTCGTAGGTCGCGCCGAGCACCAGCAGGAGGAGGCCGGCGGCGGCCAGGGTCACCCAGGGCGGGAGCAGCGGCGCGTAGGGCCCCAGCCGGGTGGCGGCGACGAACGCCAGCGCGCAGGAGCCCAGCACGAACGGTGCCTGCCGGTGCGCGAGGGTGCCGACGGCCACCATCGCGACCGCGCCGGCCACCACCAGCACCAGGCGCAGCGCGGGAGGGGCGGCGGCGACCGCCAGCGTCGAGGGCACCAGCGCCACGCCGACCGCGGCGCCCTCGGCGGCCCACGAGGGACCACGGGTCCGCAGCCGGGGGAGGACGCCCACCAGCAGCGCGACCGCGGCCGGCAGCGTGTAGGCCTCCGGGGTCTCGACACCGGCGCCACCCACGGCGATCCAGCTCGCCAGCACCAGGTCGGCCAGGGCGAGCGCCGCGACCGGCCGCCGGCCGCTGACCAGGGCGTAGCAGCCGGCGGCGACGCCCACCACGCCCAGCTGCAGGGCCACCTGCCCCCACGCCCCGACCGAGGCGGTGGTCACGCCGGCGGCGACGCCGGCCAGCGTGCCGGCCGCCGCGCAGACCCGCTCCTCCGGCGCCCCGGCCCGCCAGGTGGCCACCGCGAAGGCCCCGGCGCCGACCAGCGCGAGCAGCAGCCCGGTCGCCGGGCTGGGCAGCACGCCGCCCTCCCGGGCCAGCAGCGCCGCGGCGGCCGGGGCGAGCAGCGCGACGAAGGTGCTGCCGTCCCGCACGCCCGGCACCCGGACGGCGGCCAGGACGGCCGGGACGGTGGCCGCGAGGACGAGCAGCGCCAGCGCGGTGAACCGCTCGGCGTCGAGCAGCTGCTCGCCCCCGACGACGGCGAGCGCGGCCCCGGCGGCCAGCAGCGCCGTGCGGACCCCGGGCAGCGCCGCCCGGGGGAGCGGACCGGACAGCGGCCGGTCGCCGGCCAGCAGCACCGCCGCGGTGGCCAGGAGCAGGGCGAGGGCGGCGGCCAGGACCGGCCCGGCCGAGCCGCTCAGCCCGAGGGACTGGCCGAGCGAGACGCCGACCACCGCGCCGGCCGCGCCCTCCACGGTCCGGCCGGGCAGCGGCCGGCCGACCACCCGGGGCACCCGCAGCACCAGCACCGCTGCTCCGGCGGCGGCCGCCAGCAGCACCGTCGCCGTCCACGCGTCCCCGACGTCCCCGGCCCTGCCCAGCAGCAGACCGCCGCCCAGCCCGAGGCCCCCGCAGAGCACCGCGAGCAGCCGGGCGACCGGCACGAGCGCCGGCCGGAGCGCGAGCACCAGGGCGAGGTCCGCCCCGGCGAGGGCCAGGGCGGCGGCCACCCCGGCGGGACCGGCCAGCGCGTCCGGCCCGAGCAGCAGCGCGGGCACCGGCTGGACCGCCAGCAGGGCGGCCAGCGGCCAGGTGGCGGTGCTGCGGGTCGACCGGCCCAGCGCGACGGCGACGGCGGCCACGACCAGGCAGGACACCGCCGTCCACGGCCGCAGTGCGACCTGGTCCAGGCCGAGCAGCCCCCGGGCGTGCGCGGCGCCCAGGTCGACGGCGAGCAGGGCGGTGCCCGCGGCCGCCAGCGCCTCCTCGGTCGCGCGCAGCCCGCGGCGGGCGGCCCAGGCCGACACCGCGCACGCCGCCACCGTCCCGGTGAGCATCACGGTGGCCTGGAAGACCAGCCCGAACCGGGTCCAGCCCAGGGCGACGAACGCCAGTGCACCGGCGACGAGCAGCACAGCACCCAGCCCGAGCAGCACCTGCTGCGGGCTCAGCCGCCGCCGGGGGGCCGTCGGCTCCTCGGCGGGCAGCGGCGTCCAGGGCGGCAGCTGCTGGGCCGGCAGCACCGGTGCCACCGGCACCGGCGGTCGGACGGCGGCGGCCGGCGACGGCCGGGCGCCCGGCGCGGCGGCGCGCAGCGTGGTGAGCAGCTCGTCCCGCTCGCGCGCGAGCTGCTCCAGCGTCGCGCCGATCCGACCCAGCACCCAGCCGGCCTGCCCGGCTGCGGGCAGGCCGCACACCGCACAGGCAGCAGCAGGCGGGCCGGTGACCTCGGCCCCACAGACAGGACACGCAGGTCCGCGCGGGTACATGAGCGCATCCTGGCCTGTCAGCGGGCCGGAACGTGGTTTGTTCCACAGGCGGGTGACGTGCACGTCACCCGGGAAAGGGGTCGGAAGACGGCCGCCGAGGGCCTACCCTGGGGTCAGTGATAACGACGACCGGTCTCGAGCTGCGCGCCGGCGCCCGCATCCTCATCAGCGACGCTGACCTGCGCGTGCAGCCCGGGGACCGGATCGGCCTGGTCGGGCGCAACGGCGCCGGCAAGACCACCACCCTCACCACGCTGGCCGGCGAGCGCGTGCCGCACGCCGGCAAGGTCGACGTGACCGGCGAGATCGGTTACCTCCCGCAGGACCCGCGCAGCGGCGACCTGGACATCACCGCCAGCGACCGGGTGCTCTCCGGCCGGGGGCTCGACGTCCTCAAGGCGAAGCTGACCAAGGCCCAGATCGCGATGGCCGAGCCGGCCGACGACGCGGAGATGGATCGCGCCGTCCGGCTCTACGGGCGGCTGGAGGACCAGTTCGCCGCACTCGGTGGCTACGCCGCGGAGAGCGACGCTGCGCGCATCTGCACCAACCTGGGGCTGCCCGACCGGGTGCTCGGCCAGCCGCTGCGCACCCTCTCCGGTGGTCAGCGCCGCCGGGTCGAGCTGGCCCGCATCCTCTTCTCCGACGCCGACACGCTGCTGCTCGACGAGCCGACCAACCACCTGGACGCTGACTCCATCGTCTGGCTCAAGGGGTTCCTGGCCGGTCACCGCGCCGGCCTCATCGTCATCAGCCACGACGTCGACCTGCTCGCCGCCGTCGTCAACAAGGTGTGGCACCTGGACGCCAACCGGGCCACCGTCGACGTCTACAACCTCGGCTGGAAGCGCTACCTGGACGCCCGGGAGACCGACGAGCGCCGCCGCAGGGCGGAGCGGGCCAACGCCGAGAAGAAGATCGACGCGCTCTCCGCGCAGGCGGACAAGATGCGGGCCAAGGCCACCAAGGCGAAGGCCGCGCAGAGCATGGACAAGCGCGCCCAGCGGCTGGCCGCGGGCCTCGAGCAGGTGCGGGTCCAGGACAAGGTCGCCAAGCTCCGCTTCCCGACGCCGGCCCCGTGCGGCCGGACACCGCTCACCGCCGAGCACCTGAGCAAGAGCTACGGCTCGCTGGAGATCTTCACCGGCGTGGACCTGGCGATCGACAAGGGCACCCGGGTCGTCGTCCTGGGGTTCAACGGCGCAGGGAAGACCACCCTGCTGCGGATGCTCGCCGGCACCGAGACCCCGGACACCGGTGCGGTCAAGCCCGGGCACGGCCTGCGGATCGGGTACTACGCGCAGGAGCACGAGACCATCGACATGGACCGCTCGCTGCTGGAGAACATGCGCTCCGCGGCGCCGGACAGCACCGACACCGAGCTGCGCAAGATCCTGGGCGCGTTCCTCTTCTCCGGCGACGCCGTCGACCAGCGCACCGGCACGCTCTCCGGCGGTGAGCGCACCCGGCTGGCGATGGCCACGCTGGTGGTCTCCGGCGCCAACGTGCTGCTGCTCGACGAGCCGACCAACAACCTGGACCCGGCCAGCCGCGAGCAGGTGCTCGAGGCGCTGCGCACCTACCAGGGCGCGATCGTCCTGGTGACGCACGACGAGGGTGCGGTCCACGCGCTGGACCCGGACAAGGTGATCATCCTGCCCGACGGCACGGAGGACACCTGGAGCGCCGACTTCGCCGACCTGGTCTCGCTGGCGTAGAGAAGGGCCCCGCTGCCCCCCACGCCTCGCAAGCTCGGCGCGGGCCCCGGCAGCGGGGCCGGGAGCCGCGGTGCCGGCCGTGAGGCCGACAGTGTCATAGGTCGTGCACTTCCCATCTCCGGTGGCCGTCGTCGCCCAGCCGGGTGATCATGGCTCGGAGGACGCCGATGTCATCAGGACAGCGGCGCCGGGGGGATCAGCGGGCAAGCGCCGACGGACGTCGGAGCGACCCCTGACACACGGAGGGGAGTCATGGCCGACTCGAGCACTGCAGACCTGAGCAAGGGCAAGCGGATCACCGGGGACGACCGAACCTCGCTGGCGGACGAGCTGCGGGAGCGGTACGACGGCGGCGAGAGCATCCGCTCGCTGGCCACCTCGACCAACCGCTCCTACGGGTTCGTCCACCGCCTGCTGTCGGAGTCCGGCGCGAGCCTGCGCGGCCGGGGCGGGGCGAACCGGAACGCCAAGAAGAGTGCGTGAGCTCGGCTGAGCCGAACGGGTGGGTGAGGACGGCGCGCGAGGGCGCCGTCCTCACCGTCACCCTCGACCGCGCCGACCAGCTGAACGCGCAGACGCCGGAGACCTGGGCGGCGCTGCGCGCGGTCGGGGAGGGTCTGGACGACGACGTCCGGGTGGTCGTCGTCCGCGGTGCGGGCCGGTCGTTCTCCGCCGGGCTGGACCGCACCCTGTTCAGCGCCGAGCCCGGTGTCGCCGGCGGGCTCGGGGAGCTCGGTGCGCTGCCGGCCGAGCTGGCCCAGGAGCGCATCCGCGGGTACCAGGCCGGGTTCCGGTGGCTGCGGTCGCCGGGCGTGGTGTCGGTCGCCGCCGTGCAGGGGCACGCCATCGGCGCCGGCGCGCAGCTCGCGCTCGCCTGCGACCTGCGGGTCCTCGCCGACGACGCCCAGCTGCGGCTGCCGGAGGCCTCGCTCGGGCTGGTCCCCGACCTGACCGGCACCAGCACGCTGGTCGAGCTGGTCGGCTACAGCCGGGCGGTGGAGATCTGCCTGACCGGCCGCCCCGTGGGCGCTGCCGAGGCGCTGGGGATGGGCCTGGCGAACGCCGTCGTCCCGGTCGACCAGCTGGAGGCCACCGTGGCCGGGCTGACCGCTGCCCTGCTGCGGCCGGACGCCGGGGCCAGCCGGGAGACGCTCGCCCTCGTCCGGTCCGCGGTGCGCAACGACCCCGCGGAGCAGGACGCCGCCGAGCGGGCGGCGCAGGCACGGCGGCTGGGCGTGCTGGCCGGGAGAGACTGACCGGCGCGGAACAGCGCGGCCCCGAGTGCTGTTCCCGGTGTCGATTACCCGGTTACAGCACCAAGAGGACGTGCCATGAGCTCACCGATGACCTCGATGGCCGCGATGCGGTCGTTCAGCCGCGACCCGTCGGTGACCTCCCGGCAGATCCCGAAGGGCACCGTCCGCCGGATCCTCGGCATCGCCGGGCCCTACCGCCGCGAGCTGATCGGCTTCCTGTCGCTCGTCGTCTTCTCCTCGCTGATCGGTGTGGTCACACCGCTGCTGGCCGGTGACATCGTCAACCGGATCGCCCGGCTCTCCGGGACGGCGGGGGACGTCGTGCAGATCGCGTTGGTCATCGCCGGCCTGGCGGTGCTGGACGCCGGCAGCTCGCTGGTGCAGCGCTGGTACTCCGCGCGCATCGGCGAGGGCGTCATCTACGACCTGCGCACCCGGGTCTTCGAGCACGTGCAGCGGATGCCGGTCGCCTTCTTCACCCGCACGCAGACCGGCGCGCTGGTGAGCCGGCTGAACAACGACGTCGTCGGGGCGCAGCGCGCGTTCACCTCGACGCTGTCCGGTGTCGTGTCCAACGTGATCGCCCTGGTGCTGACCGCCGGGGTCATGTTCAGCCTGTCCTGGCAGATCACCCTGCTGTCGATCGTGATGGTGCCGCTGTTCGTCTTCCCGGCGCAGCGGATCGGCAAGCGGCTGCAGGAGATCACCCGGGAGTCCTACGGGCTCAACGCGTCGATGAACGCGACGATGACCGAGCGGTTCAACGTCGCCGGCGCCCTGCTGGTCAAGCTCTTCGGGCGGCCCGAGGCGGAGGCCGAGTCCTTCTCCGGGCGGGCCGCCCGGGTCCGCGACATCGGCGTGCTGTCGGCGATGTACGGGCGGGTCTTCTTCACCTCGCTGACCCTGGTGGCCGCGCTCGCCACGGCGCTGGTCTACGGCCTGGGCGGGTGGTTGTCGTTCACCGGGTCGCTGTCGGCCGGGGACGTCGTCGCGCTGGCGCTGCTGCTGTCCCGGCTCTACGGGCCGCTGACCGCGCTGGCGAACGTGCGGGTCGACGTGATGAGCGCGCTGGTCAGCTTCGACCGGGTGTTCGAGGTGCTGGACCTGAGGCCGATGATCGCCGAGGCGCCCGACGCGGTCCCGGTGCCGGCCGACGACCGGTCCATCGAGTTCGACGCCGTCTCCTTCCGCTACCCCTCGCCGGCCGAGGTGTCGCTCGCCTCGCTGGAGGACGTCGCCGTCCCGGAGCAGCACGCGGGTACCGACGTGCTGCACGAGGTGTCCTTCCGGGCCGAGCCGGGCCAGCTCGTCGCCCTCGTGGGCACCTCAGGGGCCGGCAAGTCGACGATGGCGGCCCTGGTCTCCCGGCTGTACGACGTGACCGGCGGCGCCGTCCGGGTCGGGGGTGTCGACGTCCGGCAGGCCACCACCGCGTCGCTGCGCGACGCGATCGGTGTGGTGAGCCAGGACTCCCACCTCTTCCACGACACGATCGGTGCCAACCTGCGGTACGCCCGGCCCGAGGCCACCGAGGAGGAGCTGTGGGCCGCGCTCACCGGCGCGCGGATCGCCGCCCTGGTGCACTCGCTGCCCGACGGTCTGGACACCGTGGTCGGTGACCGCGGGTACCGGATGTCGGGTGGGGAGAAGCAGCGCCTGGCGATCGCCCGGGTGCTGCTCAAGGCCCCGGGCGTGGTGATCCTGGACGAGGCCACCGCGCACCTGGACAGCGAGTCCGAGGTCGCGGTGCAGCACGCGCTGGACACCGCGCTGGCCGGCCGCACGTCGCTGGTGATCGCACACCGGCTGTCCACCATCCGCAACGCCGACCAGATCCTCGTGGTGGACGCCGGCCGGATCGTCGAGCGCGGCACCCACGAGGAGCTGCTCGCCCTCGGCGGGCACTACGCCGAGCTCTACCGCACCCAGTTCGCCCCCACCGACGCCGCTGCCAGCGCGATCGCCGGCGTCCAGTCCGCGGTTCCTGCCCGCTGACGACCTGTCACGGCTCGCCCACACCGGCGCGGTGGACAGCGAGTGCCCAGGGAGGCATGGCACCTTGAGCACCGGCGACCTGCTGGCGCCGACCTCCCGAGGACAGGGGTTCAGATGACCACTCAGCACAGGCAGTCGATCGCGTCCGGCAAGCCCTACCTGGTCGTGGCGCCCGCGGCCGGGGTCGACTCGTCGTTGGACGCGTTCCTGGGCGATGCCGAGTTCAGCATCGACAGCGGTGGGGAGCCGCTGGTGATCCGCGGCCACGGGATCACCCACGGCGAGCTGGTGCGCTTCCACGAGAAGGACTCCGTCGGTGGCAAGGACGTCCGGGTCTGGCACATCACGGAGCGGTCCGGCGGCTACGTCGCCGAGAGCCAGGCGGCCTTCTGACCGGCACGGGCTGACCGGCGGGCGCGCACCGGGCCACTACGGTCGTCCGGTGCCCGCCGTCCCCGTCCTCTCGGCGCGGGACCTCGGCTTCCGCTACGGCCGGGGCAGGTGGCTGTTCGACGGGCTGACGCTCGACGTGGCCCCGGGCCAGCTGCTCCGGGTCCGGGGCGGCAACGGGGCCGGCAAGTCGACGCTGCTGCGGGTGCTGGCCGGTGCGGTGGCGCCCCGCCGCGGCCGGGTCCACCGCGCCGGGCCGGTCGCCCACCTGCCGCAGCAGACCGGTGACCTGCCGGCGGTCGGCGCGCGCCGGCTGGTCTCCCTCGTCGGCGGCGCGGCCGCGGACGGGGTCCCCGACGCGCGGGCCGACGAGCTCAGCCGTGGCTGGCAGCGGCGGGTGCTGCTCGAGGCGGTGCTCGGGCTGCCGTGCCCGATCGTCGTCCTGGACGAGCCGGCCGCCGGGCTGGACGCCGCCGCCGACCACCGCCTGGCGGACCGGCTGTCCGACCGGCTGGCCGCGGGCGACGCGGTCGTCCTCGCCGAGCACGAGCCGCTGCCGCTGGCCGGCGGGGACGTGCTCGACCTCGGTGGTGCGACCGCCCCGGACCTGGTCGAGGTGGTCCTCTCCGGGACCGGCACGTTCCGCGGTGCGCCTGCCTCCGGTGGGCGGCTGACCCTCACCGTCCCGCCTGCCGAGCGCGACGCACTGCTGCTCGCCGCGCTGCAGGCCGGGTGGGCGGTGCACTCGGTGAGCCCGCTCCGGTGAGCCGGCCCGCCATCCCGCTGGGCCGGGCCGCCCGGCTCGGGGTGGCCACCGCGGCGTCCAGTCGCAGCGTGCTCGCGGCGTCGTCCGCCTGGTTGGTCGTGCTCGCCGCCGTCTACGCCGCGGACGCCGGACCACCGCTGCCGGCCCTGGCTGCCACCGCCGCCCTCCTGCTGCCGGCGTCCGCGTGGGCGACCGCGGCGCACCTGGCCGCCACCAGCGCCGACCTCCGCCAGGTGCTCGTGGCGGCCGACGGGCCGGTGCGGACGCTCGTCGCCGACGCGGTACCCGCCCTGCTGTGGCTGGTCGCCGCCACGGCCGCCGGGGTGGTCGCCAACGTGGTCGCGGACCCGCACCCGGCCCCGGTCAGCGCCCGGCTGCTCGGCGCGGTGCTGCACCTGCTCTGCGGCTGCGTCGGTGGCGCTCTCGCACTCGCGCTGCACGCCGGGCACGTCACCCGCGGCGTGCAGGCACTGGTCGTCGTGGCGGCGTCGCTGGCCAGTGCCCGGCTGCCCTGGCTGCCACCCGCCGGGCCGGTGCTCAGCACCTGGGGGACGGGGGAGCCACCCGGGGCACTCCTCGCCGGGTGGGCTACCGGCGGACCGGTTCTGGTGACCGCGGGGTTGCTCGTGGTCACGCTCCGCTGCCGCCGACGACGATGAACGGACCAGTCCGCGCGGCTACGGCGCGGGGGCGGCCGTCGCCCGGGCCTGCGCACTAGCGTTGCGCCTGACCCAGCTGTCCCACCCGCACCACCCGCAGGAGCAGTCGTTGAGCGCAGGCCATCCGCAGGACACCCAGATCCGGGCGCTGTACGCGCGCTTCCTCGCTGGCTGGAACCAGCGCAGCGGGGTCTCCGTGTCCTCCGTCTTCGCCGACGACGGTGAGATGATCGACCTCGACGGCACGCTGCGCAGCGGCCGGCTGACGATCGCCGCCGACATGCGCCGGATCTTCGCCGAGCGCTCCATCCCCACCTTCGTCGGTGTCGTGCGGTCGGTGCGCCGGCTGACCGAGAACGTGGCCGTCCTGCACGCGGTCGCCGGCATGGTCCCGCCCGGCGCCGACGCGCTGGACCCGTCGCTGCACACCGTGCACGCGCTCACCGCGGTCGAGGACGCGGGTCGCTGGCGGATCGCCGTCCTGCAGAGCACCCCGGCCCGCTACGGCGGCCGCGCCGACGCCCTGGCCGCGCTGACCGCGGAGCTCGAGGCCGCCCGTTGACGGTCCTGACGACCGCCGGGCAGCTGCTGGCCGACCCCGCGGGCGTGGTCCTGCTCGACGTCCGCTGGGCGCTGGGGGACCCGCACGGCCGTGAGCAGCACCTGGCCGGTCACCTGCCCGGGGCGGTGTTCGTCGACCTGGAGACCGAGCTGGCCGCGCCGCCGTCGGCCGCCGCGGGGCGCCATCCGCTGCCCTCGCTACAGGCACTGCAGTCATCGGCCCGGCGCTGGGGTGTCCGCGACGACTCGCGGGTCGTGGTGCATGACGCGACCGGCGGGCTCGCCGCCGCCCGGGCCTGGTGGCTGCTGCGGTGGGGCGGCCTCGCCGACGTCACGATCCTGGACGGCGGACTGGCCGCCTGGGCCGCCGCGGGTGGGCGGCTGGACACCGGCGCGGTCGTGCCCGAGCCCGGCGACGTGACGCTCTCCGGCGGGGGCATGCCCGTGCTCACCGCCGAGGAGGCCGCCGCCCTGCCCCCGAGCGGCGGCGTGCTCCTCGACGCCCGGGCGGCGGAGCGGTACCGCGGCGAGGTCGAGCCGGTGGACCCGCGGGCGGGGCACGTGCCCGGTGCGGTGAGCGCCCCGACGACGGGCAACCTCGCCGAGGACGGCCGGTTTCGTACAGCAGCTGTACTCAGCGAGCGCTTCGCCGCGCTGGGCGTGCAGCCGGGGACGACGGTCGGCGTCTACTGCGGCTCCGGGATCACGGCCGCGCACGAGGTGGCCGCGCTGGCCGAGGCGGGCATCGAGGCGGCGCTGTGGCCCGGCTCGTGGTCCCAGTGGTCCGCCGACCCCACCCGCCCGGTCGCCACCGGGCCGTGACCCCGTTCCCCACTCCCCGCGCGGTAAGTGGGGAACGGGTGCGACGTCAGACGGTCGCGGTCACGTCCCGGACGAACTGGGTGGACCGCTCGCGCAGCCCGGCGATCCGCTCGGTGACCACCTGGTCGGCGATCGCCTCGATGCCGTCCCCGCCCTCCGAGCTGGTCGGCGGCCGCCGGGTGTTCCGCGAGCAGGAGAAGTCCTCGCAGACGAGGGTGCCGATCGTGTTGCCCGCCCGGCCGGACGCGCCGCCACGGCGGGCCACGTACAGCATGGCGCTCACCGAGGCGAGGTCACGGCACCAGGAGCACAGGGCCTTGCGGCGTCGCCCGCTGGTGGGGGCCGCGCTGGCGCGCAGCAGGACGCCGGCTGGGGCGCCGTCCAGCTCGAGGACGACGTAGGCGGACAACGGGGCCTTGCGGTCCTGCCAGCCCAGGTGGTCCAGCCGGTCCCAGGCCAGCTCGGCCAGGTCGGGCACGGTCGCCGAGGCGACCTCGCGGCGGGTGGCGTTCACGAACGACGCGCGGATCTGATTCTCGGTCAGGGGGATCATCAGGGGTCCAGCTCTCAGGTCAGCGGGGACCGCCGGCCGCGCGCGCGAAGGCGCCGCCGTGGCCGGCGGGAGGGGACGGGCCGAGGCCGCGTCCGCGCATGACCCGGTTGCACGTCCGCGCCGGAGGGCGGGGCGTGGATCCAGTTCGAGGGGTCAGGGGCGCCGGACGCGGGTCCGGCCTGCGGTGGAGCAGGCCTGGACGGCCACCCCGCAACCCGCGGCGACACTGCGCACCCGCTGCTCCTCGCTCACCCGGACGCCGGTCCGGTGACCGACCCCGACAGGTCACGACGCGGCGTCCACCGTCGTGCCGAGGACCGCGTCGTAACGGTCGAGCAGGACCGCCGCGATCCGCTCGTCGGGCAGCAGCGGCGCGGTGGCGACGTCGGCGCCGGCGCCCTGCAGCTTGGCGTGGAAGTGCCCAGGCGCCAGCAGGTAGGCCGCGACCACGACCCGCTGGGCACCCGCCCGCCGGGCCGCGCTGACGGCGTCGGCCACCGTCGGCTGGGCGGCCGAGCCGTAGCCGGTGGTCACCGGGCCGGCCCAGTCCCGCTGCAGCAGGCCGGCGGTGCCCTCGACGTCGGCCACCGAGCGCGGGTCGCTGGACCCGGCGGCGGCGAGGACGACCGCGGTCGTCCGGTCGAGGGGGTCGGCACCGGCGGTGACCAGCCGGTCGGTGAGGACGGCGACCAGCCGCTGGTCCGGCCCGAGCGGGCGGGCGGCGACGGCGGTCGGGTGGTCGGCGACCGCCCCGGCGATGTCGACGTGCACGTGGTACCCGCCGGAGAGCAGCAGCGGGACGACGACGGCCGGCGTGCCCGCTGCGGCCAGGTCGCGGACGACGTCGACCACGGTGGGTGGCTGGACGTCGACGAACGCGGCCGTGGTCCGCAGCCCGGGCCGCAGCGCCCGGGCGGCCAGCGCCAGCTCGCCGATCAGCCGCCGTCCGGTCGGGTTGCGGGTGCCGTGCGCGCAGGCGACGAGCACCGGGGAGTCCATCAGAGCGCCCGGGTGACGCCGCCGTCGACGGTGAGCATCGTGCCGGTCACGTAGGAGGCGGCGGGGGAGAGCGCGAACGCCGCCACCCGCCCGAATTCCTCCGGCCGGCCGACCCGGCGCAGCGGGATGCCCGCCTCGGTGCGGGCGCGCATCGCCGCCGCGTCGCCGGAGGCCGCCTCGACCTCGGTGACCCGGTCGGTGGCGATCGTGCCGGGCAGCAGGCCGAACACCCGGATGCCCCGAGGGCCCAGCTCGTCGGCCAGCGCCTTGGCGGTCATCGCCAGCCCCGGCCGCAGCCCGTTGGAGATGGCCAGGGAACCGATGGGCTGGCGCACGGAGGTGGAGAGGACCAGTCCGATCGCCGCCCCGTCGTGCAGGTGCGGGACCAGTGCCCTGACCAGCCGCAGCGGGCCGAGCAGGACGCTGTCCACGCCCGCCCGCCAGGCCTCCTCGGGGACGTCGAGCACGCCGCCCGGCGTCGGGCCGCCGACCGAGACCAGCGCGCCGTCGATCCGGCCGAGCCGGTCGACCGCGGCACCGACGAGCTCCTCGGCGGCCCGGGCGTCGGCGAGGTCGGCGGCCAGGCCGGTCGCCGCCGGGGCACCGCCCAGCGCCGCGGCGGCCGCGTCGACGGCGTCGGCGGACCGGGCGCTGAGCAGCACCCGGGCGCCGTCGTCGACGAGGGCCCGGGCGGTCGCGAACCCCAGCCCCCGGCTCGCGCCGGTGAGCAGGAGTCCGCGGCCACCCAGGCCCAGGTCCATCAGCTGTCCAGTTCTCGACCGGTGATCAGGCCGGGACGGAACCGCGCAGCGAGCGCAGCACGTACTGCATGATCCCGCCGTTGCGGTAGTAGTTCGCCTCGCCGGGGGTGTCGATCCGGACGCGGGCGTCGAACTCCACGTCACCGGCCCTGACCTTCACGGTGCGCGGGATCGAGCCGTCGTTCAGCGCGGTCACCCCGGTGATCTCGAAGGTCTCCTCGCCGGTCAGGCCGAGGGACTCCCGGTCCTGGCCCTCCGGGTACTGGAGCGGGAGGACGCCCATGCCGATCAGGTTCGACCGGTGGATGCGCTCGTAGCTCTCGGCGATGACCGCCTTGACGCCGAGCAGCGCCGTCCCCTTGGCCGCCCAGTCACGTGACGAGCCGGAGCCGTACTCCTTGCCGGCCAGCACGACCAGCGGGATGCCGGCGTCGATGTAGGCCCGCGAGGCCTCGTAGATCGACGTCGTCTCACCGGTCAGGTGGTTCTTGGTGACGCCACCCTCGGTGCCGGGGACCAGCAGGTTGCGCAGCCGGATGTTCGCGAACGTGCCACGGATCATCACCTCGTGGTTCCCGCGGCGGGACCCGTAGGAGTTGAAGTCACGGCGCTCGATGCCGTGCTCCTGCAGGTACTTCCCGGCGGGCGAGTCGGCCTTGATCGACCCGGCCGGCGAGATGTGGTCCGTCGTGACCGAGTCGCCGAGGACGGCGAGCGTCCGGGCGCCGGAGATGTCCTGGACCGGGGTCGGCTCGGCCGGCATGCCCTCGAAGTACGGGGGCTTCCGGACGTAGGTGCTCTCGGCGTCCCAGGCGAAGGTGTCACCGGACGGCGTGGGCAGGTTCTGCCACTGCTCGGTGCCCGCGAAGACGTCCTCGTAGCTGCGGCCGAACTGCTCCGCCGAGACGGCCTGGTCGATTGTCCGCTGCACCTCCTGCGGCGACGGCCAGATGTCCCTCAGGTGGACGTCGTTGCCGTCGGTGTCCTGGCCCAGCGGCTCGGTGGTGATGTCGACGTCCATCGAGCCGGCGAGCGCGTAGGCGATGACCAGCGGCGGGGACGCCAGGTAGTTCATCTTGACGTCGGGGTTGATCCGGCCCTCGAAGTTGCGGTTGCCCGAGAGCACCGAGACGACGGCGAGGTCGGCCTCGTTCACGGCCTTGCTGACCGGCTCCGGCAGCGGGCCCGAGTTGCCGATGCAGGTCGTGCAGCCGTAGCCGACCAGGTAGAAGCCGAGCTTCTCGAGGTACGGGGTGAGCTCCGCCTTCTCGTAGTAGTCGGTGACGACCTTGGAGCCGGGCGCCAGCGTCGTCTTCACCCACGGCTTGGTGGTCAGGCCCCGCTCGACGGCCTTCTTGGCCAGCAGCGCGGCACCGATCATGACCTGCGGGTTGGACGTGTTGGTGCACGACGTGATCGCGGCGATCACCACGTGCCCGTGGTCGACGAAGGTCTCGGTGCCGTCCTCCATCACCACGGGGGTGCGCTTGGACGTGCGGCCCGGGTCGGAGCCGCTGACGGCGGTGTGCGGCTTGCCGGCCTCACCGTTGCCGTGCGCGAACGGGCTGGCCGGGTCCGAGGCCGGGAAGGTCTCCTCGACCGACTCGTCGACGTTGGACGCGGCCTCCGGGGCGACGTCGGGGTCGTGGGTGACCTCGTCGACCTGGGCGTAGGTCGGCAGCGCCTCGCGGAACGCCTCCTTGGCCTCGGACAGCGAGACGCGGTCCTGCGGGCGCTTCGGGCCCGCGATGGAGGGGACGACGGTGGCGAGGTCCAGCTCCAGGTACTCGGAGAAGGCCGGCTCTCGGTCGTCGTCGTGCCACAGGCCCTGGGTCTTGGCGTAGGCCTCGACCAGGGCGATCTGCTCGGCGCTCCGGCCGGTCAGCCGCAGGTACTCGATCGTCTCGCCGTCGATCGGGAACATCGCGGCGGTGGAGCCGAACTCCGGGCTCATGTTGCCGATCGTGGCCCGGTTGGCCAGCGGGACGGCGGAGACGCCGGCGCCGTAGAACTCGACGAACTTCCCGACCACGCCGTGCTGGCGCAGCATCTCGGTGATCGTGAGCACCAGGTCGGTGGCAGTGGCGCCGTCCGGCAGCTCGCCGCTCAGCTTGAAGCCGACCACGCGGGGGATGAGCATCGACACCGGCTGGCCGAGCAGTGCGGCCTCGGCCTCGATGCCGCCGACGCCCCAGCCCAGCACGCCCAGGCCGTTGACCATCGTGGTGTGCGAGTCGGTGCCCACGCAGGTGTCGGGGTAGGCCAGCGTGCGGTCCCCCTCCTTCCGCGGGAACACCACGCGGGCCAGGTGCTCGATGTTGACCTGGTGCACGATGCCCATGCCCGGGGGGACGACCGTGAAGTCGTCGAACGCGCCCTGGCCCCAGCGGAGGAACTGGTACCGCTCACCGTTGCGCTGGAACTCGATGTCGACGTTGCGCTCGAAGGAGTCCGGCGTGCCGAAGACGTCGGCGATGACGGAGTGGTCGATCACCATCTCCGCCGGCGCGAGCGGGTTGATCTTGTTGGGGTCCCCGCCGATCTCGGCCATCGCCTCGCGCATGGTGGCGAGGTCGACGATGCACGGGACGCCGGTGAAGTCCTGCATGACCACCCGGGCCGGGGTGAACTGGATCTCCTGGTCCGGCTCCGCGGAGGGGTCCCAGCTCGCCAGCGCGCGGATGTGGTCCGCGGTGATGTTGGCGCCGTCCTCGGTGCGGAGGAGGTTCTCCAGCAGGACCTTCAGGCTGAAGGGGAGCTTCTCGCTGCCCTCCACCGCGTCGAGCCGGAAGATGTCGTACTCGGTCCCGTCGACGTCGAGCGTCGTCCGGGACCCGAAGCTGTCCTTGCTGGCTGCCACTGCTTGCGCCTCACCCTCGCTGGTCCTGCGCGCGTCATGCGCCTCCATGTGCACCCCGGATCATCCCAGCCTCCCGCTCGGTGCGCGGACCAAGGCAACCCTTTCCTGCGCTGCGGGTGACCGAGGTCACCCGTCGTGCCCGGGAGCGGGCCCCGTCCGTCACCGGCGTCCCGGCCGCGGCGGTGGGGCGGCGTGCCGTGCGGGGACGGCTCCCGTCCGGGGACGACGTCGCCTAGCGTCCGACCCCATGACGACCGCGGCCGGCCCGGCGACGCCTCCGGTGGTGGCCTCGCCCGCCGGGGCGGCCGAGCGGCACCGCGGGGTGCGCCGCCTGCTGACCGCCGGGCTGGTCGCGGTGTTCCTCGCCCGGTGCCTGTCCGCCGGCCTGCCCACCGACCGGGTGGTGCTGCTGGGCTGGGTGCTCGCCGTGCTGGCGGCGCAGTCGGTCGGCCGCGGCTGGGCGGCGCTCGGGCGCCTGCTGGTCGACTGGGTGCCGCTCATGGCGCTGCTGCTGCTGTACGACCTCAGCCGCGGCATGGCCGACGGCCTCGGGATACCTGTCCACGTCACCGAGCCCGCAGCCGTGGACCGCTGGCTGGGCGACGGCGTGCTGCCCACCGTGTGGCTGCAGCAGCACTGGGGCGCCGCGTGGTGGGCGGCGGTGGCCTCGCTGGTCTACGCCAGCCACTTCGTGGTGACGCCGGTCGTGCTGGCCGTGCTGTGGCTGCGCGACCGGGCCCGCTGGACCGGCTACGTCCGGCTGGTGCTGGCGCTGTCGGCGGCCGGGCTGCTCACCTACGTTCTGTACCCGGCCGCGCCGCCGTGGCTGGCCGCGAAGGACGGCGTCATCGACCACGTCGACCGGATCAGCAGTTCCGGCTGGGCGGTGCTCGGGCTGCCGAAGGCCGGCGCGGTGCTGCACTCGAGCCAGGGGCAGGTGAACGCGGTCGCTGCGGTGCCCTCGCTGCACACCGCCTTCGCCGTCCTCACCTGCCTGGTGCTGCTGCCGCTGGCCCGGCACCTCTGGCAGCGGGCCGCGCTGGTGACCTACGCCCTCCTGATGCCGGTGGTGCTGGTCTGGTCCGGCGAGCACTACGTCGTCGACACGCTGCTCGGTGCGCTCTACGCCGGGCTGGTGTGGGCACTGGTGCCCCGGCTGGCCCCGCTGTACACGCGCCGGTCGCGGACCGCGGTCGCCGCCTCCTAGCCTGGGGCCGTGGAGGCCCCCGGTTGGCTGCGCGAGGCGTGGCGGATCTGCGTGCTCACCGGTGCCGGGATCTCCACCGACAGCGGCATCCCGGACTACCGCGGACCCCAGGGCGTCTGGACCCGGGACCCCGAGGCCGAGAAGCTGGTGACGCTGTCCTGGTACCTCCGCGACCCGGAGATCCGCCGGCGCTCCTGGCTGCTGCGCCGCGACCTCGCCACCGCCGACGTGCGCCCGAACCCCGGGCACGCGGCGCTCGCGGACCTGGAGCGCCAGGGGCGGTTGCGGGCGCTGCTCACCCAGAACATCGACGGCCTGCACCAGGCGGCCGGGTCCACCGGGGTGCTGGAGCTGCACGGCACCGTGCACCAGGTGGTCTGCACGCGGTGCGGGCACCGGCTGCCCATCGGGGACGTGCTGGCCCGGGTGGACGCCGGGGACCCGGACCCGGCCTGCCCGGTGTGCGGCGGGGTGCTGAAGACGGCGACCGTCTACTTCGGCGAGGCCCTGGACGCCGAGGTGGTCGACGCCGCCGCCCGGGCCGCCGCCGACTGCGACGTGTTCCTGGCCGTCGGCACCTCGCTGGGCGTCCACCCCGCCGCCGGTCTGGTCGACGTCGCGGCTGCGTCCGGCGCGCGGGTGGTGATCGTCAACGCCGAGCCGACCCCGTACGACGGGCTCGCCGACCTCGTCGTCCGCGAGCCGATCGGCACGGCGCTCCCCGTGTTGCTCGCCGCCGCGCGCTGAGGGCCTCGTCGTCACGGGCCGCGGCCGTTAGCGTGAGGTCGACCACGTTCCGCCGCCGGCGCCGACGCCGGCCGACGCAGCAGGAGCCGGCATGCGCGTGCCCTTGACCACCCGCGACTTCCTCGACCGGGCGGAGCTCGTCTACGGCGACCGGATCGGCATCGTCGACGAGCCCACCCAGCCGGCCAGTCCGCTGGGCGAGCTGACCTACCGCGAGGTGGCCCGCCGCGGCCGCGCGATCGCCGCCGGGCTCGACGCGCTGGGCGTCGGGGAGGGGGAGCGGGTGGCCGTGGTCAGCCACAACTCCGCCCGGCTGCTCGAGCTGCTGTACGCCGTCCCGTCGTTCGGCCGGGTGCTCGTCCCGGTGAACTTCCGGCTGTCCCCGGCCGAGTTCTCCTACATCGTCGAGCACAGCGGGTCCAGCGTGCTGCTGGCCGACCCCGAGATCGAGGGGCAGCTCGCGGGCATCGACGTGAAGCACCGCTTCCTGCTCGGCGAGGAGTACGAGTCGGGCCTGCTCCGGTACGACGCCGAGCCGCGGCCGTGGACCGAGCCGGACGAGGACGCCACCGCGACGATCAACTACACCAGCGGGACGACGGCGCGGCCCAAGGGCGTGCAGATGACCCACCGCAACGAGTGGGTGAACGCCGTCACCTTCGGCATGCACATGCAGGTCAGCGACCGCGACGTCTACCTGCACACCCTGCCGATGTTCCACTGCAACGGCTGGGGGATGCCCTACACCACCGCGGGCCTGGGTGCGCAGCAGATCGTGCTGCGCAAGGTCGACGGCGCGGAGATCCTGCGCCGGGTGGAGCGGCACGGGGTCACGCTGATGTCCGGTGCCCCGGCGGTGTGGAACGCGGTCCTGGACGCCGCCGCCGACTGGGAGGGCGAGGTGCCCGGCCGGGGTCAGGTGCGCATCGTGGTGGCCGGTGCCGCGCCGCCCTCGCGCACGATCGCCCGGGTCGAGGAGGAGCTCGGCTGGGAGTTCAACCAGATCTACGGGCTCACCGAGACCGCGCCGCTGCTGACGGTCAACCGCCCTCGGGCCGAGTTCGACGACCTGACCCCGATGGACCGCGCGAAGGCGCTGTCCCGCGCCGGGGTGCCGGCGCTCGGGACCCGGCTCGCGGTCAGCGGCAGCGGTGAGGTGCTCGCCCAGGGCAACACGGTGCTGGCCGGCTACTGGGAGAACCCGCAGGCCTCCGCCGAGGCCCTGGAGGGCGGCTGGTTCCACACCGGGGACGGCGGGTCGATCGACGACGGCGGCTACCTCACCATCTCCGACCGGAAGAAGGACGTGATCATCACCGGCGGGGAGAACGTCTCCTCGATCGAGGTGGAGGACGCCGTCTTCAGCCACCCCGCCGTCGCCGAGGTCGCCGTCATCGGGGTCCCCGACGAGAAGTGGGGCGAGATGGTGACCGCACTGGTCGTCCTCGCCGAGGGGCAGACGGTGACCGAGGCCGAGCTCATCGCCCACACCCGGGAACGGATCGCCGGGTACAAGGCGCCGAAGCGGGTCGAGTTCCGCGAGGCCATCCCGCGCACCGCCACCGGCAAGATCCAGAAGTTCAAGCTCAGGCAGGCGTTCTGGTCCGACGAGGACCGCCAGGTGAACTGACGGAGGCCCCTGGAGGGGCCATCCCGGCGCGTCACCAGCACATCCGACGGACCTCCCCCTGACGGGGGAGATCTGCCCGACGGCCCTGTGCCGTCCACCCGAAGCAGTCGATGTCCCCGCGAGAGCGCACCCCGACGGGTGTGCCGGGACTGGTCGAGACCGGCGTCGCTGAGCACTGCGGCGCCGGCAGCGGAGGAGTCGGGTAACAGTGGACACGCAGGGTGGCACCACCACGAGCACCACCACGAGCACCAACGGACGACGGGCGGGGGTGCGGTGGACGACGCGCCTGGTCGGCGTCGCCGCCGTCGTCGCCACCGGGCTGGGCATCGCGCCGGGCACGGCCCTGGCGGTGCCGGTCAACCCCAGCGACGCCGACCTGAGCGCCGCCGAGCAGGCCCGGCAGGCCGCGGCCGCCGAGGTCGGGCAGATCACCGCTGCGCTCGCCGCCGCGCAGGACGCCGCCGCTGACGCCTCCGCCGCGGCGAACATCGCGTTGCAGGACTACGAGGAAAAGCAGTCCGCCTACGACGAGGCGCGCGCCGCGGCGGACACCGCTGCCGCCGCCGCGGCCCAGGCCGACGCCGACCTCCAGGGCGGCCGCGACGAGGTCGCCCGCTTCGCCCGGGACAGCTACAAGCAGGGCAGCACCTCGTCCGGCGCCCTGGCGCTGATGACCTCGGGCGGGCCGGCCGAGCTGATCGAGCGCGCGGCACTGCTCGACGCCGTGGGGGAGCAGCGGGTCGATGTCGTCCACCAGCTCACCGTGCTGGAGGTGCAGGCCACCGCGGCCGACGAGGCCGCGAAGCAGAGCGTCACCCAGGCCGACACGCTCAAGGCCGAGGCCGCCAGCCTGCTGGCGACCGCGCAGGACCAGGAGATCGCCGCCCGCGGCCAGGAGGCGGCGCTCGCCGAGCAGCAGGACGCCGTCGAGGACCAGCTGGCCAGCGCGCAGCAGACCCTCGACAGCCTCGAGGACCAGCGCAGCGCGGCCGAGACCTACGCCCAGCAGCAGGCGGCCGCAGCCGCGGCAGCGGCGGCGGCCACGGCGAGCCGCCCGAGCGCGTCGGCGAGCGCCTCTACCCCGGCGTCCCGCCCGTCCAGCGCGTCGGCGGCTTCGTCGTCCGCGGGTTCGTCGTCCGGCTCGTCCGCGGGTTCGTCCTCGGGTTCGTCCGCGGGCTCGTCCTCGGGCTCCGGGTCGTCCGGCTCCAGCAGCTCGTCGAAGCCGACGCCGGTGCAGGACACGACGGCCGGCGCCCCCTCGGGCTCGGTGGTGCAGACCGCGATCGCAGCGGCCAAGACCCAGCTGGGCCTGCCCTACTCGTGGGGTGGCGGCGGCAGCAGCGGTCCCAGCTACGGCATCCCGCCGGACACCGCGATCTGGGGCTTCGACTGCTCGGGCCTGACCCAGTACGCCTATGCCCGGGCCGGCGTCCAGATCGGCGGCACCAGCCGGGACCAGTGGTACCGCTTCCGCAGCAACACGGTCGCCCGGGCCGACCTGCAGGCCGGTGACCTGGTGTTCTGGGGGACCGGCAGCTCCTACACCTCGATCTACCACGTGGCCCTCTACCTGGGCGGCGGCAAGGTCGTGCAGGCTCCGCAGAGCGGCGACGTCGTCAAGATCAGCAACATGTGGTACGGCAACGACTACTTCGGTGCCGTGCGCCCCACCGGCTGACAGTGGGCTGGGATCCCGGTGAGCGTCACCGGGAGGAGTAGGCGTCGGGCAGCCACGGGGGGAGCTGCCCGACGCGGGATGAGGCTAGCAGCCACGGGATGCCGTGGGCAGGTTCCCACGCACCGCTGGGGACGGAGGTCGACATTTCTCCTTCGCCGCACGTCGGCCGCCGGCACAGCCGGGTGTAGGACACTGGTCGGTGTGACCGCTGCCAGCAGCCCGCCCGTCCCCGATCAGCCCACCCCGCCGTCGGTCGACGCCGCCCGCCTGGAGCGCGCGTTGTTCGAGATCAAGCGGGTGATCGTCGGTCAGGACCGGCTCGTGGAGCGGATGCTGGTCGGCCTGCTCGCCCGCGGGCACGTGCTCCTGGAGGGTGTGCCCGGCGTCGCGAAGACCCTCGCGGTCGGGACGCTGGCCAAGGTCGTCGGCGGTGACTTCGCCCGGCTGCAGTTCACCCCGGACCTGGTGCCCGCCGACATCATCGGCACCCGGATCTACAAGGCCGGGCAGGACGCCTTCGACACCGAGCTCGGCCCGGTGTTCGCCAACTTCGTGCTCGCCGACGAGATCAACCGGGCCCCGGCGAAGGTGCAGTCCGCCCTGCTGGAGGTCATGGCCGAGCGCCAGGTCTCCATCGGCGGGGTCACCCACCCGCTGCCCGACCCGTTCCTCGTGCTGGCCACCCAGAACCCGATCGAGAACGAGGGCGTCTACCCGCTGCCCGAGGCCCAGCGCGACCGCTTCCTGCTCAAGATCCTGGTGGACTACCCCTCACCCGAGGAGGAGCGGGAGATCATCTACCGGATGGGCTCCACGCCCCCGGAGGCGCAGACGGTGCTCGGCCCGGACGACGTCCGCCGGTTGCAGCGCACGGCCTCGGAGGTCTTCGTCCACCACGCGCTCGTCGACTACGTCGTCCGGTTGGTGGTGGCCACCCGGACCCCGCGCGAGCACGGCATGACCGACGTCGCCGGCTGGGTCGCCTACGGCGCGAGCCCGCGTGCCTCGCTCGGCCTGATCGCGGCCGGCCGCGCGCTGGCCCTCATCCGCGGCCGTGACTACGTGCTGCCGCAGGACGTCCTGGACATCACCGCCGACGTGCTGCGGCACCGGCTGGTGCTCAGCTACGACGCGCTGGCCGACGGGGTGCCGGCCGACCACATCGTGCGCCGGGTCGTGGAGAGCGTCCCGCTGCCGCAGGTCACCCCGCGCCAGCGGTCCGGTGGCTTCGGCCCCGGCAGCCCGGGCGGTCCGGTGGTCCCCGGCTTCGGCGGCGGGCCGTTCGGCGCACCCACCGGTCAGCCGCAGGGTCACTACGGGCCCTTCGGTCCGCAGCCCGGCCAGCCGCAGGGCCAGCCCCCGTTCGGCCAGCCGAACCCGTACGGTCCGCCCGCCGGGCAGCCGGGCACCGGGTCGACCGTGGCCTCGCACGCGGAGCGCCCGGACGGCGGCTCCGGGCCGCACCCGGTGTGACCGGACCCGAGGAGCAGCCGGACGGGTGGACGCCGGACCGCCCGGCCGAGGACGGCGCGCCCCCGCACTTCGGCGCGGGCAGCTCGGCGGAGGTGCTGCTGCGCCGGCTGGAGCTCACCGTCCGTCGGCGGCTGGACGGGCTGCTGCAGGGCGACCACCTGGGGCTGGTGCCGGGCTCGGGCAGCGAGGCCGGCGACGCCCGCAGCTACCACCCGGGCGACGACGTCCGGCGGATGGACTGGCCGGTGACCGCACGCACCCAGGTGCCGCACGTGCGGGAGACCATCGCCGACCGGGAGCTGGAGACCTGGGCGGTGCTGGACCTGTCGGCGAGCCTGGACTTCGGCACCGCGAACTGCGAGAAGCGTGACCTGGCGATCGCCGGGCTCGCCGCCGTCAGCCACCTCACCGTGCGGGGCGGCAACCGGCTGGGCGCCGTCGTCACCACCGGCGAGCGGGTGGACCGCTACCCGGCGACGGCGGGGCGGCTGGCCGCCGACCGGTTGCTGCGCGAGGTCGTCGCCACCCCCCGGGCCGCGGGCGGCCGCCGCGGCGACCTGGCCGCCGCCCTGGAGTCGTTGCGCCGGCCGCCGCGGCGCCGCGGACTGGTCGTGGTGATCTCCGACTTCCTCGGCGACGCGGACTGGGAGCGCCCGCTGCGCGGCCTGTCCACCCGGCAGGACCTGCTGGCGATCGAGGTGGTCGACCCGCGGGAGCTGGAGCTGGCCGACGTCGGGCTGCTGACCGTCGTGGACCCGGAGTCCGGGCAGACGCTGGAGGTGCCCACCGGGAACGCCGACGTCCGTCGCCGGTTCGCCGAGGGCGCGGCCGCACAGCGTCAGGAGATCGCCGCGTCGCTGCGCCGGGCCGGCGCCGGGCACCTGCGGCTGCAGACCGACCGTGACTGGCTGGCCGACGTGGTCCGTTTCGTCGCCGACCGCCGGCGTGCCGGCAGCGGGGGAGCGTCCCGATGACCTTCCAGTCGCCCTGGTGGCTGCTGGCCCTGATCGCCGTCGTCGCGCTCGCCGGGTTGTACGTCCTGCTGCAGCTGCGCCGGGCCCGGTACGCGGCGCGGTTCACCAACGTGGCGCTGCTCGGCTCGCTGGTGCCGAAGCGGGCCGGCTGGCGGCGGCACGTGGCGTTCGGGCTGGTCTGCCTCGGGCTGGGCGTGCTGGTGGTGTCGCTGGCCGCCCCGAGCACCGAGATCCGGGTGCCCCGGGAGCGGGCGACGGTGATCATGGCCGTCGACGTCTCGCTGTCCATGCAGGCCACCGACATCGAGCCGGACCGGTTCTCGGCGATGCAGGTCGCGGCCAAGGAGTTCGTCGAGGTGCTGCCCGCCCGGATCAACCTCGGGCTGGTGTCCTTCGCCGGGACGGCGAGCACGCTGGTCACCCCGACCACCGACCGGGACGAGGTGCGCACCGCCATCGACAACCTGCAGCTGGCCGAGGCGACCGCCATCGGGGACGCCGTCTTCACCTCGCTGACCGCGATCACGAACTTCCAGTCGACGCTGGACTCGGCGGGGGAGGAGCTGCCCCCGGCCCGGATCGTGCTGCTGTCCGACGGGTACAGCACCGTCGGCCGGGAGGCGACCCAGGCGGTCGACGCGGCCAACGCCGCGCAGGTGCCGGTGTCGACCATCGCGTTCGGCACCGACTACGGCACCCTCGACCTCAACGGCGAGACCGTCCCGGTGCCGGTGGACCGTTCCACGCTCGAGCAGATCGCCGACGACACCGGCGGCAGCTACAGCGAGGCGGCCACCGCCAAGGAGCTGGAGCAGGTGTACGAGGACCTGGGCAGCCAGATCGGGTACACCAGCGAGCCGCACGACATCAGCCCGTGGTTCGTCCGCGGCGGGCTGCTGTTCGCCTTCCTCGGCATCGTGGCCTCGCTGCTCTGGACCAACCGGCTGCTCTGAGGTTGCGCCGTCCCGCCGAAGGCGTGCCTTCGGCGGAACGGCGGTGCGGTCAGATCGGCTGGTTGGTCGGCAGGAGCACCAGGTCGCGCACCGTGACGTGCCGGGGCCGGCTGAGCATGAACTCGACGGCGTCCGCGACGTCCTCGGAGCGCATGCCGGTGCCGGCGGTGACACCGTCGGCGACCTGGTCCTCGTCGGCCACCGCCCACAGGTCGTTGAGCACGACCCCGGGGGCGACCGACATGATCCGCACGCCGGTGCCGACCAG
Source organism: Modestobacter excelsi (assembly GCF_005930495.1). Classification (GTDB taxonomy): domain Bacteria; phylum Actinomycetota; class Actinomycetes; order Mycobacteriales; family Geodermatophilaceae; genus Modestobacter; species Modestobacter excelsi. The sequence continues at coordinate 51,933 of NZ_SJEX01000011.1, read as the reverse complement.
CTGCTGCCGGACGCCGTGCACGAACGCCTGCAGCGCGTGCTTCGACGCCGAGTAGACCGGCTCCCACGGGATCGCCTGGTGGCCGGAGACCGAACTGGTCACCACGACGTCACCGGCCCCCTGCGCGATCATCCCCGGCAGCGCCGCGTGCACCGCGCCCAGCACCCCGGTGACGTTCGTGCTGATCAACCGCTCGAGCTGGCCGGCCTCGTTCTCCCAGACGTCACCCTGCAGGTAGACCCCGGCGTTCGCGACGAGGACGTCGAGCCGGCCGTGCCGGGCCAGGGTGGCCTCGACGATCCGAGCACCCGCACCGGGCTCGCTCACGTCGGCCGGGAGGACGGCGCTCGGGCCCGGCAGTCCGGCAGCGGCCGCCTCCAGGCGGTCCGCCGACCGGGCGGTCAGGACGACGTGCGCGCCCGCCTGCGAGAGCGAGCGGGCGATGGCCAGGCCGATGCCGGAGCTGGCCCCGGTCACCAGGGCCACGCGCGGACCGGTCGGCTCCTCGGCTGGTGCGGTGGTCATGACGCTCCTCGGGGGTCAGCAGGGCGCGGGTCAGACCGCCGTGTAGGCGCCGTCGATGACGATGCTCTGGCCCACCAGGTACGACGACCGGTCGGAGCACAGCAGGACGACGAGCGCCTCGAGGTCGGCGGGCTCGCCCATCCGCCCGGCGGGGATCATGTCGGTCCACCGGCGGGCCAGGTCGGGGTTGGCGTCGGTGAACTGCCGGGTCATGTCCGAGAGCATGTAACCGGGGGCGATCGCGTTGACCCGGATGCCCAGCGGGGCCCACTCCACGGCCAGCGTCCTCGTCAGCATGTCGACCCCGGCCTTGGACGTGTTGTACGACGCCTGGTGCTGGGGGACGTTGACGACGGAGCCGGACATCGACGAGACGTTCACGATCGCGGCTCGCTGACCGGCGTTGCGGGCGGCCCGGGCGAGCGCCTGGCAGCACAGGAACGTGCCGGTGAGGTTGATGTCGATGACCCGCCGCCAGGACGCCAGCGGCGCGTCGATGCTGTCCTCCCAGACGGTGACGCCGGCTGCGTTGACCCCGATGGTCGGGCTGCCGAGCGCCCGCTCCACCTCGGCGAAGGCGTCGGCGACGCTCCGCTCGTCGGTGACGTCGGCGGTGATGCCGACCGACGGGCTGCCGGTCTCCGCCTGCAGAGCCGCCGCGCTCTCCCCGACCTCCGGCAGGACGTCGAGCAACGCCGGGCGCACCCCGCAACGGGCCAGCGCGCGGGCCATGGTGAGACCGAGGCCCCGAGCACCCCCGGTGACCACCGCGACCCGGCCGTCGAGGTCCTCGAACACGGCTGCTCCCTCCTCGGCGGCACCCCGGCGTGCCGCCCGTCCCGGCGAACCTAACGACGGAGCCCGACGTGCGCAGCCCCGGTCGGGCGCGGGCGTCAGCCGAACACCCGCCGGTACTCGTCCCGGCGGTCCGGCGGCAGCTCGGGGTCGGGACGGCGGCGGGGGACCGGTGGCGGCAGGGTGCCGGTCACCGCGCGCACGGCCAGGTGGGCCGCCCCGAGCGCGGTGGCCTCCTCCGCGTCGACGAACGCCGCGGCACCGTCGCCGACCGCCGTCCGGATCTCCCGCCAGGTGACCGACTCGGTGGGCCGGCCGGCCACGAGGCGCTGGGTGACCTCCCGGCCGGCGGTGCTGCTCAGCGCGCGGGTGAGGTCCCGGGACGCCACGGCGGTGGCCTCCATGAGCGCGCGCAGCAGGGTGGCCGGGGCGACGTCGAGGGGCAGGCCGGCGAGGTCGAGCCGGCGGTCGTCCCTGATCGTCCCGCGGACGCCGCGGCTGCCCACCGGCTCCCCGTCGAGCAGGGTGTCCAGCGGCGCGGCGGGGTCCAGCCCCAGCAGCCGCGTCCAGGTCAGGTAGAGCCCGCCGGAGGGCACCGCGGCGTGCAGGTAGAACAGCCCGTCGGTGACGAAGCAGCCGACCTCGCTGTCCGCCGTCGCCACGGGGTCCAGGGAGTCGGTCACCAGCAGGTGCGCCTCGGAGGTGCCCGCCGAGATGAACAGGTCGCCGGGGGAGCGGGCGCCGGCGGCGAGCGCACCGCAGAAGTGGTCGTGACCGCCGCTGACCAGCGGGACCCCGGCCGCGACGCCCAGTTGCGCGGCCGCCTCCGCCCCCAGCTGCCCGATCACGGTCCCCGAGGGCACCAGCCGGGGCAGGGCCAGGTGGCCGGTGCCGACGACGGCCAGCCCCTCGGCCCGCCAGGACCGGGTCGGCGCGTCGAACAGGCCGGTCCGGGACGCGTGCGAGTGGTCCATCACGAGGTCGCCGGGGCCGAGGGACGACAGCAACCAGCTGCCGAGGTCGGTGAGCGTGACGGCGGCCCGCGCCTGGGCGGGGCGGTGGTGCGCCCACCAGGCGAGCGTGTGGACCGTGTACTCGGGGTGCCGGAGGCCGGTGACCGGTGCCCGGCGGTCCAGCTCGGCGGCGTGCTCCCGGGCCGGGGCGTGCCCGACGCCGGAGAACCAGGTGGGCACGTCGCCGACCGGCCGGCCCGCGGCGTCGAGCAGCACGGCCTCCTCGCCCACTGACGTCACGCCGATGCCGCCGAGCGCGGCCCGCGCCTCCGGGTCGGCGTCGGCCAGGGCGCGGCGGGCGGCGTAGACGGCCACGTCGCGGACCGCCCCGGGGGAGTGGACCGCAATCCCGCCGGCGTCGCCCTGGGGTGTCGGCGCGGCGGCCGCGGCGAGGACGGTGCCGCCGTCGGCCTCGAGCAGCACCGCCTTGATGCGGGTCGTGCCCACGTCGATGCCGAGGAAGGTGGCGGTCACGCGCGCACCTCCGGGACGGCGGTGGCCACAGCGCCGGCCACGAGCTCGTCCACCGCGGTGCCGCTGATGTCCGGCTCCAGCCGGGCGGCGTTCGCGGCGCCGGCCGCTGCGCCGGTGCGCAACGCCGTCGCGCGGTCGTCCCCGCGCGCCAGGGCCGTGGCGAACCCGGCCAGCATCATGTCCCCGGAGCCCGTCGCGTTGACCACCGGCACCGACGGGCTGGCCACGTCCCACGCCTCGGTGGCCGACCGGTAGGACAGCCCCGCCGCCCCGCGGGTGATGACCACCGCCGCGGCGCCGGCGTGCAGCGCCCGCTCCATCAGGGTCGGGAGGTCGACGTCCTCCGCCGGGTCGGCGAGACCGCCGTCGGCGCGGAGCTCATCCTCGTTCACCTTCAGCACGTCGGGACCGGCCCGGACCGCGGGCGCCAGGCCCGGCCCGGAGGTGTCGACGAGGGTCACCACCTCGCGTCCGCGGAGCGCCCGCATGCACCGGGCGTACAGGTCCGCCGGGACCCCGCGCGGCAGGCTGCCGGTGCACACGACCAGGTCACCGGGCTGCACGGCGGCCAGCAGCCCGTCGACGAGGGCGTCCACGTCGGCTGCGGTCACCTCCGGACCGGGTTCGTTGACGACCGTCGACCCACCCGAGGCCTGGTCGACGATCACCGTGGTCACCCGGGTCTCCCCGGCGATCGGGACGTGCCGGTCGACGATGCCGAGCTCGCGGCACCCGGCCGAGATCTGCGCGCCGACGGACCCGCCGACGAAGCCGTGCAGCGCCGCGCGGCCGCCGAGCCGCACCACCCCGCGGGCGACGATCATGCCCTTGCCGCCGGGCCGGCTGACGACCTCGGTGGCGCGGTGGACGCCGCCGACCACCAGCCGCGGCACGACCTGGAGGCGGTCCTGCGCGGGGTTCGGGCTGACGACGTGGACGGTCGGCTCAGCGGGGGGTGCGGGCACGGGTCCTCCTGGTACGGCGGGCGCTGCGGTGTGCGGGCCGGCGCTGTGCTGCTGCTACCTTCGCCGCCGGTCCGGGGCCGCCCACGACTCGCGACGGTGTCCGGAGGACCGCCGACCCGAGGAGCACGCCGTGGCACGCGCAGCACTGACCGACGTCCTGACCGCGGCGCAGCAGGCGGGCAGCGGGCTCGGGGCGTTCAACGTCATCCAGCTCGAGCACGCCGAGGCCATCGTCGCCGGGGCCGAGGCCGCCGGCCGGGCCACGGTGCTCCAGGTGAGCGAGAACGCCGTGCGCTACCACGGCTCGCTGGCGCCGATCGGCCGAGCGATGCTGGAGATCGCCGACGCGGCCGCGGTGCCGGTGGTGGTGCACCTGGACCACGCCACCGACCTCGAGCTCGTGGCGCAGGCCCTGGCGCTGGGCTTCACCTCGGTGATGTACGACGGCTCGACGCTGGCCGTCGAGGAGAACCTCGCGGCCACTCGCGGCGTGGTCGAGCGGGCGCACGCCCTCGGCGTCTCGGTCGAGGCCGAGATCGGCGAGATCGGGGGCAAGGACGGGGTCCACGCCCCGGGCGTCCGGACCCGGCCGGAGGACGCCGCCGAGTTCGTGGCAGCCACCGGCATCGACGCGGTCGCGGTGGCGGTCGGCAGCTCGCACGCCATGACCACGCGGACCGCGCAGCTCGACCTCGCGCTGGTCAGCGCCATCCGGGACGCCGTACCCGTGCCGCTGGTGCTGCACGGCTCCTCGGGCGTGCCGGACGACCACCTCCGCGAGGCCGTCGCGGCCGGCATGACGAAGATCAACATCTCGACCCACCTGAACGGCACGTTCACCGCCCAGGTCCGGGAGGCCCTCGCCGGCGACCCCGCGCTGGTCGACCCTCGGAAGTACCTCGGCGCGGCCCGGACGGCGACCGCGCGCGAGGTCGAGCGGCTGGTCCGGCTGCTCGCCGGCTGACCGGTCAGCCATCGCCGAGGGACTGCCGCAGTGCGGCGGCGAGCACCGGCGACAGCGGCAGCTGCGGCAGGAGCGTGGCCTGGTAGGCGTGGTAGACGTCCGGCTTGCCCGACCAGACCGGGTCCGCGTCCCCGACCGGCAGCTCGTGCACCCAGCTGCCCCGGTCCCGGTCGAGGAAGCGGACGGCGGCCTCGTCCCAGAAGGTCCGGTACCAGTGCTCGTACTCGGGCTCACCGGTGCGCCGGACCAGCACCGCCGCCGCGCCGATGGCCTCGGTGAGCACCCAGTGCAGCCGGGAGGCCACGACCGGCCGGTCCGACCAGTCCAGGGTGTAGACGAACCCGGACTCGCCGTCGGGAGCCCAGCCGACCTCCACCGCGGCGCCGAACAGGCTGCGGGCGTCGTCCAGCAGCCACTCCGGGGCGTCGGCACCCAGGGCCGCCTCCAGGTGGAGCAGCAGGCGTGACCACTCCAGCCAGTGCCCGGGGGTGGACCCGTAGGGGCGGAACTTGTCGTTCTTGCGATCGGCGTTGTAGTCCGGCAGGGACCGCCACTCCGGGTCGAAGTGCTCGGGGAGGCGCCAGCCGTTGTCCCTGGCGGCCGTGTGCACGAGCAGCTCGACGATGCTGGTGGCCCGGGTCAGCCACCGGTCGTCGCCGGTCACCGCGGCGGCGGTGAGGAAGGCCTCGACGGTGTGCATGTTGCTGTTCGCGCCCCGGTAGGGCTCCAGCTCCGCCCAGGTGCGGTCCCAGCTCTCCACGCTCCGGCCCTCGGCGTCCCGCCAGAAGTGCTGCTCCACCACGTCGAGCGCCTGCTGCAGCAGCTCAGCGGCGCCCGGCCGCCCCGCTGCGGTGGCGCTGGCCGCGGCGAGGACGACGAAGGCGTGGTCGTAGGCGGACTTGTCCGTGGCCGCCGGCGCTCCGTCGCCGGTCAGCGAGGAGAACCAGCCGCCGTGCTCGGTGTCCTGGAACGGCCCGGTCAGCGCGGCCAGCCCACGGTCGACCAGCGGCCCGGCACCCGGCCGCCCGCGCAGGCAGGCGAGGGCGAAGACGTGCGTCATCCGGGCGGTGATCCACAGCTGCGGGGCCTGGGTCGGGTCGGGCCGGCCGTCGTCGTCGAGCCAGGCGAACCCGGGCGCGGGACCGGTGCCGGCGCCCTCGGCGAAGGACAGCAGCCGGTCGGCCTCGCCGTCCAGCCAGGCGCGGTGGCTCGCGACCGAGGTCCAGTGGCCGGACTGCGGGGAGTCACCGGTCGACGTCATGGGTCCTCCTTCGGGAAGCGGTCGGGAGACCCGCCGCAGCGCTGAGGGATGGGACGTTAGCCGTTCACAACGACTGTGTCTCGGCTGTGGCCCAGTGGCTTGACATCGATGACAACGTCGCTGTTCCATGACCCACGTCACTCTGGTGGCGCTCAGCCGACTCGCAAAGGTGCGTGCCGTGTCCGGTCCCCGCAGGTCTCCTCGCCTCCCCGGCGACGGTCCTGCGACGGTGTCCGTCCGGGGCTCCGGTGCCTGAGCGCGTCACGCTGCGTGACGTGGCGGTCCTCGCCGACGTGAGCGCGAAGACCGTCTCCCGGGTGGTGAACGGCGCCGACCACGTCACCCCGACCACGCGAGCCCGGGTGCAGCAGGCCATCACCGAGCTCGGCTTCCAGCCGAACCTGGTGGCCCGGTCGCTCCGGGTCGGCCGCGCCGACGTGATCGGCCTCGTGGTGGAGAGCCTGGCCGACCCGTTCTTCGCCCGGCTCACCAGTTCCGTCGAGCAGGCGGCGCACGAGCGGGGCCTGGCGGTGATGGTCTCCAGCGTCGGCAACCAGGTGCCCGAGCGGGAGTCGCTCGTCGTGGAGAGCCTGCTCGTCCGCCAGGTCGCCGGGCTCATCGTGGCCCCGATGGCGCAGGACCACGGCTACCTGGCCGGCGCACGGCAGCGCACCCCGGTCGTGTTCGTCGACCGGCTCCCCGAGGGGATCGTCAGCGACGCCGTCCTGGTCGACGACCTCGCCGCCGGGGAGATGGCGACGGGCCACCTGATCGACCACGGCCACCGCCGGATCGCCTTCCTCGGCTCCGAGCTGCGCAACCCCACGACGCGACTGCGGCTGGCCGGCTACCGCCGGGCGCTGGCACGGCACGGCCTGGACGCCGACGAGTCGCTGGTGGCCGTGGGCGCCGGCTCCGCCGGGGAGGCGCGCTCGGCCGCCGAGCAGCTCCTCGGCGGTGAGCGGCCGCCCACGGCTGTCTTCTCCTCGAACATGCGCTGCTCGCTGGGCCTGGTGCCGCTGCTGCACAGCAGCGGCCGCACCGACGTGGCGGTGGTGAGCTTCGACGACTTCCCGATGGCCGACTCGCTGGTGCCGGCGGTGACGGTCATCGACCACGACCCGGAGGTCATCGGCCGGGCCGCCGCGGAGCGCCTGTTCCGCCGGCTGGAGGACCTCGACGCCGCCGCCGAGACCGTGATCGTGCCCTTTCGGCTGGTGCCGCGGGGGTCCGGCGAGCTGTCCCCGCCCGGCGGGACGGGTCGGGACCGAGAGCTCGGCCAGGACGAGGTCCTGGCCACCGACAGGGAGCAGGACATGGCACACCACGGAGTGGAAGGAGGGCGTCGACCATGACGTCGTCACAGGGACAGGAGCAGGTGCGGTGACCCCCGCCCTCGAGGCCCGGGGTCTCCGACGCGAGTTCGGGCACGTACGTGCCCTCGACGGCGCCGACTTCGACGTGGACCCCGGTGAGGTCGTCGCGCTCATCGGCGACAACGGCGCCGGCAAGAGCACCCTGGTCAAGGCGCTGTCGGGCTCGCTGGCGGTCGACTCGGGCGAGCTGCTCAGCGACGGCAAGCCGGTCACCATCGACACCCCGACCGCGGCCCGGGCGCTCGGCATCGAGACCGTCTACCAGGACCTGGCGCTCGCGCCGCACCTGGACCCGGTGCAGAACATGTACCTGGGCCGGGAGGTCATGAAGGCCGGCCTGATGGGTCGGCTGGGGTTCATGGACCACGCCGAGATGAAGGAGCACACCCGCACGGCGTTCACCGACCTCGGCGCCACGGTGCGCGACTTCGCCGCGCCGGTCGGGTCGATGTCCGGCGGTCAGCGCCAGCAGATCGCCGTCGCCCGCGCCGCCGCATGGGCCAGTCGGGTGATCTTCCTGGACGAGCCCACCGCGGCACTCGGCGTCGTGCAGACCCGCAACGTGCTGGACCTGATCCGGCGGGTGCGGGACCGCGGCATCGCCGTCGTCTTCATCAGCCACTCGATGCCGCACGTGATCGAGGTGGCCGACCGCATCCAGGTGCTGCGGCTGGGCCGGCGGGTGGCGACCTACGACGCGAAGAAGACCTCGATGGAGGAACTGGTGGGGGCCATGACCGGCGCGATCAGCCAGGAGGCGGCGTGACCACCGTGACCGGCCGGCAGCAGGCTGCCGGGCCCGCGCCGGCCGACGAGGAGCGTCCGAAGACCCCGCTGCAGCGGTTGCTGGGTGCCCAGGCCGTCCAGATCCTCGGCGTGCTGCTCATCCTGGTGATCCTGTTCAGCATCGCCGAGCCCGACGCGTTCCTGTCGGTGAACAACATCCGCAACATCGTCGTCAACGTCTCGATCCTGGCGATCATCGGCGTGGCCATGACGTTCGTGATCGTCACCGGCGGCATCGACCTGTCCGTCGGCAGCGTGCTCGTGTTCAGCGGCGTCGTGGCGGCCAAGACGATGGAGAAGCTCGGCGGCGAGGGCGTCGGGGTTGCGGTGATCGGTGCCCTGGTCGCGTGCGGAGCCGGCATCCTCTGGGGCCTGTTCAACGGCGTGCTCATCGCGAAGGCGAAGGTGCCGCCGTTGATCGTCACGCTGGGCGCGCTCGGCATGGCGCTGGGCGGGGCCCAGATCATCACCGGTGGCATCGACGTCCGCGGCGCCCCCACGGTGCTGACCGACAACATCGGCTTCGGGCGGCTGTTCGGGCAGATCCCGTACCTGTCGCTCATCGCGCTGGTGGTCGTCGTGCTCGGTGCCGTGCTGCTGCACCGCACGCGGTTCGGCCGCTACACCTACGCCGTCGGCTCCAACGACGAGGCGGCCCGGCGCGCCGGGGTCCGCGTCGACCGGCACCTGATCCTCATCTACACGCTGGCCGGCTTCTGCGCCGGGCTGGCCGGGATCCTGAACCTCGCGTTCTTCGCGTCGACCACGATCGCGGGCCAGTCGAACACCGCACTCAACGTCATCGCCGGCGTCGTGATCGGTGGCACCAGCCTCTTCGGCGGGATCGGCACGATCGCCGGCACCGTCGTCGGCCTCTTCATCCCGGCCGTCCTGCAGAACGGCTTCGTGATCATGGGCGTCCAGCCGTTCTGGCAGCAGGTCGTCGTCGGGGCGTTCCTCATCGCCGCCGTCTACGTCGACCAGGTCCGCCGCGCCTCGGCCGCGCGTGGCGCGAGCAGTCGACGTCCTCTCTCCTCCCGGTTCTCCCGCCCTGCTGGGGCACGTCGAAAGGAAACACAGTGAACCGAACGAGCTCTGCGAAGGTGGCCGCCGTCTCGGCCCTGGCTCTCGCGCTCGCCGCGTGCGGCGGCAGCGACGACGACAGCGGTGGCGGCGGAGGTGGCGGCTCGGACAACTACGAGGTCGCCTTCATCCAGGGCGTGGCCGGCGACGAGTTCTACATCACCATGCAGTGCGGGATCGAGGCCGCGGCCGAGGACCTGGGCGTCACGGTCGAGACCCAGGGCGCCCAGCAGTTCGACCCGGCCCTGCAGACCCCGATCGTGGACAGCGTCGTGGCCAGCGCACCCGACGGGCTGCTCATCGCCCCGACCGACGTCACCGCCATGAACCGGCCGCTCAAGGCCGCCGCCGACGCCGGGATCACCGTCGGACTGGTGGACACCACGCTGGAGGACCCGTCCATGGCGGTCACCCAGGTCGCCTCGGACAACGAGGGCGGCGGCGCCGCGGCGTTCCAGGCCATCCAGGAGGCCAACCCCGACGGCGGCACGGTGCTCGTGGTCGGGCACGAGCCGGGGATCAGCACCAACGAGGCGCGCATCAAGGGCTTCCTCGACGCCCTGGAGGCAGACCCGAAGTTCACCGCCCTGCCCACCCAGTACGCGCAGAACGACCCGGCCGAGGGTGCCCGCATCGTCACCTCGACGCTGCAGTCCACCCCGGACCTGATCGGCATCTTCGGCACCAACCTGTTCGCCGCCGAGGGCGCCGCGACCGGCCTGCGCCAGGCCGGTGCCCAGGAACAGGTGACCGTCGTCGGCTTCGACGCCGGCCCGGCCCAGGTCGAGGCGCTGGAGAACGGCACCGTCCAGGCCCTGATCGCCCAGCAGCCGGCGGAGATCGGGAAGCAGGGCCTCGAGCAGGTCGTCGCCTCGCTCAACGGCGAGGAGCCCGAGGCCGAGATCCAGACCGGCTTCACGATCATCACGAAGGACAACCTGGCCGACAACCAGGACGCGCTCTACAAGTCCGACTGCTGATCCGCCGCACGACCACCGGCGCCCCGTTCCCCTCCGGGAGCGGGGCGTCGGTCGTGTCCGGAGAGCGTGCCATGTCACCGGTGACATGGTGGCCGCCATGTGGTTGCATCGGTGTGTCACCGGCCACTCCCGGCGGCGCCGACACCACCGGTCCACCGAGGAGATGCGCTGACATGACGGACTTCGACGGCCGAACGGTCCTGGTCACCGGTGCCTCCGGGGGCATCGGTGGGGCCACCGTCCGCCAGCTCGCCGCGGCCGGCGCCGACGTCATCGCCAGTGGCCGTGATGTCGAGAAGCTGGAGCAGCTCGCTGCCGAGACCGGTGCCCGCACCCTGGCCTTCGACCTGACGTCGGAGGACAGCGTCCGCTCCGCGCTCGAGGGCCTGGACCTGTGGGGCGTCGTCAACTGCGGCGGGTACGGCGGCGAGATCGCCACCCCGATGGAGACCGACATCGACGTCTTCGACAAGGTCATCACCATCAACGCCCGCGGCGCGCTGCTCGTGACGAAGTACGCCGCCGCCTCGATGATCCGGTTGGGCCGCGGCGGCGCCATCGTCAACGTCTCCAGCCAGGCCAGCCTGGTGGCGCTGTCCGGCCACATCTCCTACGGCTCCTCCAAGGCCGCGCTGGACAACATCACCCGCGTCTCGGCCCTCGAGCTGGGCAAGCACGGGATCCGCGTCAACGGCGTCAACCCGACCGTCGTGATGACCCCGATGTCCGCCTGGTACTGGGGCCGCCCGGACATCGAGGGGCCGTTCCTGGAGCAGATGCCGCTGGGCCGGTGGGCGACCGAGGAGGACATCGCCGCGCCGATCGTCTTCCTCCTCAGCGACGGCGCCGCGATGATCTCCGGGGTGTCGCTGCCGATCGACGGCGGCTACACCGCCCGCTGAGCCGGCTGCCCGTGACGACGATGCGGGACGTCGCGGCCCGTGCCCAGGTCAGCGCCAAGACCGTGTCCCGGGTCCACAACGACGACCCGCACGTGTCGCCGGAGACCCGGGCGCGGGTGACCGCTGCCCTGCGCGAGCTGGGGTACGTGCCCAACACGTTGGCCTCGGACTTCCGCACCGGGCGGGCGCCGGTGCTCGGCGTGGCCGTGCCCGATCTGGCCGATCCCTTCTTCGCCGTCATCGCCAAGGCCGTGGAGGAGATCGCGGCCGGTGCGGGCATGGCCGTCGTGGTGACCAGCCTCGGCTACGACGCGCAGCGCGAGGCCGGCGCGCTGGAGTCGCTCCTGGCCCGGTCGCTGAGCGGGCTGGTCGTCGCGCCCACGGGGCAGGACCACCGGTACCTCGCCCCGTGGGCCGCGCGGTTCCCGGTGGTGTTCGTCGACCGTCCACCGAGGGGCCTGCGGGCTGACGCCTTCACCGGGGACGACCGCGCGGGGGGCCAACTGGCCACCGGACACCTGATCGCCCACGGTCACCGGGTGATCGCCTTCGTGGGCGACAGCCCGGCGATGTCCACCACCGCCGACCGGCTGGCCGGGCACCGCTCAGCGGTGGCGGACGCCGGGCTGGCACCGTGCGAAGACCTCGTCGCCTTCGGTGCCACGGATCCCCGGAACGCGGCCGAGGTCGTGCACCGGCTCAGCCGCGCCGAACCCCGGCCCACGGCACTGGTCAGCGCGGACGCGCGTACCACGATGACCCTCGTCCCGGCGTTGGCCGGCCGCACCTGGGCGGTGGTCGGCTTCGGCGACTTCCCGATGGCGCACATGCTGTCGCCGGCGATCACCGTCGTCGACCAGGACCCCGCCGCGCTCGGGACGATGGCCGCCGAGCGGGCGGTGGCGCGGTTGGCGAACCCCGGGCGTCGCTTCCGCCGGCACACCGTCGCACCGGTACGGCTGGTGGAGCGCCGGTCGTGCTGGTCGCCGGCGGGGTCCGCCGAGCTCTTCCCGACCTCCTGCCCCGGGTCGGAGACCGCCGCCTCGCAGCTCGAGGCGGGCTCCGACCCGGACCCGCCCCGCTCGTCCCCCCTGCTCGCCGAGGAGCCCCTGTCGTGACCGTCGCACTGAGCCAGTCGACCCTGGCGAGCCTGCCCGAGGCGGTGGCCCGGCCCACCTACGACCGCGCCCGGGTCCGGACCGGCGTCGTGCACCTCGGCGTCGGCGGGTTCCACCGCTCCCACCAGGCCGTGTACCTCGACCGGGTCCTGGCCCAGGGGCACGCCGACTGGGGGATCACCGGCGTCGGGGTGCTGCCGGTCGACCGGGCGCTCACCGACGCGCTGCGGGCGCAGGACGGCCTCTACACGCTCGTGGTGAAGCACCCGACCGGGACGGTGGAGCGGACGGTCATCGGTTCGCTGCTAGAGCACCGGTTGCTGTCCGACGACCGGGAGGCGGTCCTCGCGACCATGGCGGCCCCGACGACGCGCCTTGTGACGCTGACCATCACCGAGGGCGGCTACAGCACCGACAAGGCCACCGGCCGCTTCGAGCTGGACGACGCGCTGCGCGCCGACCTGGCGAACCCGGAGGTGGGCACCGCCTTCGGTCTGCTGACCGCCGCGCTGCGCCGCCGCCGCGACGCCGGCACGCCACCGTTCACCGTGGTCTCCTGCGACAACATCGAGAGCAACGGCCACCTGGCGCGGCAGACGCTGGTGGCCTTCGCCCGCCTCCAGGACGAGCACACCGGGGACCGGCTCGGCGACTGGGTCGCCGAGCACGTCGCCTTCCCCAACTCCATGGTGGACCGGATCACCCCGGCCACCACGGACGACGACCGTGCGCAGCTGACCGCCGGGACCGGCGTCGTCGACCGGTGGCCGGTCGTCGCTGAGCCGTACCTGCAGTGGGTGCTGGAGGACGAGTTCTGCGACGGGCGGCCGCCGCTGGAGGAGGTGGGTGTGCAGCTCGTCCCGGACGTGCGCCCGTACGAGCTGATGAAGCTGCGGCTGCTCAACGCCAGCCACCAGGTGATGTCCTACCTCGGGTACCTGGCCGGGCACCGGCGGGTGGACGAGGTCATGGTCGATCCGCTGTTCATCGAGCTGGTCGACCGGTACATGCGCGACGAGGCCACGCCCACGCTCCCGCCGGTGCCGGACACCGACCTGGCCGCCTACCGGCGCACCCTGCTGGAGCGCTTCGCCAACCCGGCGGTGAGCGACACGCTGGCCCGCAACTGCGCGGAGGGATCCGAGCGGATCGCCACCTTCGTGTTGCCGGTGATCCGCGACCAGCTCCGGGACGGCGGCCCGTTCGACCTCGCGGTCCTCGCCGTCGCCGCCTGGGCGCGGTATGCCGCAGGAGTCGACGAGGACGGTGAGCCGATCGCCGTCGTGGATGCGCGGCTGGACCGGCTCACCCCGCTGCTCGGTGGCCGGGGCGAGGCCGCTGCGGCGGTCCTGGGCGCGAGCGAGGTGTTCGGCGACCTCGCGGCCGACGAGCGCTTCGGCGCCTCCTTCGTCCGGGCAGCCGAGTTGCTGGACCGGCTCGGTGCCCGCGCGGCCGTGGCCGCCGTCCTCGGCTCCCCCCTCAGCGGGAGGGATCGAGGGTGAGCTTGCCGCTGGTCCGGCGGGCGCGGAGGTCCTGGTGGGCCTCGCGGACGGCGGTCAGCGGGTAGCGGCCACCGGACACGGGCGTCAGCGCGCCGTCGGCGACCAGCGGCAGCAGCTCGCCCATCGCCTGGTCGAGCATCTCCGGGCGGCTGAAGCAGTGCGCCAGCCAGAACCCGATGACCGCGCGGCTGGTGCCCATCAGCGAGAGGACGTTGACCGGCCTGGGGGCCTCGCGGCCGGCCATGCCGTAGGCGACGAGCCGGCCGAAGGGCGCTAGCGCGGACAGCGACCCGTCGAGCACGTGACCGCCGGTCATCTCCAGGACGACGTCGACCCGCTCGCCGCCGTTGGCCTCGCGCAGGGCGGCGGTGAACGCCTTCGGGTCGTCGTCGTCGGCGAGCGCCGGGTCGACGGTGGCGTCGGCGCCCAGGGACTCGGCGAGCTGGCGCTTCTCCGGGCTGGAGGCGGTGGCGATGACCCGGCCGGCGCCCCAGCGCTTGGCCAGCTGGACGGCGAGCGAGCCGACCCCGCCGGCGCCGGCGATGACCACCACGGACTCGCCCTCGGCGAGGTGCGCGGAGGTGCGCAGCAGGTGCCAGGCGGTGGTGCCCTGCAGGACGACGGCGAGCGCCTGCTCGTCGGTCACCGCGTCGGGCACCGCCCAGGTCAGCCGCGGGCTGGTCGCCACCTTCTGCGCGTAGCCGCCGCCGGCGAGCAGCCCGACCACCCGCGGGCCGCCCTCGCCGGCGGTGCCGACGAACTCCGCGCCCGGGATGAGCGGGAGCGTCTGCGGGGCGAGGTAGCTGTCCTCGGTCTGGTGGGTGTCGGCAAAATTGACGCCCGAGCTGGAAATGTCGAAGAGCTGCTCGCCGTCCCCGGCGACCGGGTCGGGCAGGTCGACGACGTCCATGACCTCGGGTCCGCCGAAGCGGGTGATCTGCACAGCACGCATGACGGTGAGGTTATGGCCTCGGTCACGCGCAGCTGGGCGGTGCCGTGCGTCAGTGGTGACCACGATCCGCTTAGGGCCGTGGATCGAAGGCCCACCCTTCCGCGACGGGGGACCGGGGCGGGGAGGCCCGCCGTCGTTGCCCGGGTGGTCGTCGGCAGTCGGCGACGGCAGCCAGCCCCTGGCCGTTGTTCTCAGGCACTCGCCTCCGTCGGCGGCAGCTCGTCGGCGAGGCTCGACGCCGGGGGACTGGAGCTCCCGCTGCTCGTGGGCCGGAGCCCTCGCCCTCACTGGTTCAGGCTTGGGACGGCTCGCTCGGAGTTGCGGGTGCCGAAGCCGCCTCGCTGGGGCCCGCTCCTGGTGCTGGCCGTAATGTCGTCGAGGGCACTGTTGGACTCGACGGGTCGCTGAGGAGTACGTGGAGTTCCGCCGTCGTCAGTGCTTGCACGGGCAGTGGTGCGGTGTCGCTGCGTTGCGGTATCAGGCCATCGAGCATGACCCACAGGTAGCGACGGTAGAGGTCCCGGGAATCGCTGCGTGCTTCGATCTCAGGTCCGTCCTGCACGACAGTGCTGATGGAGATGCAGGCCATCTGGAGGAAGATCAGATCGGTGCCCGTGGCGTCTGACCGGATGACTCCAGCGTCCCGTGCACGCTCGGCGACTCTGTTCACGAGAGGCGACAGTCGGTTGCGGCTCCGCTCGTGCGCTTCCGGCCTGACGCGGCGTCCGGTGAGGAGCTCAGCCATCGCACGATCCCTCACATGCAGAGCGAGCGACTTCTCCAGGTAAAGGACGAGTGCGTCCCAGGGGTCATCCATCGCGAGGGACTCGTTCAGTATCTCCTCGAGCTCGTTGTCCTGCTGGCACCGGATCGCGTCGAGCAGGTCTTCCTTGTTCGCGAATCGTCGGTACGCGGTCCCCACACCCACGCCGGCATGGTGGGCGACATCGTTCAGGGTCGCATCCAGGCCCCGCTGGGCGAAGACCTCGCGCCCTGCCTCCAAGATCCGTGCGCGGTTGCGGGCGGCATCCTTCCGCATCTTGGGCTCGGTCACGTGCCCCAGCGTACCAAAGCGGTTGCGACGTATCCGTTTCAGTGTTACGTTGGATTCGGATACGGGGCATCCGCTTCCTGGACTCCGGAGCGTCGGGTCGAGCAACGTGCTCGCACGCTCGGGGACCCGGCATCAAGGCGAACACCGCCAGGAGTTCTCTGCATTCGTCCTCGACTGCGTAGGCCCCGACATGCAGCGAGCTCAGCGCGTTCGAATCAATCGCGCTGGCCCCCAGGCTGAACGAGAACCATGCTGACATCTGAGTAGCGGCGCGATGCCGAATCGGCGATCACACGCTTGATCTACACCTACTGCCATCGCCTCTACGGCGCAGACCTGGCCGGCGCCGCCACCCTGTTCGAGCAGGCGCGGTGGCAGTTGTCGCCCGACGTCGTCTGCCAAGGCGCGGCCGAGCATCTCGCTGCCCTCGATGTCATCCGGGTCTACGGTGACCGGCTTGGCACTCGGCACGTGGTGAGCAACCTGATCATCGACATCGCCGAGGACGGCGCCACCGCGCAGAGCGTCTCGTACGTCGACTCCATTCAGGTGACCGAGGACTTCCCGCTGCAGCTGATCTTCCAGGGGCGGTACCTCGACACGTTCGTACTCGACGAGGGCTCGTGGCGCTTCCACAAGCGGATCGTCGACGCCGACGGTGTCGGTGACATGCGAGCCCACCACACGACCGCCCCGGCTGGACCGGCAGCGGCCACCTGAGCGAGAGCGCCGCGACGGCACCGAGATCGTGGTGACCGGACACCTCCCGTCGGAGAGAGCGCGACCCCGCCCGCAGCGACCAACCGCTGCCGCAGCCACTCGTCGACGACAACCAGAACAGAGAGAAGAGAGATGACTTCGACAGTCACGTTCAGCAACGGTGTCACCATGCCCGCGATCGGTTTGGGCGTGTTCCAGACCCCGCCGGAGGAGACGATCGCGGCCGTACAGACCGCCCTGGAGCTCGGCTACCGGCACATCGACACCGCCGCGGCGTACTTCAACGAGCGGGAGGTCGGCGAGGGCCTGCGCCGCTCCGGGGTGCCGCGGGACGAGGTGTTCGTCGAGACCAAGGTGTGGGTCAGCGACTACGGCTACGACGAGACGCTGCACGCGTTCGAGAAGAGCCGCAAGAAGCTCGGCGTCGAGCAGCTGGACCTGCTGCTCCTGCACCAGCCGTTGACCGCCAAGTTCGAGCGCACGATCCAGGCGTACAAGGCGCTGGAGAAGCTCCTGGCCGACGGGGCCGTCCGCGCCATCGGCGTCAGCAACATGGTGCCGGCCCGCCTGGATGCGCTGTTCGCGGAGACCGAGGTCGTACCGGCGGTCAACCAGATCGAACTGCACCCGTACAACGTCAAGGCCGAACTGCAGGCGAAGAACACCGAGCACGGCATCCTCACCCAGGCGTGGTCCCCGATCGGTGGGATCCGCAGCTACAACGGTGCGACCTCCAACCCGCTGAACGACACCACGATCGGTGCCATCGGCGAGCGATACGGCAAGACGAACACCCAGGTCATGCTGCGCTGGCACATCCAGCAGGGCCGCTCGGCGATCCCCAAGTCCACCAACGCCGCGCGCATCGCCGCGAACTTCGACGTCTTCGACTTCGACCTCACCAACGACGAGTTGGCGCGGATCGACGCCTTGGACACCGGCGACACCATCGACCTGGACACCCTCGACGTCGAGGCCTTCGGCTTCGTCATCGACGAGGCCTAGGCATCCGTCACACCCTGAGCGGGCCGGATTCCTTCCGCGGTCCGCTCCCGCCACTCCCATGATCCGGCGCTCAACGGCGGCGTGGTGCTGTTCCTGGCCGGCGCCGAAGCCAGCTTCGTCACCGGCGGCGCCTACGCCGCTGACGGCGGCTGGCTCGGCTGACCACGTCTGACTGAAAGGACCGCTGTGAGTACCACCCAGTCCGAAGCGGGGACCATCACGACTTCCGCCATCAGTGGCATGACCCGCACGCGGACCATCGTGTTCGCGATCGCCGGCGGCCTTGCCGTCGGCAACCTCTACTGGGCGCAACCACTCATCGAGACCATCGCCGGCGAGCTGGACGTCTCATCGGCCAACGCCGCGTCACTGGTCACCATCACCCAGATCGGCTACGCGCTCGGCATCTTCCTCATCGTGCCGCTCGGCGACGTCCTCAACCGCAAGCGCCTCATCCCGATCATCCTGAGCGTCTCCGCCCTCGCCCTGCTCGGTGCAGCCGCCGCGCCGAACTTCTCGCTACTCCTGGCCGCACTGGGCGGCGTCGGACTGACCACCGTGTCTGCGCAGATCCTCACACCGTTGGCCAGCGAGCTCGCCGATCCCGGGCAGCGCGGCAAGGTGCTGGGCATGATCGTCTCCGGCACCCTGCTCGGCGCCCTGCTGGCACGCACCCTCAGCGGTGCGGTGGCCCAGTTCATCAGTTGGCGCGCGGTCTACGTGCTCGCCGCGATCCTCGCCATCGTCCTGGTGTTCGTGCTCTCCGCACTCATCCCCAAGCTCCCCGAGCGCGAACCGATCAGGTACACGCGGTTGCTCGGCTCCGTGTTCACCACCGTCGCCCGGCACCGTGCCGCCGCGCCGACCATCTTCCTCGGGGCCGCCGGGTTCGCTGTGTTCTCGCTGTTCTGGACGTCGCTGACCTACCTGCTCACCGCAGCGCCGTTCTCCTTCTCGGTCGGACAGATCGGGTTGTTCGGTCTCGCAGGCGTCGCAGGTGCGCTCGGTGCCCGACGCGTCGGGACGTTCCACGACCGCGGTTGGTCGGTCCCCGCCACCGGCATCGCCTTCGGGGTCCTCCTCCTCTCCTTCGCGGCGTCGTGGCTGTTCCGGACGTCCACGATTGCGCTGCTCGTCGTCGTGGTCGTCCTGGACCTCGCCTCGCAGTCCAACCTCGTGCTGAACCAGACGCGGCTGCTGTCCCTGCCCGGCCAGGACCGCAGCCGTCTCAACACCGCGATCGTCGTCAGCAACTTCCTCGCCGGTGCCATCGGCTCCGCCATCGCTGGACCGGTGTGGGCCGCCGGCGGATGGACCGCCATCACCATCACCGCCGTGGCGATCATCGTCGCCGCGCTCATCGTCTGGGTCTGCACCCGCCGCGGCGCTCTGACCGACCAGAACTAACCCCGCCCGGCATCGGAAAGGACCATCACATGGCTCGCATCTTCATCACCGGCTCCACCGAAGGGCTCGGCCGCAACACCGCCCACGACCTGCTCGACGACGGGCACGAGCTCCTCCTGCACGCCCGCAACCCCCACCGGGCCGAGGCGTTGAGCGACCTGACCGCGCGCGGTGTCCGCGTCGTCGTCGGGGATCTCGCACAGACCGACGACGTTCGCGGCGTCGCCGAGCAGGTGAACGCCATCGGCCGGATGGACGCGATCATCCACAACGCCGGCGTTGCCAACGGAGCCGCGATCCTGCCGGTGAACGTCGTCGCTCCCTACCTGCTCACCGCGCTCATCGAGCGCCCGGACCGGCTGGTGTACCTCAGCAGCGGCATGCACAGCGGCGGGCGGGCCGATCTGACCGGCGCGGACTGGTCGGGAACCCGTGCCACCAAGTCGTACTCGGACTCGAAGCTGTTCGTCACCGCGTTCGCGATGTTCATCGCCCGTACCTGGCCCGACGTCTACAGCAACGCGGTGGATCCCGGCTGGGTGCCCACCCGCATGGGCGGATCCGGTGCGTCGGACGACCTTCGAGAAGGCCACCTCACCCAGGCCTGGCTCGCGGGGGGCGACGACCCCGACACCAAGGTCACCGGCGGGTACTGGCACCACATGCGCCAGCAGTCACCCCACCCGGCGACCCGGGACGAGGGCTTCCAGGACGAGCTGATCTCCCAGCTCGCCGACCTCACCGGCGTCGCCCTGCCGACCACCCGCTGACAGGTCAGCTCGGTCGCAGCAGCTGGACACCGACCACACAACGAGGCCTACGAGCGCGTGCCGTCCTCCGACGTGCGCCATCGCTTCGTGATTCGACGCCACGAGCTCCGCGTGACGCCCCATCCCCGAACTCAGGAAGAAGATCGTTTATGACCACGAATTCCACTACCGCGCAGCGCACCTGGCTCATCACCGGGGTGTCCAGCGGCTTCGGAAGGGAGCTCGCGGAGCAGCTGCTCGGACGCGGTGACCGCGTCGTCGGCACCGTTCGCAAGCCGGAAGCCGTCGCGGACCTGCAGAAGCAGTACGGCGACGCTTTCCGCGTCGAGCTGCTCGACGTCACCGACGGCGACGCCGTGCGCGCGACCGTCGACCGCGCCTTCGAGGGCACCGACCGCATCGACGTCCTCGTCAGCAACGCCGGCTGCGGGCTGTTCGGCGCCGCGGAAGAGCTCTCGGACGACCAGATCAAGCACATCATCGACACCAACCTGTTCGGTTCGATCCAGACGATCCGCGCTGCGCTGCCCCATCTCCGTGCACAGGGCGGGGGACGGATCATCCAGATCTCCACCTATGGCGGGCAGGTCACCTTCCCCGGCTCGTCGATGTACCACGCCACGAAGTGGGGCATCGAAGGGTTCGCGGAGTCGGTGTCGCAGGAGGTCGCGCCGTTCGGCATCGGTGTGACGATCGTCGAGCCCGGTGGAGCGCGCACGGAGTTCCTCGGCGGCAGCATGCAGATCGCCGATGAGCTCCCCGCCTACGAGGGCAACCCTGCTCACGCGTTCCGTGGACTGATCGGCGTCGAGGCGCTCGGCGACACGAGCAAGATGGTCGCCGCGATGATCGACTCCGTCGAGGCCGAGCCCGCGCCGTTGCGACTGCTGCTCGGTTCGGACGCCTACGGGGCTACCCACCAGGCCCTGCAGGATCGCCTCGCCGCGCTCGAGGCGCAGGAGCAGCTCGCCTCGTCCACAGACGCCGACTGACCTCCGGCTGGAGCAGCGCTGTGAACAGCTGCTCCGGCGATCAGCGGGGTCCGCCCTCCCGGACGGCCTCGCATCTCCCAGACCGACCCACGACTCAACCCCACCTGATGAAAGAGGATTCTCATGACTGACCAGCCCAAGCAGGTCGGCGGCGGACGCAACCTGTTCGAGGACTTCGCCCCGAAGCTCGCCGAGCTCACTGACGACGTGCTGTTCGACGACGTCTGGAACCGCCCCGAGCTCTCGGCCCGCGACCGCAGCCTCATCACCGTCGTGCTGCTCGCCGCCGGGGGACACCTTCCCCAGCTCGAGTTCCACCTCGGTCGTGCGGTCGAGAACGGCGTGACCCAGAAAGCGCTCATCGAAGCACTGACCCACACCACCTTCTACGCCGGCTGGCCCTACGGGATGGCCGCGATGGGGATCGCGAAGAAGGTCTTCACGGAGTAGCGGCGGCTGCGAAGCAGGACGGCGCAGAGTCGCCAGGCCCGCCGGACCGGCAGGGAGATGGTGACGGGTCTGCGCCGTCCGCTGAGGGGCCGCACGGGTCTCGTGCCCGTGCGGCCCTCTTCGTGAGCCTGCCCGAACGCCCTCGGAACCCCTGGCCAGAAGAGGAAGCACAGCATGCACACCTCCGAGTTCAACGAGCCGGCCCCCGTCCGGCCGGAGCTCGAGACAGGCCGACGCGGCCGCCCGGCTTCGCGCGCGCACGCCGTCACGTCCCCGGGAGCGTGAGCACTGTGTCGGACACGACAGTGGTCCGCCACGGTCACCTGCGTGCAGTGATCGTCGGTGGCTCCCTCGCAGGCCTCGTCAGCGCTCTCGCGCTGGCCCGAGCGGACGTCGGGGTCACGGTGCTCGAGCGTTCGAACCCTGCCCCGCGTCTCGGTGGCGGGCTCGGCGTGGACGGATCGCTGCTCGCCCGGGTCACCGGGGTCACCCGGTTCGTCGGCAACTCGCCGCTGTCCGCCATGGCGGCGCCCTGGACCGCCGTGCGCGAAGCGCTGCGCGAAGCCGCGGAATCGGACTCCCGGATCGAACTGCACCACGACCTCCACGTGAGTGACGTGGGCCAGGACGCGACGCACGCCTGGGCGGTGTCCGAGGACGGCCGGCGCTTCGACGGCGACCTGCTGCTCGGCGCCGACGGGCATCGAAGCCTGCTTCGTCGGCACGTGGCCCCGGAACGGCCCGACGCGGACTATGCCGGCTACGTCCTCTGGCTCGGGATGGTGGACGAGGCTGCGCTGTCCTACCCCGGCCGACGCCCTACCTCCTGGGACATGCTGGACGCCGACGGGGACATCCTCTTCGGCATCCCCGTGGCCGGGCCGGACGGCTCGACCGACGCTGGCCGTGGGCGCATCGGCTGGGCCTGGTACGACGCGAGGCGCAACGACCTGCTGCAGCGGACCGGTGCCGTGGCCGACGGGGTGGTGCAGAACTCGGTCCGGGCCCGGGACCTGCCCGACGAGACGTTGGCGGAGCTGACCAAGGAGGCCCGGCGGTGGCCGCGGCCCTGGCGCGACGCCATCCAGCACAGCATCGCGGAACGCGAGGTGATCGGTACCCCGATCGCCGAGTACGTGCCGCTGCGGCTCGCCTCCGGTCGCCTCGCGCTGGTCGGCAATGCCGCGCTCGTACCGACGCCGATGACGGGGCAGGGGTTCGACGCCTCCGTCCTCGACGCGGAGGCCCTCGCTCAAGAGCTGTGGGATGCGGCCCCGGACGGCGTCCCGGCGCGGCTGGAGAGGTACGAGCGCGTCCGCCTCGACGACGTGCAACAGCTGGTTCGCGGAGGACAGCGCTTCAGCCGGTCGTTCGCCGGCTGAGCTCACCGACGGCCGTCGGGGGAGCAGGACTCACCAAGAGGAGAAGACCGTGGAACGACGACTGCTGGGCCGTACCGGGGTGTCCGTCAGCCCGCTCGCACTGGGCGCGATGATGTTCGGCGCCTGGGGCAACAACGACAAAGAGGCCTCGGTCGCGATCATCCACCGGGCGCTGGACGCAGGTATCAACTTCATCGACACGGCCGACCTCTACGCCGGCGGGGAGACAGAGGAGATCGTCGGGGAGGCGCTGCAGGGCCGGCGCGACGACGTGGTGCTCGCCACCAAGTTCTCCATGCCGATGGCTGACGACCCGAACAGCCGTGGCGGGTCGCGCCGCTGGATCGTCCGCGCGGTCGAGGGCTCCCTCCGCCGGCTGAGGACCGACTACATCGACCTCTACCAGATGCACCGGGCCGACCCGGACGTCGACATCGAGGCCACGCTCGACGCCCTCAGCGACCTCGTCCATCAGGGCAAGGTGCGGTACATCGGGTCCTCGACCTACTCCGCGAGCCAGATCGTGGAGGCGCAGGAGGCTGCCCGCCAGGGCGGCTTCCAGCGGTTCGTCACCGAGCAGCCGCCCTACTCGATCCTCACGCGGGAGATCGAGCAGGACGTGCTGCCGACCACGCTGCGGCACGGCATGGGAACGCTGACCTACAGCCCGCTCGCCGCGGGCTGGCTCTCCGGGTCGTGGACCAAGGACTCGTCGCCCACCTCGCCGGCGCGCAAGCGCATGGCCGGCCGGTTCGACATGAGCCTGCCCGCCAACCAGCGCAAGCTCGAGGTCGTCGAGCAGCTCGCGGCCGTCGCCGACGAAGCGGGCATCAGCATGATCGAGCTGGCGATCGGCTTCGTGCTCCGCCACCCCGGCGTGACCTCCGCGATCGTCGGGCCGCGGACCATGGAGCAGCTCGAGTCGCAGCTCCCAGCTGCCGACGTCGTGCTCAGCGATGAGGTGCTCGACCGGATCGACGAGATCGCGACGCCTGGAGTCACGATCAACCCGGAGGACACCAGCTACGGCGAGCGCGAACTCGCAACGCAGGCACGGCGGCGCTGAACACCTTCGGTGCGCACACCACGCGCACCGAGACCGGCCGCGCGGCCGCCGCGCTCAGGGTCCGGAGGTCCCGGCCGCTCCTGATCCTGATGTACCTCTCACTACAGCCGGTGGTGGGTGCCGGCGAAGTTGACGCCGGAGGAGGAGATGTCGAACAGCTGCTCGCCGTCCCCGGGGACCGGGTCGGGCAGGTCGACGACGTCCATGACCTCGGGGCCGCCGAAGCGGGTGATCTGCACAGCACGCATGGTCGGAGGCTAGGGGCTACCGCCGTCGATCTCGACGCGGGTCCCGCCCAGGTCCAGGCCGGTTGAACGTTCCGCAAGAGAATGGCTGACACAGACAGCACCTGATCTCCCGAGCCGACTCCAAGGGGGCGTACGTACGCGCGGTCGTCTGACTGGGTCTCGGCTCAGGTCTCCTGTGTGCCGACCGCTGGAAGGGCTGGCTCCGAGCCGGCCGATGCAGTGCGCGGTACCGATGTGCCGGCGGGGTCGTGGGTGTCCGGCGTCCCGCCCACTGCGGCGACCGGCTGATCGTCGCGCAGTTCGTTCACCTCGGTCTTGAAGATGCGCAGCGACCGGCCCAGCGAGCGGGATGCGTCGGGCAGCTTCCTGTACCCGAACAGCAGCATGATGGCGAGCACGATGAGGCCGATCTCGGCCGGTCCGAGGTTCATCTGATGTCCTTTCGCCGGGCGCACGCAAGGCGCCCGGCCACGCCGATGAGTTGACTTGGGACGGTCAGGACGACGGGCTGGCCGAAGTGCCGCCAGCGGACCCAGACGGAGGCGTGCCGGGAGCGCCGGAGGGAGGCGTACCTCCGGGGCCCCCACCCGATGGTGCGGCGCCGCTGGGCGCGCCGGACGGAGCTCCGTCGGCGCCGGGAGCGGTGCCGCCTCCGGTCGGCGTGGTGGTGGTGTCCACCCGCACGGTCAGGGCGACGGTGTAGCCGCTGTCGACGTCGCCGGACACGGTGGGGAGCTGGGTGGCGCCGGAGTCGTCCCCGAAGACGTTGTCGCTGTCCAGGCTGACCTGTGACAGGTTGCTGACCGAGTTCTCGTAGCCCGTGGCGGCGTAGACGATGTCGTTGGTGGCCTGGGGCATGGCGATCTGCGAGGTGGCGATCGTATTCGTCGAGTCGGTGATGCTGTCCACGTCGGGGTAGACCTCGAAGTGGATGTGCGGCCAACGGCCGGAGTAGCAGGCCGGGTAGATGCTGGTGAAGGTGACCTTGCCGTCGGCGTCGGCCACCTGCACGCCGCGCAGGTAGTTCTCGTTGACGATGTCCTGGGAGTACAGCGAGTACTCACCGTCCCGGTTGCAGTGCCAGACGTACACGGCCACGCCCTCGAAAGGTGCGTCGTCGTTGGCCATGTCGAGGACCGTCAGCTCGATGGTGAGCGGGACGCCCTCGGCCGTGGTGGTCGACGTGCCGAAGCTGGAACGGATGTCGCTGCGGACGACGCCGCTCTGGGTCAGCACGTTGGCGCCGTTGGAGCCGTCCCCGGGGTAGGGGCCGGCGGTCTCATCGGGGATCTCCCCGGACGCCGCGGTCGCCGCGGAGCTCGACGCAGCAGAGCTGGACGCCGTGGCAGAACCGCTGCTCGATCCGCCTCCGCAAGCAGCCAGCCCCGCGGTGGCGGCGCCCAGGCCCAGGACGCCCATCATCTTCCGGCGGCTGAACAGGGTGCCCAGGTCGAAGGCGAGGCCCTGATCGACGACCTCTTCCTCGGGCCGGGGCAGGGGACGGCCCTCATAGGTCGGGGCTGAGCCGGGCTGGGACTTCGAGGGCACAGAGAACTCCAGTGGCTGACGGGGTGTGGTCTGTCCACCAACTATCGGGTGGCTGGGCTGGTGCAGCGGCGCGACTGGGCTGTGCATCTGCTGAGGATCGACGTGGACTTCGCAGTGCACGTGCCCACCGACTTCGTGCTGCTGGCAGACGGCTCCTGAGGACGCAGTGGAGCAACTCCGCAGCTCTGCCGGTGACCCCCCGGCTCACTTCCGGGCGCATAGGCGCTGGCCGAGGAGTGTCCCG
Organism: Modestobacter excelsi; assembly: GCF_005930495.1. Taxonomy (GTDB): domain Bacteria; phylum Actinomycetota; class Actinomycetes; order Mycobacteriales; family Geodermatophilaceae; genus Modestobacter; species Modestobacter excelsi. The sequence continues at coordinate 26,351 of NZ_SJEX01000011.1, read as the reverse complement.
ACCTCTTCGGCGAGGCGCCGGGACAGCGCAGGGTCCCGGCTGGGGTCGGCGTCGGAGAGGTCTGCGAGTGCGAACACCTGCCGCAGTCCCAGTCGGTGTCGTTCGTCGTCTGTGAGCAGAGACTGGCCGACGACGGCGAACACCGGGCGCGGGGCGGCTCGGGACGCGACGACGGCGGGCAGCTTGCCGGCCAGTGTCTGACCGTCGATGCAGCCTTCGCCGGTGACGATTGCGGCGCAGTCGGCGACGGCTGCGTCGAAGTCCAGGAGGTCGAGGAAGAAGTCGGCTCCGGCCACCCGCCGGGCGCCGAGCCACCGGCAGGCGAACCCGAGGCCGCCGGCCGCCCCGGCGCCGGGCTCGTCGACCCCCGGCAGATCCGCTGCTGACCCTCCGGGTGGCGGACTGCTGCCCAGCAGCTCGGCAAGGTGGCCCAGACCGACCTCCAGGACGTCGACCTGCGCCGGTGTGGCGCCCTTCTGCGGACCGAAGACCGCGGCGGCGCCGAGGGGGCCGAGCAATGGGTTGCTGACGTCGGTCGCCACGACCAGTTCCACGCCGCCGAGGGGCATCAGCCTGGAGGCGTCGAGGTCGGCGATCCGTGTCAGAGGCCCGCAGGCAGGGTCCACGACGTCCCCGTGCACGTCGCGGAAACGGACGCCGAGCGCGGTCAGCATGCCGGCGCCTCCGTCGGTGCTGGCGCTGCCGCCCAGGCACAGCACGATCCGCCGGGCGCCGGCGGTGACCGCGGCCGCGACTGCCTCGCCGAAGCCGTGGGAGGACGCGGACATCGGGACGAGCTCGCCGGCGGGCAGCGTCGCCAGCCCGCAGGTGGTGGCCACCTCGACGACGGCGGTCGTCCCGTCGAATGCGAAGGCGGCCTCCCGGACCAGACCGTCGGCCCCGCGGACGCGCACCGGGTGCGCGGTCGAGCCGGCGCACACAGCGGCGTCCACGCTGCCGTCGCCCCCGTCGGCCAGGGGCAGGAGCCTGGCGGCAACACCTGCCGCCGCCAGGCCCCGGCCGATGGCCTCCGCGACCTCGAGCGCGGTCAGCGAGCCCTTGAACTTGTCCGGGGCGACCAGGACACGCACTCTCAGCTCCTTCGCTCAGGCGCTGACGGTGGCCGGCGCGCTGACCCGGTCCAGCACGGCGCGCGTGAAGGCGGCAGTGTCCGCGGTCCCGCCCAGGTCGGCGGTGCTGATGCCGTCGGCCAGCGCACCGAAGGCAGCGGCGAGGAGATCCCCGCTGGCCTCGGGGTGGCCGAGGTGGTCGAGCATCATGGCCGCCGACCACATGGCGCCCAGTGGGTTGGCCTTGCCCTGACCGGCGATGTCCGGGGCCGAGCCGTGCACCGGCTCGAACATCGACGGGAACTCCCGCTCCGGGTTGAGGTTGGCCGCCGGCGCGACACCGATGCTGCCGGCCACCGCGGCGGCCAGGTCGCTGAGGATGTCGCCGAACAGGTTCGAGCCGACGATGACGTCGAAGCGCTCCGGGGCGAGCACGAGCTTGGCGGCGAGAGCGTCGATGTGCTCCTTGTCGCTGCGCACGCTGGGGTGCTGCTGCGCCACCTCGGCCACCAACTCGTCCCAGAACGGCATGGTGTGCACGATCCCGTTGCTCTTGGTCGCCGAGGTGACGTGGTTGCCGCGGCTCTCGGCCAGGGCGTAGGCGTACTCGACGACGCGCGTGACGCCCTTGCGGGTGAAGACCGCCTCCTGCACGGCCAGTTCGTCCGCAGTGCCTCGGCCCAGTCGCCCCCCGATCTCGGAGTACTCGCCCTCCACGTTCTCCCGGACGACGACCAGGTCGACGTCCCCGGTGCCGGCGTTGCGCAGCGGGCTGGGCACCCCGTCGAGCACCCTGATCGGCCGCAGGTTCACGTACTGCTGGAAGCTGCGGCGAATGGGGATCAGCAGCCCCCACAGCGACACGTGGTCAGGAACTCCGGGCCAGCCGACCGCTCCCAGCAGCACAGAGTCGTGGTGGCGGATCTGCTGCAGGCCGTCGGCCGGCATCATCGCGCCCTCGGCCGCGTACCGCTGGCACGACCAGTCGAAGGAGTCGTAGGTGAACTGGATGCCGTGCCGGCGGCCGACGGCGTCGAGGAGGGCTTGAGCCGGGGGGAGCACCTCGGCGCCGATGCCGTCGCCGGGGATGAGGGCGATGCGGTAGCTGGTCATGGCTCCAGTCGACCGTGCCTCGCGTCACACGTCCAAGACGCACTTGTTGCCGCTCTGAGAGGTTGTGCCTATCAGAGCAGCGTCTCGGTCGTGTCCTGCGCCAGGTGGAGGAACGCGGCCGCGGCCGGGCTCAACCGGCCCGGCCGGTACACCAGCGACACGGAGAGCAGATCGGGGCAGTCCAGTGCCCGGACGGTGGCACCCGCGGACTCGGCCAGTGCCCGCCAGGAGTCGCTGACCACCGCCGTGCCGACGCCCGCGAGGACCAGCGGCAGCACGGCCTCCCGGTGCTCGACCTCGACTGCGAAGCGGCTGCCCCGGGCCTGGCGCCGCACCGCCTCGGCCACGCTGCGCATCCCGGTGCCCTGCTGGCCGACGATGAACGCAGCACCGGCGAGGTCCGCGGGCTGAACGGGATCGCCCGGGGGCAGCATCGACTCGTCCCGGGCCAGCAGGGCGAACCGCTGCGTCTCCAGGTGGAGGACCTCGAGGTCGTGCAGCGCGGGCGCCGACGGTGCGGCGGCGACCACTCCGAGTTCGGCGTTGCCGGTCGTCAGCATGGCCTGCACCGCGATGGGCGTACTCGCCGCCCGGACCGAAATCTGGACGAGCGGGTGGGCAGCGGCGAAGGCGGCGACGAGGCCGGTGAGTGGACTGACCGCCTGCGAGGGCATCGAGGCGATCACGAGCTCTCCGCCGACGAGTCCGTCGACGGCCTCCACCGTCGCCCGGGCGAGCTCCAGTCCACGCAGCACCTCCCGGGCAGGGCCCACGAGCGCGTGGCCGGCTGCGGTCAGCACCAGACGGCGGCCCGTGCGGTGGAACAGCAGGCTGCCCAGATCCCGCTCCAGAGCCCGCAACGCCTGGGAGACCGAGGGCTGGGCGACGTACAGCTGCTCGGCGGCCCGGTGGACGCTGCCGGCGTCCACGACGGCCAGGAAGTACCTGAGCTGACGAGCGTCCACCGCGTCCTGCCTCCCGTTGATAGCCGGTGCCTATCACCCTGCCAGCAACCCGGTCTTGGACCGGCACGCCTGCCGCAGGGCTCACTTGTGCTCGTTGTGATGGGCGGCACAGACGCCGTCCACACCCGAGTTCCGAGGAGGGCACCGTGTCCGATGCCTGGCTCCTGATCCACACCGGCGTCGCCATCCTGGGCATCGTCGCGTTGATCACCTGGCTCAAGACCCCACCGATCTTCGGCCTGCTGATCGGGGCGACATACCTGGGCCTGGCGACCGGGTTGGACATCAGCGGCACGGCGGAGGCCCTGACCGTCGGGTTCGGCGACGTGATGGCCGAGATCGGCTTGCTCATCACCTTCGGCGTCGTCATGGGATCCCTGCTCACCGCCACGAACACCCTTCAGCGCGTCATCGAAGGACTGTTGGGGCTCTTCGGTGAGAAGCGGGTCCCGATGGTGTTCGCCGTCTCCCTCTCCACGCTGTTCACCTCGATCTACTCCGATGTGGTGCTGGTGCTCACCGCGCCGCTGGCCCGGCGACTGGGCCCGCGACTGGGCCCGCGGGGCATCGCGCTCATGGGCGGTGCGCTGACTGCCGGCATCGAGGTCGGGCTCGTCTTCGTGGTCCCAGGTGTCGGCGCTCTCGCCGTGGCCGGCCTGCTGGACGTGCCGCTCGGTGAGATGTTCCTGCTCGGGCTCGTCGTCGGAGTGCCCACCGCGGTGCTCACGATGCTGACCTTCGCGGTGCTGCTGAAGCGGGTGCTGCGCTGGGACCCGGCTGCCGACGAGCTCCAGGCGCCGATTGACGACACCGACGAAGGCACCGACGACGGCGCCGGCAACGGGGGTGGTGCCGGTGGCGGGGGCGGCGCTGCTACTCCTGACGGACATCCCGGGGCCGCGAGCTCGACCGCCATCACGACCACGACGGTCACCCGGCCCTCCGCGCAGGAGCTCCGGCAGCTGCCCCTGCTGGTGTCCATCTCCCCGGTGCTGGTGACGCTGGCGCTGATCGCGCTGGGTGCGCTGGCCAACGCCTTTGACTTCCCGCTGGGTCCCGTTGCCCTGCTGAGTGAGCCGGTGATCGCAATGGCGATCGGCGCCGGTCTGGCTCACCTGCTCGCCCAGCGGGTCCTGCCGCGGGAGGAGGTCAACTCGGCGGTCGGGAAGGCGCTGGCGATGGCCGGCCCCATCCTGATCCTGTCGGGGCTCTCCGGCTCCGTGGCCGAGGTGATCGGTCAGTCCGGGCTGCGGGACGTGCTGGCCGAGTCGTTCAACGCGGGCTTCCTCCCGCCGCTGCTGCTGGTCTGGCTGGTCGCCGCGGTCCTGCACATCGCGATGGGGTCCATCTCCATCGCCGCGATCACCGCAGCCGGCATCCTGGCCCCGATCGCGGGCTCACTGGGCGTTCCGGTCGTGCTCATCGCGCTGGCCGCCTGCTCCGGGGCGCTGTTCCTCCCGCACGTCAGTAGCAACTTCTTCTGGATGTTCCAGTCGCTGCTCAACCTGAGCACCCGGGGGACCTTCAAGACCCACACCGTGGCGATGTCCCTGGCGTCGGTGATCTCGTTGCCGATCGTGTTGCTGCTGGACATCGTGGTCTGACCGAGCCGAGATCCCCGACCGGTGGTGCTGTCGATCCGACCGACAGCACCACCGGTCGGTGTCTCGGTCAGATCAGTCCGCCAAAGCCGGCGGGCGGCGCGGCAGTGTCTCGCCGGCAGCGCCGGAGGTGGCCAGCAGGTCAGGTCAGTTGGCCGACAGCCGGTGGTGGGTGTCGGCGAAGTTGACGCCGGAGGAGGAGATGTCGAACAGCTGCTCGCCGTCCCCGGGGACCGGGTCGGGCAGGTCGACGACGTCCATGACTTCGGGGCCGCCGAACTCGGTGATCTGGACAGCACGCATGGGCCTGAGGCTATGACTTGCTGCGGACGTGAGTGGTCCCACCCTGACGAGCCCGTCACCACTCACGGTCTACGGCCTCTCGGAGGGGCCGGAGCAGCTGGCGAGCGCCAAGCGGCGATGGTCGTGAAGGACGTCGAAGGCGTACGGGACGTCGACACCAGTGCTGGCCGTCACCGCTATCATCGACGGGTGACGATGATTCCGCCATCGCTCGTCGCCGCACTCCCGAAGCCGCCGGTCGGGGAGGTCCGCGCCTCGTCTGCGACGGCCTGCCTGTTCCGCAGCCTCGGCGACCCGAGCCGGCTGGCGATCGTGCACCACCTGGCGGTCGGCGGTGAGCACCGCGTGGTGGACCTGACGGTCCACCTCGGTCTGGCCCAGTCGACCGTGTCGGCTCACCTGGCGTGCCTGCGGGACTGCGGCCTGGCGACCTCGCGACCGCAGGGCCGGTCGTCGCTGTGGTCGTTGACCACCGCACCGGAGCTGCTCGAGGTCCTGGGCGCGGCCGAGCGGCTGCTGGCCGTCACCGGCGATGCGGTCGCGGCGTGCGCCACCTACGGCGAGGCGGCCAACTGGTGAGCCGCACGCACGCGCACGCCGCCCCGGAGCTCAGCACGGCGGACCGCGCCCGGCTCGGCCGTCGCGCGCAGTTGCTCGCCGGCGCGAGCGTCACCTACAACGTCGTCGAGGCGGTCGTCGCCGTCGCCGCAGGGGTGGCCGCCGGCTCGGTCGCCCTCGTGGGCTTCGGGTTGGACTCCGTCGTCGAGGTGTCCAGCGGTCTGATCGTCCTGTGGCAGTTTCGGCACCGGCTGCCGGAGTCCCGCGAGCAGCAGGCGCTGCGTCTCATGGCCCTGTCCTTCTTCGCCTTAGCTGCCTACGTGGGTGTTGAGTCCGCGCGTGCCCTGTTCTCCCAGGGCGATCCGGACAGCTCGCCGGTCGGGATCGGGTTGGCGGTCGCGTCGTTGGTGGTGATGCCACTTCTCTCCTGGGCGCAGCGGCGCACGGGTCGGGCGCTCGGGTCGAACGCGGTCGTGGCCGACTCCACGCAGACGCTGCTGTGCACCTGTCTGTCGGCGGTCCTCCTGGTCGGTCTGCTGCTGAACGCGACTCTGGGCTGGAGCCTGGCCGATCCGGTCGCCGGCCTGGTCATCGCGGTCGTCGCCGTCCGCGAGGGTGTGCAAGCCTGGCGGGGCGAGGGGTGTTGCGCGCCGGCCAGCCCCGGTGGGCACTCTCCTGCCGGCAGCGACGCCGACGGACGCGGAACTCGGTGCGGCTACGGATGCACCAGTGGGTGCTGCGCCCCGGTTGCACCGCAGACCCTGCAGCTGACGGTCCGCCCGCCGGACTGATCGCCGCCACCCCGGCGCAACTGGCGTCGAGACAACCGGCACCCATCGAACGGGACTGACCATACGTCGGGTGAGCCCCTCCGCTGGGTCATCAGCCTGTCCTCCAGCGGAGGACCTCTCGGGGAGTCGAGTGGCGTCCCTGCCCGAGTCGGACGCAGCGTCCGCCGTCCTTCAGAGACGTGGACGTATCCTCCGGTTCTGACGTCGAGGAGGTCGGATGGTGGTCCAGGCGGACCCGAGCACGCGGAAGTCGCGTTCTGACGCGGAGCGCAACCGGCTGCACATCCTCGAGGTCGCGGAGGACTTCTTCGCCGAGCACGGTGTGAGCGGACCCATGCAGGACATCGCCAAGCGGGCCGGTCTCGGACCGGGCACGCTCTACCGGCACTTCCCCACCCGGGAGTCCCTCCTCGCGGCGCTCATCAAGGCGCGGTGGGAGGGGTTGGACGCCCGTCGGTCCGAGATCGAGGCCGAGCACGGCGACCCCCTCGCAGCCCTGGAACTGTGGTTGACCGCGTTGGGCGACTACGTGACCGTCTTCGACGGCCTGCCCGGCCCTCTCCGTGAGGCCCTGAGCGACACCACCTCGCCGCTGGCCATGACGTGCGAGTTGCTGGTCGAGGCGACCGGGCAGTTCCTCGGGGCGGCGCAGGCCGCCGGGAGCGCCCGCCCGTGGGTGCGCGACCGGGACCTCGTCCTCACGGTTCTGGCGACGGCGTGGGTGAGCGGTGCGCTGCTGGCCGACGAACGGTCGGGAGACGCCCTGCGCGCCATCGTGCGAGAGGGATGGCAGATCCCCTCCCCAGCCTCGGAGTCCCCGCCGCAGTCGTGATCTGACGCCCGCGAGCGCTCGGTGGCAACGGGACCGTAGCCGCGTAGCGCAGGTCCGCGGCCAACCCGCCGAGGCTCCGCACCCAGCGGCGGGGCAGCGCTGTCCGTGAGCCGCTTGGGGACGTCCTTGTCTCCTCCGTCACGTCGGTCGGACCCTCGTTGACAAGCCGGAGACAGTCTCCGTATCTTCGAGTTGCAAACGGAGACTGCCTCCGTTCCGGACCGGTCATCGAGACACCGAGTGCTCCTGCCGCATCGCCACCGGCCACCGTCGGTCGGGGGATCGCGCATGCCCGGTGCCGACCCGTCCGGTTCGGACCTGTCTCCCGTGCGCCGACGAGTCGCGCACGTCGCACCGACTCACTTCTCCAGACCTCACGAGACAGCGAGCACGCACATGACCGCCACATCGGCGTCCGACGCCGCAGCTCCGGCACCGGCGACCCACTCCGGAGACCGGCTCCCTCCGGGCGTCGCCCTGGTCATCGGCGTTCTGATCATCTCCACCTTCATCGTCTTCCTCAACGAGATGCTGCTGGGCGTCGCCCTGCCCACGCTGATCGCGGACTTCGGGGTCAGCCCGAGCACCGGGCAGTGGGTCACGACCGGCTTCCTGCTGACCATGGCCGTGCTGATCCCGGCCAGCAGCTTCGTCATGCGGCGGTTCCACCTGCGGACGATCTTCCTGGTCGCGCTGTCGCTGTTCATCGTGGGGACGACGCTCGCTGCGATCGCGCCGACGTTCGGCGTCCTGGTGGCCGGCCGGGTCGTCCAGGCATCCGGAACCGCCGTGTTCCTGCCCCTGCTGATGACCACGACGATGCGCCTGGTCCCGGCCGGTCGCCGCGGCCAGATGATGGCGATCACCACGGCCGTCCCGTCCGTGGCACCGGTTCTCGGCCCGGCCTTGTCCGGTCTCGTGCTGTCCGCACTGAGCTGGCGCTGGCTGTTCATCCTGATGCTGCCGATCGCCGTGATCGCCTTGGCGCTGGGGGCGTGGAAGCTGCGCAACGTCACCACTCCGGAGCCGGTGACCCTGGACCTGCCGTCGCTGCTGCTGTCCGCGGTCGGGTTCGGTGGCCTGGTCTACGGGCTGTCCCTGCTGGGTGAGGCGTCCTCCGGGCACGCCCCGATCTCCCCGTACCTGCCGATCGCGGTGGGGCTGGTGGGCCTGGCGGCCTTCGTCCTCCGGCAGATCCCGCTGCAGCGTCGCGACAGCGCGTTCCTGGACATGCGGATCTTCGCCCGGAAGTCCTACACCCTGCCGATCCTGGTGATGGTCTTCGTCGCGGGCAACGGCATCGGCCTGCTGGTCGTGCTCCCGCTGGTGCTGACCCTCGTCGCCGGGCTGAGCGCCCTCCAGCTCGGTCTCTTCCTGATCCCGGGCGGCGCTGCGATCTCGATCATGGCGACGCTCAGCGGCCGGGCGTACGACCGCGTCGGACCCCGCCCGCTGGTGATCCCGGCCTCCATCGTCTGGCTGGGCGTCCTGTGGTTCCTCAGCCGGGTCGACGAGAACACGAGCGTCGTCTCGCTGCTCATCGCCTGGATGGTGTTCACCAGCGCCATGGCCACCATGTGGGCGCCGCTCACGACGGCTGCGATGGGTGGGCTGCGGGCCGAGCTCTTCCCGCACGGCTCCGCGGCCTTCGCCACCGTCCAGCAGCTCGCCGGTGCCGCCTTCGGTGCGGTGTTCATCTCGGCCTACACCATCGGTTCCGGTGCCCAGGACGCCGGCGTGCTCACCACCGACCAGGCCACGTCCGCCGCGCACGCCGCCTTCCTGACCGCCTTCGTCATCGGCCTGGTCGTCCTGGTGGGCGTCCTCTTCGTCGGTCGGACCGCGAGTCCGGCCGATGACGGGGCGGTCGTCGACGCGCCGGTCGCTCTTGCGCCGGTCACCGTCGAGACGGTGGCCGACGCGACCGCCACCGACGCAGCGGTGGCGGAGAAGGCGGCCCGGTGACCATGAGGGACGACAAGCTCGTCCTCGGGATGGGGATGATCGACGGGTACGGCGGCCTGCACGGCGCCTGGCGCGCCCCGCACGTGGACCCGGGTACCTACGCCGACGTCGACGCCACCGTGCGTCACGCGCAGGCTGCCGAGCGCGGCAAGTTCACCTTCCTCTTCACCCCCGACTTCCCCGCCGTGCGCGGCGACGTCGAGCACTCGACGATCAGCAACCTCATGGACCCGCTGATCCAGCTGGCCGCCGTCGCGCGCGAGACGACGCACATCGGCTTCGTCGCGACCGGGTCGACGACCTTCCAGGAGCCGTTCAACACCGCGCGCCAGTTCAAGGCCCTCGACGTCCTGAGCCACGGCCGCGCGGGCTGGAATGCCGTCACGACCAGCGACCCCGCCGTCGCCGCCAACTACGGACGACCGGTCGCCGACCGCGAGGAGCGGTACCAGCGCGCACACGAGGCGATCCAGATCGTCCAGGCGCTCTGGGGCAGCTGGCAGGAGGACGCCTGGGTCAAGGACCAGGCGGCGGACCGGTTCATCGACCCGTCGAAGCTGCAGCCGGTCAACCTGCAGGGCCGGTACGTCGCCTCGCGCGGCCCGCTGGCGATCCCCCCGTCGGAGCAGGGCCAGCCCGTCGTCTTCACCTCCGGCGGCCCCAGTCCGCACCTGCTGTCGATCGCGGGCCGCTATGCCAGCGGCTTCATCGCCGAGGTGTGGACGATCGAGGAGGCCCGCGCCCAACGCGAGCTCGTGCGCAAAGCGGCACGTGACGCCGGCCGCGACCCCGACGAGGTCAAGTACATCCCCGGCATCATGACCACCGTCGCGCCCACCGTGCGCGAGGGCCTCGACCGTCGCCTGCGGTACGCAGGCGACGTCATCGAGGCCCGCCTGCCCCACCTCGGCGCGATCCTCGGGATCGAGATCCACCCGGATCGGTTCGACGAACCCCTCACGCCGGGACAGCTGGCCTCCGCGCACGCTTCGCCGAGGGACCCGCGCTCGTCGAACGCCCTGGCGGTGGCGCGCGAGGGGTGGTCTCCCCGCGACGTCCTCGCCCATGGCGTGATCGACTTTCATCCCACGGTCGTCGGCCCGGGGGAGCTGCACGCCGACCACCTGCAGGAGTGGTTCGAGGCCGGCGCCGCCGACGGCTTCTGGGTGACGCCGGACATCTACGAGGACGGCATCGACGCCTTCGTCGACGAGGTCGTGCCGATCCTGCAGGCACGCGGCATCTACCCCACCGAGTACCCGGGCACGACCCTGCGCGAGAACCTCGGCGTCCCCCACCAGTACGGACTCGACCCACGCATGGCCGGCACGGAGCAGTGACCGGACCCGGATCGAGAAGGACGATGACGACGGACACGAGCACGACGGCGCCGAACCCGGCTGCCACTTCCGACCGGAAGGAGTCATGGGGAGGTGTCGTCTCCCTGGGCGTCGGCGGGTTTGCCTGATCGCTCGTCACCGCGGCACGACCGCCGCTCGGCGCCCGCACGAGACGGGTGGACGATGCTCGACTCCAGGACAAGCCGTGGCTCCGTGTTCGGGGGACTGTCAAGCAGGGTCCGACCCGTCACCTCAGTTGGACGACAGGACGTGGTGGGTGTCCGCGAAGTTGACGCCGGACGACGAGATGTCGACGACCTGCTCGCCGTCGCCCGGAGTGGGGTCGGGCAGGTCGACGACGTCCATGACCTCGGGGCCGCCGAAGCGGGTGATCTGCACAGCTCGCATGCCCCGAGGCTAGGGCCTGACCAGCGACAGGCTCGCGCCAGTTCGGCATCCAACCGGCCCGTCAAGGCCTCCGGGGCCGCTGGTCCAGCCAGGTCGCGCTGCACTTCCTGCTGCCAGGCACCCGAGGTCGTGCTCTCCTCGGCCCGCGTCGGCATGACTCGTAGTCGTGGCCCGCGGACCGGTGGACGAGTCAGAAGTAGCTGACCGTAGGCCGCTGCCGCTGCCCCTGGTGGGTGTCGGCGACGTTCACGCCGGCGGAGGAGATGTCAAACAGGGTCTCGCCTTCGCGGGGGTGGGGTCGGGCGGGTCGACGACGTCCATGACCTCGGGCCGCCGAAGCGGGTGATCCGCACGGCGCGCATGACGGGGACGCTGGGGGACCACCCGATGACGGCGGCATGCGGTCGCCCGTCGCCTCCTGCAGGCTTGACGCATACCGATATGGGTATATGTTGCTGCCATGGCCCGAGCAGCGACGACGTCGGACGTCTTCAACGCGATCGCCGAGCCGCAGCGCCGGGACATCCTGGCGCTGCTGCGGGCGGGTGACCGGCCGGTGACCGAGCTGGCCCAGGAGCTGGGGCTGACCCAGCCGGGGGCGTCCAAGCACCTGCGGGTGCTCCGGGAGGTCGGGTTGGTCCGGGACCGCAAGGCGGGCAAGCAGCGCGTCTACGGCCTGGACGCCCGCGGGCTGCGGCCGGTGCACGAGTGGACCGGCGGGTTCGAACGGTTCTGGAACGAGAGCTTCGACCGGCTGGACAGCTACGTGCGGGAGCTCGAGCAGACACGACAGGAGGAATGACCGATGGCAGGAACAAGGCAGGAGAACTGGGCGGAGCCGACGACGGCCGACCGGGAGATCGTGATCACCCGGGTCATCAGCGCCCCACCGGAGCTGGTGTTCAAGGCGTTCACCGAGGTGCGGCACCTGTCGCGGTGGTGGGGTCCGGAGGGGTTCACCACCACCACGAGGTCCTTCGAGTTCCGCGTCGGCGGCGAGTGGGACTTCGTGCTGCACGGACCGGACGGGACGGACTACCAGGAGTGGATCTCCTGGACCGAGATCGCCCCGCCGGAGCGGATCGCGCTGCTGCACGGTGAGTTCCGCGGCGACCCGAACGCCTTCGAGTCGGTCTTCGCGTTCGCGCCCGACGGCGCCTCGACCCGAATCGAGATGCGCACGGTGTTCCCCACCAAGGAGTCGCGTGACGAGGCGGTCGAGAAGTACCACGCGATCCAGGGCGGCCAGCAGACCCTGGACCACCTGGCTGCCTACGTCACCGAGACCGTTCGGGAAGGAGCTGAGGGCTGATGGCCGGGAAGGTGTTCTTCAGCGTGACGATGTCGCTGGACGGGTTCATCGCCCCTGGGTCCCTTGGAGAGTTGATGGGGCGGCAGTGGATGGAACTGCAGCGGTGGGTCTTCCCGACGCGGTTCTTCCGGGAGAACCTGAAGCTCGGCGGGGGTGGCGAGGAAGGGCGCGACAACGACGTCGCGCGGGAGACGTTCGAGCGCACCGGGGCGAGCGTGATGGGCAAGCGCATGTTCGACGCCGGCGAGCAGATGTGGCCGGAGGAGGCGCCGTTCCACACGCCGGTCTTCGTCGTCACCCACGAGGAGCGTGACCCCTGGGAGCGACCCGGCGGGACCACCTTCCACTTCGTCGACGACGGCATCCAGACCGCGCTCGACCAGGCCCGCCATGCCGCCGGCGACCGGGACGTCCGCATCGCGGGCGGCGGCGCAACGATCCTGGAGTACGTGAACGCCGGCCTGGTCGACGAGTTCTCGATCGCGCTCTCACCCGTGCTGTTCGGCTCCGGAATCCGCCTGTTCGAGGGCGTGGACGCGGGCCGTGTCGCCCTCGAGCCGGTCCGCGCGGAGCCGACGCAGCGGGTGACGCACCTGACCTACGCAGTCCGGGAGCGGTAGGCGACTCGTGCACCGGGACCTCAGGTGGCCACGGTCAGCCCGCAGTGGCTCTCCCAGTGCGTGAGCGTCGTAGAGGATGTCAGAGTCGACGGGCGTGCCATCGGGCAAAGCCGCGGGCGTCCCCTGCGGATCCTGGTCCTGGAACCGCTGGTCGACCTCGATCACCCAGGCCTCGTAACGGGCTTCCCGCACTCCGCTCGCAGACGCCGGGTCGTCGAGGCCGGCCTGCTGCCGAGAACGAGCAGGTCCTCGACGGTGAAACCGCCACTGTGCTCGGGTGGCTGGGTGGCGAAGAGCTCCCGGCGCAACTGGTCGAACTGGCCGGCCTCCGCGGCGAGGGCCAGTGCGTTGTCGGCGCGCACAGGCTCGGCCCAGGGAGCAGCGCATGCGGTGTTCGACCGCCACCGCGCCGGCCGCGACCTCTCGACGCACTGCGCCGGGGTGGAGCGGCTGAATGAGGCGAACCCGCACCCGACCTGCGGTGAGGGGCGGGTCGCTCCAGGCCGAGGTGTCGTCGGCGGCCTGATCTGCCGAGGAGCCACCCGCGCTTGATCCTCGGGCCGGAATGCGGAATCGCAGCTGCTCATCCCTGTCGCATTCCGCGATTTCTGCTTAATCTTTCATCGTGCCCGATTGGGACGTGACCGCGCTGGCAGCTCTGCACGAGTGCAAGCAGGCCCTGGAGGAACGCGAAGTCCTGGCGTGGCTGCGCGAGGCGACGCGGATGATGTGGCGGCCCAACGCCGAGCGCTACGAGCCGTCCCATCTGTTCGACACGCCACGGGGGGTTGCGGGTCTGGCATGGGAGAACCTGCGCGAGCGCATGTTGGCCGACTACCGCTCGCCTCAGGCCCCGTGGCGGGCGCGAGGCGTACGCCTGACCGTGCCGCGCGGTTCGCTGCTGATCCACGTCGATGACCTGGCGGTGCATGTGATCAAGGCACCGGGTCTGCGGCTCCGCGAGCCGGAGTGGGCCCGCTTCGTCTGGGACACCAGCACCACGCGTCACGCCGCCGCCCGGAACGCTGGCGACGCCGTGCTCCCGCCCCCGCCGATGGACGGGCAACTGGCGTTCGACTTCGACATCCCCTGGTCGGGGCGGTGCCCTGTGTGGCGGGACGTGTTCTTCGTCTGGGCCGGGGACACCATGGGACTCACCGCGGGCTGGCTGGGCCTGCCGCACCTGGGCCCACCACGATGGCTCGCCGTCACCCCGCTGTGGCGCGATGACATGACCGCCGTCGAGGCTCCGGATGACGTCCCACGGGGCCCGGCGACGCCAGCGTTCTCCGAGCGCGACGTCCCCGAGGCGCCCGTGTCCTTGAAGCGGAGGCCGGAGCAGGCCACGCGATGACCGAGCAACCTCCGCGGGTCGCCGCCGCGCGGCGGCGCCGCAGTTCGGGGTCCGTGGCGGCTTTCGACAGCCGCCGCCTGGCGGTCGGCCGTCGACTGGCCTGCATGACGCGGGCGGAACTGGCTCGGCGCATCGAGGTCACCCCCGCCGCGGTGACCCAGTTCGAGCGCGGAGCGGCCCGCCCGACCACGACGGTGCTCACCCGTCTCGGCCTCACGCTCGGTGTGCCGGAGGAGTTCTTCTCCCGCGGCCTCGACATCCCCGAGGTGCCTCCCTCGACCGCGCACTTCCGTTCCCTCCGGAGCACCCCGGCCAGACGGCGCGAGCAGGCCCTTGCCTTCGGGGAACTGGCGCTGGCGGTGCTGGATCTGGTCGAGCGGTACGTTGACCTCCCTCCGATGCGTCTCCGGCCGATCGGCCTGCCTCCGCAGCCGTCCGAAGCGGACATCGCCGATGCCGCGCGCAGAGCGAGGCGCGAGCTGTCGGTCGGCACCGGACCCGTTCCCCACGTGGTCCGCCTGCTGGAAGCCCACGGCGTGCTCGTCGTCCGATTGCCGGCCGAGGGCTTTGATCCTCGGGTCGACGCCTTCTCCTCTTCCGAGACGGCGTCAGGCCGCCCTCTCGTGCTCATGTCCCCGCTGAAGGACGACAAGGCGCGCAGCCGCTTCGACGCCGCCCATGAACTCGGGCACCTGCTGATGCACGCAGGAAGGGAGGCCGGGTCCACGGTCATCGAGTCGCAGGCCATGTCGTTCGCCGCCGAGTTCCTCATGCCGCAGGCCGAGATCGCGGACTGTCTCCCGACGCGTGTGGACTGGGAGACGTTCCATGCACTGAAGCGCCACTGGGGTGTCAGTCTGAAGGCGCTGGTCTACCGGGCGCACAAGCTCGGGCGTCTGCCGGATCTGCCCTACCGCCGCGCCAACCGGCAACTCAAGGCGTGGGGTTACCCCGAACCGGGACCGCTCGGACCACCGGAGAGCCCCAGCGTCCTGGGAGCTGCTGCCGAACTCCTGGAGCAGAGCGGGACCCGACTCGGCGCCTTGGCGGAGGCCGCTCGCATCCCGCTGGAGTGCCTGCACGCGGTCATCGCGGCGGGGCGAAGTGACAGACCCAGGCTCACCATCGGGGCCTGGTGAGTCCCGCGGCGGTCGCCCCTCTACCGGTGGGCGTGGACCTGCCTCTCACGACAGGAGGTGGTGGGTGTCAGCGAGATGGACGCCGGACGACGAGATGTCGAACAGCTGCTCGCCATCAGTGCCGGCTGGGACGGGCGCGTGGGCCAATCGGAGGCCCTGGCAGGACTCAGCGCCGATGGTGCGCTGCCCGCCGTAGCACCAGGGCCAGCTGCAGGCGCAGTCGACCGGCGGGTTCACGGACACCCCAGCCGAGCGCGGTCTCGGCGTGCAGCAGCCGGTCCTGGAGCGTGGAGTGGTGGACGTGCAGCGCCCGGGCGGCGTCGCGCAGGCTCGTCGCGGTGGCGACGGCGTCCAGCGTGGCCAGCGCCCACGGGCCGACGGTCGCGGCGTGCTCGAGCGCCCGGACGTCGGGCACGTCCGAGCCATCGGCGGCCCGCACGAGCAGCGGCAGCGCGCCCAGTTGGTCGGCGTGCACCACCCGCCGGCCCGGATCCTCCTCGGTGCCCTCGGCGGTGAGCCGGAGCGCCAGCCGGGCCTGCTCGCCCGAGGCCGGCAGGTCGACCACCGCGGCGGCCGGTCCGACTCCCACCCGCACGCCCGCGGGAAGGACGCCGTCCAGACCCAGCACGAGGGAGCGGCCGCCTGCGAGGGCGACCGCCCGTCCCGTCGTCGTCACCCCGAGCCGACGGGCGGCGGCCAGCCGGTCTGCCTCGGGGGCGGCGGCGTCGAGCACGAGCTCCACCGAGGCCGGGTCGTCGACCACCCGACGTGACCGGGTCCGCTGGAGCACGGTCCGGACGGCGGCCGCCGCCCGCTCCAGGACGACGGCCTGCACGGTCCCTGGCGGGTTGGTCTCCTCGAGCCAGAGCACGGCATCGGTGCCGGCCACCTGGGTCGACGGCCACCCCGGGTCGACGACCGGGTCCGGGGCGGCGCTGACCGTGCCGTCGGCCAGGACGCGCACGACCAGGCCGCGCGCAGGGTCGACCAGCCGGGCCGGACAGTCGGCCAGGCCAGCCGCGCTGCGCACGATGGACTGCAGGTCCGCCCGGGCCTCGGTCAGTGCGTCGAAGTGCCCGATCACCCGGACCGCCGCGCCCGCCTCGGGATCCAGGGCCGCGAGGCGGAGCGCGAGGTCGTTCACCGGCCCACTGTGGCCCCTGGAACGTCTGCTGACCAGGGCGTCACGGCGCGAGCAGCTGGCGCAGCCACCGCAGTCGAGCGGCCCGGGCCTCGCGGGAGATCCGGGCATCCGGCACGAACTGGTCAAAGCCGTGGCAGCCGCCGGGCCACACGTGCAGCTCGGCGACGCCGCCGGCCTGCCAGATGCGGGTGGCGTAGGCGACGTCCTCGTCCCGGAAGGTCTCCGTCGACGCCACGTCGATGAAGGCCGGCGGCAGGCCCGACAGGTCGGTGGCCCGGGCCGGAGCGGCGTACGGCGAGACGTCGGGACCGCCGCGGTCGTCCCCGAGCAGCGCCGTCCAGCCGGTGTCGTTGGAGACCTGGTCCCAGACGCCGACACCGCGCATCTGGTGCGCGGAGAAGGTGTCGTTGCGGTCGTCGAGCATCGGGTAGATCAGGAGCTGCCCGGCCAGGGCGACGTCCCCGCGGTCGCGGGCCATCAGCGCCAGGGCCGCCGCCAGCCCGCCACCGGCGCTGGCCCCGGCCACCACGATGCGATCGGGGTCGATGCCCAGGTCGGCGGCGTTGCGGACGGTCCACAGGAGCGCGGCGTAGCAGTCCTCGACCGGACCGGGATGCGGCGTCTCCGGAGCCAGCCGGTACTCCACGGAGACCACGGCGAGCTGCAGCTCGGCGGCCCAGTCCATGACCTCGAGCAGGCCGGTGCGGGCGTCGCCGATGATCATGCCGCCGCCGTGGGTGTGCAGGACGGCTGCGGTCGGCGCGTCCGCCCCGGTCGGGAGGCAGACGATGACCTCGACGTCCGGCGCGCCCTCCGGGCCGGGGACCGACCGGGTGGTGACGGTGAAGGCACCATCCCGGCTGAGCTCCTGGTCGGTGGCCGGTGGCATCGCAGGGTTCGGCTGGCGCAGCAGCGGGATCATGTCGGGGGTGAGGGCGGATGGGATGAGCCCGGCCAGCGCACCGAGTGCAGCCGCGACCTGGGGGTCGAAGGGCGGCTGGGGCGCGTCCGTGCCGGTGGCTGCGGGGGGTGACGTCAGTGTCAAGGGTCCTCCTGGGGCGAGACGGCGGATCGTGACCGCCGTCACCATCTTCTCTTCGTTCCCCGGCGGCGACCCAGCGCCAGGTGGCGGGCGTTGTCCGCCACGTGGCGGGCTCGACGGCGGGACGGCGGCGAGCCCGGAGCGCGATGGCACCAGGTCCCACGGGTGCGCTCGAGCACGGCTCCACGATCGGCGCGGAACCACCGATGACCTCGAACTGCGCGTCGGCGCCGGGACGGGTGAGAGCAGCGGCGGTGACGGTGGCGAGGTCGGCGCGGGGGAGGACCGCGCTCGCACGCGCTCTCCGATCTCCACGTGGCCGCTGGGGTTCTCGTCGGACAGCCCATCGGGACGGACGATGGTCCAGCGCATGCGGGTCCGGGCGCGCAGATGGGCGTCGGCGGCTTGCTCGGCAAGCCGGAGCGGCATGACCGCATGCGTGGGGTCCCAGCCGCCGGCGGCCTCCTCGTAGGACTGGCCGACGACGGGCCCCCCGGGTCGAGCCCGAAGTCCACCGACATCCCGTGGGTCGGGCAGACGGCGTTCGTCCGGATGCCCTACTTCCCCAGGTCGAAGGCGGCTGCACGCACGACGCCGTTGAGTCCCGCCTTGCCCGCCGCGTAGATGCCGAACCCAGGGTAGGAGACCAGCGAGGCAGCGGAGGACGTGACGACGACGCTCCCGCCGCCGGTGGTCTTCATCGCGCGCGCGGCGTGCTCGATGGCGAGGAGGACGCCGACGAGGTCGACGCCGTTGACCTCGTTCCAGCTCTCCAGCGTGGTGTCCTCCACCGGCACGGTGCAGGGTGCGCCGGCCGCGGACCGGGCCGGCGTGGGAGTGGTCAGGTGGCTCGTCGGCGTGACCAGCTCCAGGTCGCGGGCGGCCAGGGCGGTCTCGCCGTAGCCCTGCACGCACTCCGGGTCGGGGCCGTCCAGTGGCAGGCCGGTGGAGAACGTGGCCGATCAGGATCCGATCGAGCTGGCAACGCCGCTACAAGCGCTTGCGCATGAGTGCCCGGGTCAGGACCTGGTCGCCGATCTGCACCGACTCCTGCTCGACCTGCCGGAATCCCAGTCGTTCGAACACCGGCGCGGCACGCCAGGAGGAGTGCGTGAGCAGATCAGTGACGCCGGCACCGGTTGCGGCCAGCTCGATCGCGTCCAGCAGCAGGCGGGCCACCCCACGCCCCCCGTGCCCCGGGGCCACGAACAGCTGGTCGACCTCGCCGCGCTCCAGCTGACGCGTGGGTGTCAGGGCGATCGAAGCGAATCCCGTCACCACTTCCGCCGCGTCGACGGCGACGAGCACGGTCGTCTCGCGGATCATCTGTCGATGCCCCGCGAGCGTGCGGGTCGCAGCCCATGCCTCCACCTGGGGTCCGGTGTAGTGCGATGCCGCCACCTGTCGGACCGAGGCCGTGCTGAGCTCCTGGAGGGCGTCGGCGTCGGCGAGATCGGCGGGACGTACGTGCAGACCCGAGGTCGGTGCGCCGTTCACGGGACGGTTGTCGGCGAGCCGCCGCGGTCGACCCAGGACGGTGTTCCCTGCGGGCCGGTCACGAGGCGAACACCGGCAGCAGTGCGGTCATGAGCGCGTGATGGTCGTAGGCCCGGGTGGTGTTGGCCATGACGACGATGCCGATCTTGTGCCCGGGATAGAGGCGCATGGCGTTCCAGAACCCGCCGCCGGTGCCCCAGTGCTCGACGAAAGCCGGTTGCGCGTCGCGGTCGGCGGATCGGCGGAACCAGCCCAGCCCGAGGTCGAACGGTCGCCCCGGCGCGTGGATGGTCCTCATGGAGCGGGCGGTGTCGGGTGCCAGGATGCGTGCGCCGTCGATGGTCCCGTCGGCCAGGTGCAACCGGACCAGGCGCGCGGCGTCGGTGGCGCTGCCGATCAGCCCGCCGTAGCCGGCCCCGGCGACCCGGAAGGGCCGCAGCGCCACGTGCTGGCCGTGCCGGTCGCCGACGAGCCCGGTCGGGAGGGCCGCGCGCAGCGCCGGGGTGAGCGGTCGCGGCAAGCGGACGTAGCCCGTCGCGTGGTCGTCCGCACGATCGCCGCGCGTGTAGTCGGTCTCGGTCATCCCGACCGGCTGCAGCAGGTGCCGGCGCATGTGGTCCTCGAACGGCTCGCCGGCCACTGCCGCGACGATCTGCGCGAGGAGCAGGTAGCCCAGGTTGGAGTAGCGGGCTCGCCCGCCGGCCGGCCGCGTGGGACGCGGGTGTCGGTCGAGCACGCGGCGGGTGAAGGCGGCGACGTCCGCATCGCCGGCGTCGGCAGGGAGCACCCAGCGCAGCGGCAGCGGATTCGCGGTGCCCGCCGTGTGGTCGAGCAGTTGGCGCACCCGGGGCTGCGGACCTGAGCGTGCTGCGAAGGAGGGCACCAGGGTGGCGACCGGTGCGTCGAGGTCGAGGCGGCCCTCGTCGGCCAGCCGCAGGACCGCCGTCGCGGTGGCGATCTTCGACATCGAGAACCACAGGTACCGGGTGTGGGCGGTGGCCGGTCGCCGGGTGGCCAGGTCGGCGTGGCCGAAGCCCTCGGCGAAGAGCAGTCGGTCGGGGTCGGTGACCGCCATCGACAGGCCGGGGACGTGGTGCCGGCCCATGAGGTCGGTGATCGTGGCGCGCGCGCTGTGGAGCCTGCCGGTGTCGGTGGGCTGGCTGGGCTGTGCTGCGGACATGGTGGTCACTCGCTTCCCGTGTGGAGCGGATCACGTCGATGTGCAGGCGGGTGGGCGATCCTCCTGGTGCGCTGCGACCTCGCTCAGGCTAGGGCCGGTGCGGCGATCCGAGGGACGTCCTCGAGGCGGGTGCAGACCGGCAGGCCGCGTTCCCGGGCGATCACGACGTCCCGGTCGGCGCCGGTCGACTCACCCGGCAGCCGGAGCACCCCGGCACGGAACAGCGGCCAGGCCTCCTCCAGTCGGGCCAGGTTGGCGGCCATGAGCGAGGGGTCGTCACCGGTGCCGGAGCGGTAGGAGCCTGCGATGAGGACGAGCATCGGGTGTGGGGTCCTCGCCATGCCGCTAGACTAGGCATAAACGTGCGGAAGTCGGAAGCAACATGAAGATGGGTGGTGGATGTGCTCGTCCCCGAACGGCGGGACCTCCTGCTCGAGCGGCTGCGGCGCGACGGGCGGGTCATCGCCAAGGACATCGCCGCCGAGCTGGGCCTCAGCGAGGACAGCGTCCGGCGCGACCTGCGGGAGATGGCCGCGGCAAACCTCTGCCAGCGCGCTGATCGAGCCGGGGAACACCGTCATCCTGGACGGCGGCACGACCGCGCTCGCCGTCGCTCACGCGCTGCCGCGTGATCTCGACGCGACCATCGTCACGCACAGCCCCACCGTTGCGGCCGCGCTGGTCGACCACCCCACTGTCCAGGTCCACGTGCTGGGAGGCCGCCTCTGCAAGCACTCAGCGGTGGCCTCTGGAGCAGCTGCGGTGAGGCGGCCGAGGCGGTCCACGCCGACCTCTTCCTGAAGCGCGCGCGGTCCCGGCGGGCCGCGGACACCTACGTGTTGGCCAGCACCGAGCAGATCGGCGCCGCGTCCCGTTTCGCCGTCCTGCCGCTGACGGCCGTGGCCGCCGTCGTCACCGACGCACCGGTCGAGGACGAGGTCGTGACGCGGCTGGTGCGGCTGGGCGTGCCGATCGTCTCGGCGACGGCTGGTCCGACGTGATCCTCGTGCCGGTCCTGAAGACTGAGCCGACCGCCGTGGCCGTGCCGTGCGGGTGTCTACCCGGCGGATGCCCGGGCGGCACCAGACGTCGTCGCGCGGCACCTCCAGCCGGGCCCAGCGGCGTGCCGTCAGGATGACCGTTCGACCTCTGGAGGAGTGCCGATGACCACGTCCGCGCCGCTGACCTCTCCGGCCTCGCAGCTGCCCTCCGGCACGACGGGCCGGCCGCGGCTGATCGGGATGCTCGGCGGGATGAGCTGGGAGTCGACCGCCCAGTACTACCGGCTGGCGAACGAACTGGTGCGTGAGCGGCTGGGTGGGCTGCACTCGGCCCGGATCCTGCTCGCGTCGCTCGACTTCGCGGAGATCGAGCGGCTGCAGGCCGCGGGGGAGTGGGGGCGCGCCGGCCAGGTCCTCGCGGAGGAGGCTGCGCGGCTGGAGCTCGCTGGTGCGGAGGTGCTGCTGTTGTGCACCAACACCATGCACAAGGTCGCCGACCAGGTGCAGGCCGCGATCGGGATCCCGTTGCTGCACCTGGCCGACACGACCGCCGCGGCCGTGCAGGCTGCCGGGCTGGGAACGGTCGGGCTCGTGGCCACGGCGTACACGATGGAGCAGGACTTCTACCGTGATCGACTCAGTGGCCACGGGCTGCGGGTCCTCGTTCCGGACGCGCCTGACCGTGCCGAGGTGCACCGGGTGATCTACGAGGAGCTGTGCCTCGGCGTGGTCCGCGATGAGTCCCGGGAGGTCTACCGGCAGGTCATCGAGCGGCTGGTGGCCGGCGGCGCGGAGGGCATTGTCCTCGGTTGCACCGAGATCGAGCTGCTCGTCGGCGCCGAGGACAGCCCTGTCCCGGTCTTCCCGACCACCAGGCTGCACGTCGAAGCCGCCGTCGACGCGTCCCTCACCGCTGCGGGCCCGGTCTGACCGGTCAGGTGAGGAGTGCCCCGAGCACGTCGGCCAACGCCACGGAACCCCGCTCGGCGTCGTCGTCCTCGACGTGCTCCTCGGGTGAGTGCGACACCCCCGTGGGGTTCCTGACGAACAGCATCGCGGTGGGCACGTGCTCGGCGAGGATGCCGGCGTCGTGCCCGGCTCCGGTGGCCAGGACGGGCGCGCCGGGCACCGTTGCGCGCACGCGGTCGCGCAGCGCCGGGTCGAAGTCCACCGTGGGGCTGAGGGACTCCTCGTGGATCTCCACCGTGCAGCCCTCACCGGCCGCGGCCGCTCCCGCTCGGCGGCCGATCTCCTCGACGACCGCCGCTGTCACGGCGTCCTCGGGATGCCGCACGTCGAGCCAGAGGTCGACCCGCGAGGCGATCACGTTGGTGCCACCGGGCACCGGTTGGAACCGGCCGACAGTGGCCCGGGTACCCGGGTGCTCGGCGGCCACCGACCGCACCACGAGCACGACCTGGGCGGCGACGACGACGGGGTCGCGCCGGTCGGCCAGCAGCGTCGTCCCGGCGTGGTCGCCCCGGCCGTGCACGGTCATCCGCCACCGCCCGTGGCCGATGATCGAGGACGCGACGGCCACGGGTGCGGCCAGGTCGACCAAGCCCCGTCCCTGTTCGACGTGCAACTCGACGAAGGCACCGATGCGCGCCAGCGCCGCGTCGTCCCGGCCCATCCGGTGTGGGTCGAGGCCGGCCCGGCGGGCGGCGTCGGCCAGGGTGTTGCCGTCGGGGTCCCGGAGGCCCAGTGCCCGATCGGCCGGCAGCGCCCCGGTGAGCAGACGCGAGCCCAGGCAGGCGATCCCGAACCGGGAGCCCTCCTCCTCCGGGAAGACGGCCACCGCCAGCGGCCGGGTAGGCGCCACCTGCCGCTGGCGCAGCAGGTCCACCGCGCGCAGCGCAGACACCACGCCGAGCGGCCCGTCGAAGGCGCCACCCCCCGGCACCGAGTCGAGGTGGCTGCCGGTGACGACCGCATCGACCAGCGGCAGGCCGGCCGGGTTCCACCACGCCCACAGGACGCCGTTGCCGTCCACGTCCACGTCCAGTTCGCGGCGGGTGCACTGCTCCTGCGACCACTCCAGGAGCTCGCGCTCGGCGGAGGAGAAGACCGGCCGGGACCAGCCCCCCCGGACGGCGTCCCGGCCGGTGTCCGCGATCTGGGCCAGCAGCCCCGCGGTGGTCTCAGGCACCGGCGCCGGTCCTGACCCGGAACTCAGCCGGGGCGGTCGCTGCCCCCATGGCGACGTCCGCGCCGATCTCCCCCAGCAGCGGGGCGAACTTCGCGCCGTGCCCGGAGCAGGGCGAGACGACGGTCACCCCGTCGACGCCGTCGATCACGAAGTCCTCCGTCGGTGTGTTGGTGAACAGGCAGGTGGTCTCGGCGTAGGGCTCGGGCACCAGGCCGGGCAGGAACGTCCGGACGTACTCGACGACCCGCGCCCGGTTGGCCGGGTCCACCGCGCCGGACTGCTCGGCGGCCGACCGGAGCTTCCGGCCGCCGTTGTACTCGGCGACCTTCTGCCCGCGGAAGTCGGCGTCCCGGCCGCCGGGCAGGGCGTACACCTGGATGTCGGCCCGCTTGTGGATCAGCGTGGGCCAGCCGGCACCCGGGGCGACGTCCTCGGCGTAGGGGAAGTGGAAGGCGTTCTCCTCCCGCACCTCGAG
The DNA here is from genome assembly GCF_005930495.1 of Modestobacter excelsi. Lineage (GTDB taxonomy): Bacteria > Actinomycetota > Actinomycetes > Mycobacteriales > Geodermatophilaceae > Modestobacter > Modestobacter excelsi. The sequence goes on along the minus strand of NZ_SJEX01000011.1, from coordinate 2,492 downwards.
TGCAGGGAAGGACTCCAGGAAGCCGGAGGGGAGCGGGAGGGCGCCGAGCAGGTCGGGCAGCCACCCTCCGGCGCTGACCACGACGTGCCCCGCGGACAGCGTGCGCCCGTCGGCGGCGACGGCGGTGAAGCCGGAGCCGGCCCGCTCCAGCCGGGCGAGCGGCCAGTCCGTGAGCACTTGAGCGCCGTGCTGCTGGGCGGCAGCGACCATCGCGTGCACTGCGGTCTCGGCGTCGATGACCCCGGCGCCAGGGTGGTGGAGGACGTCGGTGTCCACGTCGATCTGCGGCCAGCGCTGCCGTGCCTCGGCGCGCGGGATCAGTTCGTGCTCGATCCCCGCCGCAGCCAGCACCGCAGCGAGCCGGCGGGGATCCCGGTCGTCGCCGAGGTCCAGGGCGCCGGTGGGCGTGATGAGCCGGCCGCCGTGCAGGCGTTCCAGTTCCCGCCAGCCGGGCAGTGCCCGCTGCACGAGCTCGGTCCAGCGCAGCTCGGGATAGGCGTAGCGGAAGATGCGCGCGGAGCCGTGCGAGCTGCCGTCCTCCGCGGCGGGGCGGCGGCGGTCCACGAGGGTGACGTCCTGGCCGCGTTCGGCCAGTCGCCAGGCGATCGCCGCCCCGGCGAGTCCGGCGCCGACCACCAGGTGCTGCGAGTCGTTCACGACTGTCCTTCCTCGATCGAGATGAGCACCATCAGCGCGCCGGCTCCGCGTACCGCACCGGCCCCCGCGGACAGCACGGCATCGAAGGTGTCCAGCTCCTCGCTGCCCGCGCTGGCTCCGCCGGACAGCAGGACGAGCGCGGCGGCGGCCGGTGCCGGTCCGGTCACCGGGAGCACCTGGACCGACGCGGTCCGACCCGGTCGCTCCACCATGACGTTCACCGCCTGCACGACCCCGCCGTCCGGTTCGGCGGTCACGTGAGCCTCTCCGGGGAACGCCGCGAGCTGCCCGACGGACAACTGCTGCAGGCTCCGCCCGGCGACCGCCAGACGGAGCCGGCCACGACCCACCACCAGCGTGCGGTCACGGCCGGGGAAGACGGAGAACTCCGCCGCGGCGGGGATGGTCGCCACGCTCAGCCGCCAGCCGGCACCGGCGTGCAGCTCACGGGTGAGTCCCCCGCCGTTCCGCCAGGGGGACTCACCCGCAGCGGCGTACCGGGCTAGAGACCCTGCCCTGGGATCCACGAGGTCCCCGCCAGCGGCACGCGAGCCATCGCGGCGGCCTCGATGGTCAGCGCCACCAGGTCCTCGGGCTCGAGGTGGTGGAGATGGGCCTTGCCGCAGGCCCGGGCGATGATCTGGGCCTCCATCGTCATCACCCGGATGAAGTTGGCCAGCCGGCGGCCGCCCTGCACGGGGTCGAGCCGGGCGGCGAGCTCGTCGTCCTGGGTGGTGATCCCGGCCGGGTCGCGTCCGGCCTGCCAGTCGTCGTAGAAGCCGGCTGCCGACCCCAGCTTGCGGTACTCGTCGTCCAGGGCGGGGGAGTTGTCGCCGAGCGCGATCAGCGCGGCGGTGCCGATGGCGACGGCGTCGGCACCCAGGGCCATGCACTTGGCGACGTCGGCGCCGTTGCGGATCCCCCCGGAGACGACGAGCTGCACCCGCCGGTGCAGGCCCTCCTCCTGCAGCGCCTGCACCGCCTGCGGCAGCGCCGCCAGGGTCGGGATGCCGACGTGCTCGATGAAGACGTCCTGGGTGGCGGCCGTGCCGCCCTGCATGCCGTCGAGGACGATCACGTCGGCACCGGCCTTGGCGGCGAGCTTGACGTCGTAGTACGTGCGGGTGGCGCCGATCTTGACGTAGACCGGCTTCTCCCAGTCGGTGATCTCCCGCAGTTCGCGGATCTTGATCTCCAGGTCGTCCGGGCCGGTCCAGTCCGGGTGCCGGCAGGCGCTGCGCTGGTCCACGCCCATCGGCAGGGTGCGCATGCCGGCTACCCGCTCGGTGATCTTCTGGCCGAGCAGCATGCCGCCGCCGCCGGGCTTGGCGCCCTGGCCGAGCACGACCTCGATGGCGTCGGCCTGCCGCAGGTCGTCGGGGTTCATGCCGTACCGGGACGGCAGGTACTGGTAGACGAGGTGCTTGGACTGGCCGCGCTCCTCCGGGGTCATCCCGCCGTCGCCGGTGGTGGTCGAGGTGTTGACCTCGCTGGCGCCCCGACCGAGCGCCTCCTTGGCCCGGCCGGACAGGGCGCCGAAGCTCATCCCGGCGATGGTCACCGGCGTGGACAGGTGCAGCGGGAAGGTCGCGTTCCGGTCCCCGAGCACGACGTCGGTGTCGCACCGCTCCCGGTACCCCTCCAGCGGGTAGCGGGACATGCTCGCGCCCAGGAACAGCAGGTCGTCGAAGTGCGGCACCTTGCGCTTGGCGCCGCCGCCGCGGATGTCGTAGATGCCGGTCTCGGCGGCCCGCTGGATCTCGGCGATGGTGGCCCGGTCGTAGGTGGCGTTCTCCCGCAGGGTGGGGTGCGGGGGCAGGGCGCTGGTCCGGGCG
>NZ_SJEX01000109.1 GCF_005930495.1 Modestobacter excelsi | reverse complement strand
GCCCCGGTCGGCCCGGCGCCGGGTGCGCCGTCCGGATCGGGGACGGGCGTGTTCGTGAGCAGCACGTGCAGTTCCTCACAGCACCACGCTGCCCAGCAGCTCGCCGTCCTGACGCCCGAGGTGGTCGCGGCTCAGGCTCGGGCCTGGGTCGGGAAGACCCGCGACGCCATGGCGCGGGTCATCGGTCGCATCGATCGCCCAGGGGTCCGTCCCGGCTGACGCACGGCCTCGTCTCCGTGGCTCGCTCGTGCGCTCGACGAGCGCCCTGCTGAGCCGGGAACGCGTGCGGTCCCACCGCCGACCGATCGACCCCTGCCCACCTCCCGTTGTCCGCGCTTGCGGTTGCGTAGAAGAGCGCGTCTGGAACAAGGACCTGACAGATGAGGCGACACCCAGCCCTCACCCTGCCGCCGCGCCGCTCGGGCGCGTCGACGCCCGACCCGGAGCAGACCCCCACCGATCACCGATCGGCTCCCTGCACCCGTCCCCGGTCCGCCCGTGGGGGGTGGACTGCATGACCGACACCCGTGCCCGCGCCTGGAGTGGCGACCAGCCGATGCGCCCCAGGTCCTCGTGGCTGGCTGCCACGATGACCGCCGCCCGTGAGCGACATGCCTGGCGGGACACCTACGTCCGGCGGATCGCGGTGGCGGACGCCGTCTGCGCGGCCGTCGCCGCCCTCGTCGGTTACGGCCTCCGGTTCGGGACCCAGCAAACACCAGGGGGCCACGCGGACATGTGGCTCCTCGTCCTGCTGCCGTTCGTCTGGACCTCCGCGATGCTCGTCGCCCGCACGTACGAGAAGCGCTACCTGTGGCTCGGCCCCGAGGAGTTCCGCCGGATCTTCTTCGCCTCCGCGCTGCTCCTCGCGAGCGTCGGCACGGTGTCCTGGGCCTTCCGGCTCGAGGTCGCCCGGGGCTTCGTCGTGATCGCCCTGCCACTGACCACCGTGCTGACCCTGGCCCAGCGCTTCGCCCAGCGGAAGTGGGTGCACAAGCAGCGGAGGGCCGGTCGCTTCCTCCAGTCGGCGATCCTCGTGGGTCACCGCAGCGGGGTCGCCGCCCTGCACGCACAGATGGAGCGCGAGCCCTATCAGGGCTACCGCGTGATCGGGTGCTGCGTGCCGCAGGCCCGGGAGGACGTCTTCCACGGCATCCCCGTGCTGGGCGACCTGGACGAGGTGGTCCACGCCGTCCGCCGCCACAAGGTGGACACGGTGGCCGTCCTGCCCTCGGCCGAGCTGGAGGGGCCCGCCCTGCGGCGCCTCGGCTGGGAGCTGGAGAAGACCTCGGCCGAGCTGCTGCTGGCACCGTCGGTGACCGAGATCGCCGGTCCGCGGGTGAGCATCCGGCCCGTGTGCGGTCTGCCGCTGCTGCACGTCGAGCGCCCGGAGCTGCGCGGCGTCCGCCGGCTGGCGAAGGCAGTCCTGGACCGCACCGGTGCGGCCGTCCTGGTGGCGGTCCTGCTCCCCCTCCTGGTGGGGGTGGCCCTCGCCATCAAGCTGACCAGCAGCGGCCCGGTCCTCTTCCGGCAGGAACGGGTCGGCCGTGACGGCCGCGTCTTCTGGATGCTGAAGTTCCGCACCATGGGCGTCGACGCCGACCGCGTCGCCCAGGAGCTCGCGCAGCGGAGCGACGGCAACGGGGTGCTGTTCAAGATGCGCATGGACCCCCGGGTCACCCGGGTCGGCAGGTTCCTCCGCCGGTACTCGCTCGACGAGCTGCCGCAGCTGCTCAACGTGCTGCGAGGGGACATGTCCCTCGTCGGCCCGCGACCGCCGCTGCAGCGCGAGGTCGAGCTGTACGGCTTCGACATGCACCGCCGCTTCCTCATGAAGCCGGGCCTCACCGGGCTGTGGCAGGTGAGCGGGCGGTCGGACCTGTCCTGGGAGGACTCCGTCCGCATCGACGTCCGGTACGTGGAGAACTGGTCGCTGACGTTCGACCTCATGATCATGTGGAAGACGATCGGAGCCGTCCTTCGTGGCCCGGGCGCGTACTGAGCGGCGGACTACGGAAGGGGAGCCAGCAACCCGGCGGCCTCGAGGGTGCCGGCCGCGGCACGCAGACCGGCGAAGTCGACGCCGGCGACGGCGGCTGTGTCGAGCAGCGAGGTGGACCCGTCGGCGTAGGCGAGCACCCACAGCATCGCCATCACCGCATCGCTGGCCGACTTGCCACCTGTGGTCGGGTAGATGCCCCGCTTGCCCAGCTGCGGCTCACCGTGGGGACTGAGGTTCTCGTAGCGCCGGTCGTTCTCCAGGACGTCGATGATCTCCAGCACGGCGAGGTAGGACTCCGCCACCTCTGCAGGCGCGACGAAGGACAGGTCGTCGGCGGACGTGTGGTACTCGGGGTACTCCCCGTGCGGGGTCCGCGACAGCCGGCCGACGGGCAGGTCGAAGCCGATGGCGTTGAACTGCCGCTCGTCGTAGCCGTAGGGCGAGTAGCCGCGGACCTCGCCGCCGCGACGGGCGACGACGTGCGCGGCCGCGCGGTCGATGCTCCGCTCCCCGCGCCGCGTGCGCTTGTAGACGAGGCGACCCGGCCCGCCCAGCCCGGTCAGCACGAGCCCGTGCCGGAGACGGGGCAGCACGTCAGCGTTACGGCTGAGCCAGGTGATCGACCCGATCGTCCCCGGCGCGAACAGGAAGCGGTACGTGTAGCGCCGGGACTCCAGTGACCTGAGGGCGCAGGCCAGCTGCGTGGCGACGGCGATGCCGGAGAGGTTGTCGTTCGCCAGGGAGGGATGGCACACGTGCGCGCTGATCAGCACCTCGTCGGTGCTGTCGCCCGGCAGCACGAACTCCCCGTAGGTCAGCTCCCCCGGCGCGATGGTGGTGTCGACGACCACCTCGTACGGCCCCTCGTCCATCGAGCGCAGCAGCCGATCGGGGAGGCAGAACCCCCAGTCGCGGTTGTAGTACGTCGTCCGGTACGGGATCCAGTCCGGCCGGTCCGGCAGCGTGTGCAGGTGCGGGCGCAGCTCGCTGAGCGTCATGGTGGCGCGCACCGGGGCGCTGTAGCTCACCAGGTGCAGGTTGTGCCGCTGGAAGTCGACCACCCGACGGCCCTGCCGGTCGGCGATGTAGGCGTCCCGGACGTTCCACTCGTCGGTGACCGTCCAGTCGAAGGCCTGCGTGCCCGACGGGACGCTGCGCCGCTCGAGGTCGAGGGACTCCGCGAGGACGTCCAGGGTGGCCCGAACACCGTCCCCGGTGATGCTGCGGCAGATCGGGTACAGCCGGGTCATCGCCGCGTGCATGGCCTCGCCGAGCGCCGGGAGGTCCTGCTCGCCGGAGCGGAGCGCGTCCACCTGACGCGCGAGGGTCATCGGCTCACGACCTCGAACGGAGCAGGTCGTCCAGGAGGCCGGCGGCCCGCAGCCGGTTCACCCGGTGCAGCCGGACGTACCGTTCGCCCTCGAAGTCCTCGGCGGTCAGGCCGATGCGGTCCATGTCGGCGGCGAGCTCCTTGATCCCGTCCGGCACGGTCCACCCGGGGCGGAACGCCGGCAGCAGCTGACCGATCTTCGTGAAGTCCACCCGGTAGTCGCGCTTGTCCGGGCTCGCGCCCTCGGCGAACGTCACCGGCGCGTCGAATGCCTCGGCGACCGCGGTCGCGATCGTGCGGATCTGCACGACGTCCTCGTCCCGGCCGACGTTGAAGGCCTGGTCGTGGACCACGTCCCGAGGAGCCTCGAGCACGGCCAGGAACGCCCGCGAGATGTCCTGCGCGTGCACGAGGGGCCGCCAGGGGGAGCCGTCGCTCTGCAGTCGGACCTCCCCCCTGGTGAACGCCGTCCCGGTCAGGTTGTTGACCACGATGTCGGCCCGGAGCCGCGGGGAGGACCCGTACGCGGTGGCGTTGCGGAGGTAGGTGGGGCTGAAGCGCTCGTCGGCGAGGACGCTGATGCCGCGCTCGGCCCGCACCTTGCTCTCGCCGTACGGCGTCACCGGGTGGAAGGAGCTGTCCTCGGTGACCGGTGCGTCCCCCGCTGCCCCGTAGAGGGAGCAGGACGAGGAGAAGAGGAAGCGCTCGACTCCCGCCGCCTTGGCCGCGCGGGCCATGCGGACGGCTCCCTCGGCGTTGACCGAGTAGGTCGCCTGCGGGTTGAGGTGCCCCACCGGGTCGTTGGAGATGGCGGCGAGGTGCACCACCGCGTCGAAGCCGGCCAGGTCGTCCGGGGTGACGTCCCGGATGTCGCCGGTGCGGGAGGTGTAGCCCTGAGGCTGCTCCCCGAAGTCGCAGCCGTCGTACCAGCCGGCGTCCAGCCCCTCGACCTGGTGCCCGGCCTCCATCAGGAGAGGCACGAGCACCGCGCCGATGTAGCCGCGGTCACCGTCCACGAGAACACGCATCGAGCACCCACTTCTGAGTCGGGACAGGAGGTCACACGGGTCGTGACGAGGGGGTGGCCGGGATCCGGCGCGGGGCGGCCAACCTCCGCAGCGCCGGTGCGACCGGGCGACCGCGGAGCAGCCCGGCTGTCGAGCCGGCGTCCAGCGCCTTCGCGTACACGGTCAGGGACTCGGACACCGCCTCGACGGTGCGATCGACGTCGTCATCGGTGTGCGCCGCGGAGATGACGAAGGACTGCCCGAGGATGCCCCGCTCGAGCATCTCCTGGAGGAACAGCGTCCGGAACTCCTGCGACGGCCGGCCGAGGTGGTCGCGCGTCACGAACACCTCGCACGACGGCCTGCCGACGACGGCGAAGTGGTCGGCGATGCCCAGTGCGGCCGCCGCTGCGTTGGCTCCGTCGGCGAGCCTGCGGCCCTGCTCCTCCAGAACGGCCACCACGTCGCGCTGCCGGTACTCCTCGGCCACGGCCAGGTAGGCCGCGAGGCCGGTGGTCTCCGGGCCATGGGTGGTCGAGAGCAGGAAGGTCCGGGCCGCGTCCGTCCGCAGGCCACCGAGCTCCATCAGCTCTCGTCTACCGGCGAGAGCCGACACGGCGAAGCCGTTGCCGAGGGCCTTGCCCCAGGTGGACAGGTCGGGGGTGACGCCGTACACGCCCTGGGCCCCGCTCGGGGACCAGCGCATGCCCGTGATCATCTCGTCGAAGACCAGCACGAGACCGTCCCGGTCGGCCAGGGAGCGCAGGCCCTCCAGGAACCCGGTCTCGGGAGCGACCGTGCCCGTGGCCGCCTCGAGGAAGACACAGGCGACCCGGCCGGGGTGCTGTTCCAGCAGGCGCTCGACGGAGCCGAGGTCGTTGTAGTCGAAGCCGACGGTCAGGGCACGCTCGGCATCCGGGATCCCGGCGTTCATCTCGGTGGTGCCGATGAACCAGTCGTCGGTCGAGAAGAACGGCTGTGACCGGCAGATCGCCACCAGGTCCCGGCCGGTGGCCGCCCGGGCCAGTCGGACCGCCGCGGTCGCCACGTCGGAGCCGTTCTTGGCGAACTTCACCATGTCCGCCCCGGGCACCTGCCGGAGGAACTCCTCCGCGGCCCGCAGCTCGTACACCGACGGCCGGCTGAAGCTGACGCCGCTCCGCGCAGCCTCCGCCACGGCCTCGACGACGGGCGCGTAGGCGTGCCCGAGCGTCACCGACCGGAGCCCCATGCCGTACTCGACGTACCAGTTGCCGTCGACGTCCTGCACGTGCGCGCCCTCGCCCCGCGCGATCACCGGCGCCATGCCCTCGGGGTACTGGTCGGAGCCGCGGGCGTAGGTGTGCGCCCCTCCGGGCACGAGCTCGTGCAGCCTCTGCTGCATCGCGGTCGACGTGGTGAAGCTCCTGCCGACCGCCGGGGTGGGCGTCATCCGGTGCCTCCCGCGGCCAGGTCCAGGAGCAGCTTCCGGGACACGAACCCCTCGGCGTAGCGGGACCTGCTCTCCATGCCCCGCATGCGCATGACGCCGGAGAAGAGCTCGTCGTCCCACCAGTCCCGCCGGGCCTGGGACGGGAAGCACTTGTGGAGCAGTTCCACCTTGCGTCGCGCATCGCCGTCCGTCAGGCGGACGTAGACGTTCGGCGACCGGGAGTCGCCGTCCCACTTGGGGATCTCGTAGTGCAGGACCAGGGCGTCCCGCCAGACCGTGCTCACCAGCTGCCCGAGCAGGCGGTGGTCCTGGTGCGCGTCATCGGCGCGCGGCGCCATCACGACGGTCGGTTGCACCTCACCGGCCGCCTCCTCCAGCGCCGCCTTGACGTCGCCCCAGTGCCCGGGCAGGCGGCCGTCCGGCAGGTCCAGCACGCGGACGGTCGCACCGGGGAAGAACTGCGGGAGCGCCGCCTCGGCCTCCGCCCTGCGCTCCGGGGTGCCCGTCATGACCAGCCCGGCGACCGTCGTCCCGGGCCGGCCGCCGAGCCCCAGGAGGGTGCCGCCACAGCCGATCTCGATGTCGTCCGGGTGGGCGCCGACACAGACGATGTCCAGCCGACCCCCCGGGGCTGCGAGGCCGATCACGCAGCACACCTCGAGCGACCGGCGGGGCTACCGGGCATCCGTGCCACTGGGCTCCGCCATCATCACCGGGAAGACCGTGTGCCCCGGATCCACGGGCCGGTCCCGCCAGACGGCCCACGGACTGACCCCGCTCCGGTACTGGTCCTCCAGGGCGGTCCGCTCCTTGAGGGTGTCCATGGGCGCCCAGAAGCCGTCGTAGGGCGTCGCGCAGAGCTTGCCGTCCGCGGCGGCCCGTACGAAGCCGTCCATGACGAGGTCGTCGCCCGGGTTGAGGTAGTCGAAGATGCCCTGCCGCAGGACGAAGTACCCCCCGTTGATGCGCATCGACATGTCCGCGACCGGCACCAGCCCGGTCACCCGGTCCCCACCGGACAGCTCCACGACGTGGAAGGAGTCCTGGGGCCGCACCGCGAGGAGGTTGGCCACCGCGTCCTTGCCCTCGAACTCGGCGATCAGGTCGTTCATCGGGGCGTCGGTGAGCACGTCCCCGTAGTTGGCGAGGAACATCTCGTCGCCCTCGAGGTAGGGCCGCACCCGGCGCAGTCGCTCGCCGATGGCCGTGGAGATCCCGGTGTCGATGAAGGTGATCGTCCATGCGCTGATGTCGGTGGCGAGCATGTCCACGTGCTTGCCGCCCTTGGTGAGCACGAAGTCGTTGGAGCTCGTCTCCCGGTAGTCCAGGAAGTAGTCCTTGACCGCGTGCGCGCCGTAGCCCAGGCACAGGATGAACTCGGTGTGCCCGAAGTGGGCGTAGTAGCGCATGACGTGCCACAGCACCGGACGGCTGCCGATGGGCATCATCGGCTTGGGCAGGGACTCCGGTCCGGTCCGGATCCGCATGCCCAGCCCGCCACAGAAGATGACGACCTTCATCGCTGTCTCCCCTCGGGGGTCTGGAGTACCTCGAGCCGGGGCAGCGCCACGACGAGCTTCCCGCCCCAGGTCCGGACGTCGTGGAGCTGCGCGGCGATCTCGTCCCTGAGGTTCCAGGGCATGATCAGCACGTAGTCCGGCCGCTCCTGCGCGAGCGCCTCCGGCGGGTGGATCGGGATGTGCGTGCCCGGCAGGAACCTGCCCTGCTTGAACGGGTTGCGGTCGACGGCGAACGCGATCTGGTCGGTGCGGACGCCGCAGTGGTTGAGCAGCGTGTTGCCCTTCCCCGGTGCGCCGTAGGCGACGACCGTCTCCCCCCGGCGGGAGCGCTCCACCAGGAACTCCACGAGGTCGTTGCGCACCCGCGCGACCGCCGCAGCGAAGCCGGTGTGGCCCTCGAGCGTGTGCAGGCCCGCCGCCGCCTCCGCGGCCAGGACGGACGCGACGGCGTCGGTCGGCGGCCGGGCCTGGTCGGCCGGCATCGACCAGGTGCGCAGCGACCCGCCGTGCGTCGGCAGCTCCTCGACGTCGACGACGGTCAGGCCGGCCTCGGCCAGGACCCGCTGCGTCGTGAGGAGCGAGAGGTAGGAGTAGTGCTCGTGGTAGATCGTGTCGTACTCGTTGCCCTCGATGAGCCGCAGCAGGTGCGGGATCTCGATGGTGACCGTCCCGTCGTCGGCGACCAGCCGTCGCAGGCCCTTCGCGAAGTCGACGATGTCGGGGACGTGGGCGAAGACGTTGTTGGCCACCACCAGGTCGGCTGCCCCGTGCCGGGCCGCGACGTCCCGGCCGGTCTCCTCCCCCAGGAAGGTGACCTCGGTGGGGACCCCCTTCTCCACGGCGGCCTCGGCCACGTTGGCCGCGGGCTCGATGCCCAGGGCGCGGATCCCCCGCTCGACGACGTGCTGCAGCAGGTACCCGTCGTTGCTCGCCACCTCGACGATGAAGGAGTCCGTGTCCAGCGACAGCCGCTCGACCGCCTCCTCCACGAAGGTCTTGGCGTGTGCGACCCACGAGTCGCTGTAGGAGGAGAAGTAGGCGTAGTGGCTGAAGATGTCCTCGGCCTGGATGTAGGCGGGGAGCTGGACCAGCAGGCACTGTGCGCAGACCCGGACGTGCAAGGGGTAGAACACCTCGCCGCTGTCGAGCTGGTCCGCGGTCAGGTAGCTCTCACAGGGCGGTGACATGCCGAGGTCGACGAAGGTGTGGACCAGTTCGGCTCCGCAGAGCCGGCAGTGCGGTGCGCTCATGGCCGTGACCTCGACGGGAGACGGGACGGGTGGCATGCTCGCCGCGGCCGAGCGGAGGAGTGAGGACCATGCGCTGGAGCGTCACCCGCATCCCCGGCGTCCTCGAGTTCACGCCGACGCCGCACGTCGACGACCGCGGCTTCTTCAGCAGGACCTTCGACGCCGACGTCGCGCGGGAGGCGGGGATCGACCCGGACGGCTTCGTCCAGGACAGCATGTCCCGCTCGCGGCGCGGAGTGCTCCGGGGCCTGCACGTCCGGGTGGGCGAGGGCGAGAGCAAGCTGGTGCGCTGCTCCTCCGGCCAGGTGTTCGACGTGGTCGTCGACCTCCGCCCGGACTCGCCCACCCACCGGGAGTGGATCTCCGTCGTCCTCGACGGCGAGAAGCAGAACTCGGTCTTCATCCCCGCCGGATGCGCGCACGGCTTCCAGGCGCTGACCGAGCCGGCGGACACCGCCTACCGGATCGACCGGCGTCACGACCCGCACGAGGACCTCACGATCGCTCATGACGACCCCGAACTCGCCATCCCATGGCCCCTCCCCGTCGCTGCCTTGTCACGGTCCGACGCTGCCGCGTCGCCGATCGCGGAGCTGTCCACGGCGCTGAGCGCCATCCGGGCCCGAGCCGGCACGGACCGGTGGGGACAGGGGTGAGCCCCAGCCGAGGACCCGCTGCCGCGTGCGGTGCCCCTGCTCGGCGAGCTGCTGCTTGAGCGGGCGGAGGCGGGTGAGGAGCCCCGGTGCACACTGCAGGAGCAGCAGGATGGCCTGGACCCGAAGAGTGGATCGCTGCGCGCGTGCGTCCCGGGTGAACCCGCGGGCCGCCTCGATGTCACCGTCGACGAAGGCCTGGCGGGCGCGACGCAGCGCCTGGAAGTACCGCAGCCGGCGCACCGGCGTCTGCACGATCAGGAGATGGCGGGGGTCGCCCGACTGCTCCGCGAACATCTCGAAGGTGCGGATCAGCGAGTTTTCGAACTGCTCCACCTTGTCGGGGTGCCGGGACAGGGACTGGTCCCGCACCCGGTACCGGCCGAGCTTGTCCGGGACCAGCCGGACCTCGAAGTCATGGGCCAGCCGCAGCCACATCAGCACGTCGCTCTCGACGTCGGGCTGGTACCCGCCGACGGCCTGCCAGGCGCTCCTCCGGACGGCGCCCGTGTAGTAGGGGACCCGGCCGGCCAGGACCTCCTCCACGGTGAGGACGTCCCCGCCCCTACCCGGCGGAGGGCTGCCGATCGACTCGAGGAGGCTCTGCCGCACGGGGCGTTCGTCCCCGTCCAGGACCAGGTACGCGTCGCACCCGACGGCGTCCGCGGACGGGTGCCGGTCGAGGACGTCGAGCACCCTGGCCGTGAACTCGGGCATGACCTCGTCGTCGCTGTCCAGGACGCTGAACCAGTCCCCCCGTGCCACCGCGGCCGCCGCCATGACCCCGCCCGCGTAGCCCCGGTTCTCCTGGCGGACCAACCGCACCCGCGGGTCGTCGCTGAAGGACCGGACGATGGACGCGATCTCGTCCGACTTGCCGTTGTCGACGACGACCAGCTCCCAGTCCGGGCTGGTCTGCGCCAGGACCGAGGAGATGGTGGCGGCGAGGTAGGCCTCGGTCCGGTAGGCAGGGGTCAGGAAGCTCAGCCGCGGCCGGTCGTCGGGGCGGTGCACCGTCACCAGCCCAGTCCCAGGTACTCGCCGCCGCGGCGCCCCTCGCGCAGCCGGGGGACGTGCAGGAGGTCGAGCACGACGGTGCCGGCCGGGGCGTTCTCGACGGCGGAGAGCGTCGCCTCGTCGCGGGCAGCTACCACGAGCACCTCCCCGTGGTTGGCGACGGTCTCCCGGTCCTCGGTCAGGAGTTGCGCCAGGTGCGGCAGCCGCTCGTCGATGTGCGCCTTGTTCGAGCCGGTGAGCCGGGAGAGGGCGACGTTCTCGTCGTGGATCACGACGTCGCAGCCCTTCCCCACCAACCGCTCGGCCAGCTCCACCATCGGGCTCTCGCGCAGGTCGTCGGTCCCGGACTTGAACGAGAGGCCGAACATCCCGACCTTGCGCTTGCCGAGGGCGAGGATGGTGTCCAGCGCACGGTGCAGGTGCGCCTCGTTCGAGGTCAGGATGTTGGCGATGACGGGCACCTCGACGTCGTGCTTCCGGGCAGCGTGCGTGAGGGCGCGGACGTCCTTCGGCAGGCAGGACCCGCCGAACGCGAACCCCGGCCGCAGGTAGGCCGCGCTGAGGTTGAGCTTGGTGTCGGACAGGAAGACGTCCATCACGTCGTGGGAGTCGAGCCCCAGCGCGGCGCAGATCGCCCCGATCTCGTTGGCGAAGTCGACCTTGAGCGCGTGGAAGACGTTGTCCACGTACTTGGCCATCTCGGCGACGCCGAGCGGGACGAGGAACCGCGGGCCGGGCAGCCCGTCGTAGAGGCCGGCCACGAGGGCAGCCGATCTGTCCTCCGTGTGACCGATGACCGTCTTCGGCGGCTCGAAGAAGTCCCGGACGCTCGTCCCCTCGCGGAGGAACTCCGGGTTGACGCACACCCCCAGGTCGGCCCCGACCCGCCGGCCGGACCGCTCCTCGAGCAGTGGGATCAGCATCCCTTCGCACGTCCCCGGGAGCATCGTGCTGCGGTAGACGACCGTGTGCGGTCCGGCCTTGGTCGCCAGCGCGGACCCGATCTGCGCGGTCACCGCCTCCAGGTAGGCGGTGGAGAGACCTCCGCCGGTCAGCGAGGGCGTCGGCACGCAGACCAGGGACACGTCGCTGTCGCGCACCGCGACCGTGGCGCTGTCGGTGACGGAGAGCAGGCCGGACCCGACCGCATCCCGGACCAGTTCTCCCAGTCCCGCCTCGATGACGGGGGCCGTCCCTCGGCGCAGCAGGTCGAGCTTGCGCGGGTCGACGTCCACGCCGACGACGCGGTGCCCCCGGGAGGCGAAGCACGCGGCCGAGATGGATCCGACGTAGCCGAGTCCGAAGACGCTGATGGCAGGTGGCAGCGCGTCCGATCCCATTTCGGTCACCCCCGTCTCAGGTGCCCCCCCGTTGTCTTGGCGCAGGTTAGGGGCGCGCCGGGGGGCGGCAACCAGACCTCCGCGCGCGGATGAGCGTCCGTGGCGCGTCGGCACTCACAGCGGTGACCTCGTGACTTCGACCACACGACGTCGCACGCAGGCTGTACCGCACGGGTGCTGCCCTCGTAGCGCGGCCGCCGGGGAGTGTCGTAGCCTGCCCGGGCCCGGGGCCCGCGCTCCTCTCACCAGCGCTGGAGCGAGTGCAGATGACGCGAGCGCGGCCGACCGCCTCCCGAGGCTCCTGGCGTCCTCCGACGTGGGCCCTGCTGGTCCTGCTGGTGTGCCTGGTGGCCGCCGCCGGTGCCTGGGTCCTCTGGCGTGATCCACCGCAGGGACAAGCCATGCACATCGCCGGCGCGAGCAGCTACCCCGACACCCCGTGGCCGATGGCCGCGCCGAGGGTCACGGACGGCGGGCCGCCCTTCGTGACGTCGGTCAGCCCGACCGGTCACCACTTCCTCGACCAGTACGGTCAGCCGATCCTGCTGAAGGGCGATGCGCCGTGGTCGCTGATGGACGACCTGTCCGCCGCCCAGGCCGAGTCCTACTTCGCCACCCGGGAGGCGCAGGGCTACAACGCGGCGATCATCTCCTTGCTCGGCGACCCGGCGAACGGCGGACCCCACGCGGATGGCAGCACGTTCGACGGCATCGCACCGTTCATCGACGGGGACGTGCTCCGGTGGGACGAGCGCTACTGGTCGCGGGTGACGTCCTACCTCCGGATGGCCGCCGACCACGGCATCACCGTGCTGCTCTACCCCGTCGACGGATGGACCATCGGACACGCGTTCACCCCCGAGTCCATCGACCAGTGCCTGACCTACGGCCGCAGGGTCGCCGACCGGTTCGCGGACCTGCCCAACCTCATGTGGATGACCGGCGGTGACTACGTCCCGGCGACCGACGACCTCGCCGCCGGCAGTGATGTCGATCGCTGCTGGGACGCCATGCTGCGCGGGGTGCGGGAGACCGGCGACGGGCGGCCCTTCTCCGTCCAGCTGAGCTACGACGAGTCGATCTCGAGTGACAACCCGTTCTGGGCGCGACGGATCGACTGGGACTTCGTCTACACCTACCACCCCACCTACACCGCCGTCCTGGAGGCGCAGGGGCGCAGACCTCCCAGGCCGGTGGTCCTGGGAGAGGCCAACTACGAGGGCGAGAACAACCAGCCGGAGTCCGCGCCGACCACCGACGAGACGCTGCGCCGCCAGGTTCTGTGGAGCCTGACCTCCGGCGCTGCGGGGGAGATCGCCGGCAGCCAGGACTGGCAGTTCCGCCCCGGGTGGGAGACGCGGCTGTCGACCCCCGCGGTGGTCCAGATTGGACGGCTGCGCCAGCTGTTCACCGGCCTGCGGTGGTGGGAGCTCGTGCCGGACACCTCCGACGAGCTGGTGACGGCCGGGCGGGGTGCACCGCTGAGCGCCGGCACCACGATGGACGTGCTGGACGACGACTACGTGACGGCGGCCCGGACGCCCGACGGCCGGCAGGCCGTGGTCTACCTGCCGACCCCGCGCACGATCTCCGTGAACGCCGGCGTGCTGGCCGCCGGCAGCCAGGCGTTCTGGGTGGACCCGACGTCCGGGCAGCAGGTGCCGGTGCCGATGTCGACCAGCTTCAGCACCCCCGGCCCGAACGGGGAGGGGGACGGGGACTGGGTCTTGCTCTTCACCTCGTGAGAGGGATCAGCGGACCTCACGGCGACCCGTACGTGACCGCACCGGGACGCGACCGGTCGACGACGACCTCCCGGCGGTCCAGTCCCCAGCACCACGAGGCCGTGATGAGGTCCCCGTCCCGGGACACCACGAGATCGGCCACGAAATCCCCTTCGCCGGCCGGAGCATGGACCACCGTGGCCATTACCAGCGGAGCCGCCCCGCGCACCACGCCGCCGACGAGCCAGGACGGCACGCGGCTCTCGAGCCTGTCCGACCACCACCCGAGCTGGGTGTCGCCGTCGCCCCGGACCTGGTCGACGGTCGCTCCGGACACCGCCGCGGTGAGGATCTCGAGGACGGCGGCGCCGCTCCGCATGACCCGGTGACCCTGGGCGACCCCGGCGACCTCCAGGTCCGGGTGCAGCGGCCATGACGTCCGCATGTCGTGGACGCCGGCTCCGGTGATCTCGTCGACGACGAGGAGAGTCGGCTCCCCCGGCGGGGCGGACAGCCACCGGCGGTGCGTCACCGGGTCGGCCAGGCGCCGGTACCCGTCGTGCTGGGCGTCGACGATCCCCCGGTCCACGTCGACGGACCCGACCTGCACCTGGGCATGCCTGGTCCACAGGAAGGGACCGCCGGAGACGGACTGGTCCTGGCCGTCGACGGTGACGGTGGGGTGGGCTCGCGTGCCGCGGTGGGCCGACCGCCACTCGGGGTGCCCGTAGTAGCTCGCTGCTCCCGGATGCCCGATGAGGTCGTGACCGTCCACGCTCACGGTGATCGCCAGGGCGTCGGCGTGCCCGTGCGCGGCGATCGCCAGGTAGCCGAGGGGTCCGACGTCCATGGTGGTCCGCCGGCCGGCGGAGCGGAGCACCACGAGCCCTCCGTCGGACGCCACGAAGCTGCTCCCGTAGGACGCGGCCCGTGCCGGAGACGGCCCGCCCGACGGCGATGTCACCGTGCCGATCCAGCTGGCGCCCAACGTGTCGGCGCCCGCTCGGGCCGCCCGGGCGTTGCCGGTGAGCGCGGCGACCACGCCGAGGTGGTCGCGGACGGTCGGTCGCGGCTCGGGTCCGAGCCGCAGGGCGAATCCCTCGTCGTCGTCGCCGTACCGCGGAGGGGGGTCCGCGTCGCCGACCACCGCCGCCAGGTAGTCCGCGCTGCGGTCGATGGCCGCGAGGAGAGGCGCTGGTGGCACGTCCCCCCGGGACTCAAGGAGCACGGCCACGACGACCAGCAGCTCGGCCGTGAACACCTGGTAGCCCACGGCCTGCTCGGCCCCGGCTCCGTCGGGCAGGACCTGCCGGGACGCCTCGGTCACCAGACCGTCCATCGCGCGCCGCTCCCAGCAGGCTGACGGTGCGAGCTCGGGGAACAGGAGGGCGACGGTGGCCAGACCGGCGAGCTCACCGACGAGGTGGTTGTTCGCCGAGCTGAAGCGTGAGCGGTCCCGCCAGCAGCGCTCGGCGCTCCCTGCCAGCATCCGGACGACCCGCTCGAACCGGACCGGGGTGAGACCGGCGAAGTCCCGGAGTCCTTGCAGTGCGACGGCCACCGACACCGCGCGGACCCCGGCTTCGAACGCGCCGCGCCAGGCGATCCCCCGGCCCACCGGGTTCTGGTCCAGCCACGAGTCCAGGTGCGCCAGCGCCAGTTCGGCGTACCCGTCTTCGCCGGTGAACAGCCACGCCTGGGCCAGCCACGGGAGGTGCTGGAGGCGGTTGAGCTCCCAGATCCACTTCGGGTCTGCCGCCGCGGTGCGGTGGTCGATCCGTGAGGCGTCCACGAGGGGCCACCGGACGTCACGCAGCGGGTCCCAGTTCCAGTCGATCGGCCACCCGAGCCGCGCCTCGGGGTACCCGAAGTAGGTGACGACACCAGCGCGGATCCGATCCGCCGCGTCGACCACCGCGGCCACCTCGTCGGGATGGCGGACCGCTATCTCCCGGCCCCGTGACCGGTCGAGCAGCACCGGCCGGTCGCGGCACTCCCGGAAGTCCTGCAAGAGGCGCTCCCACCCGGCGCTCGCGGACCCGAGCAGCCGCTCGTCGGGTGACAGCGCGAGGCTGCGGCGGGGAACCCGCTCCTCCACCCAGCGGGCGCTGCGCCAGCCCACCTCGCCGGGCGTCATGGACCGCAGCCGGCGGGCGTACCAACCCAGCCGTCCCGCGCGTGCCGTCGACAGGCCACTCACATCGGTCCCCGTTCCTCGCTCCGCCCTCCCGCGCCGCCGCCGCGCGAGCACGGCGCAGGGCGGGAGTGGTCGGCCCGGCGCAGGTCAGCAAAGCACGCATCGATCCTGCTGGGGCGGGTCGGTTTCATGTCACACTCCGCCGGTGGCGCCGCCTGCGAGGTTCGTGAGCCTGCAGCACCGGGTGCGGCACGCCTTCCCGCTGCGCGGGGTGATGCGAGCGTCGCTGCGGCGGACGGAACTCGCCTCGGCCGACGACATCGCCCGGTTCCAGGAGCGGCGGCTCCGGGCCCTGGTGCGGCTGGCGGCCCGTCGGTCGCCGTTCTACCGGGAGTGGCTCACCACGACCGGAACCGATCCCGGCTCGATCCGCACCCTGGCCGACCTGTCCCGGCTGCCGCTGCTGGATCGCGCCGACCTGGTTGAGCAGCCCGACCGTTTCCTGGTCTACCCCCGCCGGCTGACCTGGCCGGCGCACTCCAGCGGAACCTCCGGCCAGGTGGTCACCGTGCACCGGACCGCCGGCTCCTCGGCGTTCGAGCTGGCGGCGTTGCAAC
>NZ_SJEX01000108.1 GCF_005930495.1 Modestobacter excelsi | reverse complement strand
GCCCACCGGCGTCCTGCGACTGCCCACCCAACGCCTTGACGATCGCATGCGCCCGCGCCGGATCGATCAACCCGTCGGCCAACGCCGCCCACGTGTCCGGCAGCTCCCCCACCAGCGCCAACGACCGCCCCGCCAGGGTCGAGGCGGCATGCGGAGAGATCCCGGCGACCACCGCCAGCTCATCGGCGAAGAACTCCGACACCTGCACCGGCACCACACCCGGCGTCCAGCCCTCCACCCGATGCCCCGGCTGGTCCTCACCGCGGTCCGCCGACGCCGGGCGGCGGCGGGCGAAGTCCGCGACCAGCGCGGCCTCGTAGGCCGCCAACTGCGACCGCAGGTCCCCCACCGCCGCCAGCTCCCGCGCCACCCCGGCATCGGAGAAGCCCCTCGGGTCCACCACGTCCGACAGCCGCGACCGGCGCCGACTCACCCCTGCCGGAGCCGGACCCCCTGCCTCCGGGGCGAAGGGCACGGCAGGAGCCACCGTCACCGCCACCCCGAACCCGCCGGCCTCGAACACACCCTCAAGCTACGGAAGGGGTACGACAGTTCCGGCGCCCAACGGGGCGTCGACCTGCAGGTCGTGGGAGAGCTGCCCCTCGTCATGCCCTCGACACGAGACGTCGTGGCGGGTGCAGGCGGTCGCGGTGCCACCCGGTCCCGAGCGGCCTCCCCGACCCCTCCGATCTCCGGCGGCGAGCAGGAAGACCGTGCGCCCCGTCTCGGGACTCGGAGCACGACCTGGCTGCGAACCAAGAGGAGGCGGTGATCTGGGAGCGACTCTCCTCAGTCCTCGAGCAGCTCCCTGCGTTCCCGCGCGCGACTGCCGGCGACGCGTCCCGGGCGGGGCAGCACCTGCGCGCGGAGTGCCGTCTCCCGACGGCGCCGGACCGCCCGCCGGAACCTCTCGGCGCGGGAGCCGGGCGGGTGGGCGAGCCACACGAAGCCGTCGTCGGCGTCGGGTGCCTCGTCGTCGGCGAGGAGGAACGCCAGCAGCTCGGTCATCAGCGCGTCGTCGGTGAGCAGCCGGCCGAGCGGGTCCTCCCCCAGCTCGCGCTGCTCGAGGAACTCCGGGAAGCGCGAGAAGACCCCGGGGCCGAAGATCGCCGCTGCGCGGTCCTGCATGAAGTTGACCGAGTCGTCCAGCCCCTCCACGGTCTCGGCCGCCCGCTCCACGCCCAGCCAGGCGCGGAGGGTGAACGTGTCGGGGCCACCGGAGGCGGACCAGTCAGGGAGGTCGGTCACGGGGACGGCCTCAGGCACGCGTGCCGCGGTGCAGCGCGACGACGCCGCCGGTCAGGTTGCGCCACTCGACGTCCTGCCACCCGGCAGCCTGCAGCCACCGTGCCAGCTCGGGCTGCGGGGGCCAGGCCCGGATCGACTCGGCCAGGTAGACGTAGGCCTCCGGGTTGCTGCTCACCAGCCGGGCGATCACCGGCAGCGCCCGCATCAGGTACTCCGTGTAGACGGTGCGGAACGGCGCCCACACCGGGCTGGAGAACTCGCAGACGACCAGCCTGCCCCCCGGCCGGGTCACCCGGGCGAACTCCCGCAGGGCCGCGGCGGGGTCGGCGACGTTCCGCAGCCCGAAGGAGATGACGACGCCGTCGACGCTCTCGTCGGCCAGCGGCAGCGCCATCGCGTCACCGGCGACCTTCGGCACCTGCCGCGAGGCACCGGCGGCCAGCATCCCCTGGGAGAAGTCGCAGGCGATCGCGTGCACGCCACCGGCGGCGAGCTCCACGGTGGACACCGCCGTCCCGGCCGCCACGTCGAGCACCGTGGACCCCGGGCGTGCGCCGAGCGCCTCGCGGGTCGCCCGTCGCCAGCCGGCGTCGAGGCCACCGGAGAGCACCGTGTTCGTCAGGTCGTAGCGCCCGGCCACCCGGTCGAACATCGCCGCGACCTCGTCCGGGCGCTTGTCCAGCCCCGCCCGCGTCCCCGTTCCCTCTGCCCGCCCACCGGTCGCCACGTCGGCGACGCTACCTGCGGGGCTCCTACCCTGGAGCGGTGACCATGGCTGCCGAGGCGACCGACGCGACGAGCGTCACCACGACCGCGCTCGGTCCGCGCCGCACCCCGCTGCTCACCCTGCTGCCCGCCGAGGGCGCGCTGGCCTGGGTCCGCCGCGGCGAGGGACTCGTCGGCTGGGGCGAGGCGGACCGGCTGGAGGTCACCGGCCCGCACGCCCTCGCCGAGGCCGCCGCCTGGTGGGCCGACCGGTGCGCGCGCACCGACGCGCACGACCCGCTCGGCGTCCCGGGCTCGGGCCCCGTCGTCTTCGCCTCCATCGCCTTCGACCCGACGGCGGGGACGTCGGTGTTCGTCGTCCCCGAGGTGGTCGTCGGCCGGCGCGACGGGCAGACCTGGGTGACGGTCACCGGGGAGGCCGACGACGACCACGCCGTCGTCGAGACCTCACCGCAGGAGGCCGCCACCTCCATCGGCCGGCTCGCCTACGCCGACGGCGCGCTGGACCCGGTGACCTGGTGCGGGGCCGTCACCGCGGCCGTGCGGCGGATCGACGCCGGCGAGCTGGACAAGGTCGTGCTGGCCCGCGACCTGCTGGTCACCGCCGACCGCCCGCTGGACCCCCGCCGCCTGCTGCTGCGGCTGGCGCAGCGCTTCCCCGACACCTGGACCTTCGCCGTCGAGGGGCTGCTGGGCGCGACCCCGGAGCTGCTGCTCCGCCGCACCGGCCGGCACCTCGACGCCCGGGTGCTCGCCGGCACCGCGCCGCGCGGCGCCGGCGCGGACGACGACCGGCTCGCCGCCGGCCTGGCGGAGTCGGTGAAGGACCACGCGGAGCACGCCTACGCCGTCACCAGCCTCGCCGACGCGCTGCGGCCCTTCGTCGAGGAGCTGCACGTGCCCGAGCACCCCGCCGTCCTCACCCTGCCGAACGTCCGGCACCTGGCCAGCGACGTCCACGGCCGGCAGCGGGACGACGACGACACCGGCCTGCTGGAGCTGGTGGGCGCGGTCCACCCCACCGCCGCCGTCTGCGGCAGCCCCACCGCCGCGGCGGCCCGGCTGATCACCGAGCTCGAGGGCATGGACCGCGGCCGCTACGCTGGGCCGGTGGGCTGGCTGGACACCCGCGGGGACGGCGAGTTCGGGCTGGCGCTGCGCTGCGCCGAGCTGACCGGCGCCGAGGGCGGCCGGCAGGCCCGGCTGTTCGCCGGCTGCGGGATCGTCTCCGGCTCCGACCCGATCGCCGAGCTCGCGGAGACCCAGGCCAAGCTCGCCGCCTTCCAGACCGCCCTGGAGGACTGACCTCACCCGGACGGGCGGGGAACGCGACCGGCGGTCAAGGACCAACGAAACGGGTCGATCTCGTATCTGTGACCGCCCTCCGTACGTCCCGGACCACGATCGGGCTGTGCGTGCTGGCAGGGGTCCTGGCGCTCGCCCTCGGCGTCGTGGTCCTGGCTCCGGACAGCAGCCTCGGCGACTGGGCCTACCTCGGGGTGAGCGCCGGCTGCGCCGTCGCCGCCTGGGTGGCCGACCGGCAGCATCCGCAGAACCGCCGGGGCCAGGTGCCCTGGGTGCCGCTGGCCCTGACCTGCAACGCGGCCGGCGACGTGGCCTGGCAGGCGATCACCTGGGCGACCGGCTCGGCTCCCGAGGTGTCGATCGCCGACATCGGCTGGCTGGCGAGCTACGCCGCTCTGGTCGGCACCGCGATGACCGGCCGTGTCGGCGGGCAGCGGCGCCCCGGCTCGCGGGCGTACGCCGCGCTCGACGGCATCGCCGCGCTCGCCGTCTCCCTGCTCGTCGTCTTCCAGACCCCCGTCGTCGCCACGCTCGCCGACCACGGGCTCCCTGCGCTGACCCGGCTGGCCTTCATCACCTACCCGGTGCTGGACGCCGTCCTCATCGGCCTCATGGCCTGGCGCCTGGTGCTGCACGGGCGCGTGCGCCCCGCTGTCGCCCTGCTGCTGACCGGCACGACCTGCTGGCTGGTCGCCGACCTGAGCTGGCTGCTGCTGGCCTCCCCCGGCACCGCGGCCGGCTGGCTGGACGCCGCCTGGCTGGTCGGCATCGTCTGCTTCGCCGGAGTGCCGTGGCTGCCGCAGTCCCGCACCGAGGACCCCACCGCCGCCGGCGGCCCCGGCCACGGCCCGTGGCGGATTGCCCTGACCGTCGCTCCGTTCGCCGCGCCTGCCCTGCTCGAGGTCCTCGCCTGGGACGACGGCGTGGACGTCAACCCGCTCCCCGGCCTGCTCGTCTGGGGCGTGCTGCTGGTGCTCACCACCGTCCGCACCCGGCTGGTCGCCGTGGACGGCCAGCGCGCCTGGGCGCTGGTCCGCACGCAGGCGCGGCGCTCGGAGGCGCTGGCGGTCAACTCCTCGGACGCGGTCGCCGTCGTGGACCTCGCCGGCCGGCTCACCGCCGACTCGCCGTCGCTGGCCCGCTCCCTCGGGGTGCCCGCCCCGGCCGGTGCCGAGCTGGCCGACCTGGTGGCCCGCGCCGGCGGGGACGCGGACAGCGCGCGGCAGCTGCTGACCCGCAGCGCGTCGCTGCCCGGCGTGCCGGTCGAGCTCGAGCTCGAGGGGCTCCGGCCCGACGGGTCGGCCCGCTGGCTCGGGGGCCGCGCGGTCAACCTGGCCACCGACCCCGACGTCGCCGGCACCGTCGTCAGCCTCACCGACGTCACCGCGCGCAAGCTGGCCGAACTGGAGCTCGCCCACCAGGCCTTCTACGACGGCCTCACCGGGCTGGCCAACCGCTCGCTGTTCCTCGACCACACCGAGCAGGCGCTGCGCCGCGCCGGCCGGAGCGGCACCCCGCCGATCGTGCTCTGCCTGGACCTCGACGGGTTCAAGGACGTCAACGACAGCATCGGCCACCTGGCCGGCGACGAGCTGCTGTGCACCGTCGCCGAGCGGCTGCTCGGCGTCGTCCGGGCCAGCGACACCGTCGCGCGGCTCGGTGGCGACGAGTTCGCCGTCCTGGTCGACGACATCCAGGGCGGGCTCCCCGAGGCCGCCGAGCTCGCCCAGCGGCTGCTGGAGGCGATCGCCGAGCCGGTCGACCTGCACGGGCACCGGGTGAGCGTGGCGGCCAGCATCGGCATCGTCGTCGCCGAGCCCGACGCCACCCCGCTGTCGCTGTTCCGGGACGCCGACATCGCGATGTACCGCGCCAAGGCCGGCGGTCGCGCCCAGTGGGTCGTCTTCGACGCCGGCATGCGGACCGCCGCCCTGGAGCGGATCGAGCTCGAGCGGGACCTGGCCGCCGCGCTCCCCGCCGGGCAGCTGCGGCTGGTCTACCAGCCGGTGGTCGACCTGGAGACCGAGTGGGTCACCGGCTTCGAGGCCCTGCTGCGCTGGCAGCACCCGGCCCTCGGAGCGGTCGGCCCGGACCGCTTCGTGCCGATCGCCGAGGACTCCGGCGAGATCGTGCCGATCGGTCGCTGGGTGCTCGGCGAGGCCACCCGCACCGCCGCCCGGTGGCAGCGGGCCCACCCCGGCGCACCGCTGACGATGGCCGTCAACGTCTCCGCCCGGCAGCTGGTCGGCGCCGACCTGGTCCGCGACGTGGCCGAGGCGCTGTGCGTCAGCGGCCTGGCGCCGTCCTCGCTGGTGCTGGAGGTGACCGAGACCGCGCTGGTCTCCGACCCGGACGCGGTCGCCGAGCGCCTGGCGGAGCTGCGCGGGCTCGGCGTCCGGCTGGCGCTGGACGACTTCGGCACGGGGTACTGCTCGCTCAGCTACCTGCGCCAGTTCGACGTCGACGTGCTCAAGATCGACCGCTCGTTCGTCAGCCTGCTCGACGGCTCACCCGAGGACGGCGCCATCGTGCACGGGCTGGTCCAGCTCGGCCGCACGCTGCGGCTGGAGATCGTCGCCGAGGGCGTGGAGACCGCCGCCCAGCGCGACCGGCTGCGCGCCGAGCACTGCGACCTGGCCCAGGGCTGGCTGTTCGCCGAGCCGCTGGAGGCCGACGAGGCCGAGCTGCTGCTGCTCGGCCGGACCGCACCGCCGGTGACCGCCCGGACGCTCGCTCAGAGCTGACGCAGCGCCGCCGCGGCGGCCGCGCGCAGCCGCCCCCCGAGCGCGGCCTCCGCCGCGGCATCGGTGCGGACGACGACCACCCGCGGCCCGCCGGCGCCGAGCGCGTCGACCAGCTGGCCGGGGTCGCCGACCGCCGTGGCGGCCCAGCCCAGCGACCGGGCGACCGCCACCAGGTCCCGGCCGTGCGGCGTGCCGAACACCCGCCGGAACCCCGCGGCGTACTGCGGCTGCCCCGGCTCGAGCTGGGCGAAGATGCCGCCGCCGTCGTTGTCCGGGACGACGACGGTCAGGTCGGGCACCGTCTCGCCCTCACCGGTCAGCAGGCCGGTGAGGTCGTGCAGGAACGTCAGGTCGCCCATCAGCGCGAACGCCGGCCCACCCCCGGCGCCCT
Organism: Modestobacter excelsi; assembly: GCF_005930495.1. Lineage (GTDB taxonomy): Bacteria > Actinomycetota > Actinomycetes > Mycobacteriales > Geodermatophilaceae > Modestobacter > Modestobacter excelsi. The sequence continues at coordinate 9,654 of NZ_SJEX01000108.1, read as the reverse complement.
GGTGCGCCAGCGCCGCGCCGACCGCGGTGGAGATCGTCCCGTCGATCCCGGCGACGCCGCGGTTGGCGAGCACGGTCAGCCCGGGCCGGGGCACCGCGAACCGGTCGACGTCGCGCACCGGGGTGGAGGAGCCGAGCACGAGCAGCGCCCCGGCCGGCAGCGTCGCCACCAGGTCGCGGGCCAGCCGGGCGGCGGTCAGGCCGCGGCCGGGCACGTCGTCGAGCGCGGCGTCGACCGCCAGCCCCACCCGGGTCGCCGCGCCCGTCCAGCTCTCCGCCCAGGCCCGGTCCGGACGGGCCGTCCCCTCCCGCACCGCGAGACCGGGATCCAGGTGCGCGCTGCCCACCAGCGCGCTGCCCCGGCCCGGATCGGCCCAACGCGGCGTCGCGCTGTAGGTCTCCACCGGCACGGCCGGGTCGGCCAGCAACGCCGAGACCGGCCGGGACAGCGTCGGCCGCCCGACGACGACGACCCGGTCGGGCCGGTGCTCCGCCAGCCACTCCGGCGCGCCCAGCAGCAGCGCCGGCCCGCGCACCGCGCCGGCCGCGCCCCACGCGCCGCTGCTGGGTTCGGCCAGCACCGGCCAGCCGTGCTGGTCGGCGACCACGGCGGCGGCCCGGCCGACCGCCGACGGTGCATCGCCGGCGACCAGCAGCGTGCGCGCCGCGCCGTCGCCGGTCAGCGGCGCGGCGTACCGCGGCTCGCCCGCACCGGCCGCCGCGGTCCACGGTGCGCCGTCGGGGCGGCCGGCGAGGTCACCGGACGGCGGCGCCGGCCGGGTCCCGGGGGTGACGTCGTCGGGCATCAACGGCTCGCGCAGCGCCAGGTTCAGGTGCACCGGCCCCGGGTCACCGGACAGCTCGCCGCGGGCCAGCAGCAGCGCCCGGGCGACCAGCGAGCGCCAGTACCGGTTCTGCGCCGCCTCGCGACCGGGTTCGGGCACCCCGACGTCGGCGGCCCAGCGGACCGCACGGCCGTAGAGCCCGGGCTGGTCGATCGTCTGGTTCGCCCCGGTGCCGCGGAGCTCCGGCGGCCGGTCGGCGGTCAGCGCCAGCAACGGCACCCCGCTGGTGTCGGCCTCCAGCACCGCGGCGTGCAGGTGCGCGGTCGCCGTCCCGGAGGTGGTGAGCACCGGGACCGGCCGGCCGGAGGACTTCGCCAGCCCCAGGGCGAGGAAGGCGGCGGTCCGCTCGTCGATGCGCACGTGCAGCCGCAGCAGCCCCGCCGCCTCGGCGTCAGCCAGCGCCAGCGCGACCGGCGCCGACCGGGAGCCGGGCGCGAGGACCGCGTCGCTGACGCCGCCGCGCAGCAGCTCGTCGACGAGCACCCGGGCGAACGCGGTGGAGGGGTTCACGAGCACCTCCTCATGCGCCCAGCACCGCGGCCAGCCGCTCCCGCCACCGGCGCTCGGTGTCCGCGTCGGCGACGGCCTCGGCGAGCCGGTCCGGGACCGGCCGGACCACCGGCAGCGCCCCGTCCAGCGGGAGCAGCGGCTCGCTGGCGACGTCTCCGGTGAACAGCGCGACCGTGCCCAGCCCGCAGGCGAACGGCAGCTCCGGCAGCGCTGCGGCCAGCGCGACGCCGGCGGCGATGCCCACCGAGCTCTCCAACGCCGAGGAGACGACGCAGGGCAGGCCGTGCGCCTCGGCCACCTCCAGCGCGGCGCGGACCCCGCCGAGCGGCTGCACCTTGAGGACGACGACGTCCGCGGCCTCGGCCAGGGCCACCCGGCGCGGGTCGACCGCCCGGCGCACGACCTCGTCGGCGGCGATCCGGACGTCGACCCGGCGGCGCAGCGCGGCCAGGTCCTCGATCGCCGGGCACGGCTGCTCGGCGTACTCCAGCTCGAACCGGTCCAGCTCGCGGAGCCGGGCCACCGCGGTGTCGACGTCCCAGGCCGCGTTGGCGTCGACCCGGACGGCACCCGTCGGGCCGAGCGCGTCCCGGACGGCCTCGACGCGGGCGACGTCCTCGGCCGGGGACTGCCCCGGTTCGGCGACCTTGACCTTCGCCGTCCGGCAGCCGGAGGCGAGGACGATCTCGTGCGCCCGCTCCGGCCCGACCGCGGGCACGGTGACGTTCACCGGGACGCTGTTGCGGACCGGGTCCGGCCAGCCCAGCACGGCGGCCTCGTGCGCGGACGCCCACCAGCGACGGCTCTCCGCGACGTCGTAGTCCCAGAACGGGGAGAACTCGCCCCAGCCGGCCGGCCCGTGCACCAGCACGCCGTCGCGGACGTCGATGCCGCGGAACCGGGTGCGCATCGGCACCGACCAGACGTGCGCCTCCAGCGGCGCCGGGGCCCCGCCCGGAGCGTCGGCGGAGGGAGCAGCGGGCATGGATGACAGCCTAGGCGCGCCGCTCCGCAGGACTGGGGGCACGATCCTGACGTGCAGCGCGGCGCCGTCCCGACGAACGACGAACCCCCGGAGGTCAGCGTGGCCCACTCGACGGCACCGCAGCCCGCCGCCGACCTGAGCCCCCGCCGACCCGGGCTGCCGGCGCGCTGCGGCGTGCGGGGCTGCGGCTGCGAGGACCCCCGGCAGCTGCGCAACGCCGCGAACCTGGTGACGGTCGTCCGCACGGTGGCCTCGCTGGCGCTGGTGACCACCGCCGCGGTCCAGCACTCCTGGCCGTGGCTGCTCGCCGGGTACCTGACCTACTGGATCGGCGACTCCGCCGACGGCAACATCGCCCGCTGGCAGCACCAGGAGACCCGCTTCGGTGCCGTCTTCGACGTGGTCTGCGACCGGGTCAACTGCATCAGCTGCGCGCTGGTGCTGCTGCTGTTCATCGACGCCCCGTGGCCGATCGCGGTGTTCCTGTTCCAGTTCGTCGTCGTCGACCTGCCGCTCACGCTGCTGCCGATGCGCTGGCCCGTGCTCTCCCCCAACTACTTCTTCCTGATCGACCCGCTCGCCTACACGCTCAACTGGCACGTGGTCGCCAAGGTCACCAACACCACGCTGCTCATCACGCTGCTGGTCTTCGTGCCCGACCAGCGGGTCGCGCTGGTCGCGGCGTCGGTCGTGCTGCTGGTCAAGATCTGGTCGCTGGGGCGGGTGCTCCGGCTGACGACACCCAAGGGCACCCCGCACGTGCCGCAGGGCATGCCCGCCCGTGCCTGATCCCCGTGCCTGACGCCGCGACCATCGGCCTGGTCGCCCTGGGCCTGGTGGTCGGCGCGGTCTCGGCGGTCACCCCGTTCCTGCCGGTCGAGGCCTACGTCATCGGGCTGGCCGTCACGCACTCCTCCAGCGTCGCCGTCGCCGGCGCGGTCGCAGCGGCGGCCGGGCAGACCGTCGGCAAGGTGGCGCTGTTCACCACCGCCCGGGGCGCGGCCAGCTCACGGTGGCTGGAGCGGCTCCGCGAGCGGGGCGCGAAGGAGGCCGCGGAGATCACCGCCGCCGAGGAGGCCGGCGAGCAGCCGCCGGGCGGCCCGGTCAGGCGCGCGCTGCGGCCGGTCGGCCGTTGGCTCAAGCGGGTCAACGCCGCCTGCATCGCGCTGCTGTCCGGCCGCTGGGGGCCCGGCGTGGTGCTGCTCAGCGGGGCGGTGGGGATCCCGCCGCTGCTGGCGATCGCCTTCTACGCCGGGACGTCGAAGATGACCCTGCGCGCCTTCATCGCCACCTGCCTGCTGGGCCGCACCATCCGGTTCGTCGTCCTGGCGCTGGTGCCCGACCTGCTCCCGTGAGCGGTGCCCCCGCGGGCCGCGCCGTAGCCTGGCTCCTCGTGGCCCGGCCGTTGACCCTCGTGCCCGCGCCGCCTCCCGAGGACGCCGCGGCGGTGCTGGACACCGTCTGGCCCGCGCTGCGCCGCGCGCTGGACGGCGCCGCCCCGCTGGCCGTGCTGCCGGCCGGCGCCGGACCGGCCGGGGCCGCGCGGGCGGTGCTGCGCCCGGACGAGCCGCTCGAGCCGGGGACCGACCTGGTGGTGGTCACCTCCGGCTCCACCGGCGGCGGGCCGGCAGGTGGGGGGAAGGGCGTGCTCCTGTCCGCGGCCGCGCTGCGCGCCTCGGCGACCGCCACGCTCACCCGGCTCGGTGGCCCGGGCAGCTGGCTGCTGGCGCTGCCCACCTCGGCGGTCGGCGGGCTGCAGGTGCTCGTGCGCAGCGCGCTGGCCGGGCGCGAGCCCGCCGTGCTGTCCCGCGGGGAGCCGCTCGGCGAGGCCCTGACCCGGCTCCCCGGCGGCGACCGCCGGTACACCGCGCTGGTGCCCACCCAGCTGCGCCGGTACCTGGCCGACGAGCCCGACGCGCTCGCCTCCTTCGACGGGATCGTGGTCGGCGGGGCCGCCACGGACCCGGCGCTGCTCGCCCGCGCCCGCGCCGCGGGGGTGCGGCTGCACACCTCCTACGGGATGAGCGAGACCGCCGGGGGCTGCGTCTACGACGGCGTGCCGCTGGACGGCGTCGGCGTGCGGGTGGCCGAGGGCGTCGAGCTGACCGGTCCGGTGCTCGCGCACGGCTACCGGCTCGACGCCGACGCGACCGCGGCGGCGTTCGTGGACGGCTGGTTCCGCACCCGGGACGCCGGGTCGCTGGCCGCCGACGGCACGCTCACCGTGCACGGCCGGCTGGACGACGTGGTGATCAGCGGCGGGGTCAACGTCTCCCCGCAGGCCGTCGAGGCGGCGCTGCGCGAGCACCCCTCGGTCGCCGACGCCGTCGTGACCGGCCGGCCCGACCCGGAGTGGGGGCAGCGGGTCGTGGCCGGGGTCGTCCCCACCCCCGGCGTCGTCCCGGAGCTGGCCGAGCTGCGCCCCTGGGTCGCCGCCCGGCTCGCCGCCGCCGCCGCCCCGCGGGAGCTGCACCTGGTCGACGCCGTCCCGACCCTGCACACCGGCAAGCCCGACCGCCGGGCCGTCGCACGACTCATCGGAGGAGACCAGTAGTGGCCACCCCTGCCCAGTGGCTGGAGGGCGCCCGCCCCCGGACCCTGCCGGCCGCGCTCGCGCCGGTGTTCGTCGGCACCGGCGTCGCCGCCGCGCTCGACGGCTTCCGGCTGGGCCCCGCGCTGCTCGCGCTGCTGGTCGCCCTCGCCCTGCAGGTGGCGGTGAACTACGCCAACGACTACTCCGACGGCAGGCGCGGCACCGACGCCGACCGGGTCGGGCCGATGCGGCTGGTCGGCTCCGGTGCGGCGACCCCGCGGCAGGTGCTGGTCGCGGCCGGGGTGGCCTTCGCCGTCGCCGCGGTCGCCGGCCTCGCGCTGGCGGCGGTCTCCAGCTGGTGGCTGGTCGCCGTCGGCGCGGTGAGCATCGTCGCGGCCTGGACCTACACCGGCGGCCCGATCCCCTACGGGTACCGGGCGCTCGGCGAGGTCTTCGTGTTCGTCTTCTTCGGCCTGGTCGCCGTCGTGGGGACGGCGTTCGGGCAGACCGGGTCGCTGGACGGGCTGGCGTTCGCCGCCGCCGTCCCGATCGGGCTGTGCTCGGTGGCGCTGCTGGTGGTGAACAACCTGCGGGACGTGCACGGCGACGCCGCCGTCGGCAAGCGGACCCTGGCGGTGCTGCTCGGGGAGAGCCGCACCCGGGTCGCCTACACCGGCCTGCTGGTGGTCGCGTTCGCGGTGGTCGTCGCGATCGGCGTCGTGCGGCCGTGGGCCCTGCTCGGGCTGCTGGCCGCCCCGCTGGCCGTGCCGCCGGTGCGCACGGTGCTCGGCGGGGGACGCGGGCCGGTGCTCATCGGTGCGCTCAAGGGCACCGGTCAGCTCACCCTGGCCACCGGCGTCCTGCTCGGCATCGGCCTCGCGCTGACCTAGCCGAAGGACCCCGCTGCCCCCCGTCGCTCGCAAGCTCGCGGCGGGCCCCTGCAGCGGGGCCGTCAGAACGAGGAGCGACGCACTCAGCTCTCGTCGTCCGCGTCGGTGCCGCGGAGCTCGGCGCGCAGCGCCTCCTTGCGCTCGCTGCGGGCCACCAGCGCGCCGGTGAGCCGCTGCCGCACCGGGCCGAGCACCAGGAAGGACGCCGGCATCGCCAGCAGCACGCCGAACAGGAAGCCCGGGGTGCCCGGCAGGCCCAGCGCCCACAGGGCCGCGATCAGGACGGCGGCGATCGCCAGCCGGCCGAAGGTGTACAGCAGGAACCACTTCGCCAGCGGCGGGGCGGGCGGCGTGCCGGCCGCGGACGCCCCGGCCTGCTCGGGAACCCCGGTCTGGTCAGCCACGACGGCCCTCCCACTTGGTCGACAGCACGACGGTCGTCCGGGTGCGAGCGACGCCCCGGATCCTGTTCAACGCGCTGATGGTGTCCTCGAGTGCCCGGATGTCGGGGACCCGGACCTTGAGCACGTACCCCTCGCTGCCGGCCACCCGCCAGCAGTCCTCCACCGAGGGGAGCTCGGCCAGCGCCCCCTCCAGCCCGGTGTCGTCGACCTGGTCGCTCTCGATGACACCCACCAGGGCGGTGACGCCCAGGCCCACCGCGGCGGGGTCGACGACGGCACGGTAGCCGGTGATCACGCCGGCGGCCTCCAGCTTGCCGACCCGCTCGTGCACCGAGGGCGCCGACAGCCCGACCTGCCGGGCCAGCTCGGCGTAGCTCGCCCGCCCGTTGGCCCGCAGCAGGCTGATCAGCTGCTCGTCCACCGCGTCGATGACGCCCCTCCGGTCCTCGTCTGCGCCCCGGACCCGGTCCGGCGCGGGCTGCTGCGCTCGTGGCGCGACATCACCGCGTCCGAGTATCGCCGCGGTCGTACATTGGGGGGCGACAAGGGGGGTGGCCCGATGGTCTTCCTGGTGATGTTGGTGATCGCGGTGGCCGTGGTCGTGCTGGTCATGCGTGCGGCGTCGGCCCAGTCCGGCGGACCGGGGGGCACCACCCGACCGGTGCGCCCTCCGAAGCGGCCCCGGGCCCAGCGGGAGACCCGCTTCGTGGCACCGGACGACGACCCCGACTTCATCCGCGAGCTCGAGCGGCGCACCCGCCGGGACGACGGCTCCCCCGCCTGAGCTCAGGCGGCGCGGCCGCGGGTGCCGGCCGGCCAGCCGAGGCCGGCGCCGTCCCGCGGCTCGCCGGGCCAGCCCAGGGCGCCGTCGCCGGTCGCGTGCTCCCCCACGGTCAGCTGACCCCGGCGTAGCTGTGCAGCCCGGTGGAGACGAAGTTGACGTACAGCAGGTTGAAGACCATCACCGCGAGCCCCACCACGTTGACCCACGCGGACGGGCGGCCCCGCCAGCCGGACGTCGTCCGGGCGTGCAGGTAGGCGGCGTAGACGACCCAGGCGATGAAGGCCCAGGTCTCCTTGGGGTCCCAGCCCCAGAACCGGCCCCAGGCGCTCTCCGCCCAGATGGCCCCGGCGATGACCGCGAAGGTCCAGATCGGGAAGCCGAAGACGGCGGTGCGGTGGGCCGTGCGGTCCAGCGCGGCCGCGGAGGGCAGCCGGTCCAGCAGCGAGGGGGCCGCCAGCGCGCCGGCGGCGGTCCGCTCCTCGCGCCGGCTCTTCACCAGGTACAGCACGCTGACGATGCCGCTGACGAAGAAGATGCCGAAGCCGAGCGTCGCCGTCGTCACGTGCACCGCGAGCCACCACGACCGCAGGGCGGCGACCAACGGGCCGGCCTGGACGTAGAGGACCAGCCGGATGAGGGCCATGGCCACCACGACCGGGCCCATGATGAAGACCCCGATGTGCCGAAGCTCCGGGGCCCGCACCGCCAGCAGGGTGTACGCCACCACCGCGACGAGCACGACGACGGTCGTGAACTCGTACATGTTGCCCCAGGGCAACCGGCCCGCGGCCACGCCGCGGGTCACCACGACGGCGGCGTGGGTGAGCAGCCCCAGGCCGGTCAGCAGCATGGCCAGCGAGCCCAGCCGGCGCGCGCGGGCCGGCTCCTCGACCGGGTCCGACGGAGCCGGGCGCGCGTCGGGCGGGCTCCCGGCGGCGACGAGCTGCCGGGGGCTCGCGGCCGGGCGGCCGAAGGCCAGTTCGGCGCAGAACGCCACGACGGCCAGCGAGTACACCACGACCGTGATCGTGAAGAACGTGTCGGACAGCCTGGCGAGCGACTCGTCGATCACGACGGCGGTGCCTCCTCGGGAAGTGACGGTGCGGCGGCCGGGGCCGCTGCGCTGCGCGCGGTGAGCGCCGCCTGGACGGCGTCGGTCAGCGCCGTGAACCGGGGCCCGGTGTCGGCGCTGCCGCGGGTCAACGAGCCGATCGACAGCACGGTACCCCCGCCGTCGGCGGCCGGGGCGGCGCGGGCGAACACCCGCTCGCGGCGGACCAGCAGCATGCCGAGCAGCCCGGCGAGGACCGCCATCGCCGCCCCGAGCACCCACAGCTGGCCGGGGTCGTGGGACACCTGCAGGGCGGCGAACTCCTTGACGCCGCTGAAGGTCACCACCGTCCCGTCGGCCAGGGTCATGGACTCGCCCTCCGCCAGGTTCGCCCGCCCCTGCTCGGTGAGCAGGCCGCGGTCGATCTGGGTCTGGTCCAGGGAGTAGACCGACTGCGGGAGCCCGGAGTCCAGGCCCAGGTAGCCGGTGTAGACCACGATCGCGACCTGCGGGTCCAGCGGCCGCGGGTCGACCGAGGTCAGCACCCCGCCCTGCAGCGCCCCGGTCGGGGCGAAGAAGCCCTCGATGGCCAGCTGGTCGGTGTCACCGGCGCCGAGGTCGGGGACCTTGAGCACGCCCTGGCTGGCCATGGTGCTCTGGTCGGCCGGGAGGAACGGCGCGGACAGGTCGGTGAACGTCGTCCCGTCCGGGAGCGTGATGCTGAACTCGGGGCTGTAGCCGTGCCCGGTGACGTACACCCGGTCGCCGTCGATGCGCAGCGGGTCGTTGACCCCGATCGTGGTCGGCGGGCCGGCGACGCCGTCGAGCTGGTAGTCGATGCCGGCGGTGTAGGACGCCGCGGTCAGGTCGTCCTCGTACCGGGCCTGGAAGTCGGTCAGGTCCACGCACAGCGGTGCGAGGTCGCCGCTGTCGACCAGCGGGCCGGCCGAGTAGGTGTCGTACTGCTGGAACGAGTTGCAGAACCCCTGGCCCTCGGTGACCAGGATGCTGCCCTCGTAGCCCCACAACTTCCCGGCGGCCAGCCCGAGCAGCAGGGCCAGCAGCGAGAAGTGGAAGAGCACGTTGCCGGTCTCCCGGAGGTAGCCCTTCTCGGCCGACAGCTCCTGGGCCCGGATGCCGCTGGACCCGGCGGAGTGTGCCCGGCCCTCGCGGCGGACGACCCGGAAGCGGCGGACCCGGAGCTCCTCCTCGACCACGTCGAGAGTCACCGGCCCGGCCAGCGGGGCCGACAGCTCGGTGTTCTCCGGCAGCCGCAGCAGGTGCCGCGGTGCGGTCGGCGGGGGCGCGAACAGCGACCGCGCGTGCTCGATCGCCCGCGGCACGACGCAGCCGATCAGCGAGATGAACAGCAGCAGGTAGATCGCGGCGAACCAGGGAGAGCTGAAGACGTCGAACAGGTACAGCCGGTCCAGCCACGGCGCGAGCGTCGGGTGGTCGACGAAGTACTGGTTGACGTTGTTCTGCGACAGCGACCGCTGCGGCAGCAACGACCCCGGGATCGCCGCCACCGCGAGCAGGAACAGCAGCACCAGCGCGGTCCGCATCGCGGTGAGCTGCCGCCACCAGCGCAGCAGCCGGTTGAGCACCCGGCGGCCCGCCGGGGTCCGGGACGGCGGGGTGGGGGCCTCCGCC
>NZ_SJEX01000107.1 GCF_005930495.1 Modestobacter excelsi | reverse complement strand
CGGCTGCCCCACCCACCCCGACACCGACTGCGCCTGCCCGGTGGCCGGTCCGCCGCCGGGGACCGACGCCTACACCCCCACCGCCCGGCAACGGGCGTTCGTCACCACCCGGGACCGGCGCTGCCGGTTCCCCAACTGCGGGCAACGCGTCGGCTGGGCCGACCTGGACCATGTCGTCAGCGCCGCGTGCGGCGGGGCGACCGACTGCGCCAACCTGTGCTGCCTGTGCCGTTCCCACCACCGGCTGAAGACCTTCGCGGCGGGCTGGCGGTTCACCATCACCCCCGACGGGGTCCTGCAGGTCACCACCCCCTCGGGCGTCACCCGCACCACAAGGCCACCAGGCATGCGACCCCCACCGGCGCCACAGCAACCTCCACTGCCGGACGATGAGCCTCCGCCCTTCTAACCTGGCGGGGCGGGCCTGTCGTCCGCCCTGACATCGTCGTCGTCCGGGAGTCGCTGTGCCGTCGCTGATCCTGTCCCCCCGTGACCTCGAGTTCCTGCTGCACGAGTGGCTCGACGTCGAGACGCTGACCAAGCGGCCGCGCTATGCCGAGCACTCGCGGGAGACGTTCGACGCCGTCCTCGAGCTGGCCGAGCAGATCGCCACCGAGCACTTCGCGCCGCACAACCGGAAGGCCGACGAGAACGAGCCACACCTCGTCGACGGCAAGGTGCGACTGGTCCCCGAGGTCGCCGCGGCGCTGAAGGTGTTCGCCGACGCGGGGATGAACGCCGCGCCGCTGCCCGAGGAGCTGGGCGGACTCCAGCTGCCGGCGGCGGTCAACCAGGCCGTGCACGTGTGGTTCCAGGCCGCCAACATCGGGACGTCGGCCTATCCGTTCCTCACCATGGCCAACGCGAACCTGCTGGTCGCGCACGGGACGCCGGAGCAGGTGCAGACCTATGTGCCGCCGATGGCCGAGGGCCGCTGGTTCGGCACGATGGCGCTGTCCGAGCCGCAGGCCGGCTCCTCGCTCGCCGACATCACCACCCGCGCCGTGCCCCAGGACGACGGCAGCTACCGGCTGACCGGCAACAAGATGTGGATCTCCGGCGGCGACCACGAGCTGACCGAGAACATCGTCCACCTGGTGCTGGCCAAGGTGCCCGGTGGGCCGGCCGGGGTGAAGGGCATCTCGCTCTTCGTCGTCCCGAAGTTCCTGGTCAACGACGACGGCACCCTCGGCGAGCGCAACGACGTCGTCCTCGCCGGGCTCAACCACAAGATGGGCTACCGGGGGACGACGAACACCCTGCTGAACTTCGGCGAGGGCGTGCACACCCCCGGCGGGCAGGCCGGCGCGGTCGGCTTCCTGGTCGGCGAGCTGCACCGCGGGCTCAGCTACATGTTCCACATGATGAACGAGGCCCGGATCGGCGTCGGGATGGGCGCCACCGGGCTGGGCTACACCGGCTACCTGCACGCCGTCGACTACGCCCGCACCCGCACCCAGGGCCGGGCGCTCGCCGGCAAGGACCCCGCCGCCCCGCCGGTGCCGATCGTCGAGCACGCCGACGTCCGGCGGATGCTGCTGGCCGCGAAGTCCTACGTCGAGGGCGGTCTGGCCCTCGGGCTCTACTGCGCCCGGCTGGTCGACGAGGAGCGCACGGCCGAGACCGAGGAGGAGCGGGCACGGGCGCACCTGCTGCTCGAGACGCTGACCCCGATCGCCAAGAGCTGGCCCTCGCAGTGGTGCCTGGTGGCGAACGACCTGGCCATCCAGGTCCACGGCGGCTACGGGTACACCCGCGACTACCCGGTCGAGCAGTTCTACCGGGACAACCGGCTCAACCCGATCCACGAGGGCACCCACGGCATCCAGGCGCTGGACCTGCTCGGCCGCAAGGTCGTGATGAACGGCGGCGCCGGGCTGGCCGCGCTCGGCGAGGCGATCAGCGCCACCACGCAGCGGGCCGCCGGGACGCAGTGGGCCGACCTCGCCGAGACCCTGGACGACCTGGTGCAGCGCCTCGGCGCGGTGACCGCGGCGCTGTGGGCCGGTGGGGACCCGGAGGTCGCGCTGGCCAACGCGGCGGTCTACCTCGAGGCGGCCGGGCACGTGGTCGTCGGCTGGCTGTGGCTGGAGCAGGCCCTCGCCGCCGAGGGTCGGGACGGCGACTTCTACGACGGCAAGCGGCAGGCCGCCCGGTACTTCCAGCGCTGGGAGCTGCCCAGGGTGGGTCCGCAGCTGGCACTGCTGGCGTCGCTGGACGGGACGGTCCGCGAGATGCGCAGCGACTGGTTCTGAGGACGCGGACCGCTTCCCGAACGACGACGACGGCGGCCCCCCGAGGGGAGCCGCCGTCGTCGGCAGTTGAAGGACCCCACTACCCCCCACCACTCGCGAGCTCGCGGCGGGATCCTGCAGTGGGGCCGGCAGTGCTAGAGGACGGCGGTCGCCGTCGCGCGGGCCGCCTCGACGCCGGCGCTCCGGGTCCGGGGGGCCGATGCTGCCCGCTTCTCCGCCTCGTACCGCGCCGTGGACTGCGTGCCCATCGCGATCACCAGCGCGGTCAGCACCAGGAAGCCCAGCAGAGCCAGCGTCGGCCACATCACCATCAAGTGCTCCAAGTCGATCTCGGGGTCCGCCGCGGGGGAAGTCGGCGGCTCTCGTCCAGGTCTTTCTTCCCAGTCCGACACGCAGTCAATCCCGCACGGAGTGACTCTTCAGGTGAACAGTGTGTGACGGCCGTCGCCCTCGGTTGTGCGGAACGGACCGTTACCCATCTGCCACCGAGAGCAGGCGTGGAGACGGTCGGCTCGGGGCACCTCCTCGGGAGACCCGCCCGCGCCAGACCCACCGGAGGCCCCGCATGGCCGGAGCAAGCGCACCCGACGCCCGCGACAGCGGGCGCGGCGGCACCGCGCAGGACAGCGCCCCAGGGGACGACAACATCAGCCGGGAGCGCGCGGACTACGCCCCGACCGGCGCCGACCCGAAGCCCACCACGGGCGGCACGATCAAGCGGACCCTCAAGGAGTTCAGCGAGGACGGCCTGACCGACTGGGCGGCCTCCCTGACCTACTACGGCGTGCTCGCGCTGTTCCCCGCCCTGACGGCGCTGCTGTCGATCGTCGGGCTGCTCACCAACCCGCAGCAGCTCACCGAGGCGATCACGGCGGTCGTGCCGGCGCAGGCAGCCGACACCCTCAACCCGGTCATCGAGCAGATCGCCGGCAGCTCGAAGTCCGCGAGCCTCGGCCTGATCATCGGTGTCGCCGCGGCCGTCTGGTCCGCCTCGGGCTACGTCGGTGCGTTCACCCGCGCGGCCAACGTCGTCTACGAGACGCCCGAGGGTCGCAAGGTCTGGAAGCTCAAGCCGCTGCAGCTGCTCATCACCCTGATCGGCATCCTGTTCGCCGCCCTGATCCTGGCGATGCTGGTGCTCAGCGGTCCGGTCGTCGACGCCATCGGTCAGTCCATCGGCCTGGGGGACACGGTGCTCAACATCTGGAGCTGGGCCAAGTGGCCGGTCATCCTGGTGCTGCTGGCGCTGATGATCGCGGTGCTCTACTACTCGACCCCGAACGTCCGGCTGCGCGGCTTCTCCTTCATCAGCCCCGGGGCCGTCGTCGCCATCCTGGTGGCGGTCGTCGCCTCGGCGCTGTTCGCCTTCTACGTCGGCAACTTCGGCAGCTACAACAAGACCTACGGGGCGCTCGCCGGTGTGGTGATCTTCCTGATCTGGTTCTGGCTGATCAACCTCGCCCTGCTGTTCGGCATCGAGCTCAACGCCGAGATCGAGCGGACCAAGGAGCTGAAGGAGGGCGTGCCGCGCGCCGAGAAGGAGATCCAGCTCGACGCCCGGGCCACGCCCAAGGACAAGCAGACGACCTGACCCTGGTCGCCCGACGACGGGCCCGGCTCCTGCGGGAGCCGGGCCCGTCGTGCGTCAGTCGGTCGGCCGCCGCATGGACCACATCTGGGCGGGCCGCTCGAACTGGGTGGCGATCTCCCAGCTGACCCCGGGTGGACCGGTCTCCTTGCGGAAGTTGGCGACCGTCACGCGGGCCAGGGCGGGGTCCTGGGCCACCCGGGTGGCCAGCTCCAGCGCACGGGCGTCGACGGCGTCGTCGTCGAGGGTCTCCCACGCCAGTCCCAGCCGTACCGCCGTCTCGCCGTCGACCTCCTCGCCGAACAGCGCCATCGCCGCGGCGGCCTCCCGACCGACCAGCCGGGACAGCAGCACGAAGTGGCCGCCGCCCGGGTGGAGGCCGCGCTTGAGGAACCCGCAGATCAGCCGGACGTCGCGGGCGACGACTCGCAGGTCCGCGGCGAGCAGCATGTTCATCCCCGCACCGACAGCGGAGCCGCGCACCGCCGCGATCGTGGGGGCCTTGACCTGCCCGAGCCGGTAGAACGAGTCGTAGATCGCGCCCATCCCGGCGTAGGCCTCCGGCGCGGCCGGGTCCCGGCCGGCGTCGGTCAGGGTCTGCACGTCACCGCCGGCGCAGAAGGACCTGCCCTCCGCCCGGACCACCAGCGCGCCGACGTCGTCCCGGGCGTCGACCTCGTCGAAGGTGGCGATCAGCTCGCCGGCCATCGCCGGGGTCAGCGCGTTGCGCCGCTGCGGTGCGTTGAGGGTGACGACGGCGACGCCGTCGGTCACCTCGAGCAGGACCTCACCTGAGCTGCCGGACATGCGACTCCCTCGCGGTCGGAGCCGGCGGCGGTGCCGGCCCGTGTCCCTGCGATCAGACCACGGGCACCGTCAGAAGACGCCGTGGGCGGAGGCGGTGACAGCCGCGCCGCCCCGGTGGTTCCATGGTCAGGTCCGAGACCGTGCACGGGGGACGACCGCACGGGAGACACCGTGGACCGCATCTCCGCGTCCCCCCGGACGCCGACCGCTCGTGACCAGGACGAGCCGGTGCGCACGCTGCGGCCGGAGATGCGCGCGCTGCTCGCCGTCTTCTGCGTGCTGACCGCGCTGGCCACGATCGCCCTGTTCGTCCTCTCGTCCGCCACCGACGACTTCTTCGCCTGGACCATCGAGCCACCGCTGACCGCCGCGCTCATGGGCGCCGGCTACGCCGCGGGGTTCCTGCTGGTGGCCCTCTCGCTGCGCGACCCGGTCTGGGCGCACAGCCGATTGCCGGTGCTCACCATCCTGGCGTTCACCGTGATCACGCTGATCGCGACCCTGGTGCACCTGGACCGGTTCCACCTGCAGCCGGAGTTCGCCTCGTCGCCCCTCATCGCCCGGGCGGCGGCCTGGTTCTGGTTGACCGTCTACGTCCTGATCCCGGTGGCGATGCTGGTCTCGGTGGTCCTGCAGGAACGGGCGCCGGGCCGCGACCCGCTCCCCGGGCACCCGGTGCCGGTCGTGCTGCGCACGGCGCTGGCCGTGGAGTCGGCGGCGCTGCTCGTCACCGGTGTCGCACTGGCGATCGCGCCGTCCACCGCGCCGACCCTGTGGCCCTGGCCGCTGACCCCGCTCACCGCCCGGGTGGTCGCCGCCTGGCTGATCGCCTTCGGGGTGGCGACGGCGCTCGCCGCGTTCGCCGGTGACCTGGCCCGGCTGCGCACCTCGGCGATCGCGTACACCGTCTTCGGCGTGCTCACGCTGGTCGCGGTGGCCCGGTACACGGACACCCTCGACTGGGACGGCGTCCCGGCCTGGGTGTTCCTCGCGGTCACCGTCGCGATCGTGGCCACCGGGGCGGCGGGGTGGCGGATCGCCCCGGTACCCGAGCCAGCCGGCCGCCCCAGCGCGGCGCGCTGACGTCCCGGCCGGGTCAGCGGCTGGTCGGCGGCTGGTCCCCGCGACGGGACAGCGGGACCCGCTCGACCCACCCGGCAACGGCGGCCAGCCCGCGGCTGACCGCCTGACCGGCCGGCGCGAGCCGCTCGGGCGCGTGCTGCACGCCGGCGTCGACGAGGTCGCGGGAGCGGTCGAGCAGGCTCAGCGGCAGGCCGGAGACCGCGTTGCCCGGCGGACGACGGGAGACCGTCGGGTGCGCCCGGGTCGGCGAGACGCGACGGGCCACCTCCCACTGCAGGCCGAGCCGGCGCAGCGCCTTGGCGTCCAGGGCCTCCTGCAGCCGCGGGAACATCACGTCCTCCTCGTCCCGCACGTCCTCCTTGAGCACGGTCACCAGGCGGGCCAGCCGCTCGGGACGGCGGGGGTCGTCGTGCCCCAGGGTCTCGAGCTCGGCGACGAGCTCGTTCACCTCCTGGTGCTCCTCCTCGACCTGCAGCGTGAGGGCCTCGCCGTCCGGCAGCACGCGGCGGATGACCGGCCACAGCACGGTCTCCTCGGCGAAGGCGTGGCTGAAGACCAGCCGGTCGATCCTGCGCAGCACCTGCTCCTGCGCGGTGCCGGTGCTGCCGTCGAGCTCCTGCAGCAGCCGGTCGAGCTCCATGTGGTCGTTGCGCTGGCGGACGAACACGCTGCCGGGGCCACCGAGCTCGGAGACGGTCTGGTCGGCGATCGAGCGGGACATCGTCGCTCCTGGGTCGTGGTGCGGCGCCGTGCTGTTCGACGCCCGCATCCCCTTCCCCGGACGGGTCCGTCCCATTCCTCAGTCGCCGGCCGGCCCGTGCATCGCGGCCAGCAGCCGGCGGAGCACGGCCCGGGCCTGGTCGAGCTCGGCCGGGCTGACCGCCGCGCGTCCCAGCAGCGCCGCCCGGTCGGCGTCGGACCGGCGCACGAGCCGATCGAGGGTCGACGCCCCCGCGGCGGTGAGGGCCACGAGCGGCGCCCGGACGTGGTCGGGGTTGGGCCGCAGCTCGGCCTGTCCCGCGGCGACCAGGTCGTCGACCACGCGCTGCACGCTCTGCCGTGCCAGCCCGAGACGACGGGAGGCGCTCGCCACGGTGCGCGGGCCGTCGGACACGACGCTGAGGACGTGCCAGCGCGCGGCGGACTGGTCGACCTCCCGGGCCAGCACCTCACTGGTGCGCCGGGACTCCCCCGCGAGCTCGTAGACGTCGGCGATCAGCAGCCGGTAGGCGTCGAGGTCGGCAGTGCTCATGGTTGACAGCATACTGTCGAACGCGCAGGCTGCTGTCATCAACTCGGCGATGGAGGCGACCATGATCCTGCGACTGTGGCGGGGCTTCACCGACCCCGACCTGTCCGCGGCCTACGAGGAGCTGCTGACCGGCCGGATCGCGCCCGCGATCATGACGCGGGGCGTCCCCGGCCTGCACGACCTGACCGTGCTGCGCCGGCACCCGGTGGAGCTCGACCCGGCCGAGGGCGGCGAGGTGCTGACCGCGATGACGTTCACCGACATGGACGCGGTGGCGGCCTTCACCGGCGGCGATCCGCGCACCTCCGTCGTCCCGCCGGCGGCCCGGGCGCTGCTGGCGCGGTTCGACGAGCACTCCCAGCACTACACGACCGTGCGGCGCTTCAGCAGCTGACCGCCCTGTCGAACCCCTCGGCGACACTGGCGGGGTGAACCGCGTCGTCCTCGTGCGCTCCGGTGAGGGCTCGGTGCGGGCGCACGAGCTCGACGAGGACGGCGTCGTCGTCACGGTCACCCCGGTGCCGCGCACCGAGCTGGCCGGCTTCGTCCGGGCCCGGGAGTCCGCCCCGGTGCGCTGGGTCTGGGACGACACGACCCGGTGGTACCCGGAGCTGCTGGACGCCGGGGTCCGGGTGGAGCGCTGCACCCACCTGCGGCTGAGCTCTGCCGTGCTGCGCCGGTCCCCCTTCGTCGACCGGTCGCTCGTGCAGAGCGCCGACGCCGCCGGGTGGGCGGCACTCGAGCCGGTGGTGCCGTCCGACCCGGCCCTCTTCGCGCTCGAGGACCCCGCGGACCGGCTGGACCCGCTCGCCGAGCACGAGCGGCAGCTGGCGGCGGTGGCGGCGTCCCCGCACCGCGGGCGGCTGGGCCTGCTGCTGGCAGCCGAGTCCTCCGGGGCGCTGGTCGCCGCCGAGATGACGCACGCCGGGCTGCCGTGGCGCGCCGACGTCCACGACCGGCTGCTGGCCGAGCTGCTGGGGCCACGGCCGGTCAACGGCCACCGCCCGGCCGCGCTGGAGCGGCTGCTGCCGGAGATCCGCGCCGCCTTCCGGGCGCCCGAGCTGAACCCGGACTCCCCTCCCGGGTTGCTGCGCGCGCTGCAGGACGCGGGCCTGCCGGTGTCCGACACCCGGTCCTGGACGCTCGAGCAGCTGGAGCACCCCGGCATCGCGCCCCTGCTCGAGTACAGGAAGCTGGGCCGGCTGCTCGCCGCCAACGGCTGGAACTGGCTGGACACCTGGGTGCGCGACGGCCGGTTCCGGTCCTGGTTCCTGCCCGGCGGGGTGGTCACCGGCCGGTGGGCGTCCAACGGCGGCGGCGCGCTGTCGGTGCCGCTGCAGATCCGGCCTGCGGCGATCGCCGACGAGGGCTGGCGGTTCGTCGTCGCCGACGTCGCGCAGCTCGAGCCGCGGGTGCTCGCCGGGATGAGCGCGGACACCGCGATGGCCGAGGCGGCGCGGGCGTCGGACCTCTACCAGGGGATGGTGGCCAGCGGTGCGGTGGCGACCCGGGCCGAGGCCAAGGTCGGGATGCTCGGCGCCATGTACGGCGGCACCGCGGGGAGAGCGGGCGGATGATGCCCCGGCTGACCCGCCGGTACCCCCGGGCGATCGGCCTGGTCGAGGAGGCCGCCCGTGCCGGCGAGCGTGGCGAGGTGGTGCACACCCTGCTGGGCCGCGGCTCCCCGGTGCCGACCGGGGAGTGGGCCGAGCAGGCGGTCGAGCTCGGCGAGCCGGCCGACGAGGGCGGCTCACGGGAGGACCGGGACCGGCACCGCCGCGCGTGGGGCCGCTTCACCCGGAACTTCGTCGTCCAGGGCACGGGGGCGGAGTGGGCGCTGTGCTGGCTGGCCGACCTCCGCAACCGGCTCTGGCGCCTCGGCGACGGCGGCACCGTCGGCGACCGGCCGCACCTGGTGTTCTTCCTGCACGACGAGGTGCTGGTGCACACCCCCGCCGAGCTGGCCGACGCCGTCTGCGCGGAGGTCCGGGCGGCCGCGGCGGAGGCCGGTCGGCTGCTGTTCGGCGGGTTCCCCGTCGACTTCCCGCTCGACGTCTCCGTCGTGCGGTCGTGGGCCGACGCCGGCTGAGCACCCGCACGACGGCCGTGCACGCCGGGTCGGCAGAAAGGTCGCGTCCTGTTGTCTGGGGTGGCCACCCCTGCACCCAGCGTCGCGCTGGACGACCAGCTCTGCTTCGCGCTCTACAGCGCCTCGCGAGCGGTGACGGCCCGCCACCGCCCGATGCTGGACCGGCTGGGCCTGACCTACCCGCAGTTCCTGGTCCTGATGACGCTCTGGGAGCACGACGACCAGAGCGTCCGCGAGATCAGCGAGCGTCTCGACCTGGACTCCGGCACCATGTCGCCGCTGCTCGAGCGGCTCGACGCGGCCGGGCTGGTCACCCGGGAGCGGAGCGCGGTGGACGAGCGTCAGGTGCGGGTCCGGCTCACCGACGCCGGCCGGGCGCTGGAGCAGCCCGCGTGCGGCGTCTCGGCGATGATCGGTGCGCTGGACCTCGACGTCCAGGAGTTCGCCGCTCCCAGGCGGCAGCTGGAGGAGATCACCCAGCGGGTGAGCGGCAGCACCCGCTGACCCGCCGGGCCCCCACTCCCCGTGGGGGCCCGGCCGTTCCTCAGTCGAGGGTGACCAGCCAGCAGCCGGACTCGCCGTAGGGCTCGACCTCGAAGCCCAACTGGCTCAGGCACCCGCCGATCGCGGCGTTCATCGTGCGCTGCAGGGCGGCGTGCACGGAGGGGCCGTGCACCTGGTCGTTGGCCATCCGGGCGTGCTGGTGCCAGCTGACCAGGACACCGGGGCGCCCGGGCTCCGGGGTCAGGCACACCCCGCCGGCCGGCTCGTCGCCCGCGCAGTCGTGCAGCGCGAGGCCGGCCTCGACCAGTCCTCCGGCCACCTCGACCACCAGCGTCACGAGCTCGTCCTCGTCGGCCAGCGGCCCGTCCCACTCGGCCGGCAGCCGGTCGAGCTGGTCGCCGAGGTCGCTCAGCCAGACCCGCTCCTCCTCCGACTGCCGGCGGACCACCCGGCCGTCGGCGTGCAGCACCCCGTGCACCGTCCGTCCGGACTCCGCCAGGCCACCGGAGAGCGCCGCCCAGTCCGCCTCGATCCGGTCGCGGAACGGACCCGCGACCACCCGCTCGCCCGACCCGTCGTCCGGGTCGTCGACCAGCCACCACGCCGGCGGGGTGCCCTGCCCGGCGACCCGCTTCCCGGCCGGGTGCGCCGAGACGCTCACCGCGACCGCCTGCGCCTCCTCGGTCGCCGCGGTGGCCGACGCCGACCGCTCAGCCTCCAGCGGACCCGCTGCGCCACCGGAGGCGGCGCCCGCGCCGACCCCGGCCGGGACGGCGGCCCGCTGCCGCTGCGCCTGCACCTGGTTGCGCTCGAACTCGTACTGCGCGGTCGAACTGGTGGCGAGCGCGATGACGATCGCGGCCAGCACGACGAAACCCACCACCGCGACCACCGGCCAGACGATCATGACCGCACCGCCGGCACTGCGGTGCGGACGGGACGGCCGCCGAACGTGCCGGCCGGGCCCGGGACGGCACCCCAGCGGGCCGCCCGCCGGGACGAGTCCCGCCACCACATGAGCAGCCGGGCACCGGAGGACCGGAGCGAGGGCCGCACCGGGGGCAGGGCGGGCTCCTCGGTGCCGAACAGCTCGAGCAGCTCGGCGAGGCCCAGCTCGTCGGCGGGCGGGAGCGGGTGCGGGTGGGACGACGACGGGCTGTGCGCCACGTCTGCAGGCGTGTTCACGGGGACTCCTCGGACGGTCCGTCGCGGCTGGGGAAGTGCCGCGGACGTGACGGAAACGTAGGACGCGGCGGCGTACGCACCGCCCGTCCGGACACGTCATCCGGAGCCCCGTCACCGAATCGTTGCGCCGGCCCCGCTCCGGGTCGATGACCCGCCTCCCGACGGCACCCTTGTCGACATCCGCGCAGCTCCGAGCCCGGTTTTCCGCCAGATGACGCTCGATGACCCCGTCGGCGCGACCGGCGCCGGAGTGTCGGGAGGGCCCGAGCACGGGGTCGTCGCGGTGGCCCCGTGAGGATCGGGACCACGACCCGCGGATCGCGAACTCGGACGACGCGACGGCGCCAGGGCGCCCGCTCTCCCGACGAGGTGCTCCGTGTCCGTGGTCCATGATCTGCACCGGCGCTGCAGCCGCGGCGATCGGTCGTCGGTGATCGGAGATCACCCCTGCGGGTTGGCGAGGATCCAGGTGGCGCGTGGTGGGGCCGATGGCGGTGGAGTGATCGTGCCGAGTGTCCCCTCGTCGTGCGCGGCCGGTGTACCTGTGGGCGGTCCGCGACGGGCATCGACGGTTCCGGTGCAGGGAAGGCTGTGAGGAGGTCTCGCTCGGTGCGACGACCGGCTGATGCGGACGCCCACCAGTTGCGACGGCTCCTGGCGGAGACCTCGCGCCTCGAGCGCCTGCAAGCCACCCTGCTCGACAACATCGTGGAGGGCGTCCTCCTGCAGGACCCCAGCGGCCGCGTGATCACCAGCAACTCGGCTGCTCGCCACGTCCTGGGCCTCAGCGCGGACCAGCTGCACGGTCACGCGCTCCACGAGCTGCGTTCCGCGTTGCGCCCGGACGGCACGCCGTGGCCGGCGGAGCAGCGGCCCACCGCGGCCACCGTCCGCGCCGGCGCCGGGATCCGCGGCCGGATCGTCGGCGTCCACGTCGGCGGCGAGCTCACGTGGCTGTCACTGAACACCGACCCGGTGCTGGCCCCCTCCGGTGAGGTCGAGTACGTCGTCTCATCGATCCGCGACGTCACCCGAGAACACGCCGCCGAGCTGGCGGAACAACATGCTGCCCGTGCGCGGCGGGAGCGGGTGGAGCAGCTCCTCCGCGACGGTGGGCCGAGCGTGGTGGTCCAGCCGATCGTGGAGCTGGCCACCGGACGAGCTGTGGGGGTGGAGGCGCTGTCCCGCTTCCCCGTGCACGTCGACCAGGGACCGGAGGAGTGGTTCGCCGACGCCGCCGCTGTCGGCCTGGGAGTGGACCTCGAACTCGCGGCCATCGAGAAGGCCCTGGACACCCTGGGGCGACTGCCCCGGGACCTCTACCTGTCGCTCAACGCCTCCCCGGCGACCCTCGCCTCGCCGCGACTGGCCGAGATGCTCACCGCGGCCCCCACCGAGCGGCTGGTGCTCGAGTTGACCGAGCACGTCGCGGTCGCCGACTACGACGGCCTCTCCGCTCCGCTGGACCGGCTGCGCCGGACGGGGGTCCGCCTCGCGGTCGACGACGCCGGCTCCGGGTTCGCGTCCTTGCAGCACGTCCTCAACCTCGCCCCGGACACCATCAAGCTGGACCGTGCCCTGGTACGCGACGTCGACACCGACCCCGCCCGGGCCTCCCTCGTGGTCAGCCTCGTCCTGTTCGCCGACCGGATCGGCGCCAACCTGGTCGCCGAGGGGATCGAGAACTCCCAGGAACGAGCCGCCCTGCACAGCCTGGGGGTCCGCTACGGCCAGGGCTTCCACCTGGGGGCCCCTCGTGCCGTCACGGTGCTGGACGACTCGCTGCGACGTCCCGTGGAAGCCAGCGACGTGCTCACCTAGGAACCAGCCGGCACCGCACCCGGCTCTGAAACCGGCGGAGCGGTCGCAAGGGCTCGCCGCGCAGGAGGCCGCTGGCAGTCGTGTGGCGCCACCGCCGGCCAGCCGCCCGCGCAGCGGCAAGGCCGGGGACCAACGCGGTGGGCCCCGTGGGGATCGAACCCACAACCCGCGGATTAAAAGTCGACCGTCACCTTACGTAGCTTGTTCTACCGGGTATTCGCTTCTGACCAGCGTAGTCACTCGAATTCGACCGCGCTGTTGACCTTCACCAGCTGTCACTAACCGTAGTTTTCGGGGAGTAAAATGGGGGTAAAGTGGGGGCGCATGGGACGTCCTCCGCTGGCTCTGGGCACCGCTGGCGCCATCCGCTGCTACCGCACCGGCGGTGGCTTTCGTGCGCGGGCCCTGACCCGGGACCATGACGGCCAGGTCCGCACCGTCGAGCGGAACGGCCGCACCAAGAGTGCCGCCGAGACCGCACTGAAGTTGGCTCTGCGAGACCGCGCGCAGATCACTGCTCGCGGCCACATCACGGCCGGCAGCCGGGTCTCGGCGCTGGCAGACGCCTGGTACGACGGCCTGGCCGACCTCTCTCCGGTCACCATGGAGGCATACCGCCGTCGGCTGGATGCGCAGATCCTGCCCGGGCTGGGCCAGCTCCGGGTTCGGGAGCTCAGCGTCGGCGTCGTGGACCGGCATCTGCGGCTGATCGCCACCAACCACGGAGTGGCCACCGCCCGGATGTGCCGCTCGGTGCTGTCGGGCATGTGCACGCTGGCCGCCCGCCACGACGCACTGCAGTCAAACCCCGTGCGCGCCCTCGGCTCGCTGACCAGCAGACCTCGGAAAGGGCCGCGGGCTCTGACCGTGCCGCAACTGCGTCAGATTCGGGCAGCACTCTCCTACGACGACCGGGCCATCGCCCGCGACCTCCCCGACCTGGTCAGCTTCCTGATGGCGACCGGACTGCGGATCGGTGAGGCTTGCGGCCTGACGTGGAGCGCCGTGAACCTCGAGGCCGGAACGGTCGACGTGCGCGCGGCCGTCGTACGGGTCAAAGGTCAGGGCCTGGTCGTCAAGAAGACCAAGACTGACACCGGCGCCAGGACCCTCGTGCTGCCCCAGTGGTGCGTGACGATGCTGCACGACCGAGCCGCCCAGGGCCAGCCCCTCGAGGAGAGTGGTCCCGTGTTCCCCGCTCCGCTGGGCGGCTGGCGAGACCCCTCCAACACCCAGGCGGACCTCCGCGACGCTTTCGCCGCGGCTGGCTTCGACTGGGTCACCTCCTACGTCTTCCGCAAGACCGTTGCCACATTGATGGACCAAGCAGGCTTGTCCTCCCGCGCGGCGGCCGACCAGCTCGGCCACGCCAACACCTCGATGACCACTGACGTCTACTTCGGCCGCAAGGTTCCGGCCACCGGCGCCGCCGCTGTCCTCGAAGCGCTGAACCCCGTGCCGTAGCTCCGCAGGTCCGCCCATCGCCTACAGGACAAAGTCAAGGTGGCCGCCGCAACGGCTCGCGCCTGAGGCCTTGGGCCGCGACGCCCTGCTTTCCCCCACGACTCGGCTCGAGCCGCCGCCCTCACTGACGAGCAGGTCGCGCTTGTCGATCGCGAGGAGCCCTGTGGCCAGCCCCCGGCTGGCAGTGAGGGCGGCAGACCAGCGGGTTTCAAGTTCTCTCAGCGCCATTCTTGGAGCTGCCCGTTTTCGCATATGCGCTGGTCAGCGGACCAGTCGGTTCACTCCTGTTGACTCCGATTGTCCGCTTCGTGCCCGTCGTACGGGCACGTAGCGGGCACGGCCAAGCACCTGACAGCCGGCGGTTGAGGCAGCTGATGTGGTGCTGACCCGGCGACGCAGTCGGGGTGTCCCTGAAGGCGGCCTTAGAGACGACTGGCGGTGCCGCCCAGGCTTGGAAGACGCTGTGACCGGTGTACTTGTCGGCGCTACGCCGCAGTCGTGAAGGGGCCCGCAGCGGCTGGGTCCGAGAACTCAGCCGATCGGGCAGGGGATGTCCGACAACGATCTTTCTAGAAACAGCAACTGTTGAGCGAAAGCATGCGTTGATTCCAAGTTCCGCACAGTCGCCGGTAGATCGCGAATATCATTGACCAAGGCGAGCCCTCTGTTAACCGTAATCGGTAGGTCATGATGAGAGCGTTGAGGCGAAACGCTATCCACCTGAGCCAGTTCACATAGAGCGCTGACACACTCGACCGAGAAAGCTTTGAGAGACTTCGCCCATAGAGTGTCAGGTCGATCGGAGGAAAGCAGGCTGCGCAGATCGCCCATGGCGCGCAATGCGCGTCGTTGCGCTGCAGGCCACTTTTGTGCAACAGGCGCCAGGGTCGGCTCATCGGCCAGCCATCTATCGAGGAGTCCGGTAGACGCGATCTGGGTGCCCTGTTTCAACAGTTCTTGACCTGCAGCGTTTGTGGCGGCGCCAAAGCCCACAGCGGCCGCCGCGCCTGTGCCCGGAGGGAACACGAGGGCCATGACTCCCGTAGCGAATGCCGCAGGTGCAGCGATCTTTGCCCCCTTGCCAACCGCGCTCCTCAGGCGATGCCATGACGACAAATCTTGGACGCGCCCTTCCCGTTCCCTTGCCTCGATTTCCGCCTCGGTGATCACTCGGCGGAGTCTGTAAGAGAAGAGCGCTAGGTGGTACTGCACACGACGTAGTCGACTCGCGGAGGGCTTTTCGCCGGCCTCGAGTGCGTCTGACAGAGATTGAATAAGCTCCAGCTCAAGGGCTTGGGGTGGCGGCGGTGGCCGGTAACCCATGTAGACTAACAATGCAGACAGGTCCTGATTGAACACCTCCCGTAATTGAGTGGCGCGCTGAGCGCTGGATCGGATAGTGTTTTCTACGAGGCTTGCCCAAAGGGCTTCATCATTCGCGATGGAACCTAAAGTTTCCAAGAGTTGCTGAGCGGCAGGAAGAAGGAATTCCCGCCAGACCTTGTCCGCGGACCCGAATTCAGTGGCCTCTATCGCGCGCAAACCTCGGTCACGAGCCAGACGCAGACGCGCCGCGTGAGAGCTGAAGTCGACATCCCCCTCAGGTTCTGAGCTAGATTCTCGTGGACGTCCGAGCGCATGTGCAAGGTCGCGAAAATCGAACGAACCTGCACTGGCTGCCCTGTGCAGACGGTTGGCGGCTTCATCAAGGCGACCCATCTGCATCAACGACACACTTTGAAAGAGGAGCGCCTCCGCATTTTCGGGGTTGATTTCGAGGGCGCGATCGAAGGTTCGGGCAGCGGCCTCGTAGCGCCCAAGTTGAGACATGGCCCGTCCGAGGCCAGTCCAAGCTTCGTCACTGCCTGGGTCCAGGTTCACTGCGTACTCAAACGCCTGCGCCGATTCTTCAGCGTGACCATCTCGAATCGATCGCCACGCTCGTTCGAGTTGCCGCCGCAGTTCTGTAGGCCCATCGGTTCCGTCGTCACCGTGGTCGGGTTGATTCATGACTTCCCCTGCCCTCAATCAACGTCTCCCTCTGGGTTCGGTGACCCTGGGGTGCTGTCTCTAGTAGCAGAGTGAACGGTAGGGCTGGTTCATCAGACCCGCTAGAAGCTGTCCCAAAGTGGGCCGCTCTGGGACATAAGGCGGCCCATGGGACACCCCGCATTTTGACGTGGGCAGCCGTGCAGCCCGGCGCTTCCAAGCGGGCCTCAGGCGGCCGATCCTCCAGCGCGACCAAGACGCTGATTCCTCGCTACGCTCGGTTGGCGACTCCCAGGCAAGCC
>NZ_SJEX01000106.1 GCF_005930495.1 Modestobacter excelsi | reverse complement strand
GCCCCCGGGCGCGGGGCGCGTCCGCCGCCCCGGCCCCGGGCCGAGGGAGCGCGGAGCAACCGCCGCAGGACGGCGACACCCGGGCCGGGCGGCCGGGCGGCCGGCGGCGGACGGCGCTGGTCGCCGCCCTGCTCGCCCTCGTGCTGGTGGCCGCCGGGGTGCTGGTGACCCTGCGGCTGGCCGACCCCGGCGGGCCCGCCGTCGCCGAGGACGCCGAGCAGGTGCCCGACGCCGTGCTGCCCGAGCTCAGCGACCCCGGGCCGGTGCTCACCGAGCTCAGCGCCGACGCACCGCTGCCCGACCCCACCGCGATCGCCGGCGTGCTGTCCCCGCTGCTGGCGGCGCCGGCCCTCGGCGGGGGGCTGTCCGCGCAGGTGGTCGACGTCGCCACCGGGCAGGTGCTGTTCGACCAGGACGCCGCCGACCCGAGCACCCCGGCCTCCACCGCCAAGCTGCTCACCGGCCTCGCCGTGCTGAGCACCCTCGACCCGACCGACACCGTCACCACCACGGTCGTCGCCGGCAGCAGCCCCGGGCAGGTCGTCCTCGTCGGCGGGGGGGACCCGACGCTGTCCACCACCGCCCCGTCCACCGACTACCCGGGCGCGGCCACCGTCGCCGACCTCGCCGACCAGGTGGGCCAGGCGCTGGGCGGCCAGCCGGTCACCGGCGTCGTGGTGGACAACTCGCTGTTCACCGGTCCGCTGACCGCCTCCGGCTGGGGCGCCGACGACGCCCCGTCCAGCTACGCCGCGCCCGTGACGGCGACCGCCGTGGACGGCGCCCGCGTCCAGCCGGGGGAGAGCCAGCGCAGCGGGTCGCCGGGCACCGATGCCGGGCAGGCGCTGGCGGAGGCACTCGGCGCGCCGGACGTCCCGGTCGACCTGGGCCAGGCCCCGGACGGCGCCCGGACGCTGGGCACGGTGCAGTCCGCACCGATCGACCGGCTGGTGGAGGAGGCGCTCAACGCCTCGGACAACCTGCTCGCCGAGTCCCTCGGCCGGCAGGTGGCCCTCGCCCGCGGCCTGCCGGCCAGCTTCGACGGTGCCGCCGAGGCGATCACCGGTGCGCTGGCCGACGCCGGTCTGGACACCACCGGACTGGACGTCCACGACGCCAGCGGCCTGTCCCAGGACGACCGGGTGCCGGCCCGCCTGCTGGTCGACGCCGTCCGGGCCGCCGCCGACGGCAGCATCGACCACGCCGACGGGCTGCTGTCCGGCCTGCCGGTGGCCGGCTACGACGGGACGCTGGCGGAGCGGGTCGTCGCGGGCGGGCAGGCCGGGCCCGGCTCGGTGCGGGCGAAGACCGGCACCCTGCTGGGCACCAACGACCTGGCCGGGACGGTCCTCACCGCCGACGGCCGGTTGCTGGCCTTCGCGGTGATGGCGGACGGCACGGTCGGCAGCCTCACCGCCGGGGAGGGGTCGCTGGACGTCGTCGCCGACGCCCTGGCCGGCTGCGGCTGCCGGTGACGTGAGGGAACGGCCCCCGTGCAGGGTCCCTCCCGAGCTCGCGAGCGGAGGGGGGCAAGGGGGTCCTTCGAGTACGGTGAGGCGATGAGCCGCTCCTCGTCCCTCGTCGACTGGGACCTCGCCGGCCGCACCGCCCGCCGACTCGTCGGGCCCGGACCGGAGACCTCCCGCGAGGAGGCCGCAGCCGTCGTCGAGGAGCTGCACCGCGCTGCCGCGACCGCTGTCGCGCACGTGGAGGCGCTGACCGGGCTCCACCCGGTGCCCGGCGGCCCCGTGCCCACCGTCGCCGTCGTCGACCGGCCCGGCTGGGTGACGGCGAACACCGCCGGCATGGCCGCGCTGCTCGACCCGCTGGCCGACGCGCTGACCGAGGCCCAGGGGAGGAGCCCGGGTCCGCTGGCGACCGCGATCGGCTCGCGGGCGACCGGCGTGCAGGCCGGCGGCGTCCTCGCCTTCCTGTGCAGCCGGGTGCTGGGCCAGTACGAGGTCTTCGGCAGCGGCGGGCGGCTGCTGCTGGTCGCCCCGAACATCGTGGAGACCGAGCGCCGGCTCGGCGTCGACCCCACCGACTTCCGGCTGTGGGTCTGCCTGCACGAGGTCACCCACCAACTGCAGTTCACCGCCGTCCCGTGGCTGCGCGGTTACCTCGAGGAGCAGGTCAGCTCCTTCGCCGAGGCCACCGACCTGACCCCCGACGTGCTGCGCGAGCGGCTCACCGACGTGCTGCGCAGCCTCACCGACGCCGTCCGCGGGACCAGCCCGGACGACGACGCGCCGCAGGGCCTGATGGCGCTGATCAAGGACCCCGGGCAGCGGGAGGCGCTGGACCGGGTCACCGCGGTGATGAGCCTGGTCGAGGGGCACGCCGAGTTCGTGATGGACGGGGTCGGCCCCGACGTCGTCCCCTCGGTGCGCACGCTGCGCAAGCGCTTCGCCCAGCGCCGCAAGGGCCGCGGGCCGATCGACCGGGTGCTGCGCCGGCTGCTGGGGCTGGAGCAGAAGATGCAGCAGTACGCCGACGGCCGCGTCTTCGTCGCCGGGGTGGTGGACCTCGTCGGCATGGACGGCTTCAACCAGGTGTGGGTCGGCCCGGCGAACCTGCCGCTGAAGGAGGAGCTCGCCGAGCCCGCCCGCTGGGTGGAGCGCGTGCTGGGCACCCGGCCGGCGATCCCGGCCTGACCGGGCGGGCGCGGCAGCCGGCATGGCGGGTCCGCACCCGGCCGTCGCGGCGCTGCGCGCGGCAGTCCGCCCGGGCCTGAGCGCGACCAACGGGCCGGTGCTGGTGGGCTGCAGCGGCGGCGCGGACTCCGTCGCGCTGGCCGCGGCGCTGGCCTTCGAGGCACCCCGGTCCCGACGCCAGGTCGGGGCGGTCACCGTCGACCACGGCCTGCAGCCCGGCTCGGCGGAGCAGGCCCGGCGCACCGCCGCGCTGCTCCGGTCGCTGCGGCTGGCCCCGGTGCTCGTCGTGCCGGTGACCGTCGGCACCGCCGGTGGGCCGGAGGCGGCCGCCCGGGAGGCGCGCGGCGCGGCGCTGCGGGCCGCCGCCGCCGAGCACGGCGCGACGGTGGCGCTCGGGCACACCCTGGACGACCAGGCCGAGACCGTGCTGCTCGGGCTGGCCCGCGGGTCGGGCCCGCGCTCGGTCGGCGGCATGGTCGAGCTCCGCGCGCCGTTCTGGCGCCCGCTCCTCGGGGTGCGCCGGGAGACCACCCGGGCCGCCTGCGCCGCGCAGGAGCTGCCGGTCTGGGACGACCCGTGGAACACCGACCCGGCCTACACCCGGGTGCGGCTGCGCACCGAGGTGCTGCCGCTGCTCGAGGACGTCCTCGGCGGCGGGGTGGCACCGGCGCTGGCCCGCACCGCGGCGCTGCTCCGGGAGGACCTCGACGCGCTGGACGCGCTCGCCACCGCCGAGCTGGGCGCCCTGCTCGGCACCGACGGCGCGCTGCCGGCCGGGCCGCTCGCCGAGCTCCCGGCCGCGCTGCGCCGCCGGGTGCTGCGCGGCTGGCTGCTCCGTGCGGGCGTGCCGGACCTGCAGGCGGTGCACCTGGCCGCCGTCGACGCACTGCTCACCCGGTGGCGGGGGCAGGGGCAGGCGGACCTACCCGGCGGTACGGGCGTGGTGCGGTCGTCTGGCAGGCTGACCGTGCAGCGCGGCACGCGTCCGGCTGCCCGTCCTGCCGTCGATCCCCTCGAGGAGCCCTGAGCGCCGTGAGCGAGCGCACCACCGCCGGAGCCCGGGCAACGGGGCCGCTGGGACCCGACCACGGCTACGGCCCGGACATCGACCACGTGCTGCTGTCCGAGGAGCAGATCCAGGGCAAGATCACCGAGCTCGCCGCCCGGATCGCGGTGGACTACGCCGGGCGCGAGGTGCTGCTCGTCGGCGTCCTCAAGGGCGCCGTGCTGTTCATGTCCGACTTCGCCCGGGCGCTGCAGCTGCCGACCCAGATGGAGTTCATGGCCGTCTCCTCCTACGGCAGCGCCACCAGCTCCTCGGGCGTGGTGCGCATCCTCAAGGACCTCGACCGGGACATCGCCGGCAAGCACGTGCTGGTGCTCGAGGACATCATCGACTCCGGGCTCACGCTCTCCTGGCTGCTGAGGAACCTCGGCAGCCGCGGGCCGGCGAGCCTCGAGGTGTGCACGCTGCTGCGCAAGCCGGACGCGGTCAAGGTCGACGTCCCGGTGCGCTACGTCGGCTTCGACATCCCCAACGAGTTCGTCGTCGGCTACGGCCTGGACTACGCCGAGCGCTACCGGGACCTGCCCTACATCGCCACGCTGAAGCCCGAGGTCTACTCCTCCTAGGAGCGGCATCGGCTGCCCGGACCGCGCAGCGGTCCCCCAGCTCGACGGCAGCGCGCATCGAGAAGGGGCACAGGTCCCGCGGTGTACCGTCGTCGCAACGACGTCGCCCCGCGGCGGGGTGCCACCCAGGGTCGTGCGCGACGTCCTGCGACGATCAGGAGGGTCGACGGGCAGGCCGGGCGTCCCCGGTGGCCCGGCAACGGTGTATGGAACGCAAGAAGATCTTCCGGTCCGTCTGGCTGTGGGTCGCTGTCGTCGTCGTGGTGGGCTTCATCGCCTCCCAGTTCTTCAGCAACGACGGCGGCTACGACAAGGTCTCCACCTCGACCGCCCTGGCGCAGCTCTCCGAAGGCAACGTCGACAAGGCCACGATCAACGACAAGGAACAGACCCTCGACCTCGACCTCAAGGGTCCGGTCGACGGCAGTTCCAAGATCTCCGCCTCCTACCCGCTGGGCGCGGCCGACGACGTCTTCGCCGCCGTCCGGGGCGGCACCGACGCCGGCGGCGGGACCCAGTCCTTCGACACGAACGTCACCCAGGACAACCTGCTGGTCAGCCTGCTGGTGAGCTTCCTGCCGTTCGTCCTGCTGCTCCTGCTGCTGTTCTGGCTGTTCAACTCCATGCAGGGCGGCGGCCGCGGCGTCATGGCCTTCGGCAAGTCCAAGGCCAAGGTCGTCAGCAAGGACAGCCCCAAGACGACGTTCGCCGACGTCGCCGGCGCGGACGAGGCGATCGAGGAACTGCACGAGATCAAGGACTTCCTGCAGAACCCGGTCAAGTACCAGACCATCGGCGCGAAGATCCCCAAGGGCGTGCTGCTGTTCGGCCCGCCCGGCACCGGCAAGACGCTGCTCGCCCGGGCGGTCGCCGGTGAGGCGGGCGTGCCCTTCTACTCGATCTCCGGGTCCGACTTCGTCGAGATGTTCGTCGGTGTCGGCGCCAGCCGGGTCCGCGACCTGTTCGAGCAGGCCAAGACCAACGCCCCGGCGATCATCTTCATCGACGAGATCGACGCCGTCGGCCGGCACCGCGGCGCCGGCATGGGCGGCGGGCACGACGAGCGCGAGCAGACGCTGAACCAGATGCTCGTCGAGATGGACGGCTTCGACGTCAAGGGCGGCGTCATCATGATCGCCGCGACGAACCGCCCGGACATCCTGGACCCGGCCCTGCTGCGCCCGGGCCGCTTCGACCGGCAGATCGCCGTCGACCGTCCCGACCTGCTCGGCCGCGTCGCCGTCCTCAAGGTGCACGCGACGGGCAAGCCGCTGGCGCCCGACGTCGACCTCACCACGGTGGCCCGGCGCACCCCCGGCTTCACCGGGGCCGACCTGGCCAACGTGCTCAACGAGGGCGCGCTGCTCACCGCCCGGCACGGCGGCACGCAGATCACCGACGCCGTCCTCGAGGAGGCGATCGACCGCGTCGTCGCCGGCCCCGAGCGCAAGACGCGGGCGATGAGCGACAAGGAGAAGAAGGTCACCGCCTACCACGAGGGCGGGCACGCCCTGGTGGCGCACGCGCTGCCCAACCTGGACCCGGTGCACAAGGTGACGATCCTGCCGCGCGGCCGCTCGCTGGGGCACACCCTCGTGCTGCCGACCGAGGACCGGTACAACCAGACCCGCTCGGAGATGATCGACACGCTGGCGTACGCGCTGGGTGGCCGGGCCGCCGAGGAGCTGGTCTTCCACGAGCCGACCACCGGTGCCGGCAACGACATCGAGAAGGCCACCTCGCTGGCCAGGTCGATGGTCACCCAGTACGGGATGAGCGCCAAGCTCGGTGCGGTCAAGTACGGCAGCACCGACTCCGAGCCGTTCCTGGGCCGGGACATGGGCTCGCGTCCGGACTACTCCGACGCCGTCGCCGCCGACATCGACGGCGAGGTGCGCGCGCTCATCGAGGCCGCGCACGACGAGGCCTGGGAGATCCTGGTCGAGTACCGGGACGCCCTGGACCGGCTGGTGCTCGAGCTGCTGGACAAGGAGACGCTGTCCCGCGAGGACATGGACCGGATCTGTGCCGGGGTGGTCAAGCGCCCGTCGATGGCCCCCTACAACGGCTTCGGCAAGCGCACCCCCTCGCAGCGCCCGCCGGTGCTCACCCCCGCCGAGGCGGCTGCGAGCAACGGCAACGGCGTGCACGGGTCGGCGAACGGCGCGACCCAGGCACCGATCGGGGACGTCGGCGCCCCTGCCCAGGGCCGGTGAGCGCCGCACCAGGGGGAGCGGGCGAGCACGCGGCGGCCGGCCGGGTCGACGGTGTGGGGCAGGACCCGCGCACCGGTGACCCGGTCGCCGACATCCCCGAGGGGCAGTTCGACGCCGGGCGGATCGAGGCCGCCGTCCGGGAGATCCTGGCCGCGATCGGTGAGGACCCCGACCGTCCGGGCCTGCAGGACACCCCGGCCCGGGTGGCCCGCGCCTACGCGGAGACCTTCGCCGGGCTGGGGCAGGACCCGGCCGACGTCCTCGCCACCACCTTCGACGAGGCCCACGACGAGCTGGTGCTGGTCAAGGACATCGCGATGTACTCGACCTGCGAGCACCACCTGGTGCCCTTCCACGGGGTCGCGCACGTCGGGTACATCCCCGGGTACGACGGACGGGTCACCGGCCTGTCGAAGCTGGCACGGCTGGTGGAGGTCTACGCCCGTCGCCCGCAGGTGCAGGAGCGGATGACGCGGCAGATCGCCGACTCGTTGTACGAGGTGCTCAAGCCGCGCGGCGTCATCGTGGTCATCGAGGCCGAGCACCTGTGCATGGCGATGCGCGGCGTCCGCAAGCCGGGGGCCACGACGATGACCTCCGCGGTGCGCGGGATCTTCCGGGAGAACGCCGCCACCCGCAGCGAGGCCATGGGCCTCATCCTGGGTCGCTGAGCACGCCATGGACGTCGGCACCCTCCTGCCACGGCCCGGGCGCTGCCTGGTGATGGGCGTCCTCAACGTCACGCCGGACTCCTTCTCCGACGGCGGCTGCTACGACGACCACGACGCCGCGATCGCGCACGGCCTGGAGATGCACGTCGCGGGCGCGGACTACGTCGACGTCGGCGGGGAGTCGACCCGGCCCGGCGCCGACCGGGTCGACGCCGAGGAGGAGTGCTGCCGGGTGGTGCCCGTCGTCCGCGACCTCGTCGCCGCCGGTGCCCGGGTCAGCATCGACACCACCCGCGCCGACGTCGCCGCGGCGGCGCTGGAGGCCGGCGCGTCCCTGGTCAACGACGTCAGCGGCGGGCTGGCCGACGCGGGCATGGCCCGGCTGGTCGCCGACGCGGGGGTGCCGTGGGTGCTGATGCACTGGCGCGGCCACAGCCGCGAGATGTACGCCGCCGCCCGGTACGGCGACGTGGTGCACGAGGTGGGCGCCGAGCTCACCACCCGGGTCGAGGACGTCGTCGCGGCCGGGGTGGACCCGGCCCAGCTCGTGCTGGACCCGGGGCTGGGCTTCGCCAAGAACGCCGAGCACAACTGGGCCCTGCTGGCCGGGCTGGACCGGCTGGTCGCCCTCGGCCTGCCGGTGCTGGTGGGCGCCTCGCGGAAGACCTTCCTCGGCCGGCTGCTGGCCGGTCCCGACGGCACGCTGCGGTCGGTGGAGGGCCGGGAGGCCGCGACCGTGGCCATCTCGGTGCTGGCCGCGCAGGCCGGGGCGTGGGGCGTGCGGGTGCACGACCCGGTGCAGTCCCTCGACGCGATCGCGACCGTGGCGGCAGTGCAGGCCGCCCGAGGAGGAGGACCGCGTGGCCAGTAGCCGACCCACCCCGCCGACCCCCGACCGGATCACCGTCCACGGGCTGACCGGCCACGGCTACCACGGGGTCTACCCGCCGGAGCGGGAGCACGGCCAGACCTTCCGGGTCGACGCGGTGCTCGAGCTCGACACCGCGCCGGCGGCGGCCGGGGACGACCTGACCAAGACCGTGCACTACGGCGAGCTGGCGCAGCAGCTGCACGCGCTGCTGGTCGGCGAGCCGGTCGACCTGCTGGAGACGCTGGCCCAGCGGCTGGCCGACCGCTGCCTGGCCCACCCGGTCGTGGACGCCGTCGAGATCACCGTGCACAAGCCGGAGGTCGACCTCGGCGTGCCCGCCGACGACGTCACCGTCTCGATCCGGCGCGAACGCCGGTGACCAGGGCCGTCCTCTCGCTCGGCGCGAACCTGGGCGACCGGGCGGGCACGCTGCGCTCCGCCCTGGTGGCGCTGAGGGAGCACGGGCTGGTCGCCCGGTCGACGCTGTACGAGACCCCGCCCTGGGGGCCGATCGAGCAGCCGCCGTACCTCAACGCGGTCGCCGTCGTCCGCGGGGACCGGGACGCCGCCGGCTGGCTGGCGCTCGCCGCCGAGCTGGAGCAGGCAGCCGGGCGCACCCGGGAGGTGCGCTGGGGTGCGCGGACGCTGGACGTCGACGTCGTCACGGTCACCGGGGACGACGGAACGCCCGTGCTGTCCGCCGACCCGGAGCTGACCCTGCCGCACCCGCGGGCGCACGAGCGGGCGTTCGTGCTGGTCCCGTGGCTCGCCCTGGACCCGGCGGCGACGCTGCCCGGGCACGGCCGCGTCGCGGATCTGGTGGCCGCGCTGCCGGCGGACGAGGTGGCCGGGGTCGTCCGGTGGGAGCAGCTGGCATGACGCCGGTGCGCCGTCGTGAGCTGCTCGCGCTCGCCGTCGCGGTGGCCTTCGCCGCCTGGCTCGTGGTGCGCTCGGCCTACGGCTCGCTGCCGCCGTTCTCCTGGTGGCTGCCGGTGCCGCTGGGCGTGCTCGCGGTCGCCGAGGCGATGGGCGCCCGGACGTTGCGGGCCCGGCTCGGCGCCGAGCGGGCAGGCCGGCGAGGTCCCGGTCGCAGCCCGGCGACCGCCGCGCGGCCCGTCGAGCCGATGCTGGTCGCCCGGCTGGCGGTGCTCGCCCAGGCCAGTGCCTGGGTCGGTGCGGTGTCCGCCGGGCTGTGGACCGGCCTGCTGCTGCACACCGCCCCGGCGGTCGGCCGGCTCGGCGCGGCCTCGGGCGACACCACCACCGCGGTGATCGGGGTGGTGGTGGCCGCCGCCCTCGCCGCCGCCGCCCTGTGGCTCGAGCACGTCTGCCGCGTCCCCCCGGACGAGGACGACGGTGAGTCCGGGAGGAGCACGACCTGACGCTGGACCGTCGCCGCCGACAGGCGGCTCCGGTTCGCGAGTGGGGCCGGAGGCTCCGCGTTGCGGGGCGGGCAACGGCTCACCGCGAGCGGAGCGGCTCCTGGCCGCGGTGCGGCCCGGAGGGTCGCGATGTCAGAGGTGGGCGGCTCCGGCGACCTCGGGCACCGAGCCCTCGACCGAGCGGCGCAGCGCGGCGTGCAGCGACTCGGGGGTGAGCACCCCGCAGAACCGGTCGCCGTCCAGCACCGCCACCCAGCCCGCCTCCAGCTGCAGCATGGTGGCGAACGCGGTCTTCAGCGTCGCGTCGATCGGTACCCAGGCGTCCATCCGCCGGCCCACCTGCCGCACCGTCCCGCTGCCGGTCGCCCGCTCGGCCGAGATCCAGCCGTTCAGCCGCTCCTGCTCGTCCAGCACCACCGCCCAGCGGGCGCCGGCCCGGTCGAGCGCCGCCCGCGCCTCGCCCACGTCGTCGTCGGCGTGCACGACCGGTGGCTGCTCCAGGTCGGCCATGTCGATGCCGGTGACGGCCAGCCGCTTGAGCCCCCGGTCGGCGCCGACGAAGTCCGCGACGAAGGGCGTGGCAGGCGAGCCGAGCAGCTCCGCCGGCGGGGCGAACTGCTCCACCTTGCCGCCCTGGCTCATCACCGCGATCCGGTCACCGAGCCGCACGGCCTCCTCGATGTCGTGGGTGACGAACACGATGGTCTTGCGCACGGTCTCCTGCAGCCGCAGGAACTCCGACTGCAGCCGCTCCCGCACGATCGGGTCGACCGCCGAGAACGGCTCGTCCATCAGCAGGACCGCGGGGTCGGCGGCCAGCGCGCGAGCCACGCCGGCGCGCTGGCGCTGGCCACCGGAGAGCTGGTGCGGATAGCGGTCACCGAAGGCCACGGGGTCCAGCCCCACCAGGTCGAGGAGCTCCTCCACCCGGTCCGCGGTGCGCTTCCTGTCCCAGCCGAGCAGCCGCGGCACCGTGCTCACGTTCTTGCGCACCGTCTGGTGCGGGAAGAGCCCGACGTTCTGGATGACGTAGCCGATCCGGCGCCGCAGCTCGACCGGGTCGACCCGGGTGACGTCGTCCTGGCCGAGCAGGACCCGCCCGGTGGTCGGCTCGATGATTCGGTTGATCATCTTCATCGTGGTCGTCTTGCCGCAGCCGGACGGGCCGACCAGCACGGTGAGCTCCCCGGCGGCGAAGGTCAGGTCGAGCGACCGCACGCCGATGCTGCCGTCGGGGTAGGTCTTGCTGACGCCCTCGAGCCGGATGGCCTGAGCCGGTGAGCCTGTGGTCGACCCGGGCGGAGCGCTAACGTCCACGGAGTGGCCTTCCTGACGGGCGCCCGGTGCTGAGCGCGGCGGGCGGTGCAGTGCTCGCAGCCGATGCGGCGCCGAACCCCTGGTTCGACCCCTCCTACGTGGCCGACAACTGGGGCACCATCCTGTCCTACCTCGGCGAGCACGTCAGGCTCACCGTCGCCGCGGTGCTGCTCGGCGCGCTGATCGCGCTGCCGCTGGCGCTGCTGGCCCGGCGGAACCGCTGGCTGGCCGCCGGCGTCCTGGGCGTCTCCACGCTGGTCTACACGATCCCGTCGCTGGCGATGTTCGCCTTCGTCGCACCGGTCACCGGGCTGTCCGCGACGACGGTGCTGGTCGGGCTGGTGCTGTACTCGCTGGTCATCCTGGTTCGGAACTTCCTCGCCGGCCTGCAGTCGGTCCCCGCCGACGTACAGGAGGCGGCCCGGGGCATGGGCTACGGGCCTGCGCGGTTGTTCTGGCAGGTCGAGCTGCCGCTGGCGCTGCCGTCCTTCATGGCCGGGATCCGGGTGGCGACCGTCTCGACCGTCGCGCTGGTGACCGTCGGCGTGATCGTCGGCCACGGCGGCCTGGGCCAGCTGATCACCGGCGGGTTCAACGCCAACTTCTACCGCGCCGAGATCGTCACCGGCGCGGTCGGCTGCGTGCTGCTGGCCCTGGTGGCCGACCTGCTGCTGGCCGGCGCCGAGCGCGCGCTGACCCCGTGGGCGCGGCGGGCCCGGGCGTGAACGAGCTGCAGGCGGCGTTCCGCTACCTCAACGACCCGTTCAACTGGACGCGCACCAACGGCATCTTCGACCTGGCCGCCCAGCACCTGCGGATCTCGGTCGTCGCCGTCGCGGTGGGCATGGTGATCGGGATCCCGCTGGGGGCGCTGCTCGGGCACACCGGCCGCGGTGGAGGGTTCACCGTCGCGCTGTCCAACGTCTCCCGGGCGATCCCGACCCTGGCCCTGCTGACCGTGTTCGCGGTGACCCCGATCGGCTTCGGCCCGACGGCCACCACCATCGCGCTGGCGCTGTTCGCGCTGCCCCCGGTGCTGACGAACACCTACATCGGGTTCCGCGGCGTCGACCGGGACGTCGTGGAGGCCTCGCGGGCGATGGGGATGGACGAACGGCAGGTGCTGCTGCGCGCGGAGCTGCCGCTCGCCGTCCCGCTGCTGATGACCGGCGTCCGGACGGCGGCCGTCCAGGTGGTCGCCACCGCGACCCTCGCGGCGCTGGTCGCCGGCGGCGGGCTGGGCCGGATCATCACCCTGGGGTTCCGGCAGCAGGACTACGGCGCCGTGCTGGCCGGCGCCATCCTGGTCGCGGTGCTCGCGGTGGCCACCGAGCTGCTGCTGGCTGCCGTGTCCTGGCTGGTCACGCCGGGCCCCAAGCGTCTCGGGGTCGGCCGGGTGCGCACCCGCAGCACCGACGCGGGGGTCGTTCCCGTCACCCCGTGACCGGCGTCCGGGTCACCGGGAGGTCACGGTGGTGCACAACGGACTTGATCTACGCCTCGGCCGGGGGTTGAGTGACCGGTGCGGGACACCTCCCGCCCGACACGCGTGGCCGCCCAGCAGGGGCGCCACGGGACACAGAAGGCGGAGTCGATGCGCGCGCGTCCCCGTTTCTCCACCATCCTCCCCATCGCGGCCCTCGCGGCCGTGCTCTCCACCGCTGCCTGCGGTGAGTCGGGGTCCTCCGGCACCGGCGGCGAGTCCGCCGCCAGCGGCTCGTCCGGCTCGGGCGACGCCTGCGCCCCGGTCGCGGGTGACCAGCTCGTCGTCCTGGAGGACGACAAGGGGCTGCAGAACGCCGACAACATCGTGCCCGTGGTCAACGCGGCCGCGGCCACGGCCAACCCGGCCCTGCTCGATGCGTTGAACACGGTGTCGGCCGCGCTGACCGAGGACGACCTCATCGGCATGAACAAGGCCGTCGACATCGACCGGCAGTCCGCGACCGACGTGGCCGCCGCCTACGTGTCGGACAACGACCTCGGCGCCGGGGTGACCGGGGGCAGCGGTCCGATCGTGGTCGGCGCCGCCGACTTCAGCGAGTCGCAGGTGCTGGCCAACGTCTTCGCCGACACCCTCAACGCGGCCGGCTTCCAGGCCACGGTGCAGACCGTGGGAAACCGGGAGCTGTACCTGCCCGCGCTCGAGCGCGGCGAGATCCAGGCGTTCCCGGAGTACCTGGCCACGGTGACCGAGGCGCTCGACGGCGACGACGCCCGCCAGGTCGCCACCAGTGACGCCGACGAGACCCTCGCTGCGGCGCAGCCGCTGGCCCAGCAGGTCGGGCTCGTCTTCGGCGAGCCGGCCGAGGCGACCGACCAGAACGCGTTCGCCGTCACCCAGGAGTTCGCCGACGCGCTCGGCGTGACCACGCTGTCCGAGCTCGCCGACGCCTGCGGGGACGGCTCGCTGACCCTCGGTGGGCCGGGGGAGTGCCCGACCCGGCCGCAGTGCCAGCTGGGCCTGCAGGACACCTACGGCCTGGAGTTCGCCAGCTTCTCGGAGTACGACGCGGGCGGCCCGCTGACCAAGGCCGCCATCCAGCAGGGCGATGTCTCCATGGGCCTGGTCTTCAGCTCCGACGGCGCCCTCGCCCAGTAGAAGGACGTCCCTGCCCCCCACCGCTCGCAAGCTCG
This sequence comes from Modestobacter excelsi, assembly GCF_005930495.1. Taxonomy (GTDB): domain Bacteria; phylum Actinomycetota; class Actinomycetes; order Mycobacteriales; family Geodermatophilaceae; genus Modestobacter; species Modestobacter excelsi. The sequence goes on along the minus strand of NZ_SJEX01000106.1, from coordinate 3,070 downwards.
CGGCGGGACCCTGCAGGCAGGCCGGACGGCTGCGCCGTCAGTACCAGCCGCCGGGGGGGCAGCTGCTCCCCGGCGGCGACGGAGGTGTCGAGGACGTTCCCCGCGGGGGCCAGCGGGCAGGTCCACCGCGGGTCGTAGGTGCACGAGGGGTGGTAGGCGAAGTTGAGGTCGACGACCAGCCGGCCGTCGTCCCCGCCCAGGTCGGCGCCCTTGATGGTGTCCAGCAGGTAGCGGCCACCGCCGTAGGTCGTCGTCCCGGCGCTCCCGTCCCGCAGCGGCAGGAACACCCCGCCGCCGTAGCCGCCGACCCACCAGACGTCGAGCCGGCCGAGGTCGCCCAGGGTCACCCGGCCGATCCGGTCCAGCACCACGACGCCGTCCGCTGCGGTCGGGACCTCGCGCCGTTCGGGCTCGACGTCGGTCTGGACCGGGACGACGAACCGCAGGGCCGGGTCGTAGGGCGCGAACGGGATCCCGCCGAAGGAGGCGCGGGCCGGGGCGTCCAGCGGGGAGTCCGGGTGACCGCCAACGAGCGCGGCCCGACCGTCCCGCCAGGCGTGCCAGCCGGCCTCCGGGTCCTCGGCGGCGCGGACGCCGGCGTACAGGGCGGCGACCCGCCGCCGCCAGTCCAGCAGGGTGAGGGTCACCGCCCCCAGCGTGCCACCCGGCCACCGGGGCGTCTCCGGGTGACCGTCTTGTTCACTGCCTGTGATCACGTGCAGCCCGTAAGGTGAGGGTCATGGGAGGTCGCCGGGACGCCGACGCCCCAGGGCGCCCCGCCGGTGGCCGGGGCACCCTCCCGCCCGTACCGCCGGCTCCCGCGGCCGCGCGGGTGTCCCCGCCCGCTGCGCAGCCGCTGGCGCCGCCCGCCCCGCCCGTTCCGGAGCAACGCCGCGACGGGAACCGGGGGTGGCTCGTCGTCGGGCTGCTCCTCGCCGCGGGCGGTACCGCCGCGGTGTTCGTCACCGACGACGCGCGCTACCTGCGGATGGCCCTGCTCGCGGTCTGCTGGGCGTTCGTCGTCGCCGCGTTCGTGGCCGGCAACCGCCGTGCCGACCAGGTCGCGGCGGCCGGCCGGGAGACCGAGCTGCGGCACGCGTACGACCTCGAGCTCGAGCGGGAGGTGACCGCCCGGCTCCAGTTCGAGGTCGAGCTGGAGGGCCGGCTCCGGCGCGAGGCGGAGGGCGCGGTCCGCGGCGAGCTCGCGCAGCTGCGCGCCGACCTGGCCGGGCTCGGGCAGCTGCGCACCGAGGTCGCGGCGCTGACCGAGATCCGCGGCGAGCTGGGGCGGATCCGGTCCGAGCTCACCGAGCAGCTCTCCGGTGAGCTGCTCGTCGAGCGCATGGTGATGCGTGCCCAGTCCGTCCGCGGACCGGTGCAGTCGGCGCCGGAGACCGGTGGCCGGGTGCTGGTGGACAGCGGCAACGCGTGGGACTCCCCGCCGCTGGCCGCCTGGGACGTCGACCGCTGGTCGGAGAGCCGGGTGGTCCCCGAGCCGGCCGGGCGACCGGTCCCCGCCGGGGACGGCCCGCCGACGACGGCCGGACCGGTGGCGTTCGAGCAGGCGCCCGAGCCGGTCGTCGAGCCGGTGGTGGACGCCGGGTCCGGCTACGACTCCTCGCGGTACGACGCGCTGCTCTTCGGCACCTCGGCGGCGGCGCCCGACGACGAGCCGGTCCGGGCCGCCGCACCCGAGCCGTCGGGCCACGCCCGGCTCGAGCAGATCCTGGCCGAGAGCGGCGTCCCGGCGCCCACGGGTGCGCGGTCCCGCCGCCGCCACCGCGACGACGGCGACGCTCCCGACGACGTGCTCGCCCGTGTCCTCGGCCGTCGGTGACACGAAGGACCCCTCTGCCCCCCACCCCTCGCACGCTCGCGGCGGGCCCCGTACGGCCTCGTCCCAGGGGCCCGCGGCGCGCGGAGCGTGTCGTGGGGAGGGACGAGGTCCTTCCTCAGATCGGGCCGCGGGACAGCGCGCCGCCGTCCAGCACGAGGGTCTGCCCGGTGACCCAGCCGGCGCTGTCGCCGAGCAGGTAGGCGGCCGCCTCCCCGATGTCCTCGGGCACCCCGAGCCGGCCCACCGGGTACTGCCTGGCCACCGCGTCCTCCCGGCCGGTGAACAGGGCCTCGGCGAACCGGGTCTTCACCACGGCCGGCGCGACCGCGTTGACCCGGATGCCGTGCGGGCCGAGCTCGACGGCGAGCTGCGTGGTCAGGTTGACCAGCGCCGCCTTGCTGACGCCGTAGGCCGCGATGCCCTCGCTGGACTTCAGACCGGCGACCGAGGCGACGATGAGGACCGAGCCGCCGTGCTCGGACATCCACGCCTTCCACGCCTCCTGCACCAGGCCGAGGCTGGAGACGACGTTGGTGTCCAGGATCTTGCGGAAGGCGTCGAGCGGTGCGTCCATCAGCGGGCCGAAGACCGGGTTGATCCCGACGTTGCCGACCAGGCAGTCCAGGCTGCCGAAGGTCTCGACGGCGGTGCGCACGGCCTCGGCACGGTGCTCCGCGTCGCCGGCGTTCCCGGCGACGGCGACGGCCTTGCCGGGTCCGCCCAGCTGCTCGACCGCCTCGGCGAGCGCGTCGGCCTTGCGGGCGGTGACGACCACCCGGGCGCCCCGGTCCACCAGGCTCTGCGCGATCGCCAGGCCGATGCCCCGGCTCGCGCCCGTTACCAGTGCGGTGCGTCCCTCGAAGCTGCTCACCGTGCTCCTCCGTGCTCGGGGCCGGCTCCGCGGCCGGCGCGGGGCTCACCCAACCACGGCTCCCGAGGGCCCGCGCGGCACCCACGTGAGGCAGCCCACACCCCCGAGCCGTTGCAGGGCACGCCCCGCCGCCCCACACTCGCCTTCGGCGGTCCACCTGCGTGACACACCCACCCCGGGTGGTTGCAGCGGGCGGGGTGCCGGCGCCGCCGCTCGACCTGCTCCACCCTGAACGGCCCACGACGACGTGGGTCGACGCGACCTGAGTCCGGTACCCGCGAGGGACTGGAACGAGAGGTGCACCGGGATGACCGTTCGTCCCTCGCGGAGGGCTGCCCGCCCTGCCGCGCCCCGTCCCACCG
>NZ_SJEX01000105.1 GCF_005930495.1 Modestobacter excelsi | reverse complement strand
GGGCGGGCGAGGGCCCGGCGGCGGTCGGCGGTCGGCGGCGGCGACGGCGCGGCGACGGACTGGCCCGACGTTACGTCATCGACCTGCCCACTCCTGGCTCACCGGGGGGACGCGCCGCCGCCTCCCACCAGCACCGGCGTGTCGCGCTGCCCGGCCGCGGCCGGCTCCACCGGGAGCTGCCAGCGGGCGAAGGCCGGCGTGGCGGTGAGCCGGGCGACGGCCCCGCAGAGCAGCGCGAAGCCCACCGCGACCACCGGGACCACCGGGACCACCGCCCAGTCCCACGGCGGGATGACGGCGACGGCCGACTGCACGAGGGCGGCGAGGGCCACCGCCGCGGTCACCGGCAGCGCGGCCAGCCAGCCCGGCACCCGGGCGGTCGTGGCGAGGTCGACCAGCACCGCGCCGGCCAGGCGGGGTGCACCCAGGAGGGCACGGGGAGCATGAACTGCTCCGGCGACTGGCCCTGGGCGGCGGCGAAGTCCAGCAGCGAGGGTTCGGCGGTGCTGTGCCCGGCGCGGTGCGCGGCCAGCGCCAGGACGCCGGGCTCCTGGTGCTGGTCGGGGAAGAGCACGTTCTCGACGAAGAACAGCCACAGCCCCAGCGACACCAGGTCGTGCACCCGGCCCGGCGCCGCGTACAGCCACCACCCGCGCAGCGCGCCGGCCAGCATCACCGCCGTCCCCAGGTAGAGCAGCGCGTGGCTCGGGCTCCAGCTGGTGATGTCCAGCCCGTCGACCCGGTGGTTGACGATGTCGATCGGGATCGCCACCAGCGCAGCTCCTGCTGGCTGGTGGCCCGGCCCGGCTCGCCCGGGGTCGTGTACGCCGACCGGAGCCAGCGCAGCAGGGCGAACGAGGAGCGCAGGCCGGCCCACAGCGACGACGGCGCCCCGGGGGTCGGGGCGGGGGGCGTGCTGGAGGACACGGGCGGCTCCGCTGGGCTCGGTGCAGGAGCCGGCAGCGTGTGTGCCGCCGTGCGGTCCCGGACCGGGATCGGGCGGATCGGTGCGGGCGTGGCGGCTGAGGCGGGGCGACCTGCGTAGGGTCGCGGGCGTGGCGGACAGTGCAACGAACAACCTGGTCTGGATCGACTGCGAGATGACCGGGCTCGACCTGGTCCGCGACAAGCTCATCGAGGTCGCCGTCGTGGTCACCGACTCCCAGCTCAACGTCCTGGACCCGGGGCTCGACGTGATCATCCACGCCGAGGACCCCGACCTGGCCGGGATGGCCGACGTGGTCACCGAGATGCACGCGCGGTCCGGGCTCACCGAGGAGGTGCGCGCCTCGACGGTCACCCTCGACGAGGCCTCCGCCCAGGTGCTGGCCTACGTGAAGCGGTTCGTGCCCGAGCGGCGCACGGCCCCGCTGTGCGGCAACTCGATCGGCACCGACCGCGGCTTCCTGGCCCGGGACATGCCGGAGCTGGACGACCACCTGCACTACCGGATGATCGACGTCTCCTCGATCAAGGAGCTGGCCCGGCGCTGGTTCCCGCGGGTGTACTTCGCCCAGCCACCCAAGGGCCTGGCCCACCGCGCGCTGGCCGACATCCTGGAGTCGATCCGCGAGCTGGCCTACTACCGGCAGACGCTGTTCGTCCCCGCGCCGGGTCCGGACAGCGCGCAGGCCCAGGCCGCGTCCGGCGAGGTGGTGACGGCGTTCGCACCGCTGCTGGCGGCCGGCGCGGCCGACCCCGAGCCGCTGCCGACCCCGGCCTCGTCGGAGAGCTGACCCCCTCCGGTATCGTGGGTTCGTCCACCGGGCCGGCTCTCGCCAGCCGCCCGGTGTGCATGGTGGGTGTAGCTCAGCTGGTAGAGCGCCAGGTTGTGATCCTGGATGTCGCGGGTTCAAGTCCCGTCACTCACCCCGATGAGGCCCTGGTCGGTTTGCTGACCAGGGCCTCCGCCGTTCCCCGGACCATCCGCCACGGCAACCAGGTGCTCCGGCGGCGGACGCCGGCGACGACCTCCGCACACGCGCCCGCGCCTCTGTGTCCGATGCCGTACACACGCGTAGCCTCGACCCGGTGGCAGGGGGAACAGCAGCGGCGCCGTGGCAGCCGTTCGGGGTCGTCGTGCTGGCGGCGTCGACCGGCGGCGTCCACGCGCTCCGCTCGGTCGTCGCCGGGCTGCCGGCATCCCTGCCCGTGCCAGTCCTGATCGTGCAGCACCGCTCCTCGCAGCCGGGTGACCTGCTCGCGCCGCTGTTGGCGCGGAACGCCTCGGTGCCGGTGCGGGCGGCCGCGTCCGGGGCACTGCTGCCGGGGGTGAGCGTGCTGCCGCCGGCCACCACGGCGGCCCTCACCCCGGCCGGTGGGCTCTACCTGCGCCCCTGCACGAGCCTCGAGTGCGCCGACCGCCTCATGACCTCCGCCGCCGAGACCCACGGGCCGGGGGTGCTCGCGATCGTGCTCACCGGCCGGCTCTCGGACGGAGCCGCTGGTGCGCGCGCGGTCAGGCGGGCAGGCGGCCGGGTGCTCGCCCAGGACCCCGACGAGGCCGCGGCGCCCGGCATGCCGACCGCCGCGCTGGCCACCGGCTGCGTCGAGCACGTCCTGCCCCTGCGGCTGATCGCCCCGGCGATCACCGCCTACACGATGGCCCCGGGGGCCGCCGAGCTGCTGACCGTGCCGGTCCCGCCCTGGGCACGCCTGAGCCGCGACACCCTCCCTGCCTGATCACGACGCAGCCCACGGCGCTCCCGAGCCCAGGGAGGTCCGCCCCCGGCACCGGGAGCTCGACCATGCAGTCATCGCAGCGGTCACCACAGCGGACCGCGCCGCCCGACCCGCGACGCAACCTGATCCTCCGGGCCCTGCCCGACGAGGAGTACCAACGCCTGACCGCCTCGATGGAACCGGTCTCGCTCAAGGTCCGGGACAAGCTCTACCAGCGCGACGGGGACATCGAGGCCGTCTACTTCCCGATCAACGGCGCGCTCTCCCTCCTCGCCACCGTCGAGGGCGAGGCAGCCATCGAGGTGGCCACCATCGGCTACGAGGGCATGTCCGGGCTGCCCGCCTTCCTCGGCACGCCCACCAGCCTCCACGAGTGCTTCTGCCAGATCGAGGGTCAGGCCATGTGCCTGCCGACCGACCGGCTGCGGAAGATCCTGCAGGGCGACGGGGCACTGCACGACGTGCTGCACCGCTACGTCCAGGCCACCGTGGCGCAGCTGTCGCAGGGCGTGGCCTGCAACCGGCTGCACAGCACCGAGGAGCGCTGCGCGCGCTGGCTGATGCAGAGCCGCGACCGGGTGGGGGCCGACGAGTTCACCCTGACCCAGGACTTCCTGGCCCAGATGCTGGGCGTGCGACGGGGCACGGTCTCCCTCACCGCGGGGGTCCTGCAGCAGGCCGGGCTGATCCGCTACTCCCGCGGGCGGATGACGATCCTCGACCCCGCGGGCCTGCACCAGGTCGCCTGCGACTGCTACGACATCATCCAGGCGGAGTTCCGGCGGGTCGGCCTCCTCCCCCACCGGGGCGACGAGGTCTCCGCCTGCGGAGCGTGATCGCCGACCAGCACTGAGCGGCTCCGTTGCCCCTGCTGCGCAGGGCTCGCGCCGGCGACCTCTCTCGGCCGCGAGCGGTCACGGGCTCCGGCGTGTGCGGCGCCGGGGCGAGGGCACTCCCGGCCGGTGCCGTTCGACTCTGCCCTCGTCGTCCGCCGGGCCTCCGACCTGCTGTGGGAGGTGGTCGAGCCGATGGTCTACCACGGCCGCCGGGACACCTTCGTCGTCCCGGCCGGGTTCGTCACCGACTTCGCCTCGGTGCCCCGCGTGGTGGTGTGGCTGATCCCCCGCTTCGGCCGCTACACGCCGGCCGCGGTGCTGCACGACTGGCTGGTCACCACCGGGCTCACCACCGGGGTGGTCTCCTCGCGGGACGCCGACGGGTTGTTCCGCCGGGTGCTGGGGGAGCTGGGCGTCCCGCCGGTGCGCCGCTGGCTGATGTGGAGCGGCGTCCGCTGGGGGGCGCTGGTCTCCCCGCTGCGACGGCCGGGCTGGTGGCCGGACGCGCCGCGGGTGCTGGCGCTGTCGGTGCTGGCGGCTCCGGTCGTCGTCCCGCCGGCCGCGGTCATCGCCGCCGCGCTGGCGGTCTACGCGGTCGTGGAGACCGCCGTCACCGCGCTGGTGCCCGGCGCCGACCGCCGCGGTGACCGCGGCATGCGGCTGTAGGCGGGGACGACGAGCGGTCAGCTGAGCGCACTGCCGGCCTTCCAGTCCTCCCAGGGGACGGCCCAGTCGTAGATGTCGCCGTCGGCGGCGCTCAGCATGCCGCCGGTGGAGCCGACGACCTCGACCACGTCACCCGGGATCGAGAAGTCGTAGAACCAGTGCGCCCGCTCGTCGGTGAGGTTGATGCACCCGTGCGACACGTTGGCCGAGCCCTGGGACGCCACCGACCACGGTGCGCCGTGCACGAACTCGCCGTTGTTGGAGATCCGCGTGGCGTACCGCACGCCCTCGGCGCGGTAGCCGCCGGGTGCGTCAACGGCGAGGCCGAAGGTCGAGGAGTCCATCGTGATGGTGTCGAACTTCTCCAGGACGACGTGCGCGCCGTTGTGCGTCGGGTTGGCGACGCTGCCGGCGCTCATCGGGTAGGTCTGCACGATCTGGTCGCCGTCGTGGACGGTGAGCGTGTGCGTGCCGGCGTCGGCCACCGAGACGTGCTCGGCGCCGATGGAGAAGGACACCGTGCGGTCCTTCTCGCCCCAGACGCCCCCGCCGAAGTCGACGCCGTACAGCTGCGCGTCCAGCGTCACCTCGGTGTCGGCCGGCCAGTAGGTCGACGGGCGGAAGTGCACCTCGCTGTCGCTGACCCAGTTCCAGACGCCGTCGGTGGGCGTGGAGCTGGTGACCAGCAGGTGGCTCTCGACGGCGGCCTCGTCGGCCACCGGCTGGTCGAAGTAGACCCGGATGGGCATCCCGACGCCGACCGTGGTGCCGTCCAGCGGGCCGATGCCCGGGGTGGACAGCGTCGCGGGGGTCACCGTGGTGAACGTGGCGGTCGACGTCGTCCGGTCGTCGCCGCTGTCGGCGGCGGTCGCCGTCAGGGTGTAGCTGGTGCCGTAGCCCAGCGGCTGCTCCGGCGTCCACAGCGTCTTCGCCGGGTTCGCGGGAGCCGGCCCCACGCTGCCGGGCACCGCGGCGCCGGCGCCGTCGGTGACGGTGACGTCACCCAGGTCGCCGCCGGTGACGCTGACCTCCAGCGGGGTGGTCGGGGACACGTCGACGGCACCGTCGGCCAGGCTCAGCGCCAGCTGGGCGGGGGTCGCGGACGGCTGCGGTGCGCCCGTGCCGTCGGCGGCGCCGGAGGACGACGAGCCCTGGCACCCCGCCAGCAGCGCCACCGACGCGGCGATGAACACTGCGGCGATCCGTCTCGCCTGCTGCCGACCCACGACGACCTGCCCCCTGTACCGGCGCGCGCCCGGGCCGGGACCTTCCCGGGGGCGGCGTGCACGTCCCAGTGTCCACTCATCGGCAGGTTGGAGGTCGCCCCGGCAGGGTGAGCGGCCTCCGGCCCCCGGACGGCGACGTCCGGCCGGCGTGTACAGTTCTCCACTGTTGCCCGGCCGCGCCGGGCGGCACGCGCCATTAGCTCAATTGGCAGAGCAGCTGACTCTTAATCAGCGGGTTCGGGGTTCGAGTCCCTGATGGCGCACCCACAACCCCTATAAGTCCTGGTCAGGCTGCTGCGGACAAGCTCTGCAAGACGCGCGACAGTCCTGACCCCATGAGAAACCCATGGAAAACGCCACCGCTTCACTGCCGGTCGGGCGTCCCCAGAACGGCACCATCACGGATCGGCAACGATCCCCCCTGCTGGCCCATCCGTGCACAGGCGTCACGGGCCTCACGGAACCACCACACCGCTGATCATCACGGTGAGGACTCCTTCACCACTCAGCGAGCCCTTGCCGCCCGCCCCGACCGAGGTCGCACAAACGGCACGTCGGACTGACGTCCCGCGGCGCGTCGAGGAGCCGACACCGCCGCTTCGACCAAGTCCACCCGCCTGGGATCCCCCGCGCTGCTCGTGCGTTGGGGACAACCGCCGGCGTGAACGATGCGGTCAGGCTCCCTGACCGCACGGCGAGTCCCGCGTGAACTGCTCAGGGGACGCGGACCTTGTCGCCGCACTGCCAGGGCGGCTTTGAGGGGTTCAGGGCAGTTCGCTGCAGTGCATTTCCTCAGGTCAGGGCGACGCACGACCTTCCACGGACACCCGCGAACCACCCTGAACGACCCGCTTAGGCCACCACGGTGGCACCACGAGCAGGCGGCCGCGTCCCACTCGCCCACGACCGGGAGCCGACCCGCAAGCGGCAGGGCTCACCGTCGGCAGGGCGCGCGGCGCCTGCACCCCTCCACGTCTTCGACCGATCCCGACTGTTCGCCGTCTCGCCGCAGGCCATGGCCCGGCGCCTGGAGCACCTCGGGCTGACCGCGCGGCGGCCTCCCTCACACGCAGCTGGCCGCCGCCGACCTATGCCCGCCGCAAGCTGGCAGCCGGGGCGGGACAACTGACGCGCGGTCTCGAGACCGCGCTCCGCGCCACGAGAGATGGTTCCGGCAGGGGCTTGCGCTCACGACTGAGCTCTGACATGCCCGAAACCACGCCACGGGACAACGAGTGCCCGCCCAAGGACCTCGTGGAGCCATGCGGGGCTGCCGGAACAGCAGCAGAACGGCGGTGTGCCCGTGAGTCTTATCACCGTGGCAGTGCGGCCGGCACCTCCCCCGCCCACGCCGCCCGGAGCAGGGATGCCACCCCGTCGGCGGTGACCGGCCGGGGGTTGGCGTAGGGACTGCCCAAGACCGCGTCGACGATGCGCGGGATGTCGGTCTCGGCCATGCCGAGCTCGCGCAGCGACCGGGGGGCGTCGAGCCGCCCGGCCAGTTCCCACAGGGCGCGAGCCGGGTCGGCAGCCCCGTCCAGCGCGCGCGACAGCGCCGCGACAGCCTGGGGTGCCGCGGGCTGGTTGAAGGCCAGCGCATGCGGCAGCACGACGGTGTGCGTCTGCGCGTGCGGCAGGTCGAGGGTGCCGCCCAGGGCGTGACAGAGCTTGTGATGGAGCGACATCGTCGTCGCGGCGAGAACCGCGCCGCACAGCCACGCGCCGTACTGCGCCTGCCCGCGCGCCTCGAGGTCCGAGCCGTCCGCGACCACCCGGGGCAGCGCACCGGCCAGCGCCCTGGTCCCCTCCTCGGCCATCAGCGAGACGATCGGGGAGGCGTCGGGTGCGTACAGACCCTCGACGGCGTGCGCGATCGCGTTCATCCCGCTCGTGGCCGACAGCTGCGCGGGGAGGGTCAGCGTCATCGCGGGGTCGTAGAGCACGCTCCGCGGCAGCACCCGGAGGTCCCGGCCGGTGCGCTTCTCTCCGCCCTCGGTCAGGCCCCACACCGGGGTCATCTCCGAGCCCGCGTACGTCGTGGGGACGGCGATGACGGGAAGGTCGTGCTCCAGGGCGATCGCCTTGCCCAGGCCGATCGCCGAGCCCCCTCCCACCGCCAGGCAGCCGTCCGCACCCAGCTCGGCCGCGAGCTCGCGGGCCCGCCGGGCCACCTCGACCGGCACGTGCATCCGCGCCTCAGGGAGCACACCCGCCGCCCGGTCCCCCAGCGCAGCGGCGACCGCCCGGCCGGTGTCCTCCTGCTCGGGGGAGCACAGCACCAGTACGCGGGTCAGCCCCAGGGCGTCGACCTCGTCGGGCAGCTTCGCCAGGGCACCGGCGCCGAACACGACCCGCATGGGCAGCGCCTGATACGTGAACGCCGGGGTCATCACACCGCCTCCGCGGCGACACCGCGCACGACGGTCGGCTGCGCCCCGGCCGGTGAGGCGGCCGGCGGGGCCTGGTCGGCCCGCAGCAGGGACAGGTCGAACGTCAGCGTGCGGAACGGGTTGGGCAGGCCGGCCTCCGCGGCGCGAGCCGGGTCGTCGACCTCGGGCACCGGCCGCACGAGGCTCTCCTTGACCCCGAAGACGGCGTCGGAGTCCAGGTAGGGGCTGTCGGCGACGAAGACGTGCGTGGTCACCGGCCGGTAGCCCGGCGCGGCGACGATGAAGTGCAGGTGTGCCGGCCGGTTCGGATGCCGCCCGGTCGCCGCGAGTAGCTGCCCGACCGGGCCGTCGTCGGGGATCGGGTAGTAGCGGGGCACCACGGAGCGGAACCAGAACGAGCCCTGCTCGTCGGTGCGGAACATGCCGCGCAGGTTGCCCTCGGGCTGGATCCCGGGCTGCTGGACGTCGTAGAAGCCGTCCTCGTTGGTCTGCCACACGTCGACCGATGCACCGGCCAGGGGCTCGCCGTGCGGTCCGGTGACCTGGCCGGAGACCAGGCACGGCGTGCCCTTGCCGTCTAGGGCGATGTCGGCACCAAGTTCCCGGACCGGCGACTCGACCATGTGGAACGGGCCGAGCACCGTGGACTCGGTCGAGGTGCCGCCCGTCCGGTGGTTGATCGTCTCGACCAGCATCGACACCCCGAGCACGTCGGAGAGCAGGATGAACTCCTGCCGCACCTCGTTGCTCATGTGCCCGGTGCGGGTGAGGAAGTCGATCGCGGAGCCCCACTCCTCCTCGGTCAGCTCCACGTCCTTGACGAAGGCGTGCAGGTGCTGCACCAGCGAGTTCATCACCTGCTTCAGCCGGGGATCCGGCGTCCCGGCGAAGCTGGCGGCGACGACCTCCGCCGACCGCTCCTCACTGAACAGCTCTCGCCCGCTCATGCCCGGTCCAGCAGCTGGCGCAGGGCGTCCTCCATCGCGGCCCCGGACGCGTCGTAGCTATCCCCTACGGCGTTCAGCGAAGTGTTCTCGTTGACGTTCACCCCACTACTGCCTTTCCTTGTTCGTGTCAGGACCCAACGCCGCGAAGCGGTCTGCGAACCAGTCGGCGACGAAGGCTGTGCGCTCCTCGGCGTGGTTGTAAATGGTGTGCTCCCCGTCGTCCCAGACGCGGAGCATGACGTCGTCGTGGGAGGCGGCGTCGAGGAATGGCTGCTGTTCCTCGAGGCTCACGATCGGGTCGGCCCCCCCGTGCAGCACCAGCAACGGGCAGGCGAGGCGGTCCTGTGGCCGCAGCGCGAGGCGGTCGAAGTTGCGCTGGATGGCGTCCGGCGTGTTGGTGCCGAGCATGGCGGCCGCCTGTTCCGCGAAGGTGCGGAAGGCAAGCAGACGGGGATGTGCGGGGGCGCCGTTGATGCAGACCCCGTCCACCCGTGCGTCCGATGCCGCAGTAGTGCCGGCGTACAGGCCGCCGAGGCTGTTCCCCCACAGACCGATACCTCGCCCCAGGTGAGGTCGCGCCGCGAGGTGGTCGACGAAGCGGCTGTACGCCGCCCGCACGTCGACGTTGAGCAGCAGGCCGCCGTCCATCCGGGTCTCGCCCTGGCCGGGGCCTTCAGCCAGCAACACTGCGATGCTGCGGACATTGAGGGCGTCGGCGTGACGCAGGTAGGCGGTGCTCCAGCCGCTCTGGCCGCCGAAGACGATGACGGTGCCCATGACCGGTCCGGCCGGCGTCACAAGCCATCCGAAGAGCCGGCCACTGTCGAAGGGCAGCTCCAGACGCTCCCACTGTGGCTCGCTCAACCGACCGAGTCGGCTCGCGGCATCGGTGTGCCGGGCATACAGCGCACGCTTGCGCCCCACGTCGAAGTTGAACGCCATCTGCGCGAAGACGAAGCAACTGACTGCACCCCGGTAGTTCTCGACCGCGGTGACCCTCCGGCCCTCACGCTCGGCCAGCTCTGCCCGGGCCAGGTGGGCGTCGGCCAGCCGTTCGGCAGCCACGTCCCACAGCTCGCCAGCCGCGGTCGCCTGCTCCATCGCGAGTACGTCGCCGTACTCCATGCCGCAGTCGAGCAGCCGCGACACCGGCATCGCCCGCCATAGGGCCTCCGACGGGGGCGGCTGTCGGGCAGCTGCGTCCTGGGTCATCTCGGCGGGCGACGTCATGCCGGCACGTCAGCGCGGTGTCCGGTCCAGGCCAGGCGGGACTGCAGATCCTCGACCGCCGCCGCGAGATCCGCCAGCGCCCCGGCCCAGAAGAGATGGAAGTCCGGACGCCCGATGAACGCCTCCACGCCCTTGTCCGCGAAGAACGCGGCGTAGGTGCCCTCGACGTCCTCGATCGAGTCCGGCGACCCCGGGGTGAGGGTTGCCGTGGTGACGCCGAGCCGGGCCAGGAACTCCAGCCGGCCCGGAGCCAGGACCGGTCGGGCGTCGGCCGCGGTGACCAGACTGAAGCCGCGGCCGACCACGTCGTCGAACAGGCCCTCCACGCCGTTCTGCCGGACGACGCCTTGTGGCGTGAGCGTCCCGGCGAGCGGGGAAGGCTGGCCATCGGCGCCGTGGTGGACGACGCCCGCGACGATGGTCGGGAACGGCGGGGGCGGAGGCGCGGTGCCATCACGGAAGGCCTGGTCCCGGGCGGCCGCGGTGACCGGGTCATGAGTGTTGGCGACCTTACCGAGCCCGACGGAGATCTCGGTGATCGCCGTGGCGTGGGGTCGGCGCTCGGCCTCATAGGTGTCCAGCAGGCTGTCGTCGGCCAGGCCGCGCAGGACCAGGTCGAGCTTCCAACCGAGGGTGAGCCCGTCCCGCATGCCGGAGCAGGCTCCCTGCCCCATGTACGGCGGGGTGCTGTGCACGGCGTCACCAGCCAGCAGGACCCGGCCAAGCCGCCAGGTCTCCGCGATTCGAGCCTCGAACGTGTAGACGATCTGGCGCAGGATCGTCACGTCCTCCGGGCCGAGCCCGTGGGTCTCCCGGAGCCAGGTCCAGGCGTACTCCGGGTCCTCCATGGCAGCGGCGTCCTCACCGGGGAGCACGGCGAGCTCGAAGCGCTGCCGGCTCTTGCCGATGGGCATGTACATGTGACCTCGTGCCGGATCGCAGAACTGCGTGAGCTTGTCGAACCGCTCGGGCAGCGGGCGCAGCCGCTCACAGTCGATGTTGAGCCAACGGTCGTCCACACCCAGGTCGTGGCGCTGGATGCCGAGCGTGGACCGCACGAAGCTGTTGGCCCCGTCGGCGCCGACGAGGTACTTCGCGGTGACGGTCCGTTCCTCGTTGCCGTGGGCCCACTGCCCGGTGCGCGACCTGCTCCACGGCCGGGCGGTGAGCTCGACGTAATCCTGCTGGGGGTCCACGTTGACGACCGCCCAGCCCTGATTGACCTCGACGTTGCCGGTGGCGCGCACGTCCTGGTCGACTGTCTCCTCGATGTCCGGCTGGTACATCGCGATGTGGGCCGGGTAGCCGCACGACGTTCCCCGCCAGTCCAGCTCGATCAGCAACTCGCCCTGGCCGTTGAGGTACCGGTAGTTGGGGATCGGCGACGCGTCGCGCAGGGCGAACTGCACATCCCCCGCCGACTGGATGATCCGCGCGGTCTCGCCGTCGATGTGGGTCAGTCGCGGCAGGCCGTAGAGGCCCGGCCAGCGCTCGAACACCACCACCTTGTGTCCGGCTTTGCCCAGGACCGAGGCGAGGACCAGACCGGCGGGTCCGTATCCCACGATTGCGACGTCGAAGTCGTGGTTCATCTGTCCATCTCCCGTCCACGAGGAGCGGTTGGGCTCCTGCTGAGGGGGACGACGCTAGGGACGAACGCCGCAGCCGCCGATCCGCTCTGCGCCAGTTCGATCCGCTAGCCGACGAGGATCGTGCTGGCCATCACACCGGCGGCTGTGGAGGAAGCCGGCGCAGCGTCACCGACGGCGTCTCGCCGTATCTGTCCTGGTAGCTGCCGGCGAACCGCGGTACGTGGCTGAACCCCCAGCGCAGAGCCGTGTCGGCGACAGTCACGCCGCCGCCGGGACGGGCGGCCAGGAGGTCCTCGTGGACCCGGGCGAGGCGTACCTGCTGGACGTACTCGCGCGGTGAGACCCCGACGTAGTCGCGAAAGTGTCGCTGCAGTGACCGGGGGCTGACGCCGGCCTCCCTCGCCAGCCGCTCAACGGACAGGTCCGTGTCGGGGCGTGACTCGATCAGGTCAATGGCCACCTTCGTTGGTGCCGGGCGGTGCGGACCGCGCCGCGTCTCCTCCAGCTGGCCGGAGTAGTTGTGCGGCTGCGCCAGCAGCAGGCCGCTCATGAGGAACGTCGACCACGGGTTGGGACCCAAGGCGTGGCCGGAAAGGCCGGTCCCCTGATCGAGGTCGTCGACCAAGAGCCGCACGGCCCGAGCCCAGGAGGTCGCCGCCGGAGCACGCAGGTCCATCGTGCTGCGGAAGCGCACGGGAGCGACGACGGGACGACCGAGCATCTGCTCCAGCTGACGGTCGAGGGCGTGGCGCTCGATCCGCACGTGCATCTGACGGTACTCCGCGCTCAGGTGCATCTGCGCCTGCATCCGCGGCGAGATGATCCCGGCGGTGTGCCGGTCCACGACGACCTCATCGCCGTCGCAGCTGATGCGGTTGCTGCCACCCCAGGAGAGGTTGACGTCGAAGTAGTCGACGAGCTCTGTGAGCTCGGCTCTCAACTCGGCGCCCCGATGATGGCCGTACACCAGCGAGATCGGGCCGAGCGAGGCGACCGCCACGTCTGTGTGTACAGCAGCGGCATCCCTCCCCAGGGGGGTGAGCCGATGCGGGGTCAGCGCCCGCGAGACCGAGGCGCGGAACGCGTCGATGTCCGTTGCACGCAGCACCGAGAAGCGCTCCAGGACGCCACGACGCGGCATGTCCGCTCCTTCCGCTTCCGATCCCGCCCCGAAGTAGTCGGGCACCGAGCTTTCGCGGGACATCGACGTCTCCTGTAGCGGGCGTCACACATGCTACTGCTCAACGCCGCGTGCACCTCTGGATGACCCGGACGAACGCCCACGTCACAGCTCAGGTCACGGCGCAGGAATGCCGCGACTAGTACTGCAACGGCACTTGAAGGTGTGTCGCTGCCAGGACCCGCCGAGGGCTGGTAGCAGCGTGTGCGGATGCGCTGTGCTGGCCTGGTGGCCGAGGTGCAGGACTGGGCGGCGGGCCTGGAGGAGGTGCACGCCCGGATCGCTGGGGCGTTCGCCCGGGCGGAGCCGCGGGCCCGGGTGCTGGCCTATCTGCGCGGGCTGCTGGGCCAGTCCGAGCGCAAGAACGGCTGGACGCTGGCCGAGGCCGCCGGCGAGGTGTCTCCGGACGGGATGCAGCGGCTGCTGCGGACCGCGGACTGGAATGCCGACGAGGTGCGCGACGAGCTGCGGAACTACGTGGTCGAACGGCTCGGCGCGGGTGGGGTGCTCATCGTCGATGAGACCGGGTTCATCAAGAAGGGCAGCCGGTCGGCCGGGGTAGGACGGCAGTACACCGGCACCACCGGCAAGATCGACAACTGTCAGATCGGGGTGTTCCTTGCCTACGCCACCGACGCCGGACGTGCGCTGATCGACCGGGACCTCTATCTGCCCAAGGCCTGGGCCGAGGACCGGGAGCGGGCCCGCGCCGCCGGCATCGGCGAGGAGGTCGGCTTTGCGACCAAGCCGGAGCTGGCCCGCCGGATGCTGCAGCGCGCTCTCGACGCCGGAGTGCCGGCCGGCTGGCTGACCGCCGATGAGATCTACGGCCAAGACAAACGGCTGCGGGTCTGGTGCGAGGCTCACCAGCTGCCCTACGTGCTGGCCACCCGGAACAACGACACCGTCGCCACCGTCGACTGGCGCCAACGCCAGGTCCGCACGCTGATCGCCGAGCTGCCCGAGACGGCATGGCAGCGGTGCTCGGCCGGCGCCGGCGCACACGGCCAGCGCCTCTACGACTGGGCACGGGTCGAGCTGCTGGCCGGGTTCGACGCCGGCTGGGCCCGCTGGGCGGTGGCCCGCCGCACCATCCCGAAGAACGCGCAGGAGCCGGCCGAGCTGGCCTACTACGTCTGCGCCGGACCGGCTGAGACCACCCTCGAACAACTCGTCGCGGTGGCCGGTGGCCGCTGGCGCATCGAGAAATGCTTCCAAGCGGCCAAGAACCAAGCCGGGCTGGCCTCCTACCAAGTGCGGGACTACACCGCCTGGTACCGCCACATCACCCTGGCCATGCTCGCCCACGCCTACCTGTCCGCCACCCGCGCCACCGCGAAAAAAGGGGCTCCGCAGCTGGAAATGGCCAGCTCATCGCCCTGAGCGTGCCCGAGCTGCGGCGCCTGCTCAACACCCTCATCCGCGCCCCGAGGCCCGACCTCGACCACACCGCCGACTGGTCCTGGTGGCGACGACGACGCCAGGCCCAAGCCCGCGCCGCCCACTACCGAGCACGCGAACAGACACCGCCATAACTGCCGTTGCAGTACTAGACGAGTAAGTCCTAAAGGCCCGGAGAGTCACAGGGCTGTAGTTCAGGGCGGAGGGTGCCCAGGATCGGGTTGTGACGACCGACCTAAACACCCTCCTGACCGCACTCTACGTCCGCATCGACGACTATCTGGGGCCTCGCTGCAGCACCGGGCGTCCGCCGAGGCTGACCGATGCCGAGCTGCTGACCCTGGCCACCGCGCAGGTGTTGCTCGGCGTGCGTTCCGAGGCCCGCTGGCTGCGGCTGGTGCCGGCGGCGCTGCCCGGCGCGTTCCCGTATCTGCCCGGCCAGTCGGGCTACAACAAGCGGCTGCGCGCGGCGCTGCCGCTGCTCAAGCGGCTGATCCGGGTGCTGAGCACCGACACCGATCTGTGGGCCGACCCGGTCTGGCTGGTCGATTCCACCCCGGTGGAGTGCGCCCGGTCCCGGCCCACGGTGCAGCGCTCGGAGCTGGCCGGGCACGCCGGCTACGGCTACTGCGCCAGCCACTCCCGCTTCTTCTGGGGACTGCGGCTGCACCTGATCTGCACCCCGGCCGGGCTGCCCGTCACCTGGGCCCTGGCGCACCCCAAGCTCGACGAACGCCAGGTGCTCATGGCCGTCCTGGACCACGACACCGAACTCATCGCCGACCGCCCCGGACTTGCTGCTGATCGCCGACAAGGGCTACACCTCTGCCGAACTGGACGCCTACCTGCACGCGCGCGGAGCCGACCTGCTGCGCCCCGCCTACCGCAACCGCGCCCCCCGCCACGGGCAGGCGCTGCTCGCACCGATCCGCCAGCTCATCGAGTCTGTCTATGACACCCTCAAAGGCCAGCTCGACCTGGAACTACACGGCGGGCGCAGCCTGGTCGGCGTCACCACGCGCGTCGCTCAACGCCTGCTCGCGCTCACCGCCGCGATTTGGCACAACCGCGCCACCGGACAGCCGGTCACCCGATCCCTGATCGCCTACGACCACTGACCGAGGTTCGGACTTACTCGTCTAGTGCCGCGGCTGCCAACCTTCGCCCGGCTGTGCGTGCGTAGCGGGGTCCCCGTCGAGCGCTGAGCGGACCAGCCTTGTCTTGTCTGATCCTGACTTCCCCGCAGGAGATGCGAGATGGTCCACCCCGTGCAGGTCCGGCCGATCAGCAACGATGAGGGCAACCGGCTGCTGCGTATCGTGCGCCGCGGCACCGGGTCGGTGGTGACCTGGCGGCGGGCGCAGATGGTGCTGCTCTCGGCGCAGCACATGCCCGTGGCCAAGATCGCCGAGGTCACGTTCACCAGCACCGACCGGGTGCGGGACGTGCTGCACAACTTCGACGCCGACGGGTTCGACTCGCTCTACCCCTGCTACGCCGGCGGCCGGCCACCGAAGTTCACCCTGCCGCAGCGGCAGCAGATCAAGAAGATCGCGCTGAGCCGACCGGCCGATCACGGCCTCCCGTTCTCGGTCTGGAGCCTGTCAAAGCTGACCGACTTCCTGGTCGCCGAGGGGGTGGTCGACGACATCTCGCACGAGGGCCTGCGCCTGGTCCTTCGTGATGAGGACGTCAGCTTTCAAGCGGTGGAGACCTTCAAGGCCAGCACCGATCCGGACTACAACGCCAAGACCGGCCGGGTCCTCGAGCTCTACGCGATCGCCGACGGCGTCAGCACGCCCGGTCCCGGTGATCCGACCATCGTGTTCTGTGTCGATGAGTTCGGGCCATTGAACCTGCAGCCCCACCCGGGCAAGCAGTGGGCCCTGGTAGCCCACGGCAGGGGCGATCCGGCCGCTCCGCGGCGCCGCCGCCGGCGGGCGACCTACACCCGCCCGCACGGCGTGCGGCACCTGATGGTGGGCGAGCTCGTCGAGCAGTAGTGGCCAGTCGCGCCGGGTTGGGGGCATGGGTACCGGGATCTCGACGAGGCGCTCGACGACCTGGACTGCTGAGCGGCCGGATGTGGCCGCCCGGGCCTGCTCCCATGCGCGCTGCCGGCAGGACGGCGAGCCCCACTTGGGGATACGGCCTCGCGCCTTGGGCTCGATCGACGCCCCGCACCAGCCGCAGGCCGACCCCGCGCGCCGGCGGTCGCCGCCGACCGCCGAAAGGGCAGCCGGCGACAGGCTGCTCTGTTCAGGTGCGGATGGCTCGTGCCGGGCGCGGTCATGAGCCGTCCTCACCTGCGGTTTTCGCCGTGATGAGCTCGACGCCATGGCGTCACCTTAATCATCACGACGGAATACGCACCGATGATGCAGGAGGTGACCGCCATGAGCTTCCGCTCGGCGATCAGCTGACGCGCCTTGGATCGACGACGGACGGGTCTACGACCGAGACCTCGACGGCCTCTCCTCCGCCCTGACCGCCGTGCTGGATTCCGTGGGCCGCCGGCCCTACGTGCGCAGCCGAACGACCGGTCCGCGCTGACGACTGCGCCCGAGGTGACGTAGCCACAACGCCGGGGTGACACATCCACGACGTTGTCACCCCACCCCCCCCC
>NZ_SJEX01000104.1 GCF_005930495.1 Modestobacter excelsi | reverse complement strand
GGACCGGGGGTCAGGGGCGCGGCGCTCGGGTGGGCGACCGCCGCGGGCCGGGTGCTCCCGCTCGGACCGCTCGGGCGCGCGACCGCGCGAACTGCTGCCCCCCGCGCGCGGCGACGGGTACCCGCGGCCGGCTGCGGAGCCGGCGTCGTTGCGCTCTGCACGCACGGCTTCCTCCCGCCAGTCCCCAGCTCGAGCATCGACAGTGACCGGAGCGATGGTGCACCTCCTCGTCGACGGCAGCACGCGTCAACGCACCACCCGGTCGGGCCACGGTAGCGGCCCTCCCTGAGTAGACGCTGGACCTCGCGGACGTGGCGGGTCAGAAGTCGCCGGTGTCGCGGGTGCCGGGTGGCGCTTTGTGCACAGCAGCACCTCAGCGGTCCCAGCGACCCCAGCGGCCGCGGGCGCGGCGGGTCGAAGCCCGGTTCAGCCGGCGGTGCCGTCGATCCCGGCGCCGTACCCGCTGCTGTCGTACCCGGTGCTGTCGTACCCGGTGCCGGGACCGGCGGTGCGCGACCCGGGCAATGGCAGCTCGGCCGGGCGCGGGGCCGGCTCGCCGTCGGGCACCGACCGCAGCACGCGCACCGCGCCCTCGACCGGGGCGGGCGTCGGCACCGGGGCGGCGGCGACACCGAGGTCGTCGAACCGGCGGGTGGCCACCAGGACGGAGTTCTCGTAGGACCCGACCGTCTCGTTGTACCGGGTGAGCGCCGACCCCAGGGCCGAGCCGAGCCGGGTGAGGTGGCCGGACAGCGTGCTCAGCCGGGTGTGCACCGTGCGGCCGACCTCGAGCACCGCTGCGGCGTCCTGGGCCAGCCGCTCCTGCCGCCACGAGTAGGCCACGGTGCGGAGCAGCGCCAGCAGCGTGCTCGGCGTCGCGACGATGACGTCGCGGGCGAACCCGTGCTCGAGCAGCCCGGGCTCGGCCTCCAGCGCAGTGGTGAGGAAGCCGTCGGAGGGGACGAACAGCACGGTGAACGGTGCCGCCGAGCCGAACGCGGTGGGGTAGTGGCGGGCCGCCAGTGCGTCGACGTGGGTGCGCAGCTGCCGGGCGTGGTCGGCGACCCGCTGGGCCCGCACCGCCTGGTCGGTGGCCTGGACCGCGTCGATGTAGCCGGTGAACGGCACCTTCGCGTCGACGATGACCTGACGCCCGTCGGCGAGGGTGACCACCAGGTCGGGCCGGACCCGGGCGCCGTCCGCGGTGGTGCCGGAGGGCTGCTCCACGAAGTCGCAGTGCTCCAGCAGTCCGGCGACCTCGACCACCCGGCGCAGCTGCAGCTCGCCCCAGCGGCCGCGCACGTGCGGCGTGCGCAGGGCGGTCACGAGCGCCGCCGTCTCCTGGCGCAGGAGCGCCGAGGTCTGCCCGATCGTGCCGACCTGCTCGCGCAGCTCCCCGTGCGCGGTGGCGCGGTCCCGCTCGATGCCGGCCAGCAGCCGGTGCAGGTGGTCCAGCGACTCGTGCACCGGCTCGAGCGCGTCCGGCGCCGCGGTGGACCGGCCGCGCAACGCCACGATGCCGAGGGTCACGGCGGTGGCCAGCAGCGCGCCGACGAGGAGCCCGAGGAGCAGGGAGGCGGCGTCCATGGTGAGGAGCCTGCCTCAGGGGTCCGACAGTTCCCGGTGAGCGGCGGTGGTCCGCGTGTTCCACAGTGGCGGCATGACCGAGACCCCGCTGGCCAGGCCGCAGGCCATCCACCACGTCCGGCTCACCGTCACCGACATCGCCCGCTCCAAGGCCTTCTACCGCTCGCTGCTCGGCGTCGACCCGGCGTTCGACTTCAGCGACCGGGTCGACGAGCCGGGCGTGCGCGACGACCCCGCCCGGCTCTTCGGGGGGTGCGTGTTCCCGGTCGGCGACCAGCTCGTCGGGCTGCGCCCGGTGGCGGCGGCCGGCGACGTCTTCGAGTCCACCCGCGTCGGGCTGGACCACCTGAGCCTCGCGCTGGGCTCGCTGGCGGACCTGCGGGCGGCCGCCGCCCGGCTCGACGAGGCCGGGGTGGTGCACGGGCAGGTCGACGAGCTCGACGGCCTGGGCCTGGCGATCCTGTCGGTCCAGGACCCCGACGACATCAACCTGGAGCTGTCCGCACCGGTCTGACCGGCGCGGCTCAGGCCGCGACGGGGGCGTGCTCCGCCTCGTGGTCGAGCAACCAGCGCTTGACCGGCGTCCCCCAGCGGAAGCCGCCCAGCCCGCCGCCGGTGGCCAGCACCCGGTGGCAGGGCACGAACAGCGCCGCGGCGTTGCGCGCACAGGCGCCGGCCGCCGCGCGGACCGCCGACGGGCGCCCGCACCGGGCGGCGAACTCGGCGTAGGTGTCCGGCTGGCCGGCGGGCACGGTGCGGAGCACCTCCCAGGCGTCGGTGAGGAACGGGCCGGACCGCTGCCGCACCGGCACGGCGTCGATCGCGGCGACGTCCCCGGCGGTGAACGCGGCGACGACGTCGAGCACCGGCAGGGTCTCGGCGCGCTCGACCCAGGTCGGCCGCAGCGACCGGTGGACGACGGGCAGCAGGTCGCTGACGTCGTCGGTCCAGCCGCTGGCGAGCACGACGTCCTCGCCGTCCGCGCCGGCGGTGACGACGACGGTGAACGGGCCGGGCGGGGTCGCCACGCAGGCGAACCGGGCGGGGGCGGTGCTCATGACTGGCTCCGATCGGAGAGGGGACCGCGGGTGAAGAGCGCGGGGACGGCGAGCGCCCAGAGGTGCATCACGGCGTAGGAGCGCCACGGCCGCCAGCGTTCGTCGGCCTCGGCGTCGGAGCTGCCCACTGCGGCCAGGCTGCGGCGCAGCGCCAGGTCGCCGGGGAGCCACACGTCGGGGTCGGCCAGGCCGCGCAGCCCGGCCAGGGCCGCCGTCCACGGGCCGATCCCCGGCAGGGCGAGCAGTTGCCGCCGGGCCTCCTCCCGGTCCGACCCGGGGTTCAGCACCACGGCGCCCTCGGCCAGCGCCGCGGCCAGCGTGTGCACCGTGCGCAGCCGTGCCCCGGTGAGACCGACCGCGGACAGGTCGGCGTCGGCCAGGTCGGCGGCACGGGGGAAGGCGTGGGTGAGGGTGCCGACCGGCTCGGCCAGCGGGCGTCCCGCGGCGGCCACCACCCGGGCGGTGAGCGTGCAGGCGCCGGCCACCGACACCTGCTGGCCCAGCACCGCCCGGACGGCGAGCTCCTCGGCGTCCGGCGCGGTCGGCACCCGGCGTCCCGGCGCCCCGGCGACCAGCGGCGCGAGCGCGGGGTCCGCGCCCAGCACGGCGTCGACGGCGGTCGGGTCGGCGTCCAGGTCCAGCAGCCGCCGGCAGCGGGTGACGGCCACCCCGAGGTCGCGCAGCTCGTGCAGCCGCAGCCGGGCGGTGACCGCCGCGCTCCCGTCGGGAGCGGGGGAGAGCCGGACGACGGCGGGCCCGTGCGGCAGGTCGAGCACGCGGGAGAACGTCGTCCCGTCCCACTCCTCCAGGCCCGGGGTGGCGTGCGCGCCGAGGAAGAGCAGCACCTCGTCGGCGGCGAAGGGGGCGCGGGCGGCCAGCCGCAGGGTGAGCCACCCGGGGCTGCCCCCGTCGCTGCGCGGGGTGGCCGGGCGCAGCGCCGAGGGCGTCGTCCCGAACACCGACCGGACCGTGTCGTTGAACTGCCGGATGGAGGCGAAGCCGGACGCGAAGGCGACGTCGGCCATCGGCAGCAGCGTCGTCTCGATCAGCAGCCGGGCGGTCTGGGCGCGCTGCGCCCGGGCCAGCGCCAGCGGGCCCACGCCGAGCTCGGCGGTGAGCAGCCGGTGCAGCTGGCGCTCGGAGTAGCCGAGCCGGCCGGCCAGCCCGCCGACGCCGCCGCGCTCCACCTCGCCGTCGGCGATCAGCCGCATCGCCCGGGCGACGACGTCGGCGCGCACGTCCCACTCGGGGGAGCCGGGGACGGCGTCCGGCCGGCACCGGCGGCAGGCGCGGAAGCCGGCCGCCTGCGCCGAGGCCGCGGTGGAGTGGAACTCGACGTTGCGCTGCAGCGGCGTGCGCGCCGGGCACGACGGGCGGCAGTAGATGCCGGTGCTGTGCACCGCGGTCACGAACCAGCCGTCGAAGCGCGGGTCCCGGCTGGTCACGGCGCGGTAGCAGTGCTCCGTGTCCAGCCGTCCCCGCTCCAGCGTCTCGGTCATGGCACGAGCATGGCACCACCAGCGGGCGCTGACTGGCGGCTTTCGGACGCCACGGTGAGGGGGTGGGCCGGTCCCGCCGTCCACCGATCGGTGGACGGCGGACCCACACTCCGGTGGTCCCCGGCGCTGCCGCCCGGCGACAGGCTCGGTGCATGACATCGACGCAGCTGGCACCGCCGGCGACCCCGACCGGCACAGCGCCGGCCGTGGCCGTCCGCGGCCTGGGGAAGAGCTACGGAGGCCGACCCGTCCTCGACGGCCTGGACCTCGAGGTGCGGCGGGGCGAGTGCTTCGCGCTGCTCGGCCCGAACGGGGCGGGCAAGACGACGACGATCGAGGTCCTCGAGGGCGTGCGCCGGCGGGATGCCGGCGAGGTGCTCGTGCTCGGCGAGGACCCGGCCGTCGCGGGTCGCGACTGGCGGGCCCGGATCGGCGTCGTCAGCCAGGGCGAGGGCGCCGGCCAGGAGCTCAGCGTCCGGGAGACCCTCGACCACTTCGCGCACTACACCGCCACCCCGCGGCCCACCGCCGAGCTGCTGGCCGCCGTGGGGCTCACCGAGCAGGCCGGCACCCGGGTGGGCCGGCTGTCCGGCGGCCAGCGCCGCCGGCTGGCGGTCGCGCTCGGGGTGCAGGGGGACCCGGAGCTGGTCTTCCTCGACGAGCCGACCACCGGGATGGACCCGGCCGCCCGCCGGCAGTTCTGGCAGCTGGTCCGCGACCTGCGGGCCGGCGGGACGACGGTGCTGCTCACCACCCACTACCTGGACGAGGCCGCGGAGCTGGCCGACCGGGTCGGCGTCGTCGCCGGCGGCCGGCTGGTCGAGGTGGCCGCACCGGCCGAGCTCGGCGCCGAGCTGCGCCGGGTGGCCACCGTGCGCTGGCGGGAGGACGGCGGCTGGCGCGAGGTGCGCACCGAGACGCCGTCCCTCGTCCTGCGCGACCTGCTCGCCGCTGCCCCGCACGAGGTGCCGGGCCTGTCCGTCACCCGCCCCGGCCTGGAGGACGTCTACCTCCAGCTGGTCGGCGCCACCCAGCAGGGAGACCCGCGATGACCGCCGTCCTGACCGACCGCCCCGCTCCGCCGTCGACCGCGCGGATCGCACTGGCGCGCACCGCGCTGGAGCTCCGGCTGTTCGGCCGCGAGCGGCAGCAGGTGGTGTTCGCCTTCGCCTACCCGGTCGTGATGATGGTGATCTTCGCGTCGGTGCTCGGCGACGAGGAGCGGCCGGGCGACATCCCGTTCGCCCAGTACTTCCTGGCCGGCATCGCGGCCACCGGCATCATGCTGATCAGCTTCCAGGCGGTGGGGACGGCGATCGCGACCGAGCGGGAGGCCGGGCAGCTGGAGCGGCTGCAGGTGCTGGGCACCCCGCCCGCCGCGTACTTCGCCGGCAAGGCAGGGCTCGTGCTGGTGTCGGTGGCCGCCCAGCTGGCGCTGCTGCTGCCGGTGGCCCGCTACGGCTTCGACGTCCCGATGCCGGTCGACCTCGCGCACTGGCTGACCTTCGGCTGGGTCGCTGCGCTCGGCGCGCTGGCCGGCACGGTGCTGGGCGTGGCGGTGTCGGCGCTGCCGGGGAGCGCGAGCTCGACCACGACCGCGGTGTCGGCGTTCGCGATCGTCCTGCAGTTCTTCTCCGGGGTGTTCTTCGGCTTCCTCGAGCTGCCGGGGTGGATGCAGCAGCTGTCAGCGCTCCTGCCGCTGAAGTGGCTCACCCAGGGGATGCGCTCGGCGTTCCTCCCGGAACAGGCCGGCGCGTTCGAGGTCGCCGGGGGATGGGAGCACGGGAGGACTGCCCTGGTGCTGGTCGCCTGGGTGATCATCGGCACCGTGATCTGCGTGCGCACCTTCCGCTGGCGCCGGGCCGAGGGATGAGCCCGGCGTCCGGCTGGCGCGCTGCCGTCGTCCCGCCCCGGGACGACGGCCGCGGCCCGTTGCCGCCCGGCACGACCCGGGTTGTCGGCGCGGTCCTGCACCTCGCCTTCGCCGTCGCAGCCACCGTGGCGCTGGTCCAGGCGCTGGACGCCGACGCGTCCCGGCCGGTGCTGGTGGTCGCGCTCGCCGCGTGGGTGCTCGGCTACGTGTTGCTCGGGGGGAGGGCGGTGGTGCACTCCGGTGGCCGGCGGGCAGCCGTGTTCCTCACCGTCCAGGTCGCCGTCGTGGGGGTGCTCGCCTGGGAGCAGCCGTCGCTGCTGTTCGTGATGTGGGCCGCCTACCCACTGGTCTGGTTCGTCACCGGCGCACTGCCGGCCGGGATCCTGTGGACCCTCCTGCTCGCCGCGGCCGCCACGGTCGGTCCGTTCGTCGCGTGGAGTCGCGGTGACGAGCAGCTGTGGGGGCCGGGGGAGACGCTCGTCGGCATGGCGCTCAGCCTGCTGATGGGGTTGTGGGTGCACCGGCTGGTCACCTTGAGCGTGCAGCGGGACGAGCTGATCGCCGAGCTGGAGGCCACCCGCGACGAGCTGGCGGCCGCGCACCACGAGCGGGGCGTCGCGGCCGAGCGGGAGCGGTGGGCCCGGGAGGTGCACGACACCCTCGCGCAGGGCTACACCAGCATCGTCGTCCTCGCGCAGACCGCCGCGGCCCAGCTGCCGGCCGACCCCGGCGCGGCCGCCGAGCGGGTGGCCCTGATCGAGGAGGTGGCCCGGGAGAACCTCGGCGAGGCGCGGGCCATGGTGGCGGCCTTCGCGCCGGTCCCGCTGGACTCCTCGACCCTGGTGGAGGCGCTGCAGCGGCTCGCCGAGCGGTTCGGCCGGGAGACCGGGCTCGCCACCCGGCTGGACACGTCCGCGCTGGGCGAGGGCGCGAGCCTGTCCCGCGCCGAGGAGATCGTGCTGCTCCGCGGCGCCCAGGAGGCGCTGGCCAACGTGCGGCGGCACGCGTCGGCGAGCGCGGTGGTGCTGCGGCTGAGCCGGGTCGGGACAGGTCCGTCGGGTCAGGTCTCGGTGCACGTCGAGGACGACGGTGTGGGCTTCGACGTCGCGGCGGCCGAGGGGGTCGGGCTGGCCGGGCTCCGCGACCGGGCGGCGCAGGTGGGCGGTGCCGTCGACGTGGCGTCCGCGCCGGGCGAGGGCACCCGGGTCACGGTGCGGGTGCCGGGAGCCGACCGATGACCCGGGTGCTGGTGGTCGACGACCACCCGGTGGTGCGCGGCGGGCTGGTCGGCTGGCTCGCCGCCCAGCCCGACCTGGACGTCGTCGGGGAGGCCGCCGACGGGCTGGAGGCGCTGGCCGCGGTCGCCGAGCACCGGCCGGACGTCGTCCTGATGGACCTGCGGATGCCGCGGATGGACGGCGTGACGGCGACCGGCCGGATCGCCGCCGCGCACCCCGGCGTCCGGGTGCTGGTGCTGACCACCTACGACACCGACGCGGACATCGTGCGGGCCGTGGAGGCCGGCGCGACGGGCTACCTGCTCAAGGACACCCCGTTGCCGCAGCTGGCGGACGCCGTCCGCGCCGCGGCCCGCGGGGAGACCGTGCTCGCGCCGCCGGTGGCGGCCAAGCTGGTGTCCCGGATGCGCGCGCCGGCCGTCGAGGCGCCGACCGCCCGCGAGCTGCAGGTGCTCGCCGGTGTCTCCCGCGGGTTGACCAACGCCGAGATCGGTCGCCAGTTGTTCATCGGCGAGGCGACCGTGAAGACCCACCTGCTGCGGGTGTTCGCCAAGCTCGGCGTCGACGACCGCACGCGGGCGGTGCTGGTGGCCGTCGAGCGCGGCCTGCTCCCCGGCCCCGGCTCCTGACCTCCCGCTTCCCCTCGGCGGTCGTGCCTTCACCGCTCCCGTCAAGGGGGTCCGTACATCTGTGGACCGCGCTCTGAGCTGCGGATATGTCTTGTCGGGCATCCCTGTCACCGCTAGACTTCGTACACGTGTTCGAAGTGGTGGAGGGGGTGTCCGGTGGGGGAGTTGCAGTCCGCGCTGGACGCCCTGGCCGCCGAGGACCTCTTCGCCCTTCCTCCGGGTGCGGTGCTGGACCGGGCCACCCTGCTGTTGACCGTGGTCAACCGGGCCACCGCGGAGTTGACCCGCACCGTCCGGCACGCCGACCGCACCCAGGCCGCTGAGCACGACGGCACGAAGACGGTGGCCTCCTGGCTGCGCGGGCACGGCCACCTGACCGCGGGTGAGGCCGGGCGGCTGGTGCGGTCGGGCCGGGCGCTGGAGCACCTGCCGGCCACTGCGGCGGCGTTCGCCGCCGGCACGCTCACCGCCGCCCAGGTCGCGACCATCGCCCCCATCGCCGGGGAGGCCGAGCGGGCCGCCGCCGCCGAGCAGGACGTCGACCTCGGGGCGGTCGACCGGGCGCTGGTCGCCGTCGCCGAGGGTGAGGCCCATGACCGGCTGCCGCAGGTGGTGCACCACTACCGGCAGGCCCTGGACCCCGACGGCACCGAACCGGACCCGACCGAGGGTCGTCGGGTGCAGATCACCCGGCACGCCGACGGGCACCGGTCCATCCACGGCGAGCTCGACGCGGTGGGCGGGGAGAAGTTCGAGGCCGCGCTGGAGTCCTTCGTGCAGGCCGACCGGCCCAAGGGCGACACCCGCACGAGGGCGCAGCAGCTGGCCGACGCCCTCGTCCAGTTGTGCGACAACGCGCTGGGCTCAGGCCAGCTGCCGAAGCTGCGGACGGTGAAGCCGCACGTGGTGCTCCACCTCGACATCGACGACCTCATCAGCCCCGCGACCGGACCGGGTGCGGCCGGGACCGGGTTTGGTGGGCAGATCTCCGCGGCCCGCGCGCGCTGGCTGGCCTGCGACGGTGCCATCTCCCGCATCGTGATGGGCCCCGACGGGGTGCCGCTGGACCTGGGCCGGGACCACCGGGTGGTCACCCCCGGGCTGCGCAAGGCCGTCGAGCAGCGGGACGGGCGCTGCGTGTTCACCGGCTGCGACGCCCCGACCTACTGGTGCGACGTGCACCACTTGATCCATTGGATCTTCGGCGGGGAGACCACCCTGGAGAACTCCGGGCTGCTCTGCGAACGCCACCACACGAAAGTGCATCACGGGTTCCGCATCGAACGAGATCCCGGCGGCCGATGGCACACCTACCGCCCCGACGGCACCGAGATCCTCGTCCCGCCGTCGGTGTAGCCGGACGCCCGTAAGCTGGTCTCCCGTGAGTCTCACCATCGGGATCGTCGGCCTGCCCAACGTCGGCAAGTCGACGCTCTTCAACGCGCTGACCAAGAACGACGTGCTCGCCGCGAACTACCCATTCGCCACGATCGAGCCCAACGTCGGCGTCGTCGGCGTCCCCGACCCGCGGCTGGGCAAGCTGGCCGAGGTGTTCAGCTCGCAGAAGATCATCCCGGCGACGGTGTCCTTCGTCGACATCGCGGGGATCGTGCGCGGCGCCAGCGAGGGCCAGGGGCTGGGCAACAAGTTCCTCGCCAACATCCGCGAGAGCGACGCGATCTGCCAGGTGATCCGGGTCTTCACCGACCCCGACGTCGTCCACGTCGAGGGCAAGGTGGACCCGGCCGACGACATCGAGACGATCAACACCGAGCTGGTGCTGGCCGACCTGCAGACGCTGGAGAAGGCCATCCCGCGGCTGGAGAAGGAGTCACGCAAGGACAAGGAGCGCAAGGCGCTGCACGACGCCGCCGTCGCCGCGCAGGAGGTGCTCGACAAGGGGACGACGCTGTTCGCTGCCGGGGTCGACCCCGAGCCGCTGCGCGAGCTGACGCTGCTGACCACCAAGCCGTTCCTGTACGTCTTCAACGTCGATGCCGACGAGCTGGCCAACACCGAGGTGCTCGACGAACTGCGCGCACTGGTCGCGCCGGCCGAGGCGATCTTCCTCGACGCGCAGACTGAGTCCGAGCTGATCGAGCTGCCCGACGAGGAGGCGGCCGAGCTGCTGGCCTCGATCGGGCAGGACGAGCCGGGCCTGGACCAGCTGGCCCGGGTCGGCTTCCGGACCCTGGGGCTGCAGACCTACCTGACCGCCGGACCCAAGGAGTCGCGGGCCTGGACGATCCCGGTCGGCGCCACCGCCCCGCAGGCGGCCGGGGTGATCCACACCGACTTCCAGCGCGGCTTCATCAAGGCCGAGGTCGTCAGCTTCGACCAGCTGATGGAGGCCGGGTCGATGGCCGAGGCCAAGTCCCGCGGCTGGGTGCGGATCGAGGGCAAGGACTACGTCATGGCCGACGGCGACGTGGTGGAGTTCCGCTTCAACGTCTGACGAGCCGTGAACCTGCTGGTCAGGAGCCTGTTTGCGTCGCTCAGTCCGCACAGAGTCCGCAGGAATGTCGAGTGCTGCGGACATGAGGCCGTCCGTGGCGGCTCGTGTGCGGTCGTCCGCATCGGGCCACAGGTGTCCGTAGGTGTTCAGCGTCGTGGTCGCCGAGGCGTGCCCGAGGGCCCGTTGCACAGTGACCACGTCGCAGCCGGAGGCGATCAGCCCGGAGGCGAAGAAGTGCCGGAGGTCGTGCAACCGGAGGCCGGTGAGGCCGACTGCTGACGTCGCTTTGCGCCACTGGTAGGCCACGGTGTTCTGGTGCGGCGGGGTCCCGGTCGGGGTGGGGAACAGCCATCGTTCGGGACCGCCGGCGATCAGGTGACGGTCTACGTGTCCGGCGATGAGGGTGAGCAGTCGGTCGGGGACGACGACCGTCCGCTCGGAGCCGTGCTTGGGGGCCCGCAGCTCCACGGTGCCACCAGATCCCCGCTGGACCTGCTGGCTGACCGCCACCCGGCGCCGGAGGAAGTCGACGTCGCCGACCTTGAGAGCCGCCGCTTCCCCAAGCCGCAGACCGCCGAACGCGCAGAGGGCGATTCAAGTTCTCCACCGACCCGCAGCTGGAGGCCAAGATCCGCGACGTCGTCGGGCTGTATCTGCGCCCGCCGACCAAGGCGGTGGTGCTCTGCGTGGATGAGGAACCGCAGCGGCAGGCGCTGGAGGGGAGCGCCCCGTTGCTCCCCGTGCTGCCCGGATCGGCGGAGCGAGCCAGCTTCGACTACGTTCGCCACGGCACCCCCACGCTCATCGCCGTGCCGGAGGTGGCCACCGGGCGGGTGACCGATGCCTGCACCGACCGGCACCGCCACCAGGAGTTCGGCGCCTTCTTGCAGCAGGTGGCCGCCGCGTACCCCCGCCGAGAACTGCACGTGGTTGTCGACAACTACGCCACCCACAAGCACCCCGCGTTCCGGGCCTGGCTGCAGCGTCATCGGCGGGTGCACCTGCACTTCACCCCGACCTCGGGCTCCTGGCTCAACCTGGTCGAGGCGTTCTTTTCAATCATCACCCGCCAGGCGCTGCGCCGCGGCCGCTTTCCTACCATCGCCGACCTGAGCACCGCGATTGAGCGGTTCATCGACGCCTGGAACGACCGCTGCATCCCGTTCACCTGGACCAAAGACCGCCACACGATCATCGCCAAGGCCACCCACCTGCGGAACCGCAAACACCAAGACGACGTCAGATACGGACCACTAGCGCCGCGATCGACTGCGCTCAGCCGAGCGACCCTCTCAGGGAAAGGTGAACTGGTCTGCTACCAGGCACGCCTACAGCCCGTGCAACGGGTGACACATGACCCGCCCGGTGCTCTGGTGAAGGCGGTGGGACGCAAGTCGGCGATTCGGCCGCCGGGTCACCTACGACATCGAGCTGCGGTTGTGTGCCCGGTTCACGATCATCTTCGTCCGCCCAGCTCGCCGGCCGCGATCAACGCCGCACAAGGCAGCGGACCAGCAGGACCTCCTATGGGCAGAAGGAACGATCCGACGGCGACTTCCTTGAAGCTGTGAAGGCGCTCTAAGTCCGGCACGTCAACAGTCCTTTCCGTCAGAGTTGACCGGCGCGACCTTCGCCCTTGACAATTTCGTAGCGCTGAACGCCGATGTCGACGACTGTGGGCCAGTCAAAGATTCGGCGGCCAGACCGCAAAGTTTAGAATTGTGAGAAATTACCTGTTTCGGCCAATCCGCTTCCGCGATGGTTGCCGGGGCAAGTCGGCTGCACGCGCGAGGTCGCGGAATTTGACCCGCCTCGAGTACATCACAGCGAACTGACGTCTACGATTTCTTATAGAGCTGAGAGCAATGTAGCAGTCCTCATTCCCGCCCTTGAAGGCCTGTAAAAGTTCAACCGACAGTGGCAGGCTTGTGGCCGTGTTGGAGACACAGGTGAAGCGTTGAGATTGACCCGACTGCACGAGTAGCGGGGTAGAGTAGTCAATACCCTTCTCCCCTTGAACACCACTATACGTTTCCTTATCGGTGTTGACGTAAACTTCCAACGCCTTAGCGGCTGAGGGGACCCCTAGGTCGAGGAGTATTTCGACATCGTCCTGCAACTCGTCCGTGCCGCCACTGGACGGATATCCCTTCATCGCGATAACCATTTTGCACAGATTAGAGACGGAGAAGGACGTTCGGCCAGAGTTAGCGACCGTTCCCTCGATGACGAAACGTTTATGGGGCTCAAGTTCCTGAGCCACTTTATCCGCCAGCTCTTTCACCCTGACAAGTCGGTCCTCCGCAATGGTGCGGATGCCCTGAATCGCTATGAGAAGGTCCGACCGGTTTCGGTACTTGATTGCATTGGCGAGCCGCTTCCCTGCGCTTTCAAGTTTCGAGTCCTTGACTCCGCTAGCATTGATGAAGCCGAGCGCCACTCTATACGGACCCGGCATATCGATGACGACTTCGTTGGATAACTCTTCGGTATCATGAAATTTGGTATCTTCTTTCGGCTTCTGCAAGAAGCCCCGGGCTTTGTCGCCTGGGCTGACCATCGGGAAGCTGAATTGCCCCCGAACGATAGCCGTTGCTAGCGGCTCCCATAGGACTGAGGAGTCTCTCGCGAAGTGTCGGTCCATAGACTCGTAATCATCGCTTATCACGTCCTCGCGCAGCTTGCGTGCCATGTCTTTTAAGCGGGGAAGCGCGGTCTCGATTTCGTCCTCGAGCGCTGATTGAGCCCTAGTGAGCGCCGTAACATAGTCCTGCTCCGTCTCGATTGCGCCTTTGCCCGAGCTGCTGCTGAACCCAAGCTCCCGCTCATAGGCCTTCAAGGCCTGCTCAAGGGATCGGCTGACTCTTGTTCTTACTTTGTCGCTAGATCGCTCGACGGTAAGTCGGATGCTGTCTATAATGACGATGGGACGCGCCCTTTGTAGCCAATAGGCGAGCGTCGCACCAAGCGAGGCGCCTATAACTGCAGTAATCACAGATGCCCATACATTCATGCTGATCTCCGGGCTTACTACTGAAGTGCACGCCGTCACGTCCGGCTTGCCGACGTAGTGTGCCTGCACTACGGGCGGAAGCCTCGAAGCTTGAGGACTCGAATAGGTTCTTCGCACAAGGGATGTTGCCAGCCGCCGCTGTCGAACAGCAACAGTCTGCGGTAGGTGCGTCACCGCGCCGTCAAAGGTTCATCAACGCGGCCTTCCGCCAAGGCGGCGTCATCGACGCGGTAACAGCTCGACTCCGCCCCGATGGCACAAGCCGGTGACGGAAGGCACTCGCAATCAGGGCTGCAGTTTTACCGAACACTGCCTGCTCAAGTGGCAGGGGAGGCCAGGATGCCCCAGCGCTTGGCGGCGGCGACAGTGCGCCGACAAGGGCGACAGCGGTTTGCACAGGCCATACAAGGTGGGCGCCATCCAGCCAGTGCTCCGTCACGGTGCTCCTTGATTTGATTACGGCGCGGGGTCGACGATTTCCTATGCCTGCGCACGTGCGGACGGTCGAGGTACCGGATGCCGATCGGCGAGCTGGCGCACCGGGTCTGGGACAAGGGTGGCGCCGGCCCGGGTGGTTGAGCAGGCCCGGATCGTGCTGCTGGCCGCGGCTCAAGTGCCCGGCAAGAAAATCGCGGCGATCGTCGGCTGCGCCGAGGGAACGGTGGTGACCTAGCGGGGTCGCTACGCCGAGCAGGGCTTGGCCGGGCTGGAGAATCTGCCGCGGTCGGGCAAGCTGGCGCAATCGCCGGAGGCGCTGCGGGAGCGGGTGCTGGAGTTGACGCTGACCGAGCCGCCGGATCGGTTCGGCGCGACGCACTGGACCTCCCGGTTGCTGGCCGCGGCGCTGGCCGGCGAGGGCACACCGATCTCGCACGCCACCATCGCGCGCATCTGGCACCGCTTCGGCGTGCAGCCGTGGCGGGCGCAGACGTTCAAGTTCTCCTCCGCCCCGGCCCCCGGATCTATTCGCCGGCTCGCACGTCGCGGGCGGGCAGCGCATGGTTCAGCGCGGTCAATACCAGCGTCGTCGTCGCCCGCTCGTGGGCGGCCCGTCCCGCGAATGGGGTGTCCCACGTCGTCTGGGCGCCGAGCGCCCTCACCGCTTCGGTCGGCTCAGGCGCCAGGTACGTGACGACGGCAATGGGCTCGACCAGTTCGAAGAGGCGGCGGGCGGTGGTGGCGTTCGACACCGGCGGACGGGGCGACGTCAGGCAGGGGCGCCGAGCGGCGGGTGCTCGAGCACGCGTGGCCTGTACTCGACCAGCTGGATGCGGCCGTCGAAAGTCCGGTGCTCGATCATCTCGAGGGCGACGTCCGGGTAGCCGTCGTAGATGCGTTCTTCGCCCGTGGCCCCGGTGATCACCGGGAACATCCCGACCCGGAAGCGGTCGACGAGTCCGGCTTTGAGCAGGGACCGGCACAGGCTGAGGCTGCCGATCGTGCTGAGGAGCCCCGAGCCGTTCTCCTTCATGGCGCGGACTGCTTCGACGGCGTCGGCGCGGATGAGCGTGGAGTTGGCCCATGCCAGTGGCTCCTCGAGCGAGGAGGAGAACACCACCTTGGACGCTCGCGTGAGCTCGTCGACGGACGCCCCTTCCTCGGCCCTGAACTCGTCTTGGCCATTCGGGACCTCACCCGCGGCGAAGCCCGACATCAGGCGGTAGGTGTTCGCTCCCATCAGGTAGGTGACCTCGGGCTGCTCGCCGAGCCAAGCGAGGTACTCCGGGCCCTCGAGGCCCCAGAACCCGGGCCAGCCCTCTCCCGATGCGCAGCCGTCGAGGGAGGTGATGAAGTCGACGAGAAGCTCTGACATCGTGGTGTCCTTTCCTCGGGTGTCACGAGCTCGGACCGGCCGGGAACCACGAACTCGTCGGCCGGGCCCAGCCGTGACGCGATCACCGCGGAACTGCTCGATCTGACCTGGCAGTTCCTCACCCACGC
The DNA here is from genome assembly GCF_005930495.1 of Modestobacter excelsi. Lineage (GTDB taxonomy): Bacteria > Actinomycetota > Actinomycetes > Mycobacteriales > Geodermatophilaceae > Modestobacter > Modestobacter excelsi. The sequence continues at coordinate 1,689 of NZ_SJEX01000104.1, read as the reverse complement.
CAGCCCTACCGTCCGCGCTGAACTCGGCCCGTTCCTTGCCGATCACGGTCAGCACCCCGCCGCCGGCCTCGGCGCCTTCTTCGACTGCCCACAGCTCAGCGTGCCCCGCGCCTCCTGGTCCCGGGCGCCCGCAGACGAGTTCGGTGTCCGAGCCCGACGAGGTGGCCGCCATGGTCCTCGCAGCGGTCGTCGAGATGACGGCACCCGCAGCCTGGCCGGTGGGCCTTCTCCCTTGTGCTCTCCCAGCGGTGGGCTCGACGCTGGAGGGGCTCACCGCACGGATCAGCCCGGGAGTTGACGTGTTCAATCAGCGGTTCGCAGATCATCCGCCAGCACGTCGTGGAACTGCTGTCGAGCATGGCCTCCGCCCGGAGCAGGAGGCGCGGCTGCTCGCCCTCCGCCGTCCGGTCGACTTCGAGACCGCCGCTGCCGCGTTCGAGTCGGTGGGCGTCCACCTGGACACGCTCACCGACCGGGCGGGCGGCAGTCCCTGGGAAGCTGTCCCGACCTCGAACCACTGTCTGACGCCGAGGGATGGGTCACCCGAGGCCGAGGGACAGCCGGCCGGGCGAGGGTGTAGTGGAGGTCCTCTCGATCGGCATGTCGACTCTGCGCCACGCGGCGACCCGGTCGTCACCAGCAGGGCACGGTTGCCGGGACGGACTGGTGCTGGCCGGAGCGGCTCGCCCCTCGAACATCCGGAAGGCGCCGCGTGTGGTCCGCAGCAGGTCCGGAGCACCACCGGTCCGGGCCGGGGTCAGGGCAGGGGCATGCCGCCGTGGACGCCGATCCGCTCGCCCGTGATGTAGCTGGCCTCGGCGGAGGCGAGGAAGACGAAGGCGTGCGCCACCTCGATGGGTTGGCCGGCCCGTCCGAGCGGTGTGTCGGCGCCGAAGTCCTCGACCTGCTCGGGGGGCATGGTCGAGGGGATGAGCGGTGTCCAGATGGGGCCGGGGGCGACGGTGTTCACCCGGATCCCGCGGGGCGCGAGTTCCTGGGCGAGACCGCGGGTGAAGTTGACGATCCCCGCCTTGGTGGTGGCGTAGTCCAGCAGCGCGGGCGTGGGCTGGTAGGCCTGGACCGACGAGGTGTTGATGATGCTGGCGCCCGGCCCCATGTGCGGGATCGCGGCCTTGCACAGCCAGAACATGGCGTACAGGTTGGTCTTGAGCACGCGGTCGAACTGCTCGGTGGTGATGTCGGCGATGCCGCTCTGCGTCATCTGGTAGGCGGCGTTGTTGACCAGGACGTCGAGGCCGCCGAGCTGGTCGACCGTCTGCTGGACGAGGTCCGAGCAGTACTGCTCGTCGCGGACGTCCCCGGGGAAGGAGACGCCGGTGCGTCCGGCCTCGCGGACCAGCCGCAACGTCGCGTCGGCGTCGTCCTGCTCCTCGGGCAGGTGGCTGATGGCGACGTCGGCACCCTCCCGGGCGAAGGCGAGCGCTGTGGCGCGGCCGATGCCGGAGTCGCCACCGGTGATGAGCGCACGGCGCCCGGCCAGGCGGTCGGTGCCACGGTAGGACTGCTCGCCGTGGTCGGCCGGCGTCTCCAGGTCCGACTCGGAGCCCGGGTGGACCTGCTGCTCCGGTCCCGGTCGGGCAGTGGCGTCGCTGGGGTCCTGCGGGGTGAACTGGTCGGTCATGGCACGTGCTCCTGGGTCGGGGGGGCGGGTGCGGCACCTTCCCTGCG
>NZ_SJEX01000103.1 GCF_005930495.1 Modestobacter excelsi | reverse complement strand
GATCGGGGCGGGTGGGCTCGTGCGGCGGAACACCCAGCCGCGGAGGAGGACGAAGCGGAGCAGGGTCGCCAGCGCGTTGGCGACGACCAGCGCGCCCACCTCGGTGCTGCGGGCCGGTGCGTCGGTGACCGCGTGCAGGGCGGCGAGGGTGCCGCTGGTCAACGCCAGGCCGAGGCCGAGGACGACCAGCCCCTGCAGCTGGGCGCGGCCGGCGCCGGGGCCGCCGCGGATGCCGAAGGTGATCCGCCGGTTGGCCGCGGTGTTCCCGATCGCGGTCACCAGCAGCGCGACCAGGTTCGCCGGCTGGGCGGAGACGACGCCGCGCAGCGCCACGAACAGCACCAGGTAGGCCAGCGTCGACAGCACGCCGATGGCGGCGAAGCGGAGCAGCTGACCGACCAGCCCGGCCGGCACCCCGGGGACCGGGTCGGCCAACGGCCCGCGGCCGAGGGAGGCGCGGAGCTCGGCGACCGGCAGCCGGCCGGTGGCCAGCGCGCGCAGCATCCGGGCGATCCCGGCCAGGTCGGCCCGTGCGGTGGCCACGACGTCGACCCGGCTGTCGGCGTCGTCGACCCAGTCGACGGGGACCTCGTGGATCCGCAGCCCGCTGCGCTCGGCGAGCACGAGCAGCTCGGTGTCGAAGAACCAGCCGGTGTCCTCGACCAGCGGCAGCAGCCGGGCGGCGACGTCGGCGCGGACCGCCTTGAACCCGCACTGCGCGTCCGAGAGCCGGGTGGCCAGCGCCCCGCGCAGCAGCAGGTTGTAGCCGCGGGAGATGACCTCGCGCTTCGCGCCGCGCACCACCCGCGACGACGGCGCGAGCCGGGTGCCGATCGCCAGGTCGGAGTGGCCGCTGATCAGCGGGGCGACCAGGGGCAGCAGGGCGGCGAGGTCGGTGGACAGGTCGACGTCCATGTAGACCAGCACCGGCGCCGGGGAGCGCAGCCACGCGGTGCGCAGCGCCCGGCCGCGGCCGGCCTCGGGCAGCACCAGCACCTCGATGCCGGGCAGCTCGGCGGCGATCCGCCGGGCGACGGCGACGGTGCCGTCGGTGCTGGCGTTCTCCGCGACGGTGATCCGGAACGGGTAGGGCAGCTGGCTGGACAGGTGGGCGTGCAGCCGGCGCAGGCAGGGCTCGAGGTCGGTCTCCTCGTCGTGCACGGGGACGACGACGTCGACGACCGGTGTGCGGTGGTCGGCGCCGGCGGTCGGTTCGGCGGTGCTCGGGTGCTGCAGGGGCATGGCACGACCGTCGGGTCCGCGGCTGGTGCGGCTCCCTGCTCCGGCTACGCGTCCCCTGTGAGTGGTGCGTGCGCGGTGTGGCTCCCGCCACCCGGAGATGGGTGTGGCCGGCGGCGCGGTGGGGGTAGCGGCCGGGGATGAGAGCAGTCGGAGTGACGGAGTTCGGCGGGCCCGAGGTCCTGCACCTGGTCGACGTCCCGGCCGAGCCGCTGGGTCCGGGCCAGGTCCGGGTGCGGGTGACGGCGGCGACGGTGAACCCGACGGACACCTACGCCCGCAACGGCACCTACGCCGGGCGCGACCCGGTCAAGGAGTTCCCCTACGTCCCTGGCATGGACGTCGCCGGGGTGCTCGCCGAGGTCGCCGACGGCGTGCAGACCGACCTGGAGGTCGGCGCGCACGTGATGGGCATCGTCGTCCCCTCCGGCGCGCACGGCGGCTACCGCGAGGACATCGTGCTGCCGGCGCGCTCGATCGCCCGGGTGCCGGCCGGTGCCGGTGACGCGGCGGCGTCGACGTTGCCGATGAACGGGCTGACCGCACGGCTGGCGCTGGACAAGATGGCGCTGCAGGCCAGGCAGGTCCTCGCGGTGACCGGTGCCGCCGGTGCCTTCGGCGGGTACGTCGTCCAGCTGGCGAAGACCGAGGGGCTGACCGTCGTCGCCGACGCCGCGGAGGCCGACGAGGACCTGGTGCGCGAGCTGGGGGCCGACGTCGTCGTCCGCCGTGGGGACGACGTCGCCGCCCGGATCCGCGAGCAGTTCCCCGACGGCGTGGACGGGCTGGCCGACGGGTCGGTGCAGGACGCCGCCGTGCTGCCCGCGGTCAAGGACGGCGGTGCGGTCGCCACCGTCCGCGGCTACCGCGGTGACGGGCAGCGGGACCTGCGGGTCCACCCGGTGCTGGTACGCCGGTACGCGGAGGAGGCCGAGGCGCTCGACCGGCTGCGCGAGCAGGTGGAGGAGGGCGAGCTGACGCTGCGGGTGGCGCAGACGTTCCCGGCCGCCGACGCCGCGGAGGCGCACCGCCGGCTCGAGGCCGGCGGCGTCCGCGGCCGCCTGGTGCTGACCTTCTGAGAGGACCCCGCTGGCCCTCACGACAAGTGCCTGGCGGCTTCGCGCCGGGACAGCGGGCTCAGCTCGTGCCCGGCGAGGAAGCCGCGCACCCAGGCCGGGTCGGTCTTGGCCAGGTCGCGCAGTGCCCAGCCGATCGCCTTGCGGACGAAGAACTCCGGGTCCGCGGCGTTGACCTCGATCACCTCGGCGAGCAGCGCCCGGTCGGTGCGGTCCCGCGCGCCCAGCTGGGCGATGACGGCGCTGCGCCGCAGCCACCGGTCCGCCGACCGCGCCCAGTCCTGCAGCACCGGCGCCAGCTGGGCCGGGTGGGCCAGCAGCAGGTCGCGGACCCGGCCGGCGACGCCGTCGACGAGGTCCCACCACGCCCCGGTGGTGATCATCTCCTCGTACAGCGGGAGGAGTTCCAGGGCACCGCGGGCCACCGGCAGCCCGGTGAGCGCGATCGCCGCATACCGCTCCTCCCGGTACGCCGCGCCGCGCCACAGCGCGCTCGCCGCCTGCTCGACGTCCGCTGCGGTCGCCGGCGGGTCCGCTGTCGCCGCCGCCCGGGTCAGCCGGCGCACCTCGGGCAGCCGTACGCCGAGGCAGGGCTCCGTCGTCTTCAGGTAGGCCTGCATCCCGCGTGCCCGCTCCGGGTCGGCGACCGAGCGCAGCGCGGCGCGCACGTCGGCGACGAGGGCCTCCACCGCGGTGTGCCTCAGCGGCGCCGGGCGGCCATCGGCAGCCAGACGGCCAGGCCCATCAGCAGCACGGCCAGCGGCACGTGCACCGCGACGCTGCCGCCACCCGCGCGGCCCAGGAAGTACTCGACCACCAGCAGGACCAGCAGCAGCGCCGTCCCGACCAGCAGGTCGCGGCGGTGCCGGAGCCAGACGACGGCGGCCACGGTGGCGACCGCGGCGAGGGTCACGGTCGCCTCGGCGCCGTGCTGGTGCACCGAGTACCAGGTGCTGCCGTCGGTGTCGGGGCGCAGGAACAGGCCGGCCCACAGCGCCTGCAGCAGGACCCCGAGCGAGGTGAGCCCGATCAGCGCGGACCAGGCGGGAGGCGGCTTCAGGGACGTCGTCCCGCTCGTGACCATGGCCCGATCCTGCCAGCCGCCGCGGCCCGTGCGAGGCTGCCGGACGGAGCCGCTCATGGTCGTGCGGCCGGCACCGGGAGGCGACGTGAACGGCGCGCAGGCAGTCATCCGCACCCTCGTGGCAGGCGGGGTGGAGGTGTGCTTCGCCAACCCCGGCACCTCGGAGATGCACTTCGTCGCGGCGCTGGACGACGTGCCGGAGATGCGGGCGGTGCTGACCCTGTTCGAGGGGGTCGCGACCGGCGCGGCCGACGGCTGGGCGCGGATGACCGGCCGGCCGGCGGCCACCCTGCTGCACCTGGGGCCGGGGCTGGGCAACGGGCTGGCGAACCTGCACAACGCCCGCCGCGCCCGGGTCCCGCTGGTCAACGTGGTCGGCGACCACGCGCTGGGTCACAAGCGGCTGGACGCCCCGCTGGAGTCCGACATCGACGCGGTCGCCGGCACGGTGTCGGGCTGGCTGCGCCGGTCGCTGACTACTGGGGACGTCGGCGCGGACACCACCGACGCGATCACCGCCGCGCGCGGCTGGCCCGGTCAGGTGGCCACGCTGGTGCTGCCGGCCGACGTGTCCTGGAGCGAGGGGGCTGCCGTCGGACCGGTCCGGGGGCCGCGGGCCGCACCCCGGGTGCCGGACGTCGAGATCGAGGGGCTGGCCGACGTGCTCGGCCCCTCGACCGTCCTCTTCCTCGGCGGGACGGCGCTGCAGGAGGCCGGGCTGATGCCGGCGGCGAAGGTGGCCGCCGGCACCGGCACCCGGCTGCTCGCAGAGACCTTCCCGGCCCGGATGCGGCGTGGCGCCGGGCTCCCCGACGTCCTCAAGCTGCCCTATCCGCCCGACGGGGCCCGCAAGCAGTTGGACGGCGTGGAGCACCTGGTGCTGGCCGGCGCGGTCGAGCCGGTCGCCTTCTTCGGCTACCCCGGGACGGACGGGCGGCTGGTGCCCGAGGGCTGCACCGTGCACGTGCTGGCCACGCCCGGGGAGGACGTCGCCGGCGCGCTGCTCGCGCTGGCCGACCGGGCCGCTCCCGACGCGACGCCGCAGGTGGCCGAGGCCCGGCGCCCGGAGCTGCCCACCGGCCGGCTGGACGTCAAGGCCCTCGCCGAGGTGGTCGGGGCGCTGCTGCCCGAGCGGGCCGTCGTCGTCGACGAGGCGGTGACCAGCGGGTACTTCCTGCCCGGGGCCACCGTCGGGGCGCCGGCGCACGACTGGCTGACGCTGACCGGCGGGGCGATCGGCCAGGGCCTGCCGGTGGCCACCGGCGCCGCGGTGGCCGCTCCCGACCGGCCGGTGATCGCGCTGCAGGCCGACGGCAGCGCGATGTACACGATCCAGGCGCTGTGGACCCAGGCCCGCGAGCAGCTCGACGTCACCACCGTCGTCTGCGACAACGGCGCCTACGCCATCCTCGCCGCCGAGCTGGAGAACGTCGGCGCCGCGAGCGGGGGAGAGCGCGCCGGGAAGCTGCTGGACCTGGGCGGGCCGGCGCTGGACTTCGTCGCGCTGGCCACCGGGATGGGCGTGCCGGCGACCCGGGCCACGACCGCGGAGGAGCTGGCCGATCAGTTCCGCGCCGCGCTGGCCGAGCCCGGGCCGCACCTGATCGACGCCGTCCTGACCCGGAGCTGATCGAGCGGCGGTGAGGTGCGCGCGGTCCCGACCGCCGCGAGGATGAACAGCGGTCGGGACCCGTGAGCAGTGCGGTCCGCCGACGTCTGCCGCGGTCACCGGGATCAGCCCATGCCCCCACCCCCTTCTTCGCCGGCCGGGAGTCCTACCGAGCTGGGTCCAGGCGGGCCGGGGGCACGGGGATTCCGGCCGGACATCGAGGGGCTGCGCGCCGTGGCCGTCCTCGCGGTCGTGCTCTTCCACGCCGGGGTGCCGGGACTCGATGGTGGTTTCGTCGGGGTCGACGTGTTCTTCGTGGTCTCGGGGTTTCTCATCACCGGGCTCCTCTGGCACGAGGTGGCCGGCACGGGCGGCGTCCGCCTGGCCCGCTTCTTCGGCGCCCGGGCGCGACGGCTGTTGCCCGCGGCGACCCTGGCACTGGTTGCGACCGCGGTCGCCGCCGCGTGCGTGCTGCCGCCGCTGGCGGCGCGGACGGTGCTCGGCGACGCGGTCGCCAGCGCGCTCTACGTCGGCAACTACCGGTTGGCGCTACGGGGCACCGACTACCTGGCTGCGGACGCGCCGCCGTCCCCCTTCCAGCACTACTGGTCCCTGGGCGTGGAGGAGCAGTTCTACCTGTTCTGGCCGGTCCTGATGATCGTCACGGCCTGGGCGGCGCGAACCGTACTCCGCCGCCGCGCGGCCCGGGGAGCGCTTCCGGTCGCGCCGTTCGTCGTGGTGCTCGTCGTCGTCGCCCTCGGCTCCCTGCCCACGTCGCTGTCCTGGACGGTGACCTCTCCGCCGTGGGCGTTCTTCTCCCTGCCCAGCCGTGCCTGGGAGCTGGCCGTCGGCGGCCTGGTGGCGCTGACCGCGGGCAGCGGGCGCCGGCTGCCCGCTGCGACTGCCGCGGTGGCCGGCTGGGCCGGGCTGGCGCTGGTGGTCGACAGCTGCATCCGGTTCGGTGAGGCCACCCCCTATCCGGGGGTGGCCGCGCTGGCGCCGGTGCTGGGGACGGCGCTGGTGCTGATCGCCGGTGGCGGAACCGTGCGCTGGGGCGTGGGCACCGTCCTGGCGGTGGCACCACTGCGGGCCCTGGGCCGCTGCTCCTACAGCTGGTACCTCTGGCACTGGCCGGCGCTGCTGCTGGTACCGGCCGCCCTCGGGCACGACCTGCCGCTGGCGGGCCGGCTCGCCGTCGCCGCCGGCAGCGGGGTGCTCGCCGTCCTCACCCGGCGCCTGGTCGAGGACCCGATCCGGTTTGCGGCCCCGCTGCGGCAGGCACCGGGCCGCAGCCTGCTGCTGGGCGGTGGCCTGACGGCCACCGGCGTCGCCGTGGCCGTCATCGCCATGATCACCTTCCCGCCTCCGGTCGGCACCGGTGCCGTGGCGGACGCCCCGAGCCTGCAGGCGGCGGGAGCGGCGGGCGACCAGGAACCGGCGCCGCCGTCCGTCGACCCCGCGGATGCGCTCGTGCACGACCTCACCGGCCAGGTGCAGGCCGCCGTCGCGGCCTCGGTCGACGTCGGGCCGGTGCCGGCCAACCTCACCCCGTCGCTGGCCGACGCCCCGGACGACAAGCCCGAGGTGTTCGTCAACGGCTGCGTGCGCAGCTGGCTCTACATCGGCCAGGGCGAGTGCGCCTCGGCGGTCACCACCTCGCCCACGACGGTCGCGCTGGTCGGTGACTCCCATGCCGCGATGTGGCAGCCGGCGATGGAGCAGGTGGCCACGCAGCGGGGGTGGCGGTTGGAGACGATGACCAAGGTCACCTGCCCGCTGCTCGACCTGCCGATCACGAGCCCGTACCTGGGGCGGGAGTACACCGAGTGCGAGCAGTGGCGCGGGCAGGTCCTGGACCGGTTGCGGGCCGAGCACCCGGCGCTGATCGTGCTGGCCACCGCCCACCACTACGGCGCGGACTTCGGGTTCACCGTCGGCGACCGACAGTGGACGGACGCGCTCACCCGCACGGTGCCGCAACTGCGCGCCACCGGGGCCACCGTGCTGGTGTTGGGTGCGGTCCCGTCACCGCGGATGAACGCCCCCACGTGCCTGTCCGGGCACCTGGACTCGGCTGCGGCCTGCGGCCTGCCCCGGGCTCGGGCTCTGGACGATGCCGGAACGGCAGCCGAGGCGGTGGCCACCGCCGCCGGTGGTGGCCAGTACGCCGACATCTCCGCGTTGTTCTGCACTGCCGACCGGTGCCCCGTCGTCATCGGGGACCTGCTGGTCTTCCGCGACGACAACCACATCAGCGTCGAGTACGCCCAGTGGCTCGCGCCCGTGGTGGGTGCGCTGGTCGACCGAGCCGTACTGCGGGGCTGACGCCGTCCTGCGCCCGGTGGTGGGCACGGGACCGGACCGGTTCGCTCTCCCGTCGCGCTCCCGTCGGTCCCGGGCGCAGCCGCGCTCGGCGGGTGAAGACGGTGCGCCGCTGCACCTGGTAGGTGGCGGTCACCACCAGCACCTCGGAGAGCAGCTCGGCCCGCAGCAGCGCCACCTCAAGCGCGGTGAAGGCTGCCAGCAGCAGGTAGCTGGCGGCGAACAGTGCCCTCGCCCAGCGGGTCGTCCACCAGCCCGCCGTGGAAGAGCATGGTCGAGGAGCCGCCGCCGTCGAGGTCGTAGGCGGTGATGCAGCCGAGGCCGGGCAAGACGACAGCCGGCTCGGGCAGCAAGACGCCTTCGCCGTAGCCCTCGCGGCGGCCGTCGACGACGACGAGGACCAGGTGGTTGGCGAGATCTCCCGCAGGCATGTCGCCGTTCTGCGGACGGCGGGTGTGCCGCCCGCCTGCCGAGCCTGTGTGTCCGCTCATCGGGGTCAGCCGAGCTCGGCGAGGGCGGCCGCGATGTCCTCCTCGGCTCGAGCCTTGTCGACGCCGAGGCCGGTGAGCAGTCCGGCGCCGTCCTCGAGCTCGAGCAGGGCGAGGAGCAGGTGCTCGGTGCCGACGTAGTTGTGGCCCAGCCGGAGCGCCTCGCGGAAGGTGAGCTCCAGCGCCTTCTTCGCGCTGCTGCCGAACGGGATGAGCGCGGGCAGCTCCTCGACGGCGGGCGGCAGCGTCGCGGTGACCGTCTCCCGGACGGCGTCCAGCGAGAGCCCCTGGGCGACGAGTGCCCGCCCGGCCAGCGCCTCGGGCTCGACGAGCAGGCCCAGCACCAGGTGCGCCGGGGTGATCTCGGCGTTGCCGCTCGTGCGGGCCGCCTCCTGGGCGGCGACGACGACGTGCCGGGCCCGGGTGGTGAAGCGGGTGAAGCCCTGCTCGGCGTCCAGCGGCGGGTCCTTGGGCACGAACCGCTTCTGCGCGGCCTGCTTGGTCACGCCCATGCTCCGGCCGATGTCGGTCCAGGAGGCGCCCGAGCGGCGGGCCTGGTCGACGAAGTGGCCGATCAGGTGGTCGGCGACCTCGCCCAGGGCTTCGGCGGCGAGGACGGCGTCGGTGAGCTGGTCCAGCGGCTCGTCGTGCACCTTCTGGATGGCGGAGATGAGGTCGTCGAGGCGGACGGTGGGGGGCATCTGCACCGGATTGCTCATGCCGTCAACGGTAGGTTGACGATTCGGTCACCGTCAACCCGCGGTTGACGGCGCGGCGCGTTTCCCGATGATCAATCCGGGGCATCTCCCGGGCCCCGGACCGAGGAGGACCCCTGTGGACACCTGGCTGATCGTGGTCATCGTCATCGCCGTGCTGGTCGTGCTGGCGCTGATCGCCCTGGCAGCCGCCAAGCGGACCCGGGTCGGCAAGGCGCGCAAGGCGGCCCAGGCCCGCGAGCACCTGCGCGAGGCCGAGCTCCGGGGTGCGAAGGCCGAGCAGGAGCAGGCGCTCGCCGACGAGCAGGCAGCCCGGGCGCGCCGGGAGCGGGCGGAGGTCCAGCTCCGCTCCGCCGAGGCGGAGCGTGAGGCCCGGGAACGCTCCGAGCACGCCCAGCAGGAGCGGTCGGCTGCGGAGCAGCTGAAGGCCAAGGCCGAGAAGCTCGCCCCGGGGCTGTCGCACCGCGACGGCCACGTCGGGGGCGCGCAGGCCGCCGACGTCACCCAGCAGATCCGCCGCGAGGACATCCAACGCGGGTCGAACGGTGGCGGCGCCAACCGCGCCTGACCTGCCGCACCGACGGGCCGCCTCCCTCCGGGGAGGCGGCCCGTCGCGTTTTCTCGATCCGTGACGAAACTGCTCTGGACGAAACGGGCGGGTGCCGAGCATCCTGGACGCCCACCACACACCACTCGCCTGGGACCCGTGTCCCTGTCAGCTCGAGAGTTCGTGACCGTCCAGCTGGACCTCCGCGTCTTCGCCGTGCGGTGCACCCGTCGTCGCCTGGGAACGAATCACTCAAGGAGCAGTCGTGGTCTTCCACCCGTTCAGAAACGTGATCGTGTGCCACATGGTCCCTGGTAGCGAGGACAAGGTCGGTCCTGTCTTCGGCCACTACGACGGGATCACCCGACCGCAGGACCTCGGTGTCATCGGGCGGGTCCTGCTCTCGCACGACGACCTGTACATCCACATCGTCGAACGCAAGCAGGACCCGGCGATCTCCGGCCAGCGCCGCGGGCTGCCGGCGTTCGAGAAGATCGCCGAGGCCATCGGACCGTACGTGACGCCGTACCCGAGCTACTGGGAGAACCCGTCCCACTCCGTCGCCAAGGAGTTCTACCACTGGGTGCCGGAGGGGGACGTCCCCGCTGGCGGGGAGCTGACGGTGATCGTCCAGCGGATGAAGCCCGGCTCGGAACCCGACATCGCGCGGGTGTTCACCGAGTCCGACGCGGGGCCGCTGCCACGCGAGACCGGCGTCACCGGGCGCTGGCTGTACTCGATCGACGACGTGTTCGTGCACCTCCTCGAGCAGGACAGGGAGATGGCCGCGACCGTGCGGCAGGACCACGAGTCGCTGAGGCCGGCCTTCGCCAAGGTCATGGAGGGGCTCAGTCCCTACGTCAGCCCCTACCGCCCCGAGAAGTGGCAGGCCCCGAAGGACTCGGTCGCCCACGTCTTCTACCGCTGGCAGGCCGAGGACTGGCGACCCGAGGACTGAGCACGACCCCGGTGGGGCACCGTCCGGCGCCCCACCGGGGTCGTCCCCGCTCGGCGCGTGTGAGGCTTGGGACAACGACACGGCGATCTGACGTGCGCAGCACCCGCTCCACCAGGGTGGCCCGCTGCCCGGCCGGAGATCGTCGGTCAGCTCCCCGAGGGCTCGGCCAGCGGCGCCAGGTCGCAGGCGGCGGCGAAGCCTTGGGACTCGATGCCCAGCGCGGTGTTGCTGCGGGTGTAGAGGTTGGCCAGCGCGACGAAGGCGGTCAGCTCGACCATGGCCGGCGCCCCGAGCAGGCCGAGCAGCCGGGCGGACAGCTCGTCGGTGACCGTGGGCGGGGTCTGGGTCATCGCCTCGGCGTACTCCAGCACGTCGCGCTCGACCGGGGTGAACACGTCCGACTCCCGCCAGCGCGGCACCTCCCGGGCCTTGGTGAGGTCAAGGCCCTCGTTGGCGGCCAGGAAGTAGCCGAGGTCGAGGCACCAGCTGCAGCCGACCAGGCTGGCTACCGCCATGTGCGCGAAGGACTTCAGGTCCGCGTTGCAGCGGTCCCACTTCTTCGACTTGCGGCCGACGGTGAAGCTGAAGTCGACGATCTTGCGGTTGTGCCAGGCGACCTCGACCGGCTCGGCGACCTCGCCGAACATCCGGCGCGACATCCGCTTCACGATCGCGCCGTAGACGCCGGTCAGCTCGGCCTTGGGGATCCTGGTGGTGCTGGCCATGACTCCTCCTCGGGTGGGTGTCCTGGCATCAAGACGCCGCCCGGCCCGCGGATGTGACATGAGTGCGGAGGTCACCGCCACGCGTCGTGGCAACCCGGCTGACAGCTGACAGTGACGGGCGAACGCCCCGAGCGTTCACCTGATCGGGTGAACGTGGCCGTCGTTCGTCACAGTTTGTCCACAGGAGCCCGGCAAGAGACGGTTCCGTTCCCTTACAGTCACCGCACTCAAGACGACCAAGTGGCTGTTCAACGGGGGTGTCGTGCCGGCTGTGAGCTCTGTCGTCGACCTGGTCGACGGCGAGGTGCGGGAGCTGATCCGCCGGCGGGGGCTCGACCCGTTCACCGACCCGGCTCCGGTGCGGCTGCTCGTCCGGGACGTGGTCGCCGACTACTCGGAGCGGTCGCTGTCCTCGGCGCTGCCGCCGATCGGCGACCCGGACGGGGTGGCCCGGGACGTGCTCGACCGGGTCGCCGGCTACGGGCCGCTGCAGCGCTGGCTGGACGACCCGGAGGTGGAGGAGATCTGGGTCAACGAGCCGGGTCGGGTCTTCGTCGCCCGCCGCGGCCGCAGCGAGCTGACCACGACGATCCTGGGTGCGGGGCAGCTGGCCGACCTGGTCGAGCGGATGCTGCGCACCTCGGGTCGGCGCATCGACATGAGCACGCCGTTCGTGGACGCGATGCTCCCCGACGGGTCCCGGCTGCACGTGGTCATCCCCGACGTCACGCGCCGGCACATGGCGGTCAACATCCGGAAGTTCGTGCTGCAGGCGCACAGCCTGGACGAACTGGTGGCGTTGGGGACGCTGACGACCCAGGTGGCCCGGTTCCTGGAGGCCTCGGTCGCCGCCGGGCTCAACGTCCTGGTCTCCGGCGGCACGCAGGCCGGCAAGACCACGCTGCTGAACTGCCTCTGCGCGGCGATCCCGGCCCGCGAGCGGGTGGTCACCTGCGAGGAGGTCTTCGAGCTGCGGGTTCCGCTGCCCGACGTGGTCGCCATGCAGACCCGCCAGCCCAACCTGGAAGGGGCGGGGGAGATCCCGCTGCGCCGGCTGGTGAAGGAGGCGCTGCGGATGCGGCCCTCCCGGCTGGTGGTGGGCGAGGTCCGGCAGGAGGAGTGCCTGGACCTGCTCATCGCGCTGAACAGCGGACTTCCCGGGATGTGCACGCTGCACGCCAACAGCGCGCGTGAGGCCGTGGTCAAGATGTGCACCTTGCCGCTGCTGGCGGGGGAGAACATCGGCCACGCCTTCGTCGTCCCCACCGTGGCATCCAGCGTCGACCTCGTGGTGCACGTGGGCACCGACCCGAGCGGGCAGCGCCGACTGCGTGAGGTCGTGGCCCTGTCCGGCCGCACCGAGGGCAGCGTGGTCGAGACCGCCGACGTCTTCACCACCCGCGAGGGCCGGCTGGTGCGCGCTGACGGCTACCCGCCGCACGCCGACCGCTTCGCCGCGCACGGCTTCGACCTCGCCGCGCTGCTCGGGGACCGGGCGTGACCTCCTCCGGCGGCCTGCTCGGGCTGGGCCTGGGCATCGGGCTGCTGCTGATCTGGCGCAGCGGCTCCCGGGCGCCGGTGCGACGGTCCGGCGTCACCCGACCCGGGCGACGTCAGCAGCTGCTCGCCGCCGCCGGCCTGACCGGCATCAACTCCGCCCAGCTCCTCGCCCTGCAGGTGGCGCTCGGCCTGGTCGCGACCGTCCTCGTGCTGCTGACCACCCGGACGGTCACCATCAGCGGAGTCTTCGGGGTGTTCGGGGCGGCGGTGCCGTACCTGCTCGTGCGCCGGCTGGCCGCCAAGCGCCGGGCCGACCTCCGCGAGGTCTGGCCCGAGGTGGTGGACAACCTGGCGTCGGCAGTGCGCGCCGGCCTGTCCCTGCCCGAGGCGCTGTCCGCGCTCGCGGTCCGCGGGCCCGACGTGCTCCGCCCGGCGTTCGGGCGGTTCGCCGCCGACCACCGGAGCAGCGGCCGGTTCAGCGACGCACTCGACCGGCTCAAGGACGACCTGGCCGACCCGGTGGGCGACCGCATCGTCGAGACGCTGCGGGTCGCCCGTGAGGTCGGCGGCAGCGACCTGGGCCGGGTGCTCCGCACGCTGGCCGCCTTCCTCCGCGAGGACGCCCGCGCCCGCGCCGAGCTGGAGACCCGGCAGGGCTGGGTGGTGCAGGCGGCCCGGCTCGCCGTCGGGGCGCCCTGGGTCGTCCTGCTCCTGCTGGCCACCCAGCAGCAGACGCTGACCGCCTACGACAGCCCGGTCGGGACGGCGCTGCTGATCGGCGGGGGCGTGGTCTGCCTGGTGGCCTACCGGCTGATGCTGCGCATCGGGCGGCTCCCTGAGGACGTCCGGGTGCTGCAGGCATGAGTGCCGGACTGGCCGGGATGCTGCTCGGGCTCGCCGCGGGCACCGGCGTGCTGCTCGTCGTGGCCTTCTCCCCGCCGTTCCGGCAGGTGCGGCTGGTCGACCGGCTGGCGCCGTACGTGCACGACAGCCCTGCGCCGTCCCGGCTGCTGGGAACCGCCACCCAGCCCGGCATGCTCACCGCCGCGCGGCGGGTGTTCGGGCCGGTGCTGGCCGATGCCGCCCGCCACGTCGACCGACTGCTCGGCGGCCGGGTCGCGGTGCGCCGCCGGCTGGACGCGCTCGGCGCGGACACCTCGGTCGAGGACTTCCGGGTCGAGCAGGTGGTGTGGGGCGGGCTCGGACTGCTGGGCGCCGCCGTGGTCGCCGCAGCCGGGTCGGCGCTGGCGGGCTCGGTCAACGTGCTCTCCGTCGTCCTGCTGGGCGTCGGTGGCCTGGTCGGTGGCGTGCTCGGTCGCGACTGGTGGCTCACCCAGCAGGTCCAGCGCCGGGAGGAGCTGCTGCTCGCGGAGTTCCCGGTCGTCGCGGAGCTGCTCGCGCTGGCGGTGACGGCGGGGGAGAGCCCGACCGCGGCGATCGCGCGGGTGACCCGGCTGTCCGGCGGCGAGCTGGCCCGCGAGCTCAGCGCCACCCTGGGCCGGGCCCGGGCCGGGGTGCCGCTGGTCGAGGCACTGCAGCAGCTGGCCGACCGCACCTCGCTGGACGCGCTGGCCCGCTTCGTCGACGGCCTGGTCGTCGCCATCGAGCGCGGCACACCGCTGGCCGAGGTGCTCCGGGCGCAGGCCGCCGACGTCCGGGAGGCCGGGAAGCGGCAGCTGCTGGAGGCCGGCGGCCGCAAGGAGATCGCGATGATGGTGCCGGTCGTGTTCCTGGTGCTGCCGGTCACCGTCTTGTTCGCCCTGTTCCCGGGGCTGATCAGCATCGTCTCGCTGGCGCAGTGACGCCGGTGACCGACAGAGGAGGACGACGGATGCGCGGATACGCGTTCCTGCTGGCTGCGCTCGCGGCCCTGACCGCCCGGCTGCGGGAGGACGATCCCGAGCGGGGCGACGTCCCGGGCTGGGTGATGATCACGGTGATGACGGCGGCCCTGGTGCTGGCCATCCTCGTGCCGTTCCGGACGGCGATCGTGGACGCGGTCTCCCGGGCGTTGGAGTCCGTCACGAGTGCTGGCTGACGCCCCGCTGCCGACCCGCGACCGCGACCGGGAGCGCGGCAGCGCGGTCGTCGACTTCGTGCTGGTCGGCGTGCTGGTTGTGGCGCTGCTGCTCGCGGTGCTGCAGATCGCGGTCTACGTGCACCTGCGCAACATCGTCGTGGCCAGCGCGCAGGAGGGTGCCCGCTACGCGGCGGACGCCGACGTGCCGACCGATGCCGGCGTCGGCCGGACGCTCGAGGTGGTCGGGAAGGCGACCTCCGCGCGGACGGCGGCGGGGCTGAGCTGCACGTCGGTGCAGGAGGTCGACGGCAGCGGGCTGACCCTGGTCGTCGTCCGCTGCACCGGTGCGGTGCCCAGCCTGTTCGCGGCGCTGGGGGACCTGCTGCCGCTGGAGGCCACTGGCCGCGCGGTGGAGGAGGCGCCATGAGGCGGCTGCGCGCCCGGTTGGCCGGCGAGGGCGGTTCGGCGATCGTGGAGTTCGTCTTCATCGCGCTGGTGGTGTTCCTGCCGCTGGTCTACCTGGTGGCCGGGTTCTCCGCGGTGCAGCGCGGGGTGTTCGCCGCGACCGAGGCGGCGCGGGAGGCCGGCCGGGCGCTGGGCACCGCGCCGGATGCGGTCACCGGTCTGGCGCGGGCGGAGGCGGCGGTGGCGATCGCGGTGGAGGACCAGTCGGTGGAGGCGACCGACGTGGTGCTGGCCTACGCGCCGGTGGGTGCGGGTTGTGGCGCGGCGGGCGGCTATCGGCCGGCGCTGACGCCGGGGGAGGAGTTCATCGTGTGCGTGACGGTGACCGTGCGGGTGCCATTGCTGCCGGACTTCATCGACGCCAACACCGCCACCGGTGAGTTCGTCGTCGAGCGCGACCGCTACGTCGACGGCTGACCCGTCCGCCGGTGTAACAAGCAGCAGGCGAGCTCCGCGTGGGCTGGGCGCGGGGCAGGATCATGCCCGCGTCAGCGGAGACCAGGAACAGTCACCCCCTGGGCGCTGCCTTGAGCGGCGTTGCTGCCGGACCGGGTTGAGCCCGGCGAACGCATCCCGGCATGGCGCATGGCGCCGAACTCGAGGGCGTCAAGCACGAGCTCGGGCGCATCGAGGTGGCCGCCCCCAGCCCAGCAGGTCAGGACGAGGACGTATGGGCCAGCGACTCGCTCAGCTCAACAGGCGCCGGGCCCAGTCGTCGCGACCGGGATGAACTCCAACCGCAGCGTGTCGGACCGCGGCAGCACGATGGCCGGACGGGCTGCGGGTGCCCAGTCCGCGGGGAGGAGGAGGTACTGGTCGCCCGCCTGCGGGACGAGCTTCAGCCCTTGGTACCGGAATCCGTACGCACCCTCCGGACTGGTTGCCGGCTCCTCCGTCAGGCCGGCGGTGGACAGGTTGAGGCTCTTCTCGCTGTAGAGGACGACGTCCGGCGCGCACCGCAGATTGGCCCAGAATCCCTGCGCGTCCTGCGGCCCCAGCCGAAGCGCGTAGCTCCCCACAGCCCAGAACAATCCGACACCGAAGAGGACGGACAGACAGACCCATTTGGCGACGGTCAGGGCCACGTGGCCGGGTCCGTGGTCTGGCTCGGCCGGCCGGGTTGCCGCAAGGAGGGCCCGCCGGGCCAGCGCGAAGACGCTGCGCGGGGTCGCGGTGTCGGCGGTTGCGCGCTCCCGCTCGGCCGCTCCGGTCGGCGCCAGGGTGGCCCGCAGGCGTGCGGCCCAGGCCAGCAGCACCACCCCCGCTGACAGGCTGATCCCGCGGCCCTCCGGGAACGAGGGCGGGAACACCCGCAGGCGGAGCAGCGTCTCGGCGGCCACCAGAGCCAGTAGCGCGGCGCCTCCCGCGGCGACGACGGGCAGGAGCGTGAAGGACAGCCAGCGGCGGACCCTGTCGGACGACCGCTCGAGCGGCAGGCGGTAGATCCACAGCGACACGAGCATCACTGCTGCCAGGGTGGCCAGCGGCATGACCGCGGTGC
Source organism: Modestobacter excelsi (assembly GCF_005930495.1). GTDB lineage: Bacteria > Actinomycetota > Actinomycetes > Mycobacteriales > Geodermatophilaceae > Modestobacter > Modestobacter excelsi. Next base: position 865 of record NZ_SJEX01000103.1, on the reverse strand, counting down.
TCGCACTCAGGATGAGCAGGCCCTGCGTCGGCAGGTCGAGGACGGTGTAGTTCACCCCGAAGTACCGGTAGTAGCCGATGGCGTACATCAGCCCGAAGTAGACGAAGAGCGCGGTCAACAGCGTCGTCGGGGCGACGATCGACCCAACGACCTGCAGCGCCTTGGGAACGGCCTCGGCCGCCTCGAACGGCGCCGCGGCCATCCGGCCCTGCCGATCCGACACCTCGGACCCGTCCTGCCGCTCCCGGGACCCGGCGTCCTCGGCCGACGGCGACGAGCCGGGTGCCAGCAGGCGTGAGCCGACCGCGACCGCAGCGGCCGATCGGGCGCCCTGCGCAGGGGCGCCCGGATCGGCGACCTGGTCGGTGCTGGCCGTCACGCGGGGTCCGGCCGGGGCTGGCGGGGCCGGCCGGTCACGTGGACGAGGCGCCGGGCCGGTCACCTCGCCGGCAGTGGCCGCCGCGGGCGAGTCCCGGTGACCGGTGCCGGTCCTCTGGGTCACCCGGCGTCCTCCGGGTCGAACGGCTCGCACTCGACCTCGATGGTGACGTCGGCCGGCACGGTCACCTCGGTCCCGGGGTCGGGGTCGATGTCGGTGATGCTGCATGCGCTGTAGAGCGGCTTGCCCTGGTCGTCGACGAGCTCGGCGTAGTCGGGGCCCGGGTTCGGGATCTCGATCAGTTCCCCGTCGACGTAGCCGAGGACCACGACGGACAGCGTGATGCAGTCGGCGTCGTGGTGGTCGGTCTCGCACTCGCCCTGGAAGCCCAGCCTCCACGACTCCTCGTCCGCGAGGTCACCCCCCACGCCGGGGAGGTCGTAGGTGACGGTCCCGGGTGGCGGGTTGGGGTTCGGCTTGGGGGCC
>NZ_SJEX01000102.1 GCF_005930495.1 Modestobacter excelsi | reverse complement strand
GTCTCGGGGGTGTTCGAGGGGGCGAGGGCCGGGTGCGTGAGGTGCTCGAGCAGGGCGACGGCGAACTCCTGCGGGCGCTCCACGTGCGGGGAGTGCCCCACCCCGGGCAGCAGCACCTCGCGGTAGCTCCCGCCGCTGGCGGCGTAGCGGTCGAGCACCGAGCGGGTCTGGGTGACCATCGGCTGGGCCGGGAAGACGGCGTCCCCCGGCCAGCCCGGGACCGCCCCGAGCGACCCGAGGTGCGCGAGGTCGAAGACCGAGGTGTCGGACACGATCGCGTCGGCGTCGCCGCGGACCCACAGCACCGGCGGCCGCACCGGCAGCTCGGTGATGCCCGACAGGTCCAGCACCGTCGGCGCCATGGTGTTCAGCACGCCGCGCTCCCCCGGCGCCGTCCCGGGCCAGTCGGCCGTGGGCACCGCGTCGCCCGGGTAGTGGTCGGCACCGGTGCGGGTCGTGAGCATCGAGCCGACGAAGACGTCCTCCAGCCGCGGGTCCAGCGGCAGCGAGCCCGGCGCGACGTAGAACGCGCGCAGCACCGACCGCGGGCTGGCCGGGCCGTCGGCCGAGGTGTCCCCCGCCGCCAGCGCGGCGACGAAGTCCGGGTTGGCGGTGCCCCCGCCGGAGCCGGTGCCCTCGGGGTGCACCCGCTGCCCGTCGTGGCCGACGGTGCCCCCGAAGCCGTACGGCGACACCGGTGCCACCAGCGCGACGGAGGCGACGCGGGCCGGGTCGTCGAGCAGGTGCTGGAGGACGACGCCCGCGCCCATGCTCCAGCCGACCAGGTGCACGCGGTCCAGGCCGAGCGCGTCGACGAGGGCCGCGAGGTCGTCGGCCCAGTCCCGCACCCCGCGCCGGGCGTCGACCGGGAGCGGGTCGGTGCCACCGAAGCCGCGCAGGTCGACCGCGAGCGGCCGCCAGCTCGGGTCGAGGGTGAGCAGCTGCGGCTGCCAGAAGGCCGCCGAGCTGACGTTGCCGTGCACGAAGAGCACCGCGTCGCCGCTCCCGGAGGGGTCCACGCCCTCGGCGTGCAGCACCTGCTGGGTCAGCCGGGCGGTGGGCACCGCGGTGGCGGCGATCCCGGGGAGCAGCAGGTCACTGGGCATGGGTGGTCTCCCCGAGGTCGTGCCGGGTCCGCTCCCGGCGTCCGGGGCAGGGTAGTGCGGGCCGCCGCGCGGGGACAGCGAGTCCCCGGTCCGCTGCCCTCCCCCACCTACCATCGACGGTGATGGCGAGCACCCGGGTCGGCAGTCGCCCACCCGCACGCCGGGCCACCCGTCCGGCTCCCCCACGACGACGGGGGCCGCGCCGGAGGATCGGGCCCTTCGTGCTCATCGCGCTGCTGGTCGCCATCGCGGGCCTGAGCCTGCAGGCCCGTCACGACGAGGAGGCACCCGCCGCGGTGGCCAGCCGGTGCTCGATCCCCGGGCAGGAGGTGGAGCTCACCACCGAGCAGGCCGCCAACGCCGCGACCATCGCGGCCGTGGCCCGCTCGCGTGGTCTGCCGCTCCGGGCCACGGTGATCGCGCTGGCCACCGCCCAGCAGGAGTCCCGGCTGCGGAACCTGGACCACGGTGACCGGGACTCGCTCGGGCTGTTCCAGCAACGGCCCTCGCAGGGCTGGGGGTCCGCCGAGCAGGTCCGGGACCCGGTCTACGCCGCCGGGAAGTTCTTCGACCACCTGGTGGAGGTGCCCGGCTGGGAGACCGGGGACCTGACGACCGTGGCAGACGCCGTGCAGCGCAGCGCGTTTCCGCTCGCCTACCGACAGTGGACGGGCCTGGGCGAGGCACTGGCTCCGGTGCTCCTGTCCGACCAGCCCGGGCAGTTCTCCTGCACCTTCAGCCCGGCGGCCGAGGTCGCCACCGTGGCCGACCGCGCGCCGGCGATCACCGACGCCGTGCGGCGGGAGGCGGGCACCCCCACCCTCGAGGGCGGCGTGGTCTCGGTGGCCGGGGCCGGGTGGCCGGAGGCGAGCTGGGCGGTGGCGCACGCCGACCGGTTCCAGCTCACCGCCGTGGTGATGGACGGCTGGCGGTGGACGCCGGACGCCGGCTGGGAGAACACCCCGAGCGCCTTCGCCCTGCCGCTCCAGCTGCACCTCGCCTGAGGCCGCTCACCCCGCCCCGACGAGGACCACTGGGCGACGGCGGTCCCGCCGGCCCCCGGCGAGCTCCCAGCCACCGACGACCAGGCAGAGCAGCGCGGTCCCGGACAGCAGGGTCATGAACAGCGGTCGGACCGCGGTCCGGTTCACCGACCGCATGGCGGCGATCCCGCCGGCACCGGGCAGCGCGGCCAGCGCCGGCATCACCATGAGGCTGCAGACGGCGAAGGCGCCGGCCACGACGGCCGCGCCCAGCCCGGTCACCAGCAGCACGACGCCGCGGCGCTCACCGTCGCCGGCAACGCCCGGCGGGTCGGTCACGCCACCCCGTTCGCGCTGAGCACGGCGTTCGAGCGGGTCACCGGGGTCAGCCCCGCTGTGCACCGCAGCGCCGCTGCCGGTCAGCCGCCGAGGCGCTCCACGGCGGCGTCGATCCGCTCGTCGGTGGCGGTGAGCGCCATCCGCACGTGCCGGCTCCCGGCCGGTCCGTAGAAGCTGCCGGGCGCGGCGACGATCCCCAGGCCGGCCAGCCAGTCGATCGTCGCCCAGCAGTCCTCGTCGCGGCTGACCCACAGGTACAGCCCCGCCTCGGAGTGGTCGATCCGGGCGCCGGTCCCGCGCACCGCGGCGGCCAGCCGGTCCCGGCGCCGCCGGTAGCGCTCCCGCTGGGCCGTGACGTGCTCGTCGTCGGCCAGCGCCGCCGCCATCGCCGCCTGCACCGGGGTGGGCACGAGCAGGCCGAGGTGCCGGCGCACCTCCCACGCCCGGCGGACGAGCGCGGGGTCACCGGAGAGCAGGCCCGCGCGGTAGCCGGCCGCGGTCGACTGCTTGGACAGCGAGTGCACGGCGAGCAGGCCGGTGTGGTCGGCGCCGGCGACGTCGGGGTGCAGCACCGAGCGCGGGACGACGTCCCAGCCCAGCTCGACGTAGCACTCGTCGGCCACCACCGGCACCCCGTGCGTCCGGCCCCAGGAGACCCAGGCGCGCAGGTCGTCGTCGGTCAGCACGCGGCCGTGCGGGTTCCCCGGCGAGTTGAGCCAGACCAGGACGGCGTCGCCCGGGTCGGCCGGCGGGGTGTCGGTGCGCAGCACCTGCAGGCCCGCGACGACCGCCCCCACCTCGTAGGTCGGGTAGGCGACCTCCGGGATGAGCACCGTGCCACCACGTGGGAGCCCCAGCAGGGTGGGCAGCAGCGCCACCAGCTCCTTGGAGCCGACGGTCGGGATCACCGACGGGTCGGCGCCGAACGGGTCGGCCACCTCGACCCCGAGCCGGCGGGACAACCAGCCGGCCGCCGCCCGCCGGACATCGGCGGTGCCGAGCGCCGTCGGGTAGCCCGGGGCATCCCCGGCAGCGGCCAGCGCCTCCCCGAGCAGCGGCGGGGTGGGGTCGACCGGCGTGCCGATCGAGAGGTCGACGACGCCGTCAGCATGCTCGGCGGCGCGGGTGCGTGCCGCGGCCAGCGCGTCCCAGGGAAAGTCCGGCAGCCGGACCGTGCTCAGTGCCCCTCACCCTGCGGCGGAAGCGCGGCCACGAGCGGGTGGTCCTTGTTGATCTTGCCGGTCTTGGCCGCGCCGCCGGGGCTGCCCAGATCGGAGAAGAACTCCACGTTGGCGTTGTAGAAGTCCTTCCACTTGTCCGGGACGTCGTCCTCGTAGTAGATGGCCTCCACCGGGCACACCGGCTCGCAGGCGCCGCAGTCCACGCACTCGTCGGGGTGGATGTAGAGCATCCGGTCGCCCTCGTAGATGCAGTCCACCGGACACTCGTCGATGCACGCCTTGTCGAGGACGTCGACGCAGGCCTGGGTGATGACGTAGGTCACGGGTTCCTCCGGGGCGAGTTCCCTGGCTGACCAGGGGCGTGTTCGATCACCGCAAGTATCACCCGTGGGCTCCCGGGTCGGCGCGACGGGTGCGCGGGACACGACCGGCCGGGGGCCGGTGGCCGGCCGCGCAGTGCGGAACCGGAGGATCCCGGCATGGGACAACGCCGCTCACCGCTCGGCGTCGAGGACCTCGAGCGGGTGGCCGCCCGCGGCTGGCGCGCGCTCGAGGAGGACTCCCTCGGCGGGTGGCTGCTGCGCGCCGGCGGCGGGTTCACCGGGCGGGCCAACTCCGCGCTGGTGGTCGGCGACCCGGGCGTGCCGCTGCCGGCCGCGGCGGACGCCGTCGCCCGCTGGTACGGCGAGCGCGGGCTGCGGCCCGCCGCGCAGCTGCCGGGCGTGCAGTCCCGGGCCGCCGACGCGGCGTTCGCGGCGGCCGGCTGGGATCGGGACGAGGACACGCTCGTCCTCACCGCGCCGGTCGGGAGGCCGCAGCCGGTCGACGTCCCGGTGGAGCTGGCGGCGACCCCCGACGAGGCCTGGCTGGCCGGCTACCGGCACGGCGGGCAGCCGTTGCCGGCGGTCGCCGTCGCGGTGCTCACCAGCGCCGCGGACGTCGTCTTCGCGTCCGTGCGCCTCGCGCCCGCGCCCGCACCGCTGGCCGCGGTGGCCCGCGGTGTGCTGACCGACGGGTGGCTGGGGGTCACCGCGGTCACCGTCGCCGAGGAGCACCGCCGGCAGGGGCTGGCCACCGCCGTGATGACCGCGCTGCAGGGCTGGGCCGCCGGACGCGGTGCCCACTCCGTCTACCTGCAGGTGGTGGCGAGCAACGCCGCGGCGCGGGCGCTCTACCGGCGGGCGGGCTTCATCGAGCACCACCGCTACCACTACCGGCGCCGGGTGGGCTGACCGGAGCGCCCAGCACCCTGCCGACGGCGAACGCCGCGGCGAGGACGCCCAGCAGCAGGAACCCCAGGTTCACTGCCGAGGTGACGGCGTCCCCACCGGGCAGCAGCAGGTCGCCCTCGGGACGGCGCATGGTCGCGGCGAGTGCGATCACCAGCCACGCCACGGCCGGCAGGACGGCGACCAGCCGCGAGCCCGACACCCGCCGGGCCGCACCGACCAGCAGCAGGTTGCCGGCGACGGCGGCGAGCAGCGAGACCGGCACCGGGACGCCGCCGAGGCGCCACGGCAGCCAGAACACCTCGACCAGGGCGAGCCAGGCCGCCACGGCGACGGCGGCGACCGCCCAGCCGAGCAGGTGCAGTGCCCTCATCCGGGCAGGCCGGCGAACAGGTCGTCCTCCCAGCCCTGCGCCCCCGGTCCGGCCGGGCCGCGGGTGCCGCGGACCAGGCGGTAGAACTCGGTGCCCAGCACCTCCTGGCCGAGGTTGTTCGACAGCGCGAAGAAGGGCCCGTCGACGGTCATCTGCGTCGGGTGCGCACGCATGGCCGCGTCCTTGCGGTCGGCGTGGGCGCGGCCGTCGACCGCGGTGGTGACGACGTCGTCGGCCACCGCGAACGGGACGTCGTCCAGGTCCCCCAGGCCCTCGAACGGCGATGCCTCGCCCAGCGCGGCCATGGCGTCGATGCCGGCCTGCACGACCGAGCGCGGCATGGCGTTCCAGTAGACCTTGGCGACCTCCCAGGCGGGGCCGAGGTCGGGGCGGTAGCCGGGGTCGGCGGCGGCCTCGACGGCACCCATCGCGACGCGGTGCGCCTGGATGTGGTCCGGGTGGCCGTATCCGCCGACCTCGTCGTAGGTGACCAGCACCTGCGGGCGGACCTCCCGGACGACGGCCACCGCGGAGGCGACGGCCTCGGCGAGGTCGGCCCGCCAGAAGGCGCGCGGCTTGTCGTTGGCCGGGGTGTCCATCATCCCGGAGTCGCGGTAGCGGCCCGCGCCGCCGAGGAAGCGCCAGTCGGTGACCCCCAGCGCGGCCATCGCGGCGGCGAGCTCGCTGATCCGGTAGCCGCCGAGCTGGTCGGCCTGGTCCGCGGCGAGCTGGGCGAGGGCGGGCACGAGCACCTCGCCCTCCTCGCCCAGGGTGCAGGTGAGCAGGGTGACCGAGGCGCCCTCGGCGACGTAGCGGGCCATCGTCGCCCCGTTGTTGATCGTCTCGTCGTCCGGGTGGGCGTGCACGAACAGCACACGGCGGTCAGAGGTCACGGGAGGTATTAGACCCGAGGCCGATCACGCGCTGGACTCACCACCGGGGCACGAGGCCCGGAGGGCTGTCGACGGCAGGCACGGGGCCCGGAGGGCTCCTGCCCACCGTCGACGAAGCGGCTCAGCGACAGCCGGGACGGCTCCTGGCCGCGGTGCGGCCCGTCAGGGTCGCGATGTCACAGTCGCGATGTCACAGCACCGACTGGACCTCCGCGTAGTGGCAGGCGTTCAGGTGCCCGGCACCGCGGTCGGCCAGGGCCGGGTCGTCGGTCATGCACTTCTCCCGCTGCCCGTCGGTGAGGACGTTGGCGAACTTCTGGCAGCGGGTCCGGAACCGGCAGCCCGAGGGCGGGTTGGCCGGGCTCGGCACGTCGCCGGAGATGATGATCCGCTGCCGGGCACGCTCGCGGCGCGGGTCGGGCAGCGGGATCGCCGACAGCAGCGCCTGCGTGTAGGGGTGCGCCGGGCGGTCGAACAGCTCGTCGCGGTCGGCGATCTCGATGATCCGGCCGAGGTACATGACCGCGACCCGGTCGGAGATGTGCCGGACGACGGACAGGTCGTGGGCGATGAACAGGTAGCTCAGGCCGAGGGAGTTCTTCAGGTCCTCGAGCAGGTTGATCACACCGGCCTGGATGGAGACGTCCAGCGCGGACACCGGCTCGTCGAGCACCAGCACCTTCGGCTGCAGGGCCAGCGCGCGGGCGATGCCGATGCGCTGGCGCTGGCCACCGGAGAACTCCGCGGGGTACCGGTTGGTGTGCTCGGGGTTGAGCCCGACGGTCTCGACCAGCTCGCGCACCCGGCTGCGCAGCTCGTCGTTGCTCTTCGTCAGGCCGTGGATCACCAGCGGCTCGGCGACGATGTCGAAGACCGGCAGCCGCGGGTTGAGCGAGGCGTAGGGGTCCTGGAACACCAGCTGGATGTCCCGGCGCAGCGGGCGCATCTGCTTGCGGTTGAGCCCGACGATCTCCCGGCCCTGGAAGACCACGGACCCGCCGGTGGCCGGCTGCAGGTTGAGGATGGCCCGGCCGGTGGTCGACTTGCCGCAGCCGGACTCCCCCACCAGGCCCAGCACCTCACCCGGGTAGAGGTCGAGGTCGACCCCGTCGACGGCCTGCACCGCCCCGACGGTGCGCTTGATCAGCCCACCGCCCTTGATCGGGAAGTGCTTCTGCAGGCCGCGCACCTGGAGGATCGGCTCACCGCGACCCGTCGCGCCGCTGCCGGTGCGCTCGGTGGTGGGAGCGCTCATGCCCGGTCTCCGTCCGTCGTGCCGCGGTGCGTGCTGACGACGGTGCCGGTGTCGGCGACGTCAGCAGCTGGTTCGGTCTGGTCCGGTGGCGGGGGGCCGCCGGCGTTCGTGTCGCGGGCGCCCTCACCGAGGGCCAGGTCGGCCGGCAGGGCGTCCCCGACCAGGACGTCGTCCGTCGCCGTCTCGCTGAACACCTCGGCGGCGTGGCCGTGCGCCTGCGCCACCTGCTCGGTGCGGATGCAGGCGGCCTCATGGCCGGCCCCGACCTGGAACAGCGGCGGCTCCGCGGCGTCGCACTCGTCGATGTGCAGCGGGCAGCGCGGCGCGAAGGGGCACCCCGGCGGCATGTTGACCAGCGAGGGCGGCGCCCCGGTGATCGGGGTGAGCCGCTCCCGGGTCGGTGCGTCGAGCCGGGGCAGTGAGCCGAGCAGGCCGAGGGTGTAGGGCATCCGCGGCTCGTAGTAGATGTCCTCGACGCTGCCGATCTCCACCGGCCGGCCGGCGTACATGACCAGCACCCGGTCGGCGATCCCGGCGACGACGCCGAGGTCGTGGGTGATCATGACCATCGCCGCGCCGGTCTCCTGCAGGGCCGTCTGCAGCACCTCGAGGATCTGCGCCTGCACGGTGACGTCCAGCGCCGTCGTCGGCTCGTCGGCGATGATCACCTCCGGCTGGTTCGCCATGGCGATGGCGATGACCACCCGCTGGCGCATGCCGCCGGAGAACTCGTGCGGGTAGGAGTCGACCCGGTCGCCGGCGTTCGGGATGCCGACCAGCTCGAGCAGCTCGACGGCCCGGGTCTCGGCGGCCCGGGAGGACAGCGACTTGTCGTGGATCCGGAGGGTCTCCTCGATCTGGGCCCCGACCTTGTAGACCGGGTCCAGCGAGGTCATCGGGTCCTGGAAGATCATCGAGACGCCCTTGCCGCGGATACGCGACATGCTCCGGTCGTTCTGCCCGAGCAGCTCCTGGCCGCGGTACCGGACCGAGCCGGTCACCCGGGCGTTGCTGGGCAGCAACCCCATCACCGCCAGCGAGGTGACCGACTTGCCGGAGCCGGACTCGCCGACGATGCCGAGCACCTCACCGGAGCGCAGCGTGTAGTCGACGCCGCGGACGGCGTGGACCTGGCCGTCCTCGGTGGGGAACCGGACGTTGAGATCGGTGACCTGCAGCAGCGGTGCAGCGGCGTCGAAGCCGGGCAGGCTCTGGGTGCGGCCGCGGCTGATCGTCCCGGTGGAGGAGACGGCGGTCGCGCCGGTGGTCCCGGGGGTGGACATGGATCTCTCCGTCTTCAGCGCTGTCAGGACCGCACGCGGCGGTTGCTCGGGTCGAAGGCATCCCGGATACCGTCGCCGATCAGGTTGATCGACAGCACGATGAGGAGCAGGAGGATGCCGGGGAAGTAGAAGAGCCACGGGCGGGTCGAGGCGGCCTGGACACCGTCGGAGACCAAGCGGCCCAGCGACGTGGCGTTCGGGTCGTTCACGCCGAAGCCCAGGTAGGTCAGGGACGCCTCGAGGATGATTGCGGTCGCCGCGGCAAGGGTGGTCCACACGATGAGCGAGCCCAGCGCGTTGGGGATCAGGTGCTTGAAGATGATCCGGCGGTTCGACGCCCCCAGGGAGTGCGCCGCCTCGACGTACTCCTTCTCGCGCAGCGAGAGGAACTGGCTGCGGACGATGCGGGCCAGGTCCAGCCAGCCGAACAGGCCCAGGATGATGCCGACCCCCAACGGGGTGCGGGACCCCGGGAAGTTGCTGGCCACGACGATCAGCACCACCAGCAGCGGCACGGTGAGGACCAGGTCGACCACCCGCATCAGGACGCTGTCGACCCACTTGCCGAAGTAGCCGGCCAGGGCGCCCACGAGCAGGCCCAGCGGCAGTGCGATGACGATGAACAGCAGCACGATGAACAGCGAGCGCTGGACGCCGGACATCAGACCGGCGAGCAGGTCACGGCCGATCGCGTCACTGCCCAGCAGGTAACCCTGCGTGCCCGGCGGGACGGACTGCGCGCTGGAGTTCAGGTCGGAGTAGGACTTCCCGTCCACTAGCGGGCCGATGAAGCCGAAGACCAGCAGCAGGCCGAAGAGGACCAGCCCGGTCATGCCGACCTTGTTGTGCAGGAACCGGCGGACGATCTGCTGCCGCTGGCTGCGTGCCTTGACGGTGAACTCGCGCTCGACCTCGCCGCTGCCCTGCGGGGCACCGGGCACGGCCGGCTGCACACCGCCGGCGGTGGTGCCGGCCTGGGTGGTGGCCATGGTGGTCTCTCTCTTCGAGGGCTCGGCCGCTCAGGCCAGCCGGATCCGTGGGTCGAGGACCGCGTACAGGATGTCGGCGACGAGGTTGAACACGACGACGAAGACCGCGCTGACCAGCAGCCAACCGAGGACGACGTTGATGTCGTTCTGACCGATCCCGTCCTGGATCAGGTACTCCCCCATGCCGTGCCAGACGAACACCTGCTCGGTGATGATGGCGCCGCCGAAGAGCGTGCCGATGCCGAGGGCCACGACCGTGGTCAGCGGGATCAGCGCGTTGCGCAACCCGTGCTTGAACACGGTGCGCCGGTAGGTGAGGCCCTTGGCCCGCGCCAGCCGCATGTAGTCCGAGCCGAGCACGTCGAGCATCGAGGCGCGCTGGAACCGGCTCCAGGCGGCGAAGGTCAGCAGCGCCAGGCTCACGGTCGGCAGCACCAGGTGCCCCAGCCGGTCCTGCCACAGCTCCCAGCCGCCGGCGTACAACGACAGCCCGGGCGTCTCCTCGCCGAGGGTGTAGACCACCTGGCTGCCGACGAGGTCGTTGATCCCCCCGGCCACGAACTCCTTCAGCAGCGCGGCGAACCAGAAGGTCGGCAGCGCGATGAGGATGTAGGCGATGAAGGTGAAGGCGTAGTCCGAGGGCTTGTACTGCCGGACGGCCCCGATGACGCCGACGATGATCGCCAGCACGACGGCGATCACGACCGCGCCGATGATCATCCGGCCGGTCACCATCAACCGCGGCCCGAGCTGCTCGGCCACCGGGGTCCCGTTGACGGTCTTGCCGAAGTCCCCGGTCAGCACACCGCTGAGCCAGTTCCAGTACCGCACGAAGAAGCTGTCGTTCAGCCCCAGCTGCTCGCGCAGGTTGTCGAAGAACGCCGGCGGCGGCGGGGGGTTGCGGTTGTAGTACTTGCTGAGCGGGTCGAAGCTGGTGGCGCAGAGGGCGAACACCAGGAACGAGCTCACCAGCAACACGAGGACCGACGCCAGGATGCGCCGGATCGTGAAGAAGAACATGCGGTGACCTTACGCCGACAGCGGAAGTCGTCCGGGCGGAACGACCAGTGCAGCGAACTCCTCTCACCGGCTCCGCGCACCTCGCGCGGACCCCGTGTCCGGGCGGGCTCGGGAGCGGACGCGCCGAGGCACGGGACCGTCACCGGCGCGACACAGCGGTGTCACACCGCGTCCGGACAGACCACGGCCCCCGGGGGTGTGCCCGGGGGCCGTGGTCCGTCCGGCGCCGGCTCCGCCGGAGCGGAGCGGGGCCGGACGGGAGGTGGTGCTCCCGCCGTGCCGGGCCAGGGCCCGGCACGGCGGGTGGTGCGGTGCGGTGCGGTGCGGTGCTACGTGCGGCTCAGTGCCGTCGGGAGACCCGACCGGTCACTGCACCGTCCAGGTGCTCGCGTTCCACAGCGGGCCGGCCTGCGTCGGGTTGTCCTCGACGCCGGAGACGTTGCTGCTGTAGGCGATGTAGGTCGGCTTCTGGTACAGCGGCAGGGTCGCCATCTGGTCCCAGAGGGCCTTGTCGATCTCGTTGCCGGTCGCCGCGACGTCCGACTCCTCGGTCTCGCTCAACCACTGGGTGAGCAGAGCGTCGATCTCGGGCGTACCGGTCCGGCTGTAGTTCTGCTGGACGGCACCCCCGGCGCCCTCGGGGGACTGGTAGATCGGCGGGGTGGTGGAGATGAACGGGCTGCCGACCCAGGCGAAGAGCGCCATCTGGAAGCCACCGGCGACGAGGCTGGTGGGCTTGTCCGGGCCGGCGAAGATGTCCGGGTTGGCGTTGAAGCTGGCCTCGACGCCGGCGGCCTTCAGCTGCGGGATCATGACGTTGATCGTCTGCTCACGCAGCGGGTTGTTGGCCGTGGTGTCGATCTTGAACGACAGCCGCTGGGAGCCCTTGGCGTAGATGCCGTCCGACCCCAGGGTGTAGCCGGCCTGCTCGAGCAGCGCCTTGGCACCCGCGACGTCGGCCGTCTTGTACTGCTCGGGCGCGTTGTCCTGGTACTGCTCCTGGGTGTTGAGCCAGATGCGGTTGTTCAGGACCTGGGCGTCGGAGGAGAACTGGCCGACGGTCTGGTCGACGATCTCCTGCCGGTCCAGCGCCATCGCGATCGCCTGGCGCACCCGGACGTCGCTGAGCTGGGGGTCGGTGGTGTTGAAGTCCAGGTGCTCGAACGTGATGCCGAAGTTCACGTCGCTCTCGACGTTCGGCTTGAGGGCGTCGACCTGGCCGACGAGGTCCAGCTGCGGCTGCGGGTAGATGACGTTCAGCTCGCCGCTCTTGAGGCCCTGGACCTGGGTCGTCGGGTCGTTGCCGACACCCTGGATGACCAGCTGGTCGAGCTTGGGCTTGTCACCCCAGTAGTTCTCGTTCGGGGTGAGGACGGCGATCTGCTGGCCGTTGTTGATGTTGGACTTCTTCAGCTGCCACGGGCCGCCGGAGATGTCCTGGGGCAGACCGTCGGCGATCGGCCAGCCGGTGCTGAGGTAGGCGCAGTTGGCCTCGGGGCTGCCCTGGTCCATCACGTGCTTCGGGAAGACCGGGTTGTTCGACCCTGAGAAGAGGGCCTTCCAGTCGGCGAAGGGCGACAGGGTGACCGTCACGGTCTTGCCCTCGTCGGCGCCCTCGACCGAGGTGATCTTGTCGTAACCGGTGGTGCTCAGCAGCGTCTCGCAGCCACCCTGGGCGGGGTCGGAGGACTTCTGCAGGTTCCAGCTGAACTCGAAGTCGTCGGCGGTGATCGGCTCGCCGTCGCTCCAGTTGGCGTCCGGGTTGATCTTGTACGTGACCGTCTGGGTGTCCCCGGCGACCTCGGAGGTGGGCTCCTCGGTCAGCAGCTGGTCGTCGTACTTGACCGAGAGGTCGGGCTGGACGAGGTACGCCTGCGGGAGCAGCTGCGCCTCGATGTTCGCCACGGAGAGGGCGTTGCCGGCGGAGATCAGCGGCATCAGGTTCTCGGGCCAGTCGGTCGACTCGCCGTAGACGACCCGACCGGAACCGCCGGACCCGCCGTCGCCGCCACCGCTGTCGCTACCGCCACCGCACGCCGACAGGGCCATCGCACCGGTGACCCCGGTGGCGATGAGCACTGCGCTGCGCTTGCTCAACTTCACGTTCGAATGCCTCCTCGACCCGCTCGCGCGGGGGGAACGTCCATGTCTGACCGCCCCGGGATCGGGGGGCGACTGGGTGCTTGCCTGACCACACCCTGTCAGAGGACTGTCGGGAGACCGTCTGACAGGGAGCGACGGGCCGACATTAGGCAGGCACCGGAGACCCGTCGAGGACCGTCACCAAGTTGTGACCTCGTCTCAGGAATGCCGCGGCGACGCTGCAACAACGTCGCCACACACGGCTGCCCGCAAGAGGTTTTCCGGCCCCGTGGCAGTCCTCCGGGAAGAGATGATCACCGCGTCCCTCTCTCAGCTGACCGGACGTGTGCCCGGTGCTCGGGCTGGGTATCCCCAGGCGGACAGCAACGGACCAGAGGAGGCCCAACATGAGCGCCATGGACAAGCTGCAGAACAAGGCCCAGGAGCTGGCAGGACAGGGCAAGGAGGCCGCCGGCAAGGCGACCGACGACAAGGACCTGCAGGCCGAGGGCCACAAGGACCAGGCCGCCGGGAACGCGAAGCAGGCCGGCGAGAAGGTCAAGGACATCTTCAAGTGACCTGCGGTCGCTGACCAGCACCACCGAGAGCGCCGTCCCCGGTCCGCCGGGGGCGGCGCTCTCGCTTGTGCGTCCCCTCCTCGGGGCGCACGATGGCCCCGATGATGAGCCTCGCTAAGAGAACTGGCCGGATCCGTGGCTGACGTCCCCGGCACCGTGGAGGCCGCCGCCTTCGACGCCGCCGCGGCGGCCGTCGAGGCCGCCCTGGCCGCCGGTGCCCGCTACGCGGACGCCCGGCTGGTCGACCGGCGGTACGAGTCGATGACGGCACGGGACGGCGACGTGCGCGCCCTCACCCAGGCCACGTCGGCCGGGCTCGGCGTCCGCGCCCTCGTCGGCTCGTCCTGGGGCTTCGCCGCGCTGGGCGACCCCGCCGGTGACGACGACGCCCGCCGCACCGGCGCCCGCGCCACCGCGATCGCCGAGGCGTCGGCGGCCGTCCCCGGCCCGCCGGTGGACCTGGTCGGCGTCCCCGCCGTCCAGGGCGGCTGGGCCAGCGAGTGCCGGGAGGACCCGTTCGCCGTCCCGCTGGCGGAGAAGGGCGACCTGCTCACTGGCGTCACCGCGACGATGCGGGCCGCCGGGGTGGCCGTCGCCGAGGCCTCGTCGCAGGCGTGGGACACCCGCACCGCTTTCGTCTCCAGCGAGGGCGCCCGGATCGGCCAGCACGTGCGCGAGTGCGGCGCCGGCATGCACTGCCTCACCGTCGGGGACGGGGAGACCCAGCGCCGCTCCTACCCGGCCTTCCGCGGCCAGTTCGGCACCCGCGGCTGGGAGCTGGTCCGGGAGATCGACCTCCCCGGCCACGCCGACCGGATCGCCGCCGAGTGCCAGGAGCTGCTCAGCGCGCCGTCCTGCCCCAGCGGGGACACGACGCTGCTGCTGGGCGGTGAGCAGATGTCGCTGCAGATCCACGAGTCGGTGGGGCACGCGATCGAGCTGGACCGCATCCTCGGCTGGGAGGCGGCGTTCGCCGGGACCTCGTGGCTGGACCTCGACCAGCTGGGCTCGCTGCGCTTCGGCTCCGAGCTGATGAACATCACCATCGACCCGACGATCCCCGGTGCGTTGGGCTCCTTCGGCTTCGACGACGAGGGGACGCCCGCCACGGCCCGGGACGCCGTCCGCAACGGGGTCTGGGTGGGCGTCCTCGCCGGCCGGGACTCCGCCGCGGTCGCCGGCCTGGACCACGCCGGCTCGGTCCGCGCCGACGGGTTCGCCCGGCTGCCGATGGTGCGGATGACCAACGTCGGCCTGGAGCCCGGTCCGCACACGCTGGAGGAGATGATCGCGGCGACCGACGACGGCGTGCTGATGGAGCACAACCGGTCCTGGTCCATCGACGACCGCCGGCTGAACTTCCAGTTCGGTTGCGAGATCGGCTGGGAGGTGCGCAACGGCCGGAAGGGTCGGATGCTGAAGAACCCCTCCTACACCGGCATCGGCCCGCGGTTCTGGTCCTCGCTGGACATGTCGGCGGCCGCGCCCCCGGCGAGTGGCGCGCGTGGGGCACCCCGAACTGCGGCAAGGGCCAACCCGGCCAGGTCGGGCACACCGGCCACGGCGCGGCCCCGGCCCGGTTCACCGGCGTGCGGGTGGGGGTGCGCGGGTGACCGCCCTGGACTCCCTGGTCGCCGCCGTCCTCGACGAGGTCCGCCGGCAGGCCGGCGCGGACGCCGCCGCCGTCGCGCGGGCCGAGTCCAGCGCGCTGGCGCTGACCCGGTTCGCCGCATCCGCGATCCACCAGAACGTGGCCGACGAGCGGACCACGCTGCACCTGCAGCTCACCGTGGACGGCGGCCGGACGGCGACCGCGTCCACCACCCGGACCTCGTCGGTGCCCGACCTCGTCACCGCGACCCTCGCCGCCGCCCGGCTGCGGCCGCGCGACGCCGACTGGCCGGGGCTCGGCGGCCCGGCTCCGCTGGCGTCGACGGGCAACCCGGACGAGGCCACCACGCAGGCGTCCCCCGCCGAGCGGGCCGCCGCCGTGGCCGCGTTCATCGAGGCCGCCGGAGGGCTGAGCACCGCCGGCTACGTGCAGACCTCCTCGAGCACGGTGGTGCTGGCCGACACCGCCGGCCAGCACGTCGGCGGTGCGGCGACCTCCGCGGTGTGCGACGGCATCGCCCGGCTCAGCGGCGCCGACGGCGTGGCGCGCTCGGCGTCCCGGCGGTTCGCCGACCTGGACCCCGCCGCGCTCGGCGCCCGGGCCGCGGCCAAGGCCCGGGCCGGGGCGGACGCCGTCCCGGTCGACCCCGGCCGCTGGGCCGTCGTGCTGGAGCCGGCCGCGGTCGGTGACCTCGTCGCCGGCCTGACGTCGGGTCAGTTCAACGGCAAGGCCGTGGTCGACGGCACCTCCGGGCTGCGGTTGGGCGAGCAGCAGTTCGATCCCGCGGTCTCGCTGGTCGACGACGCGGCCGGCCCGGACGCGACCGGCCTGCCCTTCGACACCGAGGGCACCCCCGCCCGGCGCACCGACCTGGTGCGCGACGGCGTGCCCGTCGGCCTGACCACCGACCGGCGGGTGGCCGCCGCGCTCGGGAGCTCCTCGACCGGGCACGCGTCGGACACCTCGGCGACCGCCGGTCCGATCGCCGGTGACCCCGCGCTGGCCGGCGGCGACGGCGGCTCGGTCGACGACCTGGTGGCCGGGCTGGAGCGCGGACTGCTGGTGAGCGACCTCTGGTACACCCGGGTCGTGGACCCCAAGCGGTCGGTGTGGACCGGGCTCACCCGCAACGGCGTCTGGCTGGTCGAGGAGGGCCGGGTCGTGGCACCGGTGAGCACGCTGCGGTTCACCCAGTCCTACCTGGAGGCACTGGCCCCCGGGGCGGTCGCCGTCGGGTCCGTGGTCGACCCGCAGCCCGGACGGCTGACGATGACCTACGCGGGCACCAACCGCTTCGCCGTCCCGGCGCTGCGCCTCGCGTCCTGGAACATCACCGGCAACACCACCGGCTGACCCTCCCCCGCCGTTCACCTCCCGCGCCGAGAGCGAGGCGTTCCGCCCTCACTTTCGGCGCGGCAAGCGGATCACGCGGCCGGGCGAAGAGCGGCCTGGATCCGAGCGATGACCGCGTCCATGTCCCGCAGGTCGGCGGCGAGCAGTCGGACGACCCGCCACCCCGTAGCTTCCAGTCGTTCGTACCGCCCGTCGTCCTGGATGATCTGCCTGCCCTCGACGTGGTAGGACCCCTCGTACTCGACGATGAGCCTGGCCTCTGGCCAGGCGAGGTCGACCGTGGCCAACCACCGCCTGCCCTCGATCACCTGGAACTGCGGCACCGGTGCAGGCAGTCCGGCGAAGTGGCACGCAACTCGCACCCAGGACTCCGGCGGACTCCCTGCCCGACCGTCCACCAGGGCGAGGGCTGTGGACGCCCGCCGTCCCCGCCGGCGTCCTGAGGCCCCTCCCTGCAGGGACCTGAGCACGGCCGGCGTCAGGCACCCACCGGCTGCCGTCGCGTCGAGGCAGGCGACTGCGTCGGGGGTGCGCTCCAGCGTCGCCACGTCCCAGGCCGTCCGTTCCGGCGTGGTCACCCGCACCCCGTCCTGCGACGCCGTCACTTCGCCAGGCACGAGCGCGCTGCGGTGGACCCGCACACCCTCCGGCCCCCGCCAGGCAGACGTCCGGGGCACGATGACCGTCACCGGGTCGTGGAGATCCGCCGTGGGAGCGCGCCACCACACAGCAGCGGACCGGCCGCCGAGCACTGCTCCGGTCGGCATGAGGAGTGCGGCTGCCCGCGCCGAAAGTGGATCGGAGCGGGGGTCAGGAACGGGCGAGGAGGGTGCGGACGGCGGGGAGG
>NZ_SJEX01000101.1 GCF_005930495.1 Modestobacter excelsi | reverse complement strand
TCCTTCAGGAGGCGGGGAGGTGCGGGGCGACCTCGTCGGCGGCGTCGGTGCCGAAGGCCTCGGCGAACCGGGCCAGGAAGGGCTCGCGCGGCAGCGAGTACTCCTGGGTGCCGACCACCTCGACCGCCGCCGTCGCCACGGCCGAGCCGACCTGGGTGGCCCGCTCGACACCCAGCCCCCACTGCCGCGCGGCGACGAAGCCGGCGCGCAGCGCGTCACCGCCGCCGGTGGGCTCCACCGGCTTGGTCTCCGGGACGGCGATGACCTCGATCATCTCGGCGTCGGCCCGCTCGACGCGCACCCCGTTGGCGGCCCGGGTGGTGACCCAGGTGCCGACCCGGGCGAGCACCTCGGCGTCGGTCCAGCCGGTCTTCTGCAGCAGCAGGGCGTGCTCGTACTCGTTGGTGAACAGCAGGTCCGCGCCCTCGACCAGCTCGCGGATCAGCTCACCGTCGGCCCACGCCAGCTGCTGGGAGGGGTCGGCGAGGAACGGGTAGCCGCGCTCCCGGCACTCCCGGGTGTGCTGCGCCATCGCGGTGGGGTCGTTGGGCCCGACGACGACCAGGTCGACCCCGCCGACCCGCTTCTCCACCGGCGCCAGCTCGATCAGCGAGGCCTCCGACATCGCACCCGAGTAGAAGGAGGCGATCTGGTTGTTGGCCGCGTCCGTCGTGCAGGTGAAGCGGGCGGTGTGCTTCAGCTCCGACCAGTGCACGCTGCCGGTGTCCACGCCGTGCCGGGTCAGCCACGAGTCGTAGTCGTCGAAGTCGCTGCCGACCGCACCGACCAGCACCGGCCGCAGGCCGAGCAGCCCCAGCCCGTAGGCCATGTTCGCCCCGGCACCGCCACGGTGCTGCACCAGGTCGTCGACGAGGAAGGAGAGGGAGACGTTCTCCATCTTCCCCTCGACGAACTGGTCGGTGAACCTGCCGGGGAAGGTCATCAGGTGGTCGGTGGCGATCGAACCGGTCACGACGACGGACATGGGGGCGACCCTCTCGGGGGAACGGCGGCCACCAGGAACCGCGGGACCCCGGACCGGTGACGAGCACCGGGGCGTCACCAGGGTAGGAGTCACCCGGGCAGGCTGCCCATGGGGTGCCGCGCGGCAGGTCAGTCGGCCAGCGCCCGGCGCAGCTGCACGCCGAGCTGCGCCGTCCCGACCACCCCGAGCAGGCAGCCGACCGCCGCGCCGGCGGTGACCACCTCCACGGCCAGGCCGAGTCCGGCGACCACCCCGGCCCCGCCCAGCGTGAGGCCGGCCATCGCGACCCGGGTCGGGCGTTCCCAGACCGAGATGGCGCCGGTCTCGCTGACCCCGGCCTGCCCGGCCCGGGCGCGCAGGTAGTCCGGCAGCCAGCAGAGCGCGCCGAAGGCCGCGGCCAGCCAGCCGGGGGCCCCGGCAGCCCAGAAGGCCAGCGCGTAGGCGACCTCGGTCAGCCGGTCGACCGCCGAGTCCAGGACGAAGCCGCGCCGGGACGCCCGGCCGCCGGCGATGGCCAGCGCCCCGTCCAGCGAGTCCAGCAGGCCGGAGAGCCCGACGAGCACCCCGCTCAGCACCAGCCAGGCGCCTCCCGCGGCCGCCGGCCCGACGGCCGCGCCGGCGACGACCAGGCCGAGCGCGGTGGCGACCAGCGGGGAGAGCCGGGCCACCGGCACGGCCAGCGTGTAGGCGAGGGTCAGCCAGCCGTGCACCAGCCGGCTGTCGGCGGGGTCGGTGCCGCCGTGCCAGTGGGACCAGGCCGCCAGGTACTCGTCGCGGCTCAGCACCGCTGCAGTCCACCACGTCGCCGGTGCAGGTGGCGCACAGCGCGAGCGGGGACAGTGGGTGCGTGCTCGCCGGTCTGTCCCCCGCCCGCCGCCGCCTCGCGCTGGCGCTGCTGGCCCTCGTCGTGGTCGCCGCCGCCGTGGTCGCCGCCGTCGTCGTCCCCCGGCTGTCCGGCGGCGAGCACGGGACCGCGGCGGCGGCGCAGGACGACACGCCCGGGCCGGTGCTGCTCGTGCCGGGGTACGGCGGCTCGACCTCCTCGCTGCGGCCCCTCGCCGACCGGCTGACCGCCGCCGGCCGCGACGCCACCGTGGTGGCGGTGCCCGGTGACGGCACCGGGGACCTCACCGCCTCCGCCGACGCGCTCGGCACCGCGGTCGACGAGGCGCTGGCGCGCACGGGCGCGCGCAGCGTCGACGTCGTCGGCTACTCCGCCGGCGGGGTGATCGCCCGGATCTGGGCCGCCGATGGCGGTGCCGACCAGGCCCGGCGGGTCCTCACCCTCGGCTCGCCGCACCACGGCACCACCCTCGCCGACCTGGCCGCCGGCATCCTCCCGGCGGACTGCCCGGAGGGCTGCCAGCAGCTGACCACCGACAGCGCCCTGCTGGCCGGGCTGAACGCCGGCGACGAGACCCCGGCCGGCCCCAGCTGGGTCTCGGTCTGGACGACGGCCGACGAGACCGTCACCCCGCCGGACTCCGCCCGGCTGGCGGGGGCGGTGGAGCTGCCGGTGCAGGACGTCTGCCCGGGCTCCCGGGTCGGCCACGGCCAGCTGCCCTCCGATGCTCTCGTCCAGGGCATCGTGCTGGCCGAGCTGGCCGCCGGCCCGCCCGTGGAGCTCACCGCCGCCGACTGCGCCCGGTTGTCCGCCGCGGGTTAGGAGCTGATGTCCTTGGTGGTGAAGTTCGCCCAGGCCGCGCCGAGCAGCACCACCACGTAGACGCCCTGCAGGGCGCACCCCCGGACGACGTCCCGCCACAGGATCGGCTCGCGGAACAGGTCGACGAAGGCCAGCCAGTACCGGGTCGGCAGGTAGGGCGCGAAGGACGAGGCGGCGTCCAGGGTGAACAGCAGCGAGGACGCCACCAGGATGCCGAGCGCGCCGAGCATCGCCGCCAGCGGTGAGTCGGTGAGCGTGGAGAAGAACAGCGCGAAGGCCGCGACCCCGAGCATGGAGACGGCCACGTAGCCGATCGCCATCAGCGTGCGCCAGGCGATCTCGGTGGAGCTCAGGGCCGTGCCGGACACCGAGGTCCCGCCGAGCGGCTGCACGTCGAACAGCAGCCGGCCCACCAGGTAGCCCACCACGGCGACGACGAACACGGTCACCAGGACGAACACCATGATCGAGACGAGCTTGGCCACCAGCAGCCGGGTGCGCCCGGCGGGCCGGGCCAGCAGGTAGCGCAGGGTGCCGCCCTGCGCCTCACCGGCCACCGAGTCACCGGCGATGAGCGCGACGGCGATCGGCAGGAACAGCGGCAGGACGATGGCCAGCGCGGCCAGCGGGTACAGGGTGCCGTTGGTGAGCACGGCGGAGAGGAACACCGGCCCCTCCCCCGGCCGCGGCGCCAGGTCGGTGAGCGCCAGCAGCACCGCCACCAGCACCGGCAGCGCGTTGAGCAGCGCGATGGTCACCCAGGTGCGGGGACGCCGGAACAGCTTCCGCAGCTCGACGGCGATCACCGGCGCGACCTCTCCCCCGGCGCGTCCACCCGGTCGGCGCTGCTGCTCGCCGCGGCCAGCACCACCTCCTCCAGGGACGGGCGCTGCAGCCGCAGCCCGGTGACCGGCACCCCGGCGGCCACCAGCGCGGCGTTCACCTCGGCCGGGTCCGCACCGCGCACCACCGCGGAGCCGGCGTCCAGGTCGAGGATCCGGCCGTCCAGCGCCGCGCGCACCCGCTGCGGGTCGGGGGTCTCCACGACCGTCGCGCCGGTGGGGGCGGTGAGGGTGGCCAGCTGGTCCTGCAGCACGAGCCGGCCGCGGTCCAGCACGCCCACCCGGCTGCACAGCTGCTCGACCTCGGCCAGCAGGTGGCTGGAGAGGAACACCGTCGTCCCGCCGCGGTGCAGCTCCAGCAGCAGGTCGCGGATCTCGTGGATGCCCTGCGGGTCCAGCCCGTTGGTGGGCTCGTCGAGCACCAGCAGCTCCGGACGGCGGAGCAGCGCAGCTCCGAGGCCGAGGCGCTGGCGCATGCCCAGCGAGTACGCCTTCACCGGCTTGCGGCCGACCCCGGCGAGCCCGACCTGCTCGAGCACCGTGTCGATGCGGGCCGTGCGGGTGCGCCGCGAGCCGCCCGGGCCGGCGGCGTCCAGCAGGGCCAGGTTCGCCCGGCCGGACAGGTGCCCGTAGTGCGCCGGGCCCTCGATCAGCGCGCCGACCCGCGGCAGCACCCGGCGGGCGCCCTTCGGCATCGGCTCGCCCATCAGCTGCACCGTGCCCGAGGTCGGCAGCACCAGGCCGAGCAGCATCCGCACCGTCGTCGTCTTGCCCGAGCCGTTGGCGCCCAGGAAGCCGTAGACGTCCCCGGCCCGGACGTCGAGGTCGATCCCGTCGACGGCGCGCAGCCGGCCGTACCTCTTGGTCAGTCCCTCGGTGCCGATGACGGTGCTCAGCTGTCCCCTCCGGTCAACTCGGTCGCGGCGGCGGCCAGCGCGTCCAGGCTCACCGTGCCGGCGAGCAGCACCGGGCCGTCCGGGCCGTCGACCAGCATCAGGCCCAGCGGTCCGGATGCGATCCGGACGCCGAGGTCGTCGACCACCGCCCCGGGCGCGACGACGAGGGCGTCGAGCAGCGGCCCGGCCACCTGCCCGGGCAGCGGGCTGACCGCCAGCAGGGTGATGCCGCGGCCGTAGACGCCCACCGACCGGGGTGCGCCGTCGATGCTGCGCCGGTCGAGCCCGGCCAGCGCCGCGGGGAGCCGGGACCGGCCCTCCCGGCCGGCGCGGGAGGCGGCCTGGAGCAGCTGGGCGTCCTGGCCCTCGCGCACGTCGGCGCCCGGTGGCACCGCGAAGGCGGTGACGGAGGCCGCTGGGGTGCCCAGCTCGAGCGAGAGGAACCCGGTGTCCAGGGCGGGTCCGGCGGCACCGTCGGCGACCACCTGCACCCGCAGCGGGACGCCGCTGTCCGCGTCCACCCAGACGTCGACCCGGGCGACCGACGACGCCTCCTCGGCCGGGACGACGCGCAGACCGAGGGCGTCCCGACCGGCGACCCGCTCGGCGCCCAGCCGGCTCAGCTCGTCGTCGTGGGCCTCGGACAGCAGCCGGCGCCCCAGGGCGCTGGGCAGCAGGTCGGAGGCGGTGGGCAGGGCGAGCGGGGCCGGGGGCGTGCGGGTCGCCGTGGCGTGCACGTAGTCCCAGGTCCAGCTGCCGCCGGCGTCGGCGTGCACGTCGGTCTCCCCGGTGGGCGTGACCACGTCGACCCGCCAGTCGTCGGCACCGCGGTACCAGGCCCGCATCGTGGTCCGGTCGCTGAGCAGGTCGGCGACGTCGGTCAGCTGGTCGCCCACGGGCAGGGACAGCCCACCGGCGGCCTGCGCGTAGCCGGAGAACGCGACGTCGGCGGACCCGAGCGCCCGCTGCCGCAGGCCGCCCGCCGACGTGGCGGCGTCGGAGGCCGGCAGCGCGGCGACCAGCGACGGCAGGGCGGCGAGCACGGCGACGGCGACCCCGACCACGGCCCACCGGCCGGCCGCTCCGTTCCGTCGCCCAGCCACCCGGCCACGGTACGTCGCACCGGCCGGGTGGCTTCTTGAACCCTCATGGTGGCCGCTGCGGCCGCCGCTGCGGTGCGCCGTCGGCGCGGGCGCCCACCGGTGCGGCAGGGTACAGGCGTGTCCGAGGGAGCCCGGCCGTTGTGGCCCGAGCGGTACCTCACCGACGGTCGCCTGGTCATCGGTCCCGGCCCGCGGCCGGCCGTGCCCCGCGGCACCGCGCGGGACCGGGTCGTGTCGGCGGTGGCCGGGCTGGACTGGCTGGCCCGGTGCGGGCGCGGGTGGCGGCGGCTGGACCGCCCCGGGCGGACGCTCGCCTGCGTGCTGGCGGTCGGGCTCAGCGGTGGCCTGGCGCTGCTGGTGCCGCTGGCCGGCGTCGCCGTGGTCCGGCACCGCGAGGAGCAGGTGCGCACGGAGCTGC
This sequence comes from Modestobacter excelsi, assembly GCF_005930495.1. Classification (GTDB taxonomy): domain Bacteria; phylum Actinomycetota; class Actinomycetes; order Mycobacteriales; family Geodermatophilaceae; genus Modestobacter; species Modestobacter excelsi. The sequence goes on along the minus strand of NZ_SJEX01000101.1, from coordinate 11,267 downwards.
GCCGGCCGGCCGCGCCGCCGGAGGTGACCCTGGCCGCCTGGGACACCATCGAGGCCCGGGTGGCCGGCGCCGCCAGCCGTGCCTGGGCCGAGACGCTGCGCGAGCCGTCCTGGCACTCCCCCTTCCTCACCGCCACCCGCGCGGCGTTCGACGGGGAGGCCGAGGTCGGCCAGGTGGTCGCGCTGGCCGACCGGATCCGGCAGGCCCGCGCCGGGCTCGGCGCCCGGCCCACCGGCCCCGCCGCCGAGTTCTGGGACCGGCAGCAGACCGCCCTGGACGACGCCGCCCACCGGCTGGGCCGGCGCGCCGATGCCCTCATCCGGCACCGCGACCAGGCGGCCGCCCTCTCCGGGGAGCTGCAGCACCTCGCCGACCTGGAGCGGATGGAGCGCAGCGCCGCCGAGGTCGACGTCCTCACCGTCGAGACCGCGTACGGGCCGGGTCGGCGGGACGGCGGGCTGGGCGACGTCGCCGAGGGCATCGCCGCGGTGCGGCACGCCATGACCGACCTGGTCGACCTGATGACCGGCACCCGCGCTCCGCTCGCGCTGCCGCCCGAGGCTCCCGGCTGACCGTGCGGGCCGTCCGGTCACCACCTACGGTCGGTCACCATGGCCGCCCCGATCAGCGACGCCGTCGTCGTCGACGTGCTGCGCCGCGTGGACCGCGGGCTCGGGCCGCTGGTGCAGATGCTCGGCCGCCCGCCGCAGCTGCCCCCGGCCCAGCGGGCCGCCTGGTGGGCCCACCAGGTCGGCCGGGTCGCCGCCGGGGTCTCCGCGGCGCCGCGGTTCGCCGGCCGGCTCGCCAACCTCCTCCCGCTGCAGAACACCGTGGGCTCGGCCGTGCAGGCGCTCGTCGTCCTCGGCGTGGCCCGCGAGCACGGGCTGACCGGGCAGGCCGACCGGGTCGCACTGCTGGCGAGGGTGCTGCTGGACCGGGACCTGCCGGCCGACCGGGTCGAGCCCCTGCTGGCCCGCAGCCGCGGGGTCTACGTCGACGAGGCGCTGGGCGACGACCGGTCCGGGGCGGACGGCGTGGCCCGCAGCCTGTGGCGGGCGGCCCGGCTGCTCGGCCGGATCGACGACGCGCTGGACGCCCGGCCCAAGGGCAAGCTGCGGCACCGGGCGCTCGCCCAGCTGCCGGTGGTCGGCGTGGTGGGCGGCTACGCGGCCGAACGGGAGGCCCTGCGCCGGGCCGCCCGGCAGGCCGAGGAGCTCCTCAGCGCGCCGGTCGCGCTCCTCCGCTGAGGACGTCGGCCCGGGCCAGGGCCTGGAACACCTCCCGCGTGGCCGTCGACCGGTTCATGGTGATGAAGTGGATGCCGGGCACGCCCTCGGCGACCAGCCGGCGGCACATGTCGGTCGCCACCTCCACCCCGTAGTCGCGCACCGCCCGCTTGTGCTCGGGGCTGTCGCCGTCCAGCTCGGCGAACCGGTCGGCGAGCTCGGTGGGGAAGGCCTGCCCGGACAGCTCCACGATCCGGGTGATCTGCCGGGCGCTGGTCACCGGCATGACCCCGGCGATGAGCGGGACGTCGCAGCCCCGGGCGGCGACCCGGTCGCGCAGCCGCAGGTAGTCCTCGACCCGGAAGAACATCTGGGTGACCGCGAAGTCCGCGCCGGCCCGGCACTTGGCGACGAACATGTCGGTGTCGGACTCCAGGTCCGGCGAGCGGGGGTGCCGCTCGGGGAAGGCCGCCACCCCGACGCAGAAGTCGCCGATGCCCTTGATCAGCTCGACCAGCTCGGCGGCGTAGCGCAGCCCCTGCGGATGGGGGACCCACTCGGCCTGCGGGTCGGCGCCCGGCGGGTCGCCGCGCAGCGCGAGGAGGTTGCGCACCCCCGCCGCGGCCAGCCGGCTGACCACGTGCCGCAGCTCGCCGGTGCTGTGGTCGACCGCCGTCAGGTGCGCCAGCGGGAGCATGGTGGTGTCGGTGGCGATCCGCTCGGTGACCGAGACGGTGCCCTCGCGGGTGGAGCCGCCGGCGCCGTAGGTGACGGAGACGAACGAGGGGCGCAGCTGCTCGAGCTGGCGCAGCGCGGTCCACAGCTGGGCCTCGGCCGCGTCGTCCTTGGGCGGGAAGAACTCGAAGGACCACGTGGGCTGCTCGGTCTGCAGCAGCTCGCGCACGGTGCCGGTCATGACCGGTGAGCGTACGGGCGCCGGGGCGTGCACGGAGCAGCACCTCGGGTCACCGGAATAGCACCCCGCCGAGTTGGGCAATACTCGCCCTGTGACAGTCGGGACGCAGCAGCGTGAGACCACCGTCGACGGCCCTCCGGGGGAACTCGCCGTCCCGACCCTGGCGGCCGCCGACCTCGATCGGCTGCGCACGTCCGTGGAGGCCGCGCTGGGCTCCTTCCTCACCGAGCAGCGCGCGACGCTGGCCGGCATGGCCGACGAGCTGGTGCCGGTGGCCGACGAGGTCGCCGCGGTGGCCGGCGCGGGGAAGCGGCTACGGCCGGCCTTCGCCTACTGGGGCTGGCGGGGCTTCGTCGACCACGACGACCCGGCCGCCGAGCCCGACGACGCGGTGCTCCGGGCCGTCGCCGCCCTCGAGCTGGTGCACAGCAGCGCCCTGGTGCACGACGACGTGATGGACGCCGCCGACACCCGTCGCGGCCGTCCGGCCACGCACGTCGGCTTCGCCGGCCGGCACGGCGGCGCCCAGCTCGACGGCGACGCGGACACCTTCGGCGTGGGCGCGGCGATCCTGGTCGGCGACCTGGCGCTGGTCTGGTCCGACGAGCTGCTGCGCTGCTCGGGCATCTCCCCCGAGGCGCTGGCCCGGGCCCGTCCGGTCTGGGACACCATGCGCACCGAGGTGACCGCCGGGCAGTACCTGGACCTGCTCCGCGCCGCCGGTGGCCTGCCCGGCCCGGCCGGTGCGCTGAAGGTGGCGCGCTACAAGAGCGCCGGCTACACCGTGCAGCGGCCGCTGCAGCTGGGCGCGGCCCTGGCCAGCGCCGGGCCCGACGCGCTGGAGGTGTGCACCGCCATCGGCCTGCCGCTGGGCGAGGCGTTCCAGCTCCGCGACGACGTCCTGGGGGTGTTCGGCAACCCCGCGGTCACCGGCAAGTCCGCCGACGACGACCTGCGCGAGGGCAAGCGCACGCTGCTGGTCGCGCTCACCGAGGAGGGCACCGACGACGCCGGCCGGGCGCTGCTGGCCGACGCGCTGGGCAACTCGGCGGCGAGCGCCGACGAGCTGGACGGCGTCCGGTCGCTGATGACCCGTAGCGGCGCCCTGGACCGGGTCGAGGAGCGGATCGCCGAGCAGACCCGCCGCGCCCGGGAGGCGATCGCCGCCGCCGCGCTGGCCGCCGACGCCGGCCGGGCACTGGACGCCCTGGCGGTCGCCGCCACCACCCGCGCCGCGTGACCGAGCTCGCGAGGTCACGGCGGGGCCGCAGCAACCGGACCCTGCGCACCGTCCCCGGCCGCACCGACCGGGTCGTCGTGGTCGGAGCCGGCCTGGCCGGGCTGTCGGCGGCGCTGCGGCTGCGCGGCGCCGGCCGTGAGGTGACCGTCGTCGAGCGCGGCAGCGGCCCCGGCGGTCGGGCCGGCGTGCTGACCCGGTCGGGCTACACGCTGGACACCGGCCCGTCGGTCTTCACCGCCCCCGAGCTGCTGGCCGGCGCCTTCGCCGCGGTCGGCGAGCGGATGGAGGACCGGCTCACCCTGCTCCCCCTCGACACCACCTACCGGGCCCAGTTCGCCGACGGCGAGCACCTGGACGTGCACGCCGACCGCGCCGCCTTCGCCGGCGAGGTGGAGCGGCTCTGCGGGCCGGCCGAGGCCGCCGCCCTGCACCGCTACCTCGACGACCTGGCCGAGCTGTACCGGCTGCAGCTGCGCACCTTCATCGACCGCAACCTGGACTCCCCGCTGGACCTGCTGGGCCCGGAGCTGCTCACGCTGGTGCGCCGGGGCGGCTTCCGCCGGCTGTCGGACCACGTCGCCGGCTTCTTCACCGACGAGCGGCTGCGCCGGCTGTTCAGCTTCCAGGCGCTCTACGCCGGGGTCTCGCCGTTCCGGGCGATCGCCGCCTACGCCGTGATCGCCCAGCTCGACATCGGCGCGGGGGTGTGGCACCCGGTCGGCGGGATCGGCGCCGTCCCCCGGGCGATGGCCGCGGCGGCCGCCGACGCCGGCGTGCAGTTCCGCTGGGACACCGACGTGACGGACCTGGAGATGGCCGGCGGCCGGGTGACCGGGGTGCGGCTGGCCGACGGCGAGCGGCTGACGCCGGACGCCGTCGTCGTCACCACCGACGCCCCGCACCGGCTGGTGCCCCAGCTGCGCGGACCCCGCCGGCCGGTCTACTCGCCCTCCTGCGTGGCGCTGCACCTCGGGGTGCGCGCCGAGCTGCCCGGGCAGGCGCACCACACGATCAGCTTCGGCGCGGCCTGGGAGCAGGTCTTCGACGAGCTGACCCGCGACGGCCGGCCGATGAGCGACCCGAGCCTGCTGATCAGCATGCCGTCGGTCTCCGACCGGTCGCTGGCGCCCGAGGGCGGCCAGGTGCTCAGCGTCGTCGCGCCGACACCGAACCTCGACCCGCGCAGCGGCGGGAACCCCGACCTGGACTGGCCGGCGCTGGCGCCGCGCTACCGCGAGGAGCTCGTGCAGACGCTGGAGGCCCGGGGCTGGACCGGCATCGGGGACGCCGTCGAGGTGGAGGAGCTGCTGACCCCGGTGGACTGGGCGGCGCAGGGCATGGCCGCCGGCACCCCGTTCGCGCTCGCCCACACCTTCGGGCAGACCGGCCCGTTCCGGCCCTCGACGCTGCCCCGGCAGGGTCCGGAGAACGTGGTGCTGGCCGGGTCCTCGGTGCAGCCGGGGGTCGGTGTCCCGATGGTCGTGATCAGCGGCCGGCTCGCCGCCGAGCGGATCACCGGGCGGGTCTCGTGATCCCCCCGACCCGGGCCGCCCAGCAGGCCGCGCTGGACGCCGCCTACGCGCACTGCGCGGCGATCGCCGCGCGGCACGGCAAGAGCTACCACCTGGCCACCCGGCTCCTCACGCCCGACCGCCGTCCCGCGGTGCACGCGCTGTACGCCGCCGCCCGGACCGCCGACGACTTCGTCGACGTGCCCGGTGCCGACCCCTCGGGTGACCTGGCGACCTGGTCGAAGGCGCTGCTGGACGAGCTGTCCGGCGGCTGGTCCGACGACCCGGTGCGGCTGGCGCTGGTGCACACCTACCGGCGCTACGAGATCCCGCTGGAGCACCTGGTCGACTTCCTCGCCGCGATGACCAGCGACCTCGACGTCACCGGCTACGCCGACCTGGACGCCCTGGACCGGTACATGTGGGGCTCGGCCTCGGTGATCGGCCTGCAGGTCCTGCCCGTCCTGGGCACGGCACCCGGCGTCGCCCGGGAGGAGGCCGCACCGCACGCCATCGCCCTGGGCGAGGCCTTCCAGCTGACCAACTTCCTGCGGGACGTCGCCGAGGACGTCGACCGGGGCCGGGTGTACCTGCCCGAGGACCTGATGACCGCCCACGGGGTGACCCGCGAGCAACTGGCCGCGCGGCAGTTCTCCCCCGGCTTCCGCGAGCTGATGAAGGAGATGGTGGCGGTCACCCGCCGCCGTTACGACGACGCCGCCCCGGGCACGCCGCTGCTGGCCCGGGAGTCCCGGGACTGCGTGCGGGCCGCCACCGCGCTCTACGGCGGCATCCTGACCGAGATCGAGAAGGCCGACTACCGGGTGCTCGATCGCCGGGTGCGGGTGTCCAGGCCGCGGCGCCTGGCGGTGTTCGCCCGCCGGTTGACCGCCGCCCAGCTGGCCAGGGTCAGCACGACCAGGGCGAAGCCGAACAGCAGGTCCTCGACCGGGGCGTAGGCGATCCGCGGGCCCCAGATCGCGTCCGGGTCGTAGGTCACCACGTCCAGTCCGGTGAGCACGCCGTTCATCAGCAGCTGGAAGACGATCACGATCGCGTAGGCGACCCAGAACACCGGCCGGGTGACCATCCGGGTGCGCAGCACGACCAGGTCGACGACCAGCACCGCGACCAGGACGACGACGGCGACCTGCGAGTAGGTCATCGCCGCTCCGCCTCCTCGTTCACCGGCCCGACTCCGCGCGCCGGTCCGCTGCTCGCTCGCTGGCGCTCGCTGCGATGCTCCCGGCGCCGTCGTCGGGCGGCACCGGATAACCGGCGTCCCAGCCGGTCACCTTCCGCACCGCCTCCAGCGCCAGCACCGCGCAGACCGGGACGACGAGGAAGAACAGCACCTCCTCCACCGGGATCCCACCGGGCAGCCGGACGTCCAGGGTGCGCGAGGCGCTGTAGTCCCAGTGCCCGGCGGCGATCGCGTAGAGCACCCACCCGACGAACACGACGAACTCCGGGACGACGGCCAGCAGCAGCCGCCGCCAGCGCGCGTAGACCCGCACGCCGAGCAGCAGCTCCAGCGGCGCGGTCACCACGAGGCAGCCGACCAGCAGCGACAGGTAGGTCAGGTGCCCCATCAGCCGGGAGCTAGAGCGCCAGGGCCTGGGCCCGGCGGGTGACCTCGGTGTGCCGGTCGCCGCGCAGGGCCTCGATCGGCGTCCCGGGCAGCGAGTCGTCGGCGCGGAAGAGCCACTCGAAGGCCTCCTCGTCGGTGAACCGGCCGTCGTAGAGCACCGTCAGCAGCCCGGGCAGGTGCTTGAGGACCGCGCCGTCCTGCAGGAAGTCCGCCGGGATCCGGCTGTTGCCGCTGCCCGGCACGGCCATGAGCTTCCGCTCGGCGATGAGCTGGCGGACCTTGTTGGCCGAGACGCCGAGCTGCTCGGCGACCTCCGCAGGGGTGAGCGTGTCCATAGGCTCCCAGCCTATGGCGAGCGGAGACGACGCGGCGAACGGTCCCCGGCTGACCCAGCGGCAGCGGGGCGCCGACGAGCCGGCGCTGCCGGACGACCCGGACCGGGAGCCCCCGTTCCTGGACCTCGCTGCGCTGGAGCAGCAGGCCCGCGCACGGCTGTCCCCCGACGTCTACGACTACTACGCCGGCGGAGCCGGTGCCGAGACCACGCTGACCGAGGCGCCCGCCTCCTGGCGGGCCTGGCGGCTGCGCCCACGGGTGCTGCGCGGCGTGCAGACGCCGCAGCTGGGCACGACGCTGCTGGACAGCGAGGTCCGCACGCCGATCGGCGTCGCCCCCTGGGCCTACCAGGGCATGGCCCACCCGGACGGCGAGCGGGCCACCGCCCGGGGCGCCGCCGCGACCGGGGCCCTGATGACCGTCTCGACCAGCGCCACCACCTCGCTGGAGGACGTCGCCGCGGTCATCCCGGCCGGCCCGCGCTGGTTCCAGCTCTACCGGCTGCACTCCCCCGGGCACACCGACGACCTGGCCCGCCGGGCCGGGCAGGCCGGGTACGCCGCCCTGGTGCTGACCGTCGACCTGCCGGTGCTGGGACGGCGGCTCCGCGACCTCCGATCGGACTTCGCGCTGCCCGCCGGGCTGCTGCTGGCCAACCACCCGCCGGTGCAGGGGACCCAGCCGCCGCTGCAGGCGGCCGCGACCCCGAGCTGGACCTTCGCCGACATCGAGCGGTTCGCCGCCGTGTCGGGCCTGCCGGTGGTGGTCAAGGGCGTGCTCCGCGGCGACGACGCCGCGCGCTGCGTGGCCGCCGGCGCGTCGGCGGTGTGGGTGTCCACCCACGGCGGACGGCAGGCCGACCCGGCCGTCGCCAGCGCCGAGGCGCTGCCCGAGGTGGTGGCGGCGGTCGGTGCCGACGCCGAGGTCTACGCCGACGGCGGGATCCGGACCGGGTCCGACGTGCTGACCGCGCTGGCGCTGGGTGCCCGGGCGGTCTTCCTGGGCAGGCCGACGACGTGGGGGCTGGCCGCCGGGGGCGCCGACGGCGTGGCGCGGGTCCTCGGCGGGCTGACGGAGGAGCTGGCGCACACCATGGCCCTGTGTGGTCAGGACGACGTGCGCGCGGTGCCCCGGGACACCGTCGTCCGGACGCCGTGGTCACCGCGCTGAACGCGACGCGCGGCGCGGGTCCGGTCCGCGGGCGCGCCGTGGCCGCCGACCCCGCCGCGCGTCCACCTCGGCTGCCCCACCCGACACCCCTGGCCACTCCAGGACTCAGGTGTCCAGACCGTGACCGCGCCGCCCGTGTTGCACGGGCCGCCGACTGCTCTCCGCTCCTAGACTCGCCCCCGTGGACACCGTCGTGACCGACCCCGTGGTCGGCCTCCTCCTCGAGGGGCGCTACCGCCTCGAGGAGCGGCTGGCGCGCGGCGGGATGTCGACCGTGTACGCCGCCACCGACCTGCGGCTGGACCGCACGGTCGCGGTCAAGGTCATGGCCGAGCACCTGGCCCACGACCCGGCGTTCGTCGACCGGTTCACCCGCGAGGCCCGGGCCACCGCGATGCTCAGCCACGTCAACGTGGTGTCGGTCAGCGACCAGGGCTCGGACCAGGGGCTGGTGTACCTGGTGATGGAGCTGGTCCGCGGCCGCACGCTGCGCGACCTGCTGCAGGCCCGCGGCCGGCTCACCGTCGGGGAGGCGTTCGCCGTCCTGGAGCCGGTGCTCGCCGGGCTGACCGCCGCCCACCGGGCCGGCATCGCGCACCGCGACGTGAAACCCGAGAACGTGCTGATCTCCACCGACGGCCAGGTCAAGGTCGCCGACTTCGGGCTGGCCCGCGCGGTGGCCGGCACCGGGCAGACCAGCCACACCGGCGGGGTGCTGATCGGCACGGTCGCCTACCTGTCCCCGGAGCAGCTCGAGCGTGGCCGCAGCGACGCCCGCAGCGACGTCTACGCGGCCGGGATCATGTTCTACGAGCTGCTCACCGGGCACCCGCCCTACGCCGGGGACAGCGCGCTGGCCGTGGCCTACCAGCACGTGCACCACGACGTCCCGGCCCCGTCGTCCGAGGCGCCCGGCGTGCCCTGGCAGGTCGACGAGCTGGTCGCCCGCACCACCCGGCGGGACCCAGCGGCCCGGCCGCTGGACGCCGGGGCCTTCCTCGCCGAGCTCACCGACCTGCGCGCCGACCTGGGCCTGGCCCGGGTCCCGGTGCCCACCGGCCGCCCGGCCGACAACCCCACCCAGACGCTGCGCCCGACCAACCGGCCCGTGGCACCGCGGCCGCGGCACCCCAGCGCCCCTGGCGGCGCACCGCGCACCGAGGTGCTCGGCGGTCGGGTGGACCGCACGCGCGGCACCACCGTGCTGCCCGGCACCGGCGCGGGCCCGACCACCGCGGTGGGCAGTGCCCGCCCCGGCCTGCCGCCCCGCTCACCGGCCGCCCGGGCGGGCGTGCCGCCGCACATCCGCCGTCGGCGGGCCCGGTTCGCGCTCGCCCTGGTGCTGCTGCTGGCGATCACCATCGGCGCCATCGGCTGGTGGCTGGGCTCGGGCCGCTGGACCGACGTCCCGGACCTGCTCGGCCAGGACAAGGACACCGCGATCGGCATGCTGCAGGAGGCCGGGCTGGACCCGGCCCTCGGCGAGGCGCAGTTCAGCGAGACCGTGCCGGAGGGCGAGGTCATCTCCGCCGACCCGCCCGGTGGCGGCGAGGCGATCCGCGGCACCGACGTGGAGATCGTCGTCTCCAAGGGCCAGGAACGGTTCACCGTCTCCGCCGAGCTCACCGGCCAGCCGGGCGACGACGTCCAGGCGCAGCTGCAGCGGGACTTCCCCCAGCTGACCTTCCAGCAGACCCAGGAGACCAGCGAGGACGTCGGCGCGGGCAACGTGATCCGCTTCGACCCGCCGGCCGGCACGCCGCTCCAGGCCGGCGCCACGGTCAGCCTCGTGGTCTCCTCCGGCCGGGCGCCGGTCAAGGTGCCCAACGTCGTGGGCCAGGCCCCGGACGCCGCGCAGGACACCCTCGAGCAGCTCGGCTTCGTCGTGAAGCGGGACACCGGCCGCAGCGCGGAGGTCGCCGAGGGCCAGGTCATGACGGTGAGCCCGGGCCCCGGCGACGCGCAGCGCTACGGCAGCACGGTCACCATCACCGTCTCCGAGGGCGTTCCGCAGGTCACCGTGCCCGACGTCGTCGGCAAGTCCGAGAAGGACGCCACCGCCGCGCTGAAGGACGCCGGCCTCAAGGCCTCCTCGACGTCGTTCATCGCCGGCGACCGCGTCTTCCAGCAGAGCCCCAAGGCCGGCGAGACCGTCGACCAGGGCAGCACCGTCCGCATCCTCATCAGCTTCGGGTGACCCCTCCTCCGTGACGTCCCTCGGTTCCTCCGCGCCTCCGATCGGGGCGCACGTCCAGATCAAGGGCGGCCTGGCGCGGGGCGGTCTGGCCTACACCGACGCGGTCGGTGCCCGCGCCGTCCAGGTGTTCGTCGGCAACCCGCGCGGCTGGAAGGCCAGCGCCGGCGACCCCGCCCAGGACGCCGCCTTCACCGCCGGCTGCGCCGAGCGTGGCGTGCCGTCCTTCATCCACACCCCGTTCCTGGTGAACGTCGGCTCGCCGAGCGCGGCGACGGTCGAGCAGTCGATCGCGACTCTCCGGCACAACCTCACCCGCGGCGCGCAGCTGGGCGTGCAGGGCGTCGTGGTGCACGCCGGCTCGGCCGTCGGCGCGGACCGCTACGAGGCCGCGCTGGCCCAGCTGCACGAGGAGCTGCTGCCGGTGCTCGACGAGCTCCCCGAGGGCGCACCCCGGCTGCTCGTCGAGCCCACCGCCGGCGGCGGGCGGTCGCTGGCCGCCACGGTCGAGGACCTCGGCCCGTACCTGGCCGCGCTCGACGGGCACCCGGCGGTCGGCGTCTGCTTCGACACCTGCCACGCCTGGGCCGCCGGTCACGACTTCTCGGTGCCCGGCGGGATGACGGCCACGCTGGACGCCCTGGTGGCCACGGTCGGTCCCGGGCGCCTCGGCCTGGTGCACGCCAACGACTCCCTCGACGCCTGCGGCTCGACCCGGGACCGGCACACGACCATCGGCGCCGGCTCGATCGGGACGGCGCCCTTCGCCGAGCTGCTCACCCACCCGGCGCTGGCCGGTGTGCCGGTCGTCGTCGAGACGCCCAGCGCCGACGACGGCCACACCAAGGACATCGCGCTGCTGGGCGCCCTGCGGGACGAGGCACCGCAGGTCGGTTGAGCTCCTCCGGCGGGCGCGCCTACGCCTCATCTCCATTCGGCGCGGCTTGACTGGGCGCAGCTGCGCGGTAGCCGCGCGCTTTGGAGAGAGAAGAGCTGCCGTGCACCTGACCAGAGGTCTGACCGCCATCGCGATCACCGCGATGACCGCCACCGTGATCGGGGTCACCGCCGGTCCCGCTGCCG
>NZ_SJEX01000010.1 GCF_005930495.1 Modestobacter excelsi | reverse complement strand
CCCCACCACCTCCGAGCGTGCCTGCCGCCGGCCTACCGGCTCCCGCCGCGCCGATCCAGTGAAGGCCACCGCCCCGGGATGACGTCATCGCCCGGGGCGGCCGGCTGCGTGCGGCACCACTGCCCGCCCAGCCGGACCAGGCTGACGACCGCATGCGCGGAGAGCCGCCCAGTGCGGTGCCGTCCGTGCCGCTGCTCACGAGCGCAGCTGTCCGAGGGCCCGGCCCAGGATGCGGACGCCCACCGGGAACGCTGCGGGGTTGGGTCCGGAGTAGTTGAGTCGGACGAAGGCCCCCGCTGGCTCGGCCGGGAACCACTCGGCGCCGGGAGCGATCAGGAGCCCAGCACGCTCGCACTGCTGGGCCAGGTGGTCGAGGTCGGTGGCGTCGGGCAGCCGCGCCCACAGGTTCAGCCCACCCGGCGGGACGAGGTCGACATGGACCGACGGGGCGTGCTCACGCAGGCTGTCCACCAGCAGGTCGCGGCGAGCCCGCAACTGCTCGCGGACGCCGCGCAGGTGGGTCTGCCAGGCGGGCTGGCTGACGACGTCGAGGGCAGCGGCCTGCAGCAGGCCGCTGACGTACATGGACTCCGCGCTGCGGTCGGCGAGGATGCGGTCGCGGGCCGGTCCCCGGGCGATGACGGCGGCGATGCGCAGGGCCGGGGAGACGCTCTTGGTCAACGACCGGAGGTACACGACGTGGCCGCCGTCGTCCTGGGCTGCGACGGGGCGGGGTGAGCTGCTGATGCCGAAGTCGTGAGCCCAGTCGTCCTCGACCAGGAACGCTCCGTGGTGGCGGACGACGTCGAGGACCTGCCCGGCGCGCTCGGCGGTCCACTGGGCACCGGTCGGGTTGGCGTAGGTCGGTTGCGCGTAGAACAGCCGGGCGCCGGTGTCGGCGAAGGCCCGGTCGAGTTCAGCCGGATCCGGACCGTCGGGACCGGCGGGCACGGGGACGACCCGGACGCCGGCCTGAGCGGCCGCGGTGATGGCGCCCCAGTACGTCGGGGACTCCATCAGCACCGGCTGACCCCCGGCACCGAGCGCCCGGAAGACGGAGCTCAGCCCGCTCTGGCTGCCGGGCAGGACGACGACGTCGCTCGGCGTCGGCGGCGCGACGCCGACCGGGCTGGAGCTGGCGAGTTCCTGGGCGAACCAGGACTGCAGCTCGGGCAGCCCGGCCACCGGTGGCCGGGACAGCGCGGTGTCACTGCGCGCCGCGCGGGCCAGTGCTGCGCGCACCAGGCGCTCCGGGAGCAGCTCGCGGTCCGGGTAGCCCGAGTGCAGCGCGATGACGTCGTTCGGGGCGCTGCGCATCGCCGCGGAGACCGCCTGGATCCGGGAGCGCGGGGCACGCAGGGCGGCGGTCTGCCACCCGTAGTCCACGGGCCGCGCCGTCCGTACCGCCCGCACGAACGTCCCGACGCCCGGGCGGCTCTCGATCAGGCCCAGGCTGGTGAGGTCTCGGAGAGCGCGCTGCACGGTCACCGGACTGACCTGGTGCTGGGCGACGAGGGCACGGGTCGACGGCAGGCGCGCACCTGGAGGCGCGGTGCTGATCCACCGCCGCAGTTCCCTGGCCACCTTCGCGCTGCTACTGTCGAGCATGACACAGGAGAGTAGCGCTATCGCCGAGCGACGTCTTGCGCTACCGCAGTCGACGGCGCCTGGTCTGCTGTGGGGCCTGCTGGGTGTGGTGGCCTTCTCCTTCACGGTCCCGTTCACGAGCGTCGCCGTCGGCGGCATGTCCCCGCTGTTCATCGGTTCGGGCCGTGCCGTCGTGGCAGCGCTCCTGGCAGGGGCCGCCCTGTCCCTGACGCGTCAGCGTCTCCCTCGCGGGAGCCAGTGGGTGCGACTGGCCGTGGTCGGTGGCGGGGTGGTGGTCGGTTTCCCGCTGCTCACCTCGTACGCGCTCACCACTGCCCCGGCCAGCCACGGCGCCGTCGTCATCGCCCTGCTGCCGGCCGCCACGGCGACGACGGCGGTCCTTCGAGGGCACGAGCGACCCCCCGTCGCGTTCTGGGTCATCGCAGGCACAGGCGCGGTCGCGGCGATCGCGTCCGCCTCGGTCCAGGAGGGCGGTCTGGGGCAGCTGCGGTGGTCGGACCTGCTGCTGTTCGGCGCGGTCGTCGCCGCGGCCATCGGCTACGCGGAGGGCGGGCTGCTCTCCCGCGAGCTCGGCGCCTGGCAGACCATCTCCTGGGCGCTGGTGCTGTGCTCGCCCCTGATGGGAACGCTGACGCTCCTGTCCGCCGTGCACGGGACGCCATCCGGTACGGCCGTGCAGTGGGCCGCGTTCGCCTACTTGGGCGTCGTGAGCATGTTCCTCGGCTTCTTCGCCTGGTACCGCGGACTGGCCATCGGGCCGATGCCCCAGGTCAGCCAGGTCCAGCTGGCCCAGCCCTTGCTCTCGATCTGCTGGGCGGCGCTGCTGCTCGGCGAGGAGCTGACCTGGAGCACCGTCCTGGGCGGCGTCGTCGTCATCCTCAGCGCCGGTGCCGCCGTCCGGGTACGCCTGGGCACGACCCCGGCCGACCGCCGGGTGGCGCCGCGACCAGTTCGACCCGCTGCCGGCGTCGTGCCCGCCGCATCGCAGACCGCTTCCCGATGACCCAGGACGGGACCACCATGCACGTCCCGCGCTGCAACGCGATCCACGACGGGCGCAGATCCGCGGCACGGTCGCGGCCATCGGCCCGGCGCAGCTCATCCCCGTCGCCGGCGACGGCTCCCCGCTGGGCTCGCTGCTGCCCATCGTCTGGGCGGGCGACACGGTGACGGCGCACCTCGCCCGGGCGAACCCGCACCGGCGGTCAGCCGGTCGCGGAGATCGCCTGCCGGAGGTCCGCGACCAGCTCGTCCGCGCCCTCCAGCCCGACCGAGAGCCGCAGCAGACCCGGCGGGATGCCGGCGTCCAGGCGCTGCTGCGGCGTCATGTTGAAGTGGGACGAGTTGAACGGCACGCTCGCCAGCGTCTCCACCCCACCGAGGCTCGTCGCCTCGACCGCCACCCGGAGGTGCCGCAGCACCTGCAGCACCCGGTCGTCGCCCCCGGCGAGCACGAGGCTGACCATGGCGCCCTTCGGCCCGGGCATGACGGTGTCGGCCACCGCACCGGCGTCGGGGTGGTCCAGCCGGCCCGGGTACCGGACGTGCTCGATGTCCGGCTCGTCGGCCATCTTGCCCGCGACGACCTCGGCCGCCCGGCACGCCTCGGCGAGCCGGACGCCGAAGGTCCGCATGCCCCGCCAGGCGAGGAAGGCCGCGTGCGGGTCCAGGCACCCCCCGAAGGTGATCAGCCGCCGCTGCACCTCCTCGGCCAGCGCGTCGTCGTCCAGGGTGACGGCGCCGGCGACGACGTCGGAGTGGCCGGCCAGGAACTTCGTCGCCGACTCGACCACGACGTCGGCCCCCAGCGCGAGCGGCCGGGCGCAGAACGGGGTGGCGAAGGTGTTGTCCACGACCAGGCGGGCGCCGGCGCGGTGCGCGATCGCCGCCACCGCGGGGATGTCCATGAGTCGCAGTTGCGGGTTCGACATCGTCTCGCCGTAGAGGACGGCCGGCCGGTGCTCGGCAACGGCGCGTTCCCACCCGGCGGTGTCGAACGCGTCGACGCGCAGCACGGTGATCCCGAGCGCGGGCAGGTCCCGCTGGAGCAGGTCGTCGGTGTCCCCGTAGACCTGACGCGAGGCGACCACCGTGTCCCCGCTGCGCAGCAGCGTGACGAACGTGGTGGCGATCGCGGCCATGCCGCTGGCCGTCATCAGCGACCGAGCCGCTCCGTGCAGCCGGGCCACCTCCGCGCCGGCGGCGTCGACGGTCGGGTTGCTGAACCGCGAGTACCAGGTCTCCCGCAGCCCACCGGTGCCCTGGATGTCGGCGTAGGAGGTGTCGTCGAGCTCGAACGTCGTCGTCTGGTAGATCGGGGGGACCACCGGGAACGTCCGCGAGGTGTGCTCCCGGCCCGGGCGGTACGCGTTTCCTGGCGCCACTGGTCTTCTCCCTGCTGTTCGCTCGACCGGGGACCGTCGTCCCCGGCGGAGGCGAGGCCAGCGTCGACGGTAGGGGCTGCGAGCCGTCGACAACAGCGACTCCTCGCGACACGTACCTGTCGAAGGACCGCAGATGTCCGTAGCCCCGGCCCACGCCGGCAGTGCTCGCTGCGGTGAAGGGGCGTGCGTGCCTCCCTGGTGACCAACTCAGGGAGGAAGGCCGCCGCGACCCCCGCTCCCACCAGCCGGAGCTGCAGGCCCGCGGGTCAGCCGGCACCGGGGTGCCAGTCGCTCAGCACGGTGACCAGCGCCGTGACGAACCGTCGGACCTGGCCCAGGTCGACCCACTCGTCGACCGCGTGGAGACCGCCGCCGGACGGACCGCAGACCAGCGTGGGGCAGACCGGCTGCCACAGCGGCGCCTCCATCCAGTACGGCGCATCGAAGGTCACCGCAGTGCCCAGCGCGCTCCCCAGCCGCGCCGCCAGGTCGGCGGCAGCACCTGAGGCGTCCAGCCGCCAGCCATCGCGGTGGGCCACCAGCTCCGCCTCCGCCTGCCACGCCGGCTCGAGGAGGGCCCGGACCTCCCCGAGCGCCTCGGCGCTGGACCGGTCCGCCGCCATCCGCATCTCGACGAGGCACTCGGCGCGATCGGGGACGACGAACGGCGACTCGCCTCCCCGGGCCACGGTGACCATGAGGTCACTGCCGTCGCTCCGGACCGCCGGGGCCCGCTCGTCCACGGCGTGGAGCAGCCGACCCAGGTGCGTCACGGCGTTCACGCCCGACTCCGGCTGCGACGTGTGCGCCGCCCGGCCCGTGAACGTCACCCGGACGACGGCGAACCCGCGCAGCGACCGGCTGAGGGCCAGGTCCGTGGGTTCGGCGACCAGGCAGGCATCGGGTCGCACGCCGAGGTCGGGGAGAGCCGCGATGACGGCCTCGCTGCCGAGGCTGGCGTCCTCCTCGTCGGCTACCAGCGCGAGCACGGGCCGGACCGGTGCGCCCGTCGCGAGCAGGTGTCCGGCGGCGGCGACCAGCGCGGCCACCCCGCCCTTCATGTCCGCGGCGCCGCGGCCGTGCAGACGGTCGTGCTCGACCCGGGGGGAGAAGGGATCGGACATGCCGGCCACCCCGACCGTGTCCAGGTGCCCGTTGAGCACGATGGTGGGCAGGTCCGACCGCCCCGGCGGCACCGCCACCAGGCTGGGCCTGTCCACTCCCCCACCGGCCGGCACCACGGTGGTGACGAAGCCCGACCGTTCCAGCCGTGCCTGCAGGTGGTGGACGATCCGCCCCTCGCCGGCGGCGCCGGCCACCAGGGCGGGGTTCACGCTGTCGATGCCGACCAGTTCGCGGAGGAGCGCCTGGGCCTCGGTGACCGGATCTCGCATCGCGCGAGGCTAGTGCGGACGGGATCCACCCAGCCCCAGCCGTCCCGTGCGCGGGACGGGCGGCGGCCCCATGTCCCGGGCGAGGCCCATGCGGGAGGACGACCCGGTGGGCCGACCTCCTGCCGATGCGCGACGTCGTGACCGGCGCCGCGGCGATCCCCGACCCGATCGACCCCTGATCAAGACCGTGGCATGTCCTGGCAGGACCTGGCCGTGGCCGAGGCGGTGGTCACCGCGTCCTGACCTCCCCGTCCTGGCCGGACCTCTCCACCGGGCTCGGCCGGGATGGAGCGGCGTCGGGGCACGAGGGAGCTGACTACCCGGCCACCTGACGTCTCGTCCGCCGGTATGCTGCTGCGGCTGGCGCAACGGGACGTCGCCGGTCTCCGTCGCCGCCCCAGGAGGCACGCCTGACCCGCTCGTTGCCGCCCGAACCCGCGCTCCCTGCGGTGTCGGACCCGTCGTTCGAACGGTTCGCCCGTCTGGTACGCCGCCAGTTGGACGTCCCCGTCGCCTTGGTGACGTTCGTGTCAGCAGAGGAACAGGTCCTCCCCGGCGCGCTGGGTCTGCCCGAGCCGTGGCAGTCGACCCGCCGGACGCCGCTGACCCACTCGTTCTGCCAGCACGTCGTCCTCTCGGCCCAGCCGTTGGTCATCACCGACGCCCGCACGCACCCGCTGGTGCGGGACAACCTGGCGATCCCCGACCTCGGCGTCGTCGCCTACGCGGGGATGCCGCTGACCGACGCCGACGGTGCCGTCGTCGGCTCGCTGTGTGCCATCGACAGCCGGCCACGCACCTGGACACAGGACGACCTGGAGGTGCTGGCCGATCTCGCCGACGCATGCAGCTCCGAAGTACAGCTGCGGACCACGCAGCAGCGCGGCGCCGAAGCCGCCGCGCGGGCCGAGGAGTCATCCCGGGAGTCACACCGACTGCTCGCCGCGCACGAGCTGGACCAGTCGCGGTGGGCGATGGCCCTGGGCGCTGGTCAGGTGGGCACCTTCGACCTGGACCTGACGACCGGCGTACTGGACGTCGACGACCGGCTGCTCGAGCTGTCGGCCATGACGCGGCAGACGTTCTCCGGCCATCCCGACGACGTCTACGCCCATGTCCACCCCGACGACCTGGACGCCGTCGTCGCCCGGGTGCAGGACGCCATCACCCGGCACGGCGGCTACGACGCCGAGTACCGCATCGTGCTGCCCGACGGTGGGCACCGGTGGCTCGCCGCCCGCGGCGAGGTGGTCGGCGGCGAAGGACAGCCCCGGCTGCTCGGTGTCGTCCTGGACATCACGGCCCGCCGCGGCACGCTCGAGCTGGCCGCCCAGACCCTGCAGTCGATGGCCGTGGGCTACCTGGCCATGGACGCCGACTGGCGGGTCACCTACCTCAACGCCGAAGGCGAACGGCTCGCCGGCCACACGTCCGCTGAGCTGGTCGGGCGGGACTTCTGGACCGCGTTCCCGGCGACCGTCGGCGGCGAGTTCGAGGCCAGCTACCGGCGCGCGGCGGCCACCGGCGAACCCGTCGCGTTCGACGCCTACTACCCCGCACCCCTCAACATCTGGGTGGAGGTACGGGCCAACCCCGAGCACGGCGGGGTTGCGCTGTACTTCACCGACATCACGGCTCGGGTGCGCCTGCAGCAGCACACCGACCTGCTCGCCGAGGTGGGCCAGCAGCTCAGCGGCACCCTGGACACCGAGCACGCCGTCGCCCAGCTCGCGCGACTCGTCGTCCCCGCCCTCGCAGAGTGGGCCGTCGTGACCCTCGTCGACGACGACTCACCGGCCGGCAGCCGACGCGGCCTGCGGGACGTCGGGTGGTGGCACCCCGACCCCGGACTCCGCGCGGTCGTGGCGGACTACGCCCAGCACCGGATCGCCGCTCTGCGCGAGACCTCGTTCCTCAGCCGCGCGCTGACCACGGGACGGACGATCACCCTTCCCTCCGGCGCCGCCGACGCCATCCGAGCCATCTCCGACACCGGTCCTGTCCACGAGCGTCTGGCGGAGCTGGCGCCGGAGTCCTTCGCCGTCCTCCCGTTGCGCGGCCGCGGGCGGACCGTCGGCTTGCTGAGCCTCTTCAACGGCCCCTCACGTGCACCGATGAGCACGGCCGAGCTCCGGGTCGCCGAGGACGTCGCCGGCCGTGCCGGGCTGGCGTTGGACAACGCGCGGCTGTACCGACAGCAGCAACAACTGTCGGAGGGCCTGCAGCGGTCGCTGCTGACCGCCCCCGCCCAGCCCGACCACATGCAGATCGTCGTCCGGTACACGCCCGCCGCGGAGACCGCCCAGGTGGGAGGCGACTGGTACGACGCCTTCCTGCAGCCCGAGGGCACCACGATCATCACCATCGGCGACGTGCTCGGGCACAACACGGCAGCAGCCGCGGCGATGGGCCAGATCCGGTCGATGCTGCGTGGGATCGCCGTGACCACCAGCGCGCGCCCCGCCGAGATCATCACGCGGGTCGACGAGGCCATGACCACACTCATGGACCGCAGCACCGCCACCGCCGTCGTCCTGCGGCTGGAGCAGCCCGAGGAGCAGGCGGCCGAGGGACTCACCACCGTCCGGTGGTCCAACGCCGGCCACCCTCCTCCACTCGTGCTGGACGCGGACGGGACGACACGGCTGCTGAGCGCTCCGCGTGCCGACCTGTTGCTCGGGGTCGACCACACGGTGCAGCGACGGGAGCACGAGGTCGTCCTCGGGCAGGACGCCGTCCTGCTGCTGTACACCGACGGGCTCATCGAGCGACGCGACAGCGACCTGGACGCCGGACTCGAGCGCCTCCAGCACGCGCTGGTGGAGCTCGTCCCGAGCGATCGGGACGACCTCGACCTCGACGAGCTCTGCGACGGGCTGCTCGCGCGCATGCTGCCCCCCGAGGTCGATGACGACGTGGCCATCGTCGCCCTCCGCCTGCAGCGGCAGGACCGCCCACGACCGAGCGGGGCCGGGCCCAACCGGATCCCCCGCAACGTCTCGACGGCCCCCGACGTCATCCCGACCGCTGCGCGCTGACCACAGGCGCTGACGAGAGCCGTCACTGGTCGCGGCGCCCCACCCGTCTCACCGCGGCGGTCCCGGCTCCCGAGACCGGCGACGTCCTCGGCCACCTCCCACGGGAGACCGCCGGAACGGGCTCGATGAACCCGTCAGCCCGGCAGCTCCCCCGTCAGCACCACGTCGTCAGCCACGTCCCGGAGCTTCCGGTTCGCGTTCTGGCTGGCACGCGCGAGGACATCGAAGGCCGCCGCCTCGGTCAGGCCGCGGCGGGTCATCAGGATCCCCATCGCCATCCCGATGCAGCGGGAGGTCTGCAGCCCCGCGCGCAGGTGCTCGATCTCCATCACAGCCGCTGCGGTGTCCCCGCGGGCGACCGTCGTCTCCCCTCGTGAGACGACCGATTCCGCTCGGCAGCGCGTGGTCTCGTCCTTCGAGACCACCAGCTCGGCTCGAACGCCCGCCAGCTCATCGACCATCGACGCCATGCGCGACTCGATGGACGGCGCACCCCAGTCGGGCACTGTGTTCCCCACGATCAGATCGTGGCACAGCAATGAGTGCTCGTGGTCTCGCACCCGCCGGGCGCACGACCGCCGGAACCCGAGGCCGGAGCAGCCGTGAGACCCCCTTGTGCCGAGGGCGGCCCCGGTGACGTCAGCCGTGCAGTCAGCGGAACAGGGTGCCGATCAGGCGGCGCCCGGGCTACGGGCGGCCGGGGACTCCACCTCGGGCTGGCTCGAGGCGACCGAGGTCCCAGCCGAGGTCCCAGCCGAGGTCCCAGCCGAGGCCCAGCTACCTGCGTTGGGTCCGCTACCGGCCGCCTTCATGCTGTTCGCGCAGGTCAGGTGTCTGCACGGCCGCCGGCGTTCGCCCCGGTGCATCCGCGTACGGGCCGCGTTGCTGTACCGGTTGCTGTGCTTGCCCGGCGCGGGTCAGTGGCCACGCTCGGCCCTCGGAAGCCCGGCCCGGCCGGCGGTCGTGACCAGCCGCCGCTAGGACGAGCGTGGAGCGCTGCTTGAACGCTGGACGAACTCAGCTTCGACGCGGATACGCCGAGGGGGCTCGGGGAGCGAGCCCCGCAGCCGTCCTACGGCCAGGTCGACCGAGTGCATCGCGAGCATGTCGATCGGCTGCCGGACGACCGTCAGCGGTGGGCTGACGAGCTCCGTCCAGGGGTTGTCGTCGAAGACGACCAGGCTCAGCTCGCCGGGCACGTCGACCGCCATCTGCTTCACCCGGCGCAGGGCACTCCGGACTTGCGCGGTGTTGCCGACGATCAGTCCGGTCGGCCGGTTCGGCAGCGCCAGCAGGGCGCTCACGGCGTCCCCTCCGGCGTCCCCGCGGAACGGGATGGCGTGGATGAGCCTGTCGTCAGCAACCTTCCCCGCGTTCCCCATCGCGCGCTTGAACCCAGCGACCCGGTCACGTCCGGTAGAGGTGGACAACGGGCCCGAGATGAAGGCGATCCGCTCGTGCCCCAGGTCGAGCAGGTGACGGGTTGCCACCTCGGCCGACAGATCGTTGTGGATCGCGACGACATCGACCTCGGGCAGCTCGTCGATCTCGCGGTCGACGAAGACGACGTTCACACCGAGCTCGACGAGCCTCGCCCATCTGTCGACGTTGCCCCCAGTCGGGGTGGCGATGACCGAACCCACCGACCGCCCGATGAGCGTCTCGATCGACTCCGCCTCTAGGTGCGAGTCCTCCAGCGTGGTGAGCAGCACGACGTGGATGCCGCGCGCGCGGGCCTCCCCCACCACCCGGTCGGCGAGACGAGCGAAGAACGGGTTGGCCAGGTCGGCCAGCACGAGGCCGACCGCGGTCGCCGACCGCTGCTGGAGTTCCCGGGCCGCCGCGCGCGGCCGGTAGTCGAGCCGTTCGATCACGTCGACGACTCGAGCCCGGGTCTGCTGCGCGACAGGTCCGGTCCCGTCGTTGAGCACACGTGAGACCACCGCTACGGACACCCCGGCTTCCCGGGCGACGTCGCGGATCGTGGCTGCCTTGCGCACTGGGCGCCCCCTTCGTACTCGGCCAGCCTACTGACGCATGAAAACGCGTCTTGACGTGTGAATCACGCCACTGGTACAAAAGTGTAACCGTTACCACCGCCGCTTACGACGGTCTGCCGGGGCATAGCCATCGCCCCTGTCGCCGCCGTCCGGCTCGGCACACGAAGGGCCACCGTGAACCTCCACTCCCTGCTCGAACAGCGCGAACGCGAAGGCCGGCCCATCCGCGTCGGTCTCATCGGGGCCGGCCGGTTCGGGACCATGTACCTGGCGCAGGCACGCAACATCCCCGGCGTCCACGTCGTCGGCATCGCCGACATCAACGTGGAACGCGCCAAGGGGGCGCTGAAGCTGGTCGACTGGCCGGCAGAGGCCACCGCGACCGACGTCGGCGACGCGCTCGCCCACGGCACCACCGCGGTGATCCCCGATGCCGGCCCGCTGTTCGACGCCGAGATCGACGTCATCGTCGAGGCCACCGGCAACCCGATCGTCGGCGTCGACCACGCGCTTCGCGCCATCGCGACCGGCAAGCACATCATGATGGTGACCGTCGAGGCCGACGCCCTCGCCGGCCCGGCCCTCGCCCGCCGGGCTGAAGCGGCCGGGGTCGTCTACTCCATGGCCTACGGCGACCAGCCGGCGTTGATCATGGAGCTCGTCGACTGGGCTCGGACCTCCGGGTTCGACGTCGTCTGCGCCGGCAAGGGCGCGAAGTACCTCGAGCACTACCACGGGATGAACCCGGACAACGTCTGGGAGAACTGGGAGTTCTCGAAGGAGCTGACCGAGTCAGGGCAGCTCAACCCCTACATGCACACGTCGTTCCGGGACGGCACGAAGGCCGCGATCGAGATGGCCGCGGTCGCCAACGCCGCTGGCCTCACGCCCTCCGACGACGGGCTGACCTTCACCCCGGGCAACGTGGAGGAGATCGCCACGATCTGCCGCCCGTCCGCGGTGGGCGGGGTGCTCGCCCGCGAGGGGTCCGTCGACGTCATGTCCAGCGTCACCCGCGCCGGCGAGTGGATCCCCTTCAACACCCAGGAGGGCGTGTTCGTCGTCGTCAAGGCGACCAACGAGTACGTCTCGGGCTGCTTCACCGAGTACCCCTGGCACCCCGACCCGACCGGTCAGTACGCGGCGCTCTACCGCCCTTACCACTACGTCGGGCTGGAGCTGAACATCTCGATCGCCAACGCGGTGCTCCGCGGCATCGCCACCGGCGCCCCGAAGGGCTTCTACGGCGACGTCGTCGCAACCGCCAAGAAGGACCTGCGGGCCGGGGAGTTCCTCGACGGCGAGGGCGGCTACACGGTCTGGGGCAAGCTCGTGTCCGCCGAGACGTCCGTGCGCAAGCGCCTCCTGCCCGTCGCGCTCGCCCACCACGTCGAGTTGAAGAACGACGTCCCCAAGGGCCAGAGCGTGAGCTGGGAGGACGTCGTCATCGACGAGTCTCTCGCCACCGCCCTCGAGCTGCGCCGTGAGACCGAGGCGCTCGCGCAGGTCTGACTCCCCCACACGGATCCACCGGCAAGCCTTCCGATGACGAAAGGACCAGCACCGATGTACCGACGACTGCGACCGACCCTGGTGCTCACTGCCGCGGCGGCGGCACTGCTCCCCCTCAGCGCCTGCTCCGCCACCCCCGACGGTGGGGACAGCGCGAGTAGCGGCAGCGGGAGCTCCAGCGACATCGTCTCGCTCGTGCAAGGCGATCAAAAGACCGACATCGAGTCGCTGACCACCTCGCTCGGCGAGCCGAAGGCGGGCTCGGACACCAAACTCTGCTACGTCACCCGCACCCTTGCGAACGAGTTCTGGGGGTACGAGCGGGACGGCTTCGAGGCCGAGGCCAAGCGGCTCGGCGTGGACTACGAGACCTACGCGGTCAACGACGAGGCATCGATCACCGAGCAGCTGGACAAGGCGCAGAGCGCCCTCAACCAAGGCTGCTCGGCGCTCCTCGCCTCGCCCATCTCCGCCACGGCTCTGGACAGCGTCTTCACGTCCGCACTCAGCCAGGGGATCCCGGCCATCGTGCTCAACGACGCGAAGAGCACCGTGCCCGGCGTCGTCTACGTCGGCCCGGACGCCTCCACCATCGGTGAGACCGCGGCCGACTACATCGCCGGCAAGCTGCCTGACGGTGGCAAGGTCGCCATGATCGAGGGCGACCCCGGCTCGTCGAACGCGCAGAACCGCGGCACTGGCTTCAAGGCCGGGCTGGAGAAGCACCCCAACCTCCAGCTGGTCGCATCCCAGTCGGCCAAGTGGGACACCAACCAGGCGCAGACCATCGCGACGGCCATGCTGACGGCGAACCCGGACCTCAAGGCCTTCTACGCCCAGAACGACACCATGGCGCTCGGCGTGCAGGCGGCGGTCGACGCGAAGGGCCTCACCGGCCAGGTGCTGATCGTGGGCACCGACGGCATCCCGCAGGCGAAGAAGCAGATCGATGCGGGCGCCGTCACGGCGACGGTCAGCGAGCGGCCCACGACCGAGGGCACCGCGGGCGTGCAGACCGCGCTCTGGCTGCTCGGCGGCAAGCAGGTGCCCGGCTGGGTCGACGTGCCGGCGTTCATCGTCGACAAGGAGAACGTCGCCGACTACCCGACCGGCATGCCGTGACCGTCACCGCCGCCCGGGGAGGTCAGGGACAGCCGGCCGTGGGACAACCCCTCCTGGAGATCAGCCACGTCGCGAAGTCGTTCCCGGGCGTGCGGGCGCTCGACGACGTCAGCTTCACGCTCCGGCACGGCGAGGTGCTGACCCTCGCCGGCGAGAACGGAGCCGGCAAGAGCACCCTGCTGGGCATCCTCGGCGGCTCACTGAGCCCTGACGAGGGGTCGGTGACCGTGGACGGCGTCCGGCGCGACGAGTTCTCCCCGCGCCGGGCGCTCGCCGAGGGGGTCATGATCGCCCATCAGGAACCGGCGATCGTGCCGCAGCTCACCGTCGAGCAGAACTTGCTGCTCGGTAAGACGGCCACCGAACGCCGGGCGGCGGCAGCCGCGGTGGACGGGGCCCTCGCCGACGTCGCGGCGATGGGCTTCCCGCTGGACCGGCGCCAACGGTTGACCCGGATGAGCCCGGCACAGCGGCATGCGCTCACCATCGCGAAGGCGTTCGCGTTCGGGGCGAAGGTCGTCGCGCTCGACGAGCCGACGACCTCGATGCTGGAGCACAACGTGGAGGCCGTGCTGGACCGGGTCCGCCACCTGGCCGCCGAGCGGGGCATCGGCGTCATCTTCGTCTCGCACAAGATGCCGGAGGTCATGGCGGTGTCCGACCGCGTCGTCGTCCTCCGGGATGGCCGCGTCGGTTATGAGTCCCCGATCGCCCAGACGAGCACCGACGAGATCGTGCGGAGGATGGTGGGGCGCGAGCTGCTCAGCTTCCGCCGGCAGCACCCGGTCTCCTCCCATGCCCCGGTGGTGTTCACCGCGACGGGTGTGACCCGGCCGGACAGCCCGGTGAGCAACGACCTCTCCGTCCGGGCGGGTGAGGTCGTCGGGATCGCGGGGCTGGTCGGTTCCGGACGCACGGAGTTCCTCCGGGCACTCGTGCACGCCGACCCCGGTTGCGGCGGACGCCTCACCCTCGACGGCGAAGTCGTGCGGATCGGTAGCCCGAACGGGAGCCGGGACGCCGGGATCGCCTTCATCCCGGAGGACCGCAAGAAGCAGGGACTGGCGCTGCAGATGCCGGCCTACGCCAACATCGCGCTCACCGCAGCTCCCGACCTCGTGGGCAGCGGCCCGTTCACCAGTCCACGGCGGCAGATCGCAGTGTCGGAGGAGGTCGGCCGGTCGCTGGCGCTCAAGCCGGCCAACGTCCGCCTCAAGGCCCGTCAGTACTCCGGTGGCAACCAGCAGAAGCTGGTCATCGCCAAGTGGCTGCGCCGAGGCTCCCGGGTGTTCCTCTTCGACGAGCCGACCAAAGGCGTCGACGTAGGCGGCAAGGCCGAGATCTACGGCCTCATCGACCAGCTCGCCGCAGCGGGCAACGCCGTCGTGGTCGTCTCCTCCGACCTCCCCGAGATCATCTCGCTGAGCGACCGCGTCCTGGTCATGCGCAACGGCCGGTTCATCTCCGAGCACGTGGGCGACGACATCAACGAACACAGCCTCGTGGCCAGTGCCATGGGCATCGCGAAGGGAACGGCATGACCTCCGACACCGCCGCCGGTCGTCCACCGCGGCACTTCCACGTCAACCTGCAGGCGCTGGGCATCTTCATCGCTGCCGCAGCCATCTTCGCGATCTTCGGCGTGCTGAACTCGAACTTCCTGACCTTGGGCAACCTGCGCGACGTCGCGGTGTCCGCGTGCGTCAACGCGCTCATCGGCATCGGGTTGACCTTCGTCATCATCACCGGCGGCATCGACCTGTCCGTCGGCTCGATCGCGAGCTTCACCGGCATCGTCACGGCGAACATGATGGTCAACCAGGGCGTCTCCCCCGTGCCGGCGCTGATCGCGGGGCTCGTCCTCGGGTTCCTCGCCGGCGTGGTCAACGGGCTGCTGATCACGGTGCTCAAGCTCCCACCGTTCATCGCCACGCTCGGCACGATGAGCGTCTACCAGGGCCTGGCCTACGTCGTCACCTCGGGGACACCCGTCTACAACGTGCCCCAGCCGTTCGTCCTGATGCTGAACAGCTACATCGGCGGCGTACCGATCGTCGTGGTCGTGGTCATCGTGGTGGCGCTGCTCGCCTGGCTGCTGCTGCGGCGGACGGTCTTCGGCCAGAACGTCATCGCCACCGGGGGCAGCGAGGAGACCGCCTGGCTCTCCGGCGTCCGGGTGTCGCGGGTCAAGATCCTCGTCTACGGCCTGTCCGGCACGCTGGCCGCCCTCGCGGGGCTGGTCGTGGTGGCCCGGATCAGCGCGGCCCAGTCCGAGGCGGGCTCTCCCTACCTGCTCACCGCCATCGCCGCCGCCGTCATCGGCGGAGCGAACCTGATGGGCGGCGAGGGCCGCATCGCCGGCACCCTCGTCGGCGCGCTCATCCTCGGCGCCCTGACCAACGGCCTGACCCTGCTCAACGTCCCGAGCTTCTACGAGCAGATCGTCACCGGTCTGGTCGTGCTCATCGCGGTCGCGATCGACCAGGGCAGCCGCGGCTGGCCCAGCCTCCGTGGACGCCGCAACCAGGCGGAAGCAGCCCAGCTCACCCCCGGCGTCGACGGGACGACCACAGACCGGCCCGCGGAACCGGCCGTCGGGTCACGGGCATCGGAGTGAGCGGCGCCTCCGCCCTCGACCGGGTGGCTGGGTCGCGGGTCCTGGTGACCGGCGGCGACGGCCTCATCGGCGCCGCCGTGGTCCGGGCGCTGGCCGAGGAGGGCGCCGAGGTCACCGTCTACGACCTCGGCGGGGACGACGCCGCGGCTCGGGCCGCCGAGGCGGGAGCCCGGGCGCACCTGACCGGCTCGGTCACGGATGCCGAGGCGGTCGGCCGGGCGGTCGCCGACCAGGACGCGGTCGTGCACCTCGCCGGTCGCGCCGGCCTGGACCAGGGCACCGCCGAGGAGATCTACAGGGTCAACGCGCTGGGCACGTTCCTCGTCCTGCAGGCGGCCGCCCTGGCCGGGGTCGGGAAGCTGGTGTACGCCTCGAGCATCAACGCCTCCGGGCTGCCCCTGAACCCGCACGCGGTCCTGCCGTCCCGCTATCCCTGGGGCGAGGACGAGCCGGCCGTGATCGCCGACGCCTACTCGCTGTCCAAGGAGGCCAACGAGGCCGCCGCCCGGGCCCTGGCCCGCCGACACGGATTGCCGCTGACCGGTCTGCGGTACCCACTGGTCCGGGACATCACGGTCGACGACGGTGCGGTGTTCGCCCGGCACGTCCGGCGCGCACTGCGCGAGGACCCCCGCCGGCAGGCGTGCGAGGGCTGGACCTACCTCGACGTCCGCGACGCGGCGGCGGCGACGGTGGCCGCGCTGACCCACGAGACCCCGGCCGCGCCGGGCATCCTCGTCGCCGCCCCGCGCACCTACCTGCGCCAGGACACCGATGAGGCACTACAGCGCTCCGCCCCCGAAGTGCCGCGTGAGCAGGTGCCGGGCCGGGATGTGCCTGTCGACCTGCACCGAGCGGTCTCGTTGCTCGGGTTCAAGGCCACCCTGGCGCTGGAGGACCTGGGCGAGCACCTCCTCGCCGACCTCGATGATCTGGAAGAACCCGCCTCATGAGCACTCCGGACGTGTCGCTCCTCGGCCTCGGCCGCATGGGCGAACCCATCGCCCGGCGCCTGCTCACCGCGCTGGGCGCACTGACGGTCTGGAACCGGACCCCTGCCAAGGGCGAGCCCCTCAGCTCCGCCGGCGCCCGGGTGGCGGCTCGCCCCGCCGACGCCGCCGCTGCGGTCACCCTGACCGTGCTCACCGACCTGGCCGACGTCGAGGCGGTGCTCGACGGCGAGGACGGCCTGATCGCGGGTTGGGCGGCCGCCGGCGTGGTCCGGCCCATCCTCGTGGTGCACGGCACCGTCTCACCCGTCGGGGTCGCCGCGCTCGCTGAGCGGCTGGCCGCCATCAGCATCGACGTCGTCGATGCGCCGCTCAGCGGCGGCGTCGCCGGCGCCGAGTCCGGCGCCCTGAGCGTCATGGTCGGCGGCGCGCCGGACGCGGTCAGTCGTTCATGGCCGGTGCTGTCGCTGGTGGGGTCGACGGTCCGCCACCTGGGGCCGCCCGGGTCCGGCGAGGTGGCCAAGGCATGCAACCAGGTCGTGGTGGCCGGCACCATCGGGGCGCTGTCCGAGGCACTGGTCCTGGCCGACGCGAACGGGATCGACCGGGCGCGGCTGCTCGAGCTGCTCGGCGGCGGGCTCGCCGGCTCGGAGGTGCTCCGGCAGAAGCGCGACCGTTGGCTCACCGGCGACTTCGCAGGCGGAGGCAGCACGGCCAACCAGCTCAAGGACCTCCGGTTCGTCGCGGAGACTGCCGCGGCGGGCGGCCTGGACCTGCCGATCTCGGCGGTCCTCCGCGCCGTGTTCGAGCGGGCCGTGGACGACGGCGACGGGCACCTCGACCACTCGGGCGTGGCACTCTCCCTGGCCCGCCACGCAACCGGGGAGCGGTGACCGGCGCCATGCCCGACCTGGAGTCATCGACGCCCACCACCGCCTCTGCCACCTCAGCCGGGCCTCCTACCCGTGGCTCGAGGGTCCGCCCGTCGCCCGTTACCACGGGGACGACCGCCCGCTCCGGCGCGACTACCTGGCGGACGACTACCTCGCCGACGCGGTCGCACTGCAGGCACTGGGCGCACGGCTGGTCGGATCGGTGCACGTGGAGAACGGGGCCGCCGACCCACTGTGGGAGAGCCGGTGGGTCAACACCGTCAGCGCGGCGCGCGGAATTCCGACCGTGCAGGTGGTCAAGGTCGACCTGGCCTCTCCGACGGCCCAGGAACAGCTCGCGGCGCACACCGCACTGCCCACCGTGCGCGGGGTCCGCGACATCCTCAACTGGCACCCCGACCCGCTCTACACCCACCGCAACCGGGCTGACCTGATGACCGACCCGGCCTGGCGGGCGGGCCTGGCCGCCGTCGCCGAGGCCGGGCTGTCATTCGACCTGCAGGTCTTCCCGAGCCAACTGCAGGCGGCGGCCGCCCTCGCCGCGGACCACGGCGACCTGCCCATCGTCCTCGACCATGCCGGCATGCCGATCGAGCGGGACCGTGGAGCCCTGGACCGGTGGAAGCGGGACCTCACCGTCTTCGCTGCCGAGCCCCGCACCACGGTCAAGATCTCGGCGCTGGGCACCAACGACCACCGCTGGTCGCTCGACAGCATCCGTCGCGTCGTGCTCGACACGATCGACGTGTTCGGACCCTCCCGCTGCATGGTCGGCAGCAACTTCCCGGTCGACGGCCTCTACTCCACCTTCGACGCGCTGTACTCCGCCTTCATGGAGCTCACCAGCCGATTCGAGCCGGGCGAGCGCGCCGATCTCTTCGCCGGAACCGCCCGGCGCTTCTACCGCATGGCCGACCGACCCGCCGGGACATCCGTCGGCGAGGACGCCGTCCCAGCACCAGACCCCACCCGCTAGGAGAACCATGCCCGTCGTCGTCACCGCCGTCTTCCACCCCATCGCCGGCCGCACCGCGGCACTCATCGAGGCACTGCGCGCCTGCATCCCCGCCGTCCACGACGAACCGGGCTGCCACCTCTACGCAATCCACGACGCCGAGGACGGCACGGTCACGATGATCGAGAAGTGGGACACCCGTGAGTCCCTCGCGGCGCACGCCGCCGGACCCGCCGTCGCAGCGCTGGACGCCGCCGTCGCCGAGCTCATCGCCCGCCCCACCACGGTGACCACGATGACACCGCTCCCGGCCGGCACACCCGAGCAGGGTGAGCTGTGACCCCGGCAGCGCGCGTCATCGTGCTGAGCGGCGTGTGCGGCGCCGGGAAGTCGGCGGTCGGCGCCGCTGTGGCCGACCGACTCGGGGTGCCGTTCATCGACGCCGACGACCTGCATCCTGCCGCCAACAAGGCCAAGATGGCGCGGGGCCTCCCCCTCGACGACGCCGACCGGTCGCCCTGGCTGGATGCCGTCGCCGGAGCTGCGGCCGCCGGAGCTTCGGTGGTCGCCTGCTCGGCGCTGCGCCGCCGCTACCGCGAGCGCCTGCTCGAGGGTGTCCCGAACGCCTTCTTCGTGGAGCTCGACGTCTCTCGCGCAGAGTTGGAGCGGCGCGTTCGGCAGCGGTCCCACGAGTTCATGTCACCGGACCTGCTCGACTCCCAGCTGGCCACACTGCAACCGCTTGCGTCGGACGAGCCCGGCTTGCGCGTCGCCGCAGACGACCCGCTGACCGACGTGGTGCGTGCGGTCCTCGACCAGCTACAGGCGCACGAGCGCGGCGAGCACAGCTCCGGTCGCTGACGCCCGCTTCGGGAGACAGCGGCGCTGTTCTCCCGGGCCCATCAGCCGGCGCACGACGTGGCCGAGCGGGCCGAGCGGTGCCACCGGTTCGAGCTCGGTAGCGCGCAGTCCGACAGCGGGGTGCTCCAGCTCGACTTCGCGGGGACCGCCACCTGCCGTTCGATAGGGCCGGAACGGTGTCGCAGTGGGCTTCCAGCTGCCCGGCGTCTTCCGGCAGTTCGACTACGACTCGATCGCCGGTCTGGTGCTCCATGTCCGCTACACCGCGCGGGACGGGTCGATCCCCGCCGTGGTCGCTGGTGCTGGCCGACGTGCTGACGGACCGCACGGTCGTGATCGGCAGTGACGAGAACACGCCCTCCCGGACCCTCATCACGCTCGTTCACCCTCGAGGGAGGGATGGGCGGCTGACCTTCGTCTGGAGCCTCCTCCAGTTCTGAGCCCGTTGACCGGCCGCTGGCGCCGCCGGGCGCGACCTCGCATGGGTGCGCGTACGGCCGTGCGCCGGAGGCCGCGTCCCCCCTTCTTTGCGGCTGCACTCGCCGCCACAGGTCTGTCCGCGCCGGGCCGGGACGACTGCGCTCGAAGCCGAGAATGTCCCGATCGGGGCGGCGACGGCCGTGCGCACCGGGGCCCGCGAGAGCCCTGCGCCGCAGGAGCCCGAGGGGCGTCTACACGTCCGTCATCAGCAGGACGCGCTGGCCGACCTCGAAGCCGTCCAGCAGTCCCCGGTGGGACTGCCGCTCCTCGTCCGCGACGTAGGCGTCGTATCCCGCCTGCGACTCGAACGACACGATGTGAACCTCGTGCAGCGCGTCGTCGGTCCGCAGGCGCCGTTCGAGCCGGCCGCCGTGCCGACCGAGCAGCGGCAGCACCTGCGCCTCGTACTCCTGAAACGCGGCCACCGCCCCCGGTGGGACGTCCACGACCATGACCAGGTGGACGCGCATCCGTCCACCCTGATGGCCCTCGCCGCCAGCCCTGGCCCAATGGTCCGCGCCCCCTGGGGCTCGGTGGTGCCGCAGGCGCCCAGCGCTCGAGCCGTCGGGGAGGCGTCAGGACGGCACGGTGCTGGGCAGCCCCGGTTTGCGCTGATCGGCCCCAGGGACCGGCGCGGCGACCAAGACGCCTGCGGCACCCGCTCGGAGGGGCCCGGCTCGCGCACGAGCTGCGCGTGGGTCCGCAGACCGGCCGCCGCGAGCCCCGCGACGACCTCGTCGGACTGCAGCTCGTAGAGATGTCCAGGGGTGACGTCGTGGCCATTCGGCTTGTCGAGGCGGCGGCGGCCCGCGCCGACCTGGAATGACAGGAGGAGGTGCCCGCCGGAAGTCAGCACCCGCCGGAACTCCGCGAAAACCCCGGGAAGCTCGGAAGCGAGCAGGTGGATGACCGAGTACCACGCCACCAGGCCCCCGAGGCTGCCGTCGGGCCGGTCGAGCGCCGTCATGGTGCCCCTGCGGAACGACAGGCCTGGATGCTCGCGGCGGGCGACCTCCACCATTCCGGCCGACAGGTCGACCCCGGACACCCGGAGGGCAGCCTGTGCAGGTCCGCGGTGATGCGCCCGGGGCCACAGCCGACGTCGAGCACGGCCCGTTCCCCGCCGCACGGACGAACTCGGCGAACCCGGCGAGCACGGCCCGGTCCCACGGCTTCCCGTCCAGCGCCGTCCGCAACAGGTCGGCGTAGTCGACGGCGACGGCGTCGTAGGCGGCGCGTGTCTGATCCAGGTGGGATCCGGCGTCCCTGGCCGGGGAGTACCGCCGTCCAGGATGGACGGGACCCACCTCGCCGCCCTCTGAGGGGAGCGATCTCTTGCTGACGAATGGCTCCATCAGAGGCGCCGATCACGGGCGGCCGGCCTTATGACGACGGAGCCGTCGGAGCGGCCCGTCCGCCCTGTCGGCAGTCGCTTCCGCCCATCCGGTCCCGCCCCTGACCGTCCGACGCGGTCCGGCGGACTCGAGCCCCGCGGCGGCAGGCCGGGGGCAGGAGGCGCTCCGCGCCGGGGCGACCGAGCCGCCTGCCGTCGCGAGCGGAAAGGCCGTCCCAGCTCAGCACGCAGCCCGCGCGCAGGCGCGGCAAGCCAGCAATGGGCCGCATCTGGAGTACCGATCACCCGGGAGATCAACGCCTCTGCGGGGCTCGAACGAATCGGTGGGGTTGGGCATGTGGAAGGCAGGTGCGGCGTGGGAGAGGTTCACCCGATGCCGGCCACTCCGATCCAGTTGCCGTCGGGATCGCTGAAATGACCGATGACCAGTCCGGTTGGTGAGGTCACCGGGCCCATCTGGCGAGACCCACCGAGGCGTTCGGCCTTCTGCAGTGCGGCTTCCACATCGGGAACAGCTACGTAGAACATCGCGCGGTGGGCGTAGCCGTCACCGCCGCCGACACCTCCGGGGATCCCCGGGCCGTCGCCCATGGTGTTGCCGTCGGTGAATCCGTAGTCATCGGGCTTCGATATCGCCTCGGACACCTCACCGCTGGTGTCGAAGATCCATCCGAACAGGTCGGCGTAGTAGCCGCGCAGCCGCTGCGGATCGGACCCGATGATCTCGAAATGCGCCACTGGCTGTCCCATGCTCGGTCCTCCTCGTCGTGGTGGCCGACCAGCACGCTGCTTCACGACGCCGTCCGTGCCACATCAGATAGACCGGCCCGTCGGCAGGAACTCATCGCCCAGACCTGCCCGTCGCTCTCCCCACGGGCGACCGTCAGCCGGCCCTTGTCTGGCAGCGGACCGGCTGCTGACTCGTGCGACGCGTTGTCGGCGGTGAGGGAGGTGGTGATCGGCGTCGCTGGGCCTGTAGCTGACGAGGAGATCCGTCTCGGTCCAGCGGAAGACACGAGATGCGGTGCAGAGCGAACAGCGGCCGCTGCGGGTCCAGCGGTCTGTCGCCGAGCTGCAGGCCGCCCGGGTGACCGGCGGCCTGCACGTGCAGCAGGGCGTCGGGGGTCCATGCGCCGTAGGGACGGGCGAACAGGACCAGTCCGTCACCGACGATCAGCTCGAGCTCCCCTCTGGGCTGCTGGAGCTGGGTCGCCCAGTCATCCCTCACCGGCTACCAGCACGTCCATCCCGGGATGGCACAGCCGACCGGTTCGCCACCCTGCTCGACGGCTGACGCTGCTACCGGTCCTGAGGAGCGCAGGCCGTGCTCTTCGGGCAGAGGAAGGCGGCCCGCGGGCGCGGATCGCCACGCGGGGTTGAGGGGTGGAGCTGACCTTGTCGGCCAGCACCCGCTCCGGTCGCTGGCGGGGACGTCCCGGCCCGGATCGGGCCACCCGGACCTGGTCCAGCAGCGGGATCAGCTGGGGGTTGTCCCCGGCAAGTCCCGAGGTCAGGAGCAGGGCCACCGGCAGCCCGCGGCCATCGACGGCCAGGTGCAGCTTGGACGTCAGTCCGACGCGGGAGCGCCCGAGGCCTTCTCCGTCGATGGCGAGGGCCGCGACGGAGGCTGTAGCTCCTTTCCACGCTCCAGCGGCGTGCTGGTGAGGGAGGAAGGAACTGGAGTCGACGCTGAAGGTCGATCCCACGACCCCGACCGCGTCGTCTTTGACGATCTCCCCAGTCAGGTTCTCTCCCAGGTGCCATCGGCGGTCCGGCGCCCCAGGCGCTCGTGGACGGTCTTCCACGCCCGTAGCGACGCCGGCCCGCTGGCCGCCACGCACCTGGCTTCTTCGTCGACTTCGACCTCCTCCCCGCCGACGGAGAGGACCTCCGCCGCCATTCACTGACCGATCGACGACGGCAGCTCGAGCAGGTCGCCGACTGGGCCCCGCCGGCCCGCCGGCGCGTCGAGGGCCTGGTCGTCAAGGGCGCCGACAGCCGCTGTGTCGGCGGTCGACGGAACTGGATCGAGTGACGTCCCGGGAGACCACCGAGGCCATCGAGCCGTGATCCACCCTCACCCCCGGACCCCTCACCCGTCGACGCACACGACGGCGGCTGCGGGCGGTCGGCGTCGAGTACGTGATCTGCGCCCGCGAGCATGAGGCCCCTTCCCCACTGCCGTCGCCACACCGACCGACCGGAGCGCAGGTGCGAGCCCCGACCACGCCGGTCGATGCGCCACGACCCCCTCAGAATCGCGCCTACGTCCTAGACGACCTGGTCCTGCGCGGAGTCTGGAGCCGACCGGTCCACAGCACGGCGAGACGCTCGCCCGGTGGGCTGTCCACGGCTCAGCGTTTCTCACCCTGGACGGCGCGCTGAGGCACCTCGATGACGATCAAGTCGACGCTCTGACCCACCGCCGCGTCGACCTGATCGCGGGCGCCTCTACCACACGGTGACCGGCCGCAGCGCGCGGCTCCCGTCGGCCCCGCCGAAGTCCGCATACCTGACCGATCGACCTGAGACCCGCCCCCGGCCCGCTCGGTCCTCGGCCTGCGGACGAGCGCGGCTGGTCGGGCGCGATGAGTTTCATCGTCCGCGGAGGTCTGCGGTGTGGACGGTGGGCTCTCGAGATGCTCGACGACGGGCCGCTGCCTGGGCTGTTCCGCTGTCGGCACCGAACGCGCAGCCGGTGATGCCGCTGCGAGACCAACGAAAGGTGATCATGTACGCAGTGATGATGCGAGTTCGGGTCGACGATCTCACAGAGGCCGTCGAGCAACTCGAACGAGAGCTGATCCCTGTCATCCGGTCAGCTACCGGGTTCCGCACCGGCATCTGGCTCGCTCCGGACCCAACCACGGGGGAAGGGTTGTCGTTCGTCGTCTTCGACGATGAACCGCAGGCGCGGCAGGCGGCGGACATGGCTCGCAGCTCCAATCGGCCCGGGGAAACACCGCTCGATGTCCAGACGGTCGAGGTCATCGCCATCGCCTGACGCTGCCGCAGCCTGCTTGCGGGATCACGACGGTGACCACGCAAGCAGGCGGCGGCCGGCGGGGCGCGGTTGCTCGCCGCTGCGTTCGGGCCCAGCGCGCCCATCACGGTGCCCCACCTGCGCGGGTGCGCGGGGGCCGGGTCGGTGAGGCGTCCACCGCGGCGGATCGTCACTGAGTACGTCGTGCCGCCGTCGGCGTCGAAAACCTGGGTCGCACCGTCAGGGAAGACGAGTTCCCCTGCCGTCACTGCCCGCGGGATGAGCGTCGGTGCGACCAGGCTGTTGTCGAACGCCTCCACGTCCACCAGTCGACGGCCGGTCACCGACTCCGAAGACGAGCGCTCCGGGGCGCTCATGTCCGCTCAACCGCGGGATGCCCCGCCAGGACGCCACCGGTCCTGCCGACGCACATGACCGTTGTGATCATTGCAACGGCCCGGTCAGCGTGGCTCGGGGATGCGCGGAGCACGCACCGGTCGGAACCCCGCGCGGAGCTCATCTGCGAACAGGTACGGCTGCTCCCATGCCGCGAAGTGCCCACCCTTGTCGACTTCGTTGTAGTAGACGAGGTTGGGGTATGCCCGCTCCGTCCAGCTCCGGGGAGCCTGGTACTGCTCGGCGGGGAAGACGCTGACCGCCACGGGGACGGAGACGCCCTTGGCGTTGAAGAAGCCTCCCTTGTACTCCCAGTACAGCCGGGATGCGGACACGCCCGTGTTCGTCAGCCAGTAGAGCGAGATGTTGTCCAGGATCTCGTCACGGGTCAGCTCCCCCGTGCCACTCGAAGTGCGGTTCAGGCCCGCGACCACCGCGGCGGCCGGTTGGCCATCGGCGTCGTTGTGATCGAGCAACCACGCGGCCAGTCCGACGGGTGAGTCGGCGATGCCGTACAGGGTCTGCGGCCGGACGGCCATGTACTTGGCGTACTCCACCTGCCCGTACGTCCTCAGCAGCTGCTCGCAGGCTCGCAACTCCTCAGCCGAGAGGCCGGACGGCGGAGGGCCACCCGCGACGAGAGCTCTGTCCACGTCGGCCGGAACGGTGGCCGGCATGTTGGTGTGGATCGCGAGCAGTCCCTCTGGCGCCTGCAGTCCCATCTGGTCGACGACGAACGCGCCCCAGTCCCCACCCTGGGCGACGTAGCGGCCATAGCCGAGCCGTGACATCAACTCCGCCCAAGCGTGACCCATGCGCTCGGGGCCCCAGCCGGTGCTGGTCGGTTTGCCGGAGAACCCGTAGCCGGGCATGGACGGGATCACCACGTGGAAGGCGTCGGATGCGTTCCCTCCGTGCGCCGTCGGGTTCACCAGCGGGTCGATGATCTTCAGCTGCTCGATGACCGACCCGGGCCAACCGTGGTTGATGACCAGCGGCAGAGCGTCCTGGTGCTGGGAGCGCACATGGATGAAGTGGATGTCGAGGCCGTTGATCTCGGTGATGAACTGAGGCAGCGCGTTCAGAGCCGCCTCACACCTCCGCCAGTCGTACTCCGTCGCCCAGTGGCGTGCCAGGTCCTGCATCATCTCGAGCGGAACCCCTTGTGACGTATCGGCGACGGTCTCTCTCTCGGGCCAGACCGTCGCTTCGACACGCCTACGCAGCTCGGCGAGTGCCTCATCCGACACTTGGATGCGGAACGGGCGGACGGCACCGCCCGTCGTGTCGTCGACGGCGGTCGTCGCGAGGACGGTGGGCTGGGACATGGACGCCTCCGGGTATCCGGGCTCGCTTTCAACAAGCGGTTCGCGATCGAGGTCGTGAGCCGATCTTGGTCGGCGCACGCGACGGTCGAGCCAGGGAGAGTCCCTGGCATCCCCTCGGCCCTGGGCCCTGGGCCATGCGCCCGAGAGCCCGGCAGTGCCCCGGTTCAGCTGACTCCTCGCCTGTGAGACCTCGTCCTCAACGGCGACGATCAGCGCCTCGCTGTGACGATCAGCATCGCGCCCACGCCGTTCCCGTCGACAGGGCTGAGCGCCGGCGATCAGTCGCTCGGAGCGGCGATGCAGCCTTCCGGCTGTGCCCGGGGTGACGACCAGGGTCTCTGACAGGCGCGACGCAGGCGGAGGGGCGGCAATGTCTCGAGCGCAGCGCCCCAACTGCGAGTCGAGGAAGCGAGGAGTGACCCTCCGTGGACCTGAGGCTGGAGGTCGTCGTCATCCCGATGTCGAACGTCGAAGCCAGCTCGATCCCGTCGTCACGAACGGAAGCGAAAAGCATGGTCGGCGAACGGCGAGGGATGGCACCGATGGGAGCCGTCGTCCGCGGCCTGGTCGCCGGCGCCGTGGGCACCCTGGCGATGGACCTGCTGTGGTTCTCGCGCTACGAGTGGGGCGGCGGAAAGAGCGGCTTCCGGGACTGGGAGTCGTCATCGGACGTCTCGAGCTGGGAGCAGGCGCCAGCTCCTGCACACATCGGCATGCGGCTGATCGAGGGGACCTTCAAGGTCCAGCTGCCCGAGCACCGCGCACGGCTCGTCAACCACGTCACTCACTGGGGCTACGGGATCCTCAGCGGCGTCCAGTACGGGATCGTTGCCGGGTCCCTGCGGGCACCCCGGGTCCGGTACGGCGTCCCGTTCGGCGCCAGCGTCTGGGCGTTCGGCTACGTCGTCCTCCCCGCGGCCGGGCTGCACGAGCAGATCCGGGAGTACGAACGGGCCACGCTCGCCAAAGACCTCAGCGCACATGTGCTGTACGGCCCGACCACGGCGGCTGTGTTCGACGGGCTCTCTCCCCGAAGGGGAGGACCGGGTGACCGCCGCTCCACCCGTTCGAGCCCTGACCGTCGAGCCCTCGACCGGGCACTGGAGAAAGTCAAGGAGGAGCCATGCACGTGCTCGTGGCAGGCGCGACCGGTGCTGTCGGACGGCCGTTGGTCGCGGCACTACAGGCCCACGGTCACACCGTTTCGGGGCTCGTTCGCCACCCCCGCGGTGCCGACAGGCTTCGCGGTCTCGGCGCTCAGCCTCTCGTCGCTGATGTTCTGGACCGGCAGGCGACCGCTGAAGCCGTCATGGAGGGCCGACCGGATGTCGTCGTCGACGAGCTGAGCGCCCTGCCCCGCAGTTACTCCCCCGCGCAGATGAGGGCGACCCTGACCGCGAACGGAGCAGTTCGGACGGTGGGTGGCGACAACCTCTATGCAGCCGCGGTCGCGGCGGGCAGTCGCCGGTACATCTCGCAGTCAGGGTGCTACTTCTACAGGCCCGGAGCGGGGCTGGCCGACGAGGCTGAACCGTGGGTGGAGCAGGGACCGCCACTGGTCGCGGCGACTCTCGACGTCCAGACGGCCGTCGAGGAACGCACCCTGGCACCCGACCAGCCGCTCGCCGGCGTCGCGCTCCGGTATGGGTTCTTCTATGGGCCAGGTACGTGGTTCCACCCCGACGGCGATGTCGCTGACCAAGTCCGTGACGGCCGGTACCCCCTACTCGGCAGCGGGGCCGGTCGCTGGTCATGGGTGCACGTCGACGATGCTGCCGCGGCGACGGTCGCCGCGGTCGAGGCCGATGTGACAGGCGCCTTCAACATCTGCGACGACTCCCCTACCCCGATCGGCCAGTGGCTCCCCGCGTTCGCCCGCTACGTAGGCGCGCCGCCGCCGCCACGTGTGGCGACCGGACCGGACACGGACCCCGACGGTCGCTTCTACGCCGAGATGCTCCGAGGGGCTGCCAACGATCGAGCTCGCAAGGAGCTCGGCTTCTCTCCCCGACCGCTGACATGGACCGCAGCCAGCGACTGACGCCGCCCGCGGCAGCCGCCGGCATGCCAATACGAGGCGCTGCCGCTCCACGCTCCTGACTCTCGTCCGGCTGTCTCGCCCCGGTTCGGTGGAGGCTCGGAACTGACGCGGCGAGCGATAGGACGGTGAGTGCGGCAGCGGCAAAAGGGACGCGTCTTCACGGCCGAAGCCAGCTGCGCGACAGGATCACAGTTCCTGACCTGCTCTTTGCTGCGGCCAGTCCACCGCACCCACCGCCGAACCGGACGCTACGCCCGGCCAGCGTTGACACGTAGGAGCTCACCGACGGTGCTCTCGATGCGGGACAGGTCTTCATGGCGTCGGTTCGTGATGACGCTGCACAAGCTCCCCCGGCGATCACCGCGGACCTCTACAGCCATGTCAGGCCGGCGCAGCAGCGCGAGGCTGCGGACCGCCTGGACAGCGCGTTGCCTTGGTGACCCGAGCCGCACACA
Organism: Modestobacter excelsi; assembly: GCF_005930495.1. Classification (GTDB taxonomy): domain Bacteria; phylum Actinomycetota; class Actinomycetes; order Mycobacteriales; family Geodermatophilaceae; genus Modestobacter; species Modestobacter excelsi. The sequence continues at coordinate 52,860 of NZ_SJEX01000010.1, read as the reverse complement.
TTCGCGGTTGCAGTACCGGTTGCAGTACTGACGACCAGAGGGGCCTCGCCCTGACGGGCGATGTCCCTCTGACCTGCGGTCTCTCTGTCGGGCCGACAAGATGAGAACCTGCGACCCCTTGACCCCTGGCTCCGGGCGCTTGTCCGTGACTGTTCACCGCGTGCCGTTTCTGCAGGTCACAGGGGCGCGGCGTCCGTGGTCATCCGTCCCGGTCCGTGGTCGTGTGCACCGCGTTGCAGTATCGGTTGCCGTACGCCGAGACCGCCCTCTGCTGCTGCTCGGGTTCGGGTGCTCCGCTCAGTCGCCGACCGGGATGCCGAAGGTCGCGGGACTCGCACTGATCAGCGCACGGTTGAGCGCCCCAGAGTCCGCGATCACCGTCTGCCCGGTCATGACCTTGTTGTGCTTGGAAGCCAGCAGGGTGTAGGAGGCCCCGTACTCCGCGGGCGAGGGGAGGTGCTACAGCGGCACCTGCGCCTCGAACTGGGCGCGGAAGGCGTCGGCGGGGATGTCGGACTGCTTCGACTCTTCCAGTCCCAGGGCCCGCGGCCCGTGGAGCTGGCTCCCCGCGATCCCCGAGGGAGCCACTGCGTTGACAGTGACCCGGGGGGCGAACTCGATCGACAGCTCCCGCACGAGGCTGCACACCGCGCCCTTGCTGGCGACGTCCTCGGCTCCGGCACCTGCGGCAACGGCGGATGCCTCGGCGAGCTCTGGGGCCGGCGCGGGGAGCTCTCCACTCCCCCGCTCCAGCCGGGCGACGTCGTGGAGATGACCGTGGAAGGCATCGGCACCATCCGGAATCGCGTCGTCGCGGGCCTCGAGCTGCCGCCGGTGCGCCCGGCGCGACCGCGACCGCGCACTCGGAATCGCGCCTGCTGACCTGCGGATCACGACGAGACGAACCGCCCGTGTTCGGGCTCCGCCGACGACCCGTGCACGTGCGGCCTGAGGACGCCGCCCAGCGGCGTCGCAGTACCGGTCGCTGTACTGCCACCGCCTGCGCTGGAGCCCTGCGCCCCGGATGTGGCGCTATCCGCCCGGATGAGCCGTGTCAGCGAGCTCGTGAGCGATGGCGGCAGCGGTCTCACCGAGTGCTGCCGCCCAGACCGGTACTCGGTCTCGAGAGCACCGGGCCGTGGGCGCGGCCACCGACAACGCAGCCTCGGCGACCCCGCCGGCAGCCGGGACGGCGACCCCCACGGCCGTGAGTCCGGCCTCGGTCGCCTCGTCGTTGACGGCGAAGCCCCGACGCCGGATCGTGCGGAGCTCACGCTCCAGCGCGGCCGACTCATCCGCCTCGAGCGGAGCGAGGACCGCGGCGAGCTGGGCCGGGTCGAGCGTGGCGAGCACCGCCTTGCCCCCGGAGGTCAGGTGCGCCGGCAGCGCCCGACCGGTGCGGTCGCCGACCCGCAGCACGCGATCGCACTCGACGGTGGCGACGAACCGGACGTCCGGGCCGGCCAGGACCAGCACGTTGGCCGTCTCACCGACCGCGTCGACGAGGCGCCGCAGGTGCGGTAAGGCGACCTCCCGGAGGGCGGCAACCGGCGCCTGCTGCACCGCCCCCCGCCGCAGAACCGGGCCGGGGCCGTACCGGCGGTCCGACAACTGCTCGGCGAAGTCCCGGTACACCAGCGTGCCCAGCAACCGATGAGCGGTCGAGACGGAGATGCCGACCCGGGCGGCGACGTCGGTCACCCGCATCGCCCCCTCCTGCTGGAGCAGGGTCGCCAGCAGCAACGCCGAGTCGACGGAGCCCACCGTGTACGTCGGTCTGTTCTGCATGACAGAAAAGGCTATCCCCCTGAACGGGAGACGCGAGACGCTCGAACGAAGCCCGCTCGTGTCACGTCAGGGAGAGAAGGCGAACGTGCAGTTCTACCTCAACGGCTACCGCCCCGGGGACCCGCTCGTCGAGCAGCCACATCCTTCCGTGGCGGACCGGCCCGAGGGCGTACCGGACGAGGTCGACGTCCTGATCGTCGGGTGCGGGCCGGCCGGACTGGTGCTGGCCGCGCAGCTGGCCGCGTTCCCCGAGATCACCACCCTGGTGATCGACCGCCGCGAGGGTCCCCTCGAGATCGGCCAGGCCGACGGCGTCGCCTGCCGCACCGTGGAGATGTTCGAGGCGTTCGGGCTGGCCGATCAGCTCGTGGCCGAGGGCTACTGGGTCAACGAGGTGTCCTTCTGGCGACCGGACCCCGAGGCGCCTGCGCGCATCATCCGGACCGGCCGGATCGACGACGTCGAGGAGGGGCTGTCGGAGTTCCCCCACGTCATCGTCAACCAGGCCCGGATGCTGGCCTACCTCCGCGACGCGATGGCGCGCTCCGCCAGCAAGCTGGAACCGACCTACGGGCTGCACGCGAGCGACCTCACCATCGATGCCGAGCTCGACCCGGAGCACCCGGTCATCGTCACCCTCCAGCACCTGCAGGACGGCAGCGAGACCGGCCGCACCTCCACCGTCCGGGCGCGGTACGTCGTCGGCTGCGACGGCTCCCGCAGCAGCATCCGGACGGCGATCGGCCGCGAACTGGTCGGCGACCCGATGAACCAGACCTGGGGCGTCATGGACGTCCTGGCGGTCACCGACTTCCCCGACATCCGGCTCAAGAGCGCCATCCTGTCCGCCAACCAGGGCAACCTGTTGATCATCCCGCGCGAGGGTGGCTACCTGGTCCGCCTCTACATCGAGCTGGACCAGGTCAACGACCGGGAGATGCTGGACGAGCGCAGCGTGACGCCGGAGAAGCTGGCCGCCGTCGCCAACCGCGTGCTCCACCCGTACCGCATCGACGTGAAGGAGGTCGGCTGGTGGTCGGTCTACGAGATCGGCCAGCGGCTCTGCGACGGGTTCGACGACGTGCCTGCCGACGAGGTCGGTAGCCGACAGCCGCGGGTGTTCATCGCCGGCGACGCCTGCCACACGCACAGCGCCAAGGCCGGCCAGGGCATGAACGTGTCCATGGCCGATGCCTGGAACCTGGGCTGGAAGCTGGCCGGCGTCCTGCGGGGCACGGCCCGGCCGGAGCTGCTGCACACCTACTCCGCCGAGCGACAGGCCATCGCCCAGGAGCTCATCGACTTCGACCGCGAGTTCGCCGCCATGTTCAGCGCACCCCCGAAGGAGTCCGGGGACGGCGAGGGCGAGGGCGTGGACCCGGCGGAGTTCCAGCGGTACTTCGCCGCCCAGGGGCGTTTCACCGCCGGGGTCGCGACCCGGTACACGCCCTCGATGATCACCGCCGGGCCGGAGTTCCAGCACCTCGCCACCGGTTTCCCGATCGGCATGCGCTTCCACTCCGCGCCCGCGATCCGGCTGGCCGACGCGAAGCCCGTGCAGCTGGGCCACGCCGCCCGGGCCGACGGCGCCTGGCGCCTCTACGTGTTCGCCGACCCCGCCGATCCGTCCTCGGCGGGCTCCCCCACCTGGGCGCTGTGTGACTTCCTGGCCGCGGAGAAGTCACCGGTCGCCCGGTACACCCCGGTCGGTGCCGACCCCGACTCCGTCATCGACGTCCGCGCCGTCTACCAGCAGGGGCACCGCGACGTCGCCGTCGATCAACTCCCTCCTGTGCTGCGGCCGAGGAAGGGCAGGTTCGGGCTCGTGGACCACGAGAAGGTCTTCTGCCCCGATCCGCGGGCGGGCGACCTCTTCGATGCCCGCGGCATCGACCGGGCGGCCGGCTGCATGGTGCTCGTCCGCCCCGACCAGTACGTGGCCGCCGTGTTGCCCCTGCACGCACACGACGAGCTGGCCGAGTTGCTCGCCGGCGTGCTGGTCGACGCCCGCTGACCCCGTCGGCGGCGTGCCACCAGCTGCTGAGCAGGAGGCGGAGGACGGCGATCAGTGCGACCGGCTGACCGATGCCGACGCGGGCGGCTACGGCCGCCGTCGTCTGCGCGGTCGCGATCCCCCGCTCCCCACGGACCAGGGCGACCGGGCAGCACGCCGCACCGACCTCCTCGAGGCGCAGCAGGACCGGACGCACGGCAGCCGGATCGGACGGGACGGCCCATCCCCCGTCGACCGGCCGCACCGAGTGCTCCGCGATGTGCGCCTCGACGACCGAACTGGTCCCCGGGTCCGGCGGCAGCAGCCTGAACCGGCCGACCGCCTCCGCAGGGGTGGCGTACACCCGCATCTCCCGCGGTGCCGAGCCGCCTGGATCCCGGTGCGACACCCCGATCGGGGTGTCGATCATCGCAAGCCCCTGCACCCCGGGCCCACACCTCGAAGCCGTACGACGCCCGCCAGCCGCTCTCGCCGTGCCCGGAGAGGTCGACGGCCGCGACGCGGTGTTCGTCGGCGAGCCAGGTGCCAGGTGGTCCCACCACCGGGCGCTCGCGCCGTGCCCGTGCACGAGGAACACGAGCGGTCGCCCGAGTTCACCCGAGGTCAGGTACGAGATCGATGCGCCGTCCCGGCCGACGGTTGACGAATCGGCGAGCTGAACAGCAGCCGGACAGTGTGTCGTTCAGGCGACGGGCAACCGCACTGCGACACAGGAAGCCCAGCCGACGGAACCCCTGCATCGCCGACGACCCCGGCCGCCCGCTCAGGGCGCGTGATGCGCCAGCACGTCGGTGATGAAGGCGTTGGCCGGTGGCGCCAGCGCCTCGTGCGCACCGACGAAGAGGCGGTGCGCGCGGGCTCCCGGCCAGTCGTCGGACAGCAGTTCGACCGGCAGGTCGGGATCTCGGAACGGGAAGTGCCGATAGTCGGCGACCAGCTCGATCCGGAGCCGCAGGGCCTCAGGGCCGGACAGTGCGGCCAGCTCGGCGCCCGGTGACAGCCCTTCCAGGCGGCCGACCAGGTCCTGGTAGTCAGTGGCTGAAGACGACCGGCTGCCCGGTTCTCCAGTCCTTGTAGAAGATGTCCACGCCGTCCTTGGTGGTGTAGGTGCCCATCGGGTCTCCCGGTGATGTGTCCTCTGCACGGGCCGTCGGGTGCGTGCGACGAGGACCTTCCTCGCGGCGCTCCGGGGCGCGCATCGGTCAAGTGACCGTCTCGCCGGCCGCGTCGGTCATCACGGAGATGCCCGTCGATCGACCGATGCCTCGGGGTCGGGGCGCGGCGCAGAGTTCCGGCCGGAGCCGCCGCCGCACGGGCCCGCGGTCCAGCGGAGCACGAGGAGTCAGCACCATGGGACAGCTCGAGGGCAGGACGGCGCTGGTCACCGGCGCCACCAGTGGGATCGGCCTCGCGACCGCACGTCGGTTCGCCGAGGAGGGCGCGCAGGTCGTCATCACCGGGCGCCGGCAGGAGTCGCTGGAGAAGCGCTCGCCGCCTTCGACCGTCCCGTGAGCGGCGTCCGCGGCGACGTGAGCGACCTCCCCGACCTGGACCGACTGGCCGAGGTGTCGACGACCTCGGCACCGGGCTGGACGTCCTGTTCGCCACTGCGGGCGGTGGCGAGTTCGCCGCGCTCGGGGAGATCATCCCGAAGCACTGCGCCGCGACGTTCGACAGCAACGTGTTCGGGACGCTGTTCACGCTGCAGAAGATGCTGCCGCTGCTCAACGACCACGCCTCGGTGGTGCTTGCCGGCTCCACCTCCACCCTGCACGGGACGCCGCCTTCGGTGTGTACGCCGCGTCGAAGGCCGCCATCCGGTCGTTCGGCCGCACCTGGGCGGTCGAGCTCAGGCTGGCGGAGGCGGTCATTGACGTGGTAGACGAACTACCCACCTCCGACCGGGCACGAGAGTGCCCGAGGAGCCGAACGCGCCCGAGCACAGTTCCATCTCCCAGCCCCCTTGAGGTGCCGATGCAGGACGACCAGCGCTCACCAGCGCGGATCAGCGTGATCATGCCGTGCTTCGACCAGGAGGCTTACCTGCCGGGCGCGGTCGCCTCTCTGCTCGCACAAACGTGTACCGACTGGGAGCTGGTCGTGGTAGACGACGGCTCGCCCGGCGACGTCGAGGCCGCTCTCGGGGCCGAGCTGCATGACCCGAGGGTCCGGATCGAGGCGTTTCCCGCCAACCGAGGGCTGGGCGCGGCCCTGAACCGCGGGCTCGACGTGGCGGTCGGGGACTTCATCACCTACCTGCCGTGCGACGACCGCATGCACGTCGACCACCTCGCGTCCCTGGTCACCCTGCTCGGCGCCCACCCGGAGGCACCGTTCGTCTTCTCGGGGCTGAGGCACGGCCAGGACCAGACCACGACCGGTCGCGTCGACGGTGAGCCGCTGCAGCTCATCCAGGTCATGCACCGGCACACGCGGAAACGCTGGCTCGAGCGTGCCGAGCTCACGACGGACGACCTGGAGCGGATGTTCTGGTCCCGGCTGTCCGCATCGGCGGAGCCACCGCTGGGGACCGGTGCCGTGACCGCCACGTGGGGAAGCCATCCCCGGCAGCGCCACCGGGTCCTTCGCGAGCCCTGGGGTGGGCTGAACCCGTATCGGGTGCGTTACGGGGTCCAGGAGCCGTTGCGTCTGCAGAGCTCCGTCGGTCATCTCCACGACGAAGTCAGCCACTACCGGCGTTTCCGCGAACGTCCCGCCACTCCCCCAGCGCCGGACGGGCTCCGGATCCTCCTCGTCGGGGAACTGGCCCACAATCCCGAGCGCATCCTCAGCCTCGCAGAACGCGGCCACACCCTCTACGGGCTGTGGACCGACGACCCCGTGTGGTTCAACACGGTCGGGCCGCTCCCCTTCGGCCACGTCGAGGATCTGCCGAGACAGGGGTGGCGCGCGGCGGTCGAGGAACTGCGCCCCGACCTGATCTACGCGTTGTTGAACTGGCAGGCGGTGCCCTTCGCACACGAGGTCCTCATGGCCGGATTCGACATCCCGTTCGTCTGGCACTTCAAGGAGGGTCCGTTCTTCTGCCTCGAGCGTGGCCTCTGGCCGCAGCTGGTGGACCTGCACCTGCGATCTGACGGACAGATCTATTCCAGCCCCGAACTCCGGGACTGGTTCGCAGCCACCGTGCCGCAGACCCGCTCGGGGATGAGCCACGTCCTCGACGGTGATCTGCCGAAGGCCGAATGGCTCACGGGTGAGCCCTCACCTCTGCTCTCCGAGCGTGACGGGGAGGTCCACACCGTGATCCCGGGCAGGCCGATGGGTCCGCATCCCGACGTCATCGAGCAACTCGCCCGGCACGGCGTGCACGTGCACCTCTACAGCGAGAAGGCCCACCTGCAGATGAAGGAGTGGGTGGACGAGGTGGGGAGGCGAGCGCCGCGCCACTTCCATCTGCATCCTCAGGTCGATCAGCATGGCTGGGTGGAGGAGTTCTCCCAGTACGACGCCGGATGGCTGCATGACGTCCGCAGCCACAACGGTGGCGACCTGCACGCCGCCACCTGGGACGACCTCAACTACCCCGCGCGGATGGGCACGCTGGCCGCAGCAGGCCTGCCCATGATCCAACCCCGGAACGACGGGTCCATCGTCGCAACGCAGACGCTGACGGCAGCCCGGGGGCTGGGGCTCTTCTACTCGGACCCGCAGGAGCTGGCCCGGGCGCTGACTGACACGCCGGCCATGTCGGCTCTGCGTCGGAACGTGTGGGCGCAGCGCAGTCAATTCACCTTCGACGCGCACGTGAGCGACCTCGTTGCCTTCTTCCGCACCGTCATCGCAGGCCGGGACGAACGAGGAGGCCCTGACCTGCTCGCAACGGCATGACGAGGAGCACGCGCCCGGACGCCGGGCCGGACCTCGGCCCGGTGCTCGGGTGGCGTGCGGCTGAAGCGCGCGTCCTCGTCGTCGAGCCGCTGCGGGTGGGAGCGGATGGAGCGTGCGCACCTGCCGGTGGACCGGTCGCACAATGCCCCTCGCTGTCGGGCCGATGACCGGGTGGTCGTTCCCTCCGGCGGCCGTCTGCGCCGCCCGGCCGTCACGCTCGCACGTTGCCCGGGGCGCGCGAACCGAGGACGGCGCCGCGCCGCTACGTCATGCGCTCCGCGTGCCGAGCACCGACCGCCCACCTAGGTTGGCCGTCGTGGAGTTCCGACGCCTCGGTCGTTCCGGCCTGTCCATCTCGCAGATCGCCTACGGCAACTGGCTGACCCATGGCAGCCAGGTCGAGGAGGACGCCGCGCACGCCTGCGTGCGGGCCGCCCTCGACGTGGGGATCACCACCTTCGACACCGCCGACGTCTACGCCCAGACCAAGGCCGAGTCCGTCCTCGGCCGGGCGCTGGCCGGCCAGCGCCGCGAGGGTCTGGAGGTCTTCACCAAGGTCTACTGGCCCACCGGGCCGGGCGCCAACGACCGCGGCCTGTCCCGCAAGCACATCACCGAGAGCTGCAACGCCTCGCTGAAGCGGCTGCAGACCGACTACGTCGACCTCTACCAGGCGCACCGCTACGACGCCTCGGTGCCGCTGGAGGAGACGATGACCGCCTTCGCCGACCTGGTGCGGCAGGGCAAGGTGCTCTACCTGGGCGTCTCGGAGTGGCGCGCCGAGGAGATCGCCGCCGCCGCCGAGCTGGCCCGGGAGCTGGAGGTCCAGCTGATCAGCAACCAGCCGCAGTACTCGATGCTGTGGCGGGTCATCGAGTCCGAGGTGGTGCCGACCAGCGAGAAGGAGGGCCTCTCGCAGATCGTCTGGTCGCCGCTGGCCCAGGGCGTGCTGACCGGCAAGTACCTGCCCGGGCAGCAGCCGCCGGCCGACAGCCGCGCGAGCCACTCGGCCGTCGGCTTCCAGCTGCAGGGGTTCCTCACCGACGAGGTGCTGACCCGGGTGCAGCAGCTGCGCCCCATCGCCGACGAGCTCGGCCTGTCGATGGCCCAACTGGGGATCGCCTGGGTGCTGCAGAACCCGAACGTCGCCGCGGCGATCATCGGGGCCAGCCGCCCCGAGCAGGTGCACGACAACGTCAAGGCCGCCGGCGTCCAGCTGCCGGCCGAGGTCCTCACGCGCATCGACGAGGTGCTCGGCGACGTCGTGGAGCGCGACCCCGATCAGGTCTTCCTCCCGGCGGACAGGTCTTCCAGGAGCTGAGCGGCCCGCCGGGCCCGAGAATACCTACCCTGACGTCAGGGAAAGGACCGGGGATGACGCTCCGCCGTGCTTCCTCGACCGGCCCTCCCACCCCCCTCCATGCCGGCACCCTGGACTCCCTGGGCACCAGACTGCCCGTTCCGACGTACGACCGGAGTCGGGTGACCACGGGCATCGTGCACATCGGGGTGGGCGGGTTCCACCGGGCGCACGAGGCCATGTACGTGGACCGCTTGATGAACGCCGGGCTCGCGCTCGACTGGGGCATCTGCGGGATCGGCGTCCTCCCCAGAGACGCCGGGATGCGGGATGCCCTGAACGCCCAGGACGGTCTGTACACACTGGCGGTCAAGCACCCGGACGGCTCGGTCGAAGCACGGGTGATCGGCTCGATCGTGGAGTACCTCTTCGCGCCCGACGACCCCGAGGCGGTCCTGGAGAAGATGGCGGCACCGCCCACCCGGATCGTCTCGCTGACCATCACCGAGAGCAGCTACAACGTCGACCCGGTGAGCCGCCGCTTCGATCCATCGGCGTCGTCGATCCAGGCAGACCTCGACGCAGGGGCGACGCCGACCACCGCGTTCGGTCTGGTCACCGAGGCCCTCGCCCGCCGCCGGCAACGCGGCATCCCGCCGTTCACGGTCCTCTCGTGCGACAACCTGCAGGGGAACGGTCGACTGGCCCGCCAGGCGTTCACCGCCTTCGCCGAACTGCGCGACCCGGAACTGGCCTCGTGGATCGACCGTGAGGTGTCCTTCCCGGACGGCATGGTGGACCGGATCACCCCGGCGACCAGGCCACAGGACGTCACCATGATCGAGGAGCGGTTCGGGATCGTCGACGCCTGGCCGGTCGTCTGTGAGCCGTTCGCCCAGTGGGTCGTCGAGGACGACTTCCCCGCCGGCCGCCCGCCCCTGGAGGCCGCCGGTGCGCAGTTCGTCCCCGACGTCGAGCCCTACGAGTCCATGAAGCTGCGCCTGCTCAACGGCAGCCACCAGGCCCTCGCCTACTTCGCCGTCCTCGCCGGCTACCGGTTCGTCCACGAGGCCTGTCAGGACCCCCTCTGGACGCACTTCCTCAGGGACTACATGGACCGCGAGGTGACCCCGACCCTGGATCCAGTCCCCGGGGTGGACCTGGAGACCTACAAGGCAACGCTGATCCAGCGGTTCTCCAACGCCGCGGTCGCCGACACGGCCGCCCGGCTCTGCGCCCAGACGTCGGCGCTGATCCCCAAGTTCGTGCTCCCCGTGGTCCGTGACCAGCTCGCACGAGGAGGAGAGGTGCACCGGGCAGCGGCCGTCGTCGCGAGCTGGGCACGGTTCGCGGAGGGACTCGACGAGCAGGGGCGGCCGGTCCCGCTCGTCGACCGCCGCGCCGATCTCCTGCAGATCAACGCCCGGCGACAGCGGGCGGACCCGCTCGCGTTCCTGACCGAGCGGAGCATCTTCGGGGACCTCGTCGACGAGGAACGCTTCGCGACGCCGTTCTTGCAGGCCCTGGACTGCCTGCACCGGCACGGCGCCCGAGGCACCCTCCAACGACTCACCGAAGGGGCGGACCTCGTGTCCTGACCGGGCCGCGGGCCCGCAGCTGGTGCGCAGACCGGCGCTGCAGCTGCCCAGTCAGCCTGACGTAGCGTGAGCGTCGTGAGTCGAACGCGCCGCGATCACCGCACTCCCCCGGCACTGCCCCGCTCAGGCCTCCGCGTCATCGCCCTGGGCGGACTGGGTGAGATCGGCCGGAACATGACCGTGTTCGAGCACGCCGGCAAGCTGCTGGTCGTCGACTGCGGCGTGCTGTTCCCCGAGGAGCACCAGCCCGGCATCGACGTCATCCTCCCCGACTTCACCTCGATCCGGGACCGGCTCGACGACGTGGTGGCGGTCGTGCTCACCCACGGGCACGAGGACCACATAGGCGGCGTCCCCTACCTGCTGCGGGAGCGGCGGGACATCCCGGTCGTCGGCTCGAAGCTGACCCTGGCCTTCATCGAGGCCAAGCTCAAGGAGCACCGGATCAGCCCGGTCACCCGGCAGGTGGCCGAGGGCGACCGGATCGACCTGGGCCCTTTCGGCCTGGAGTTCCTCGCGGTCAACCACTCCATCCCCGACGCGCTCGCTGTGGCGATCCGGACCGCGGCCGGGCTGGTGCTGCACACCGGCGACTTCAAGATGGACCAGTTCCCGCTGGACCGGCGGATCACCGACCTGCGCGGTTTCGCGCGACTGGGCGAGGAGGGGGTCGACCTCTTCCTGGTCGACTCCACCAACGCCGACGTGCCCGGGTTCACCACGTCGGAGGGCGAGCTGACCCCGGCCATCGAGCAGGTGTTCCGCACCGCGCCCAAGCGGGTCATCGTCTCCAGCTTCGCCAGCCACGTGCACCGCATCCAGCAGGTCCTCGACGCCGCGCGCGAGCACGGCCGCAAGGTCGCCTTCGTCGGCCGGTCGATGGTCCGCAACATGGGCATCGCGCGCGACCTGGGCTACCTGCGGGTGCCCAAGGGCTTGGTGGTCGACCTCAAGGTGCTGGAGAAGCTGCCCGCCGACCAGGTCTGCCTGGTCTGCACCGGCTCGCAGGGCGAGCCCATGGCGGCGCTGTCCCGGATGGCCAACCGCGACCACGTCATCCGGATCGCCGAGGGCGACACCGTGCTGCTGGCCAGCTCGCTCGTCCCGGGCAACGAGAACGCCATCTACCGGATCATCAACGAGTTCACCCGGCTGGGCGCCAACGTGGTGCACAAGGGAAACGCCAAGGTCCACGTCTCCGGGCACGCCAGCGCCGGCGAGCTCGTCTACTGCTACAACGTCGTCCGGCCGCGCAACGTCCTGCCGGTGCACGGCGAGTGGCGGCACCTGCAGGCCAACGCCGACCTGGCGATCCGCACCGGGGTCGACCCGAGCCGGGTCGTGCTCGCCGAGGACGGCGCTGTGGTGGACCTGGTCAGCGGCCGGGCGTCGATCACCGGCGCGGTGCCGGCGAGCAACGTCTACGTGGACGGGTCCACCGTCGGCGGGGCGACCGAGGCCTCGCTGACCGACCGGCGGACGCTGGCCGAGGAAGGCGTGATCACAGTGGTCGCGATCATCGATGCTGACAGCGGACGACTGGCTGAGCCGCCGGACTTCCTGGCGCGGGGCTTCGTGCACGAGGCGGCATCCTTCGACGCCGCGGTGCCGCTGATCGAGAAGGAGCTGGCGCGCGCAGCGGAGGAGGGGGTCACCGCCGTCGACCAGCTCGAGGGGCTGATCGCCCGCGCCGTCGCCAACTGGGCGCACCGCAGCCACCGCCGCAGCCCCATGATCATCCCGGTGGTCATCGACGCCTGACCGACCTGACCCGCCGGGCGGGCGCGGGCCTGAGGCCTCGTGGTCGCCGGCGGGTCGCCCGCGCCCGGTCGGGGTCGCGTGGCTCAACGCGCGGAGGCGCTCTGCCGGGGCAGGCGGGAACACGGTGACACACCCCACGACAACACTTCCCTGACGTCAGGGTATGGTGAGTTCGACGCCGACGGCCTCGTGGTCGTCGCCCTCCGGACCGCCGATGCTCCGGGCTCCGTCGCCGGCGGCCTGACGCCTGCTGCGGCAATCCACACCTCGCACGTCCGGTGCCTCGCGCACGCACTCCTGCTGCGCGGCGCTCCGCAGTGCTGCACGCCCACGCGCCACCAGGCGCATGACCCGGAAACGGTGACATGACCTCTGCTCTGCAGGCGCCGCCCAAGCCGCGCCTGACCCGACCCACCTGGCTCTCCCCGGGAGTCGCCCGCACCGAGGCCCTCGCCGGCATCGTCGTCGCGCTGGCACTGATCCCCGAGGCGATCAGCTTCTCCATCCTCGCCGGGGTCGACCCCCGGGTCGGCCTGTTCTCCTCATTCGTGATGGCCGTGGTCATCGCCTTCACCGGCGGCCGCCCCGCCATGATCACCGCCGCTACCGGTGCCATCGCCCTGGTCGTGGCGCCCCTGGCCCTGGAGCACGGCGTGGAATACCTGCTCGCCGCCGTCGTCCTGGGCGGGGTGTTCCAGGTGCTCCTCGGCCTGGCAGGGTTCGCCCGGTTGATGCGGTTCATCCCGCGAGCCGTGATGGTCGGCTTCGTCAACGCCCTGGCCATCCTCATCTTCATGGCGCAGCTGCCGCAGCTGGTGGACGTCCCCTGGCTGGTCTACCCGATGGTCGCCGTCGGGCTGCTCATCATCGTCGGCCTGCCCCGGCTGACCACGGCGTTCCCCGCCGCTCTGGTGTCGATCGTCGTGCTCACCGGGCTCACCGTCGCCGCCTCGCTCACCGTGCCGAACGTGGGCGACGAGGGGGAGCTCCCGGACAGCCTGCCGTTCTTCGGGATCCCCGACCTGCCGTTCACCCTCGAGACGCTGACGATCATCGCGCCCTACACGCTGGGCGTGGCCTTCGTGGGGCTGATGGAGTCGCTGATGACCGCGAAGCTGGTCGACGATCTCACCGACACCCACTCGGACAAGACCCGTGAGTCCTGGGGCCAGGGCGTGGCCAACATCGCCTCCGGCTTCTTCGGCGGCATGGGAGGGTGCGCCATGATCGGCCAGACCATGATCAACGTGAAGTCAGGCGCCCGCACCCGGCTGTCGACCTTCCTGTCCGGGGTCTTCCTGCTCGTCCTCGTCGTCGCCCTGGGCGACGTGGTGGCACTGATCCCGATGGCCGCCCTCGTGGCCGTGATGATCTTCGTGGCCGCTGCGACCTTCGACTGGCACAGCCTGCGAACCATCCACACGATGCCCCGCAGCGAGACCGCCGTGATGCTGTCCACCGTCGCGGTCACCCTGACCACCCACAACCTCGCCATCGGGGTGGGCGTCGGTGTGCTGGTCGCCTGCGTGCTCTTCGCCCGTCGGGTCGCCCACCTGGTCGACGTCACGAGTGTCACCGACCCTGACGGCTCCACCCGTGTCTACGCGGTGCACGGCGCGCTGTTCTTCGCCTCCAGCAACGACCTCTACACGCAGTTCGACTACGCCGGCGACCCCGCCGACGTCGTGATCGACCTGTCCAACGCCCACGTCTGGGACGCCTCCACGGTCGCCGCGCTGGACGCCATCACGCACAAGTACGCCACCCGCGGGAAGCAGGTCGAGGTCGTCGGCCTCACCGGGCACTCGGCCCACCGCTACGAGCGACACAGCGGCCAGCTCGCCGGTGCCCACTGATGCCGTCGACGAGGTGACCGCCGCCGCACCCCGCACGGCGGATCGACCTCCGGGGCGGTCAGCTGCTGGTCGCCCGACCGCTCCGGACCACCTTCATCAGCGCGTGGGGGGCCTGCACACCCAGGTGCCTTCTACCGGGAACGAACCGTGGTGGCTCCGCACCCGGGCCCGACCACGACGACGGGCCCCCGGTCACCGCCTGGTCTGGGGGTCACCTCGACCGCCAGGGCCCGACTGGCCCACCGGGCAACCGTCACGACCCGCGGGCCGACCGTGCGCCAACTCCACTATCACGTCAGGTCGATCGGGACGGATCGGAGGCTCTGATGGACCAGCGGCAGATGCAGATCGGCGAGGTCGCTGAGCGGACCGGTCCGAGCGTGCGGACCATCCGGTTCTACGAGGAGAGCGGCCTGGTCAGCCCCACTGCCCGCAGCAGCGGCGGCTTCCGGCTCTACACCGGCAGCGATGTCGTGCGGCTGCACGCAATCCGCCGCATGAAACCACTGAACGTCACCATCGAGGAGATCCGCGAGGTCATGAAGATCCTCGACGGCTCCGCGGACGGTCCCCGGCGGCTGGCACCGGAGCGCCGGACCCTCACCTGGTGGAGCGGCTCACCATGTACCGGGAGTTGGCCGACCAGCGCGTCACCGAGCCGCACGCCCAGTGGTCGGCAGCCGCGACCTTCGCCACCGGCCTGCACCTGGAGATCGAGCAGCTTTGACGCCGCTGCCGACTCCGATCGCGAGCGCTCCGGGCTGTGAGGCTCGCCGCCCAGCCGGAGGGAACAACTACGTCACGTAAGGGTTAGATTGTGCAGGCGCTGAGACCGCCGGGGACTGCACACCCCGACCGCGGACGATCGGCGCACCCGCCCGACGGCAGCCTCTGCAGGTCGGGTCCCGACTCGGGGTGCAGCGCCGCACCTCTTCCCACCCGCGCCCATGCGGACACCCGCGCCGGATGGCGCTCGACCCGAAGACGGTGGCATGTCCTCCCTGCCCGCACTGTCCGCACCAGGCCGACCGGCCTGGCTGTCTCCCCGAGTGGCCCGCACCGAGGTCCTCGCCGGCCTGGTCGTGGCGTTGGCGCTGATCCCCGAGGCGATCAGCTTCTCCATCATCGCGGGCGTCGACCCGCGGGTCGGCCTGTTCGCCTCCTTCACGATGGCCGTGGTCATCTCCTTCACCGGCGGCCGCCCGGCGATGATCAGCGCCGCGACCGGTGCCGTTGCCCTGGTCATCGCCCCCTTGGTGCACGAGCACGGGCTGGGCTACCTGCTGGCCGCCGTCGTCCTCGGCGGGATCTTCCAGGTCCTGATCGGGCTGGCCGGGTTCGCCAAGCTCATGCGATTCATCCCGCGCAGCGTCATGGTCGGCTTCGTCAACGCCCTGGCGATCCTGATCTTCACCGCCCAGCTTCCTCAGCTCATCGACGTGCCCTGGCTGGTCTACCCGATGGTGGCCGTCGGGCTGGCCATCATCTTCGGGCTGCCCCGGATCACGAATGCCGTCCCCGCGCCGCTGGTCAGCATCATCGTGCTCACCGTCGTCACCGTGGTCATCGGCATCGCCGTACCGAACGTCGGCGACGAGGGCGAACTGCCCAACAGCCTGCCGTTCCTCGCCCTGCCCGACGTCCCGCTCTCCTTCGAGACGCTGCGGATCATCGCCCCCTACGCACTCGGCGTCGCCTTCGTCGGGCTCATGGAATCGCTGATGACCGCCAAGCTGGTCGACGACATCACCGACACCCATTCCGACAAGACCCGCGAGTCCTGGGGCCAGGGCGTGGCCAACATCGTCACCGGCTTCTTCGGCGGCATGGGCGGCTGCGCCATGATCGGCCAGACCATGATCAACGTGAAGTCCGGCGCCCGCACCCGGCTGTCGACCTTCCTCGCCGGTGTCTTCCTGCTCATCCTGGTCGTGGCCCTGGGCGACGTGGTGGCGATCATCCCGATGGCCGCCCTCGTCGCGGTGATGATCTTCGTGTCGATCGCCACCTTCGACTGGCACAGCCTGCGCACCCTGCACACCATGCCGCGCAGCGAGACCGTGGTGATGCTCGCGACCGTCGCCGTGGTGGTCTGGACCAGCAACCTGGCCATCGGCGTCGGCGTCGGCGTGCTGGTCGCCTGCGTGGCCTTCGCCCGGCGCATCGCCCACCTGGTCGAGGTCACCGCGACCACCGACGACCAGGGCCGCCGGGTGTACTCGGTGCACGGCGCGCTGTTCTTCGCCTCCAGCAACGACCTCTACACCCAGTTCGACTACGCCGGCGACCCCGCCGAGGTGGTCATCGACCTGTCCAACGCCCAGGTGTGGGACGCCTCCACCGTCGCGGCACTCGACGCGATCACCCACAAGTACGAGACTCGGGGCAAGACTGCGACCGTGGTCGGGCTCAGCGACCACTCCGCGGCCCGTTACGAGCGGCACGCCGGGCAGCTGAGCGGAGGTCACTGATGTCCCCCACCGACAGGTCGACGACGGCCCCCACCGCTGAGGAGCGGAGGCCGAACCCCCGCGCGGGGCTCATGCAGATCGGGCAGGTCGCTGAGCGGACCGGGCTGAGCCTGCGCACGATCCGCTGGTACGAGGAGACCGGACTCGTCGTCCCCACCACCCGCAGCGACGGTGGGTTCCGGCTCTACAGCGACGAGGACGTCGAACGCCTCGAGGTCATCAAGCGGATGAAGCCGCTGGGCTTCTCCCTGGACGAGATGCAGGAGCTGCTCAACCTGCTCCACGACCTCACCCACGAGCGTGGCGACCGCGCAGCGTTGATCGACCGGCTTGCGATGTTCCACCAAGCGGCCACCGCCCGGGTCACCGCGCTGCGGGAGCAGCTCGCCTTTGCCGAGGGGTTTGCCGGGACGCTGACCGACCACCTGGACACCCACCGCTGAACACCCTGCCGTGCACGGGTGCCGCGCTGCTCGCGTTCACGCTCGGCATGCTGTCCGTCGCTGTGTTCGCTGGCCGTGGCGCCTGGCGGTACGCGCATCGGGACCTGGCCACCTGAGACGACACGGGCGGTGCTCCCGTAGCCTGGCTGCCGTCGAGCCGGTGAGTCGCGTCGGCGGATCGTCCAGCGACACATCCCTGTCGGGAGCCGCCTCGTGAACACCGCCGCTCCGTCGTTCCGCCTGTTCGATCGGGGCTCTTGGCCCGAGGCAAGCCGCATCGCTGGGATCCTGCGGCGGGAGACGGTCGGCGGGGTGCTGCTGGTCTGCGCCGCACTCGCCGCGCTGATCTGGGCGAACAGCCCCTGGTCCGCTGCCTACGAGACCATCCGGGACACCCGGGTCGGCCCGGCCGGCCTGCACCTGGACCTCACCCTGGGCACCTGGGCCGCCGACGGGCTGCTGGCCATCTTCTTCTTCGTCGCCGGGCTGGAGCTCAAGCGGGAGTTCGTCGCCGGCGACCTGCGCGACCCGCGCCGGGCGGCCCTACCGGTGGCCGCAGCGGTGGGCGGCATGGCCGTGCCCGCGCTGCTCTACACACTGGCCAACGTGGGCGCCGGCGACGGCGCATTGGCAGGCTGGGCCATCCCGACCGCCACCGACATCGCCTTCGCACTGGCCGTACTGGCGGTCATCAGCACCCACCTGCCCACCGCGCTGCGCACCTTTCTGCTCACCCTGGCCGTGGTCGACGACCTGCTGGCGATCACGATCATCGCGGTCTTCTACACGTCCTCTCTCGCCGTCACCCCGCTGCTGCTGGCGTTGATCCCGCTGGCCGTCTTCGGCTTGCTGGTGCAGAAGCGCATCCGCTCGTGGTGGTTGCTGCTCCCGCTGGCCATCCTCACCTGGGTGCTGGTGCATGAGTCAGGGGTGCACGCAACCGTGGCCGGGGTCCTGCTGGCGTTCACCGTGCCCGTGGTGCGCAGCGAGGCCGCCGGCGGCCCGGGCGCCGGCCCGGGACTGGCAGAGCACTTCGAGCACCGCATCCGGCCCCTCTCGTCGGGGTTCGCCGTTCCGGTGTTCGCCTTCTTCTCCGCCGGGGTCACCATCGGCGGGCTGTCCGGCCTCGGCGCCGCGCTGACCGACAGCGTCGCCGTCGGCATCATGTTCGGCCTCATCGTCGGTAAGACCATCGGGATCACCGCCGCCACCTGGCTGGTCAGCCGGTTCACCCGTGCGGAGCTGAGCCGTGACCTCGGCTGGCCCGACGTGATCGGCCTGTCACTACTGGCGGGGATCGGTTTCACCGTCTCCCTCCTGATCGGCGAACTGGCCTTTGGCGCCGGCACCGAGCGCGACGAGCACGTCAAGGTAGGGGTGTTGGCAGGCACCCTGATCGCGGCCCTGGTCGCCGCGGTGCTGCTGCGACTGCGCAACCGCCGCTACCGACGGCTGTGCGAGGAGGAGACCCTCGACACCGACGCCGACGGCGTGCCCGACGTCTACGAGCGGCCGAACAACCCGGTCACCTAGGTCGGGCACCGATCCCCTGTCCCGCGAGGCACACCTTCGACCCGCAGCTGTCGCGTCGGGGCTGAGCAGCGGCTGTCCCGGCGCGGCGGCGCAGACCGCGCCGGCCGCTGGGCGCCGAGACCTGCTCGTCGGGTGCCTGGCCACGGGCACGTGACGAGGTCATGTAGCTGGTCTACTCCCCATGTCGGCGGGGTAACCGTCCAGCGACAGTGACTCATGCAGGCGGCACCCGAGCCGCCACCACCCTCACCGAGGAGATCCCATGACCGTCGCAGCCGACATGCTCAGCACCTACCCCAAGGACCTCGGCGGCATCGACCGGGACGCGCTGATCGCCTGCATCGACGCGTGCGTGGAGTGCGCCCAGGCGTGTACCGCCTGCGCAGACGCGTGCCTGAGCGAGGACATGGTGGCGGAGCTGACCACCTGCATCCGGACCAACCTCGACTGCGCCGACGTCTGCGCCGCCACCGGCCGGGTGCTCTCCCGGCACACCGGGTACGACGCCAACTTGACCCGGGCCGCCCTGGAGGCCTGCGCTGCAGCGTGCAAGAGCTGCGGCGACGAGTGCGGTAGCCACGCCGAGATGCACGAGCACTGTCGCATCTGCGCCGAAGCGTGCCGCCGCTGCGAGGAGGCGTGCCGGGCGCTCATCAACGCCCTCGGCTGATCCGGAGCGGCTGGTCAGCCTGCACCGTCAGCCTGCACCGGATGTGGCCCTTCCCTGGGTCGTGGAGGAGTGATCGAGGCCGATCGCCTCAGCGCTCTCGGGCAGGGACGCCGGCCACCCCCTCCATCGCTGACCAGTCGCCGATCTGTGCTCGCCACCGCCGACAGTGCCGCGAGGTACCCGTCCAGCAGCATCCCGGGCAGACCGCACTCCTCGGCCGAGGCAGCGGCCACCTCAGCGACCACCGACGCGACGTCGTCGGGGGCGCGGCTCATCCCTCACTCTGCTGCCCCCGCCACAGCGGGGCCAGAGCTGTCAGGTGGGTCCGGCCCCCACACGCTGGGGGACCACCCCGTGCCGTTCGGGCTCCCGCTCGCCGCGTTCGCCGGCGAACGTGGCTGGCCACACCTGCTCAGCTCGCTCCCCCGGTCACGCACCGCACCGCCGTGCCCGTCGACCCCTGGCACGTCGGGGGCTCGCCACCAGCCGCCCACCAGCCGCCCGGCCGCCGCCGGCCCGGTCGTCCTCGTCCGCCCTGTGCACCGGGATGGCTGAGCCGGTCCTCGGCTGCTGGGGGCCTGCTCCTGCGGAGCCGAGTCGGGACCTGAGGGCGGCGCCGCGGCGGCTCCGCAGCCGACGGACGTCAGCCGTGCGGTGCGGACCAGCGGCCGGCGAGCGCGTCGTCCAGGGCCGCTCGCCAGCTGCGGGTCTCCTCCGCGTCGATCGCGGTCGTCTCCCGCGCGGTACCGGCAAGAGCGTCGGCGTAACCGCGCAGCAGGTCCTCGACCCCTCCACCCCGGGCGCGCCAGGCGACCTCGCGAAGCACCCCGGCCAGCCGGCGGAGCACCGCCGGCTGACCGTCGGCGAACTGCAGCGGCTCCTCCAGCCCCAGCTGCAGCAGCGCGGGAAACTGCCACCCGGGCACGACCACCCGCACCACGCCGTCCTCGTCGGAGATCCTCCGGCCGTCGGACGGTCGTGCCGCTAAGTCGCCCAGCAGCGCAGACACGTGCGAGAGCGCGTGCACCGCGGTCGTCGGGTCGTTCACCCCCGGCGACAGCGCCCGCACGGCGATGTCGACGACCTTGCGAAGACCGTAGGCGACGTCCTCACTGGCCGACCGCTCGAAGTCCAGCCGCACGGCCTCGTCCAGCGCCTCCGCCAGTGCCTCGAGTCGGGATCCGTCGGCCGACCGGGCGGGCCAGGCGTGCGCCATGGGCGTGCCCGCCACGACAGCGTCGCCGACGCGGACCGCCAGCTCGACCACCACCCCGGCGTCCCGTGCAGCTGCCGCAGCTGCCCGTTCGTCGATGCCGACGAGGAAGCCACTGGAGCCGATCGACAGCGGTGTCGGTTGACCCGCCCGCGCGACCAGACGTCCCCCTTCGGCGTCCGCCGTCCGCTCGTCGCCGGCCGGCTCGACCAACCGCCGGGCGATGGTCCCGTTGGCCTCGTCGTGGACGTCCCGCAGCATCGTCTCCACACGCAGCGCCCGAGCCAGATGACCGAGGAAGAGCACCAGCGCGATCACGCTGCCCAAGGTCAGCAGATAGGCGACGGTGATCGACAGTCGCGGGACGAAGGCGGTGTCGTCCTCGGTGGCGCTCTCGGTGCGCACGGTCCGCAGCACGGTGAGCGCGTAGACAAACGTCAGCACCAGCTGGGCCAACGTCACCTGCACCACCCGGTCGGTGACGAAGGTCTGCAGCAATCGTGGCGAGTACTGGCTGCTGCTCAGCTGCAGTGCGACGACCGTGAGGGAGAACGTCAGGCCGGTCACCGAGATCAACGATCCGGCGATCGCCGCGAGCAGGTCCCGCGCGGCTGATGCCCCGCCACCGAAGACGAATGTCAGGGGGTGGTCGCCGGGGTCTTCGAGCCAGCCGTCCACGGCAGGGAGGAAGACGCCCAGCCCGATGGCCAGCAGCACCCCGAGACAGGGGATGGGCCACAGCGCACCGCGCAGCCAGCCGAGCAGCCAGGCGACCGGCCCGCGGCGCATCCCGGACGGAAAACCCATGCCCGAGTCTCCCCTGTCCCCGGCTCGGCGGCCGGTCCTGGCCAGCTCGCCGACCGGCCGTCGGGCTCCTCCACCTGCACGCCGCGCTCCGGCCCGGTGCGGTGCAGCCGGTCGTGGGGACGGCGGTGGGCCGTCGCCGAGCACGACGGCACCGTCCCGGGTCCGGCACGGCAGATGCGCCGACGAGGAACCGGCGACCGCCGCGCCGGAGTGCCTCAGGCCTCGTAGCGCAGCGCCCGCGCCTCGACGTCGAACAGCACGTCATCCGCGGCTGCCGGGCTGACGTCGCCGCGCCGACGGGCTTCGAGAACCGCTTCTCGTTCTGCTTCGGTGGCCTGCGCGAGCAGCTCCCGCAACTGGTCTCCGGCCCGCTCGCCACCGGCGTCCCCGTCGACGAGACGCTCGACGTGCCGACGGTAGGCCAGCCGGCTCTCGTACTGCCGCACCACCGCGGCCCGGACCTCGTCATCGAGGCCGTCGACCGCCGCAAGGTGCTCCAGCGCCGCCTCGGTCACCGTCCGGTGCAGGCGCCGGGCGTCGGCGGCGACGTCCGCAGCGCTGGCCACACCGAGTCTGCGGATCAGCGGGGCCAGGGTCAGCCCCTGCAGCACCAAGGTCACGACGACCACCAGGAGGGAGACCAGCACCACCTCCTCGCGGGCCGGGAACGGGCCCCCGTCGTCCACGGTCTGCGGGAGCGCCAGGGCAGTGGCCACGGTCACCACCCCGCGCATGCCCGCCCACGACGCGACCGCGGACTCCCGCCAGCCGTAGGGCGTCGCTGAATCGGCACGCCGGGCGCGCCGCCCGGCCAGTGTGGAGGCGGTGAACAGCGTGGCCGCTCGCAGCAGGACCAGGACGGCGACCACGGCACCGGCCACCTGCAGGGTGCGGGCGTGGTCCAGCAGCTCCGTCGTCCCCAGCACGCTGGTCAGCTCCAGCCCCAGGAAGGCGAACAACAGACCGCTGACCACGAACTCGACGTAGCGCCACACCGAGCGCCCCAGCAGCCAGCCGGCCGAGGTCACCTCGCGGGACACCGTCGCCCGCAGGAAGAGTCCGGCCATCAGCACCGCCAGGACGCCGGAGGCCCCCAGGTGCTCGGCGAGCAGGTAGAGGGCGAACGGGACGGCGATGGTCACCGTGGTCTCCGTCGCCGCATCATGCAGCAGGCCCAGCGCGCGGCGGGCCAGCCAGCCGCCCAGCAGACCGAGCACGATGCCGCCGCCGACCGCCACGAGCAGCCCGACACCGACCTCGGTGACCGTGACCCCGCCGGCGACCACGGCCATCACCGACAGCTGGTACACCACCAGCGCAGTGGCGTCGTTGAACTGCCCCTCCCCCTCCAGCAGCGTGACCAGCCGCGGCGGCAGGTGCAGCCGGCTGGCGACGGCGCTGGCCGCCACCGGGTCCGGCGGGGCCACCACTCCCCCGAGGACGACGGCCACCGCCCAGGGCAGACCCAGCGCGTGGCCGACCACCGCCACCGCCCCCGCGGTCACCAGGGTCAGTCCGACTGCCAGTCCGAGGATCGGCCGGGCGGACTGCCGCAGCTCGCGGATCGACGTGGTCTGGGTGGCGGCGAACAACAGCGGTGGCAGCACCAGCGGGAGGATCAGGTCCGGCGCCAGGTCGGGTGCGGGAACCAGGGGGACGACTCCGAGCACCAGGCCGTAGATCGTCAGCAGGACGGGTTGAGGGACGCCGATCCCCTCGGCGACCGGGGTGAGCACGACGACTCCCAGTGCGAGCAGACCCAGCAGTGCGACGGCGTCCATCTGTCCATCGTCACGGCCATGCCGCCCTCAGGCACGGTGATCCCCCGCCGTCGCCGCCGAGCGGCATCGCGCATTGGCCTGGCCTGCCCCGTCAGCATCCACGTGGTGGAGGGGGGCATCGGCTGGGAGGCTGACACCCGTGACTGACGACAGGACGAAGCCGGTTGCCGACATCGCCTACGTCTCCGAGGTGCGGGTCGAGCGCCTCGGTGGACCGCTGCGTGCCGCCCACCTGCCGGGCGACGAGGAGCCGACCGTCTACGGCATGCACGGGGCCATCGCCGAGCACTACGGGATCGAGCCGGGTACGGCTCCCAGTCGTGCCAGCACGATCGATCACCTGGTCGGTGCCGCTCTCGGTTAGCTGACCGGGACGTTCGCCGGTGCCCTCGCGGCCCGGCGGATCGACCCCACCGGTCTGGTGGGGCACGCACGCGGCGAGGTCGAGCTGGAGGGCAAGGTGCTGGTGGTGAAGCGCATCAAGGTGACCTACACCGGCCTGAGCATCGCCGCCGAGGACGCTGAGAAGGTGCAGCGTGTGCTCGGGTTCCACGCCGATGGCTGTCCGGTGGCACGCAGCCTGAAGGGTGCCATCGACATCACCACCCAGCTCGCCTGATCTGCGCGGTTCGTCTCGGCCGGTGCCTGCGTTGGGCCGTCAGGCGGTGCCGGTGCCGGCCGATGGGCGAACTGGCTTCTCCTGCGGTCGCCGCCTGGTCCCTGCAGGCATCGGTCACGAGGTGATGACGCGCCGCGAGGTGCCGGCGCCGCTACCCGAGGAGCACCGATGAGCAGTCGCCCGTCCGCCGTCGTGTTCGACGTCAACGAGACGCTCTCCGACATGGCACCGATGGCACAGCGGTTCGCGGACGTCGGTGCGCCGGAACACCTGGCGAAGCTGTGGTTTGCGACGGTCCTCCGCGACGGGTTCGCCCTGGCGGCTGCCCGCCCGCAACAGCCGTTCGCGAAGCTGGCAGCCGGAGCGCTGCGGACGCTCCTCAGCAGCCTGGACCTGGGGCGGGACCTCGACGCAGCGATCGACCACATCATGACCGGCTTCAGCCAGCTCCCGGTCCACGCAGACGTCGCCGACGGCGCGCGGAGCCTGCGGGACGCCGGACAGCGGCTGGTGACCTTGAGCAACGGCGCCAGCCAGGTGGCCGACCAGCTGCTGACCCGCGCCGGCGTCCGTGACTGTTTCGACCTGCTCCTGTCGGTCGAGGACGCCGCAGCATGGAAACCCGCGCGGGAGGCGTACGAGTACGCCGCCGGCGCCTGCGGGGCGGCACTCACCGACATGATGCTGGTGGCCGTGCACCCCTGGGACATCCACGGGGCCGGCAGGGTGGGCATGGAGACGGTCTGGATCAACCGCACCGGCGCCCCGTATCCCGACTACTTCACCCCGCCTGGTCACACCGTCCCATCGCTCACCGACCTCGCCGTCCGGTTGGCCTGATCCGGCCCGCGGTGCTGGGCGGGCCCCGATCGCCAGCTGGGAACGCGGGGACCCGACCGGTCCGCGGCGCCGGTCACCGCCGCCGGTGATCGGGTTGCGACGCCCGTCACCAGGACCAGCCGTTGCTCCTCACCAGCTGGTGCAATCGCCGCCGGCGGCCGATGGCGACCGGTGCGGCAGCGTCCTGCTCCCGGCTGCGGAAGTAGTGCAGCACGGGGTAGGCCAGGTGCTGTTCGGAGGTCGTGGCGAGCTGGCCGGCGCCTGACCCGGCCGCCTGGGCCGGCTCACCCTGCAGGCGGAGCGGGGGTCGAGGCGATCAGGTCGAGCACCACGCGTGCGAGCTCCGGGCCGACGTCCTCCTGCAGGAAGTGCCCCCCTCCGGCGAGTGTCGTGTGCGGCATCCCCCGGGCGCCGGGGACGAGCTCCTGGAACACCCGGTCACCGCCGCCGGTGATCGGGTCCCCGTTGGAGAACGCGGTGAGGAACGGCTTGTCGAAGCGCGTCAACCCCTCCCACGCCGCGCGGTTGGCCGGGGCGGCCGGATCGTCCGGCCGGGTGGGCACCAGGCTGGGGAAGACCCGGGCGGCCGCCTTGTAGGAGTCGTCGGGGAACGGCGCGTCGTAGGCAGCGACGACAGCGGCGGGGAGCTCGGTGACCGTGCCGTTCTGCACCACCCGGCCGACGTCGAACCGGTCGGCCGTCGCGGCGAACCGCTGCCAGGCCAGGAACGCCTCGCTCATCGGGTGGTCGCCGGTGGGCAGGCCGGTGTTGGCCACCACCACTCGAGCGAACCGGTCGGGGTGCTCCCCCACCAGGCGCAGGCTGAGCAGGCCGCCCCAGTCCTGGCAGACGAGGGTGACCTCGCGGAGGTCCAGGCGGTCGAACAGCGCTTGCCGCAGCCACTCGACGTGGCGGGCGTAGCTGAGGTCGCCCTGCTGCGCCGGCTTGTCCGACCGGCCGAAGCCGACCAGGTCCGGGACGACGACACGGAGCCCCGCGGCGGTCAGCACCGGGATCATCCGCCGGTAGAGGAAGGACCAGGACGGCTCCCCGTGCAGCAACAGCACCGTCTCACCATCCTCCGGCCCCTCCTCGACGTAGGCGACCCGCAGCCGGCCACCGTCGAGGTCGTCGACCTCCACGTAGCGCGGCTCGTACGGGAAGTCGGGCAGGTCGGCGAACCGTTCGTCGGGGGTGCGCAGGATCTCCACAGCCCGACGGTATGGCCCGCCCGCCGGGCGGAGAAGAGCGGCCATCGGACGTGAGCGACGCGCCGGCCCCGAGCGGACGTTGCACAGGCCCACCGAAGTCCGGAGCCGGCCACGGTCACCTCCGGGGAGCCGCGGCTCCGCTTTCTCCCGGCGGCGCGTAGCCGACCGAGCTGCGCAGTCCCTCGGAGATCAGCGGTGTCGGCGATGGGACGTCCCGGGGCACCACGGTCAACCCGCCCTTGCCCTCGTACAGCACGAACCTGACCTGGCTGACGTCGAACACCCCACGCTGGCGGAGCTCGGCGTAGAGGTCGTTGTCGGTGAGACCGCAGCGACGCAACTGGCCCCGCCGGACCTGACCGTCGGCGACCAGCACGCGCACGCGGTAGTCGGTGGGCTTGCCCAGCAGCGGTTGGAAGCGGAGCAGGCTGGCCAGCCGGTGCGCTCCGATGATCGTCAGCAGCGCGACCGCGCCGGTGGCGTAGGACTGGGTCTGGGCGACGGCGGTGCGGCCGATGATCGCCCCGATGGCCACGGCGGCGGCGAAGTCGATGATCGTCCACTGCGCCAGCGTCCGGCGCTGGGCCACCCGCAGACCGACCAGCGCCGTGCCGTACATGAGGGCGGCCTTGGCCGCGACGATCCCGAGATCGGACCACGAGCTGGTCAACCAGGACATCCGCTGCTCCCCTCGAATGGCGGGAGCCCCCGCCTGCCAGCACCCTGGCACCGCGCAGACGCGCACGCCGGACGGGCAGACGGATCGATCCTGGAGATCCCCCGCCCTGTCCCGGGCCCGCTCCGCGCCCTGTCCAGGAGGGTCGATGTCGTCCTTGCCCTCCCTCGTCCTCCTGCTGATCTTCGTCGCCTCCGCCGCCGTGATCTGGGGTGCGGGGATCAGGCTGTCCAGCTACACCGACGTGCTGGCCGAGCGACTCCACCTGGGCAGCGCCCTCGGCGGGGTCGGCAACCTGCTCGGCGGCATCGCCATCCCGACCGTTGTCCTGGTCGCCCTCGACGCCTTCGGCGTCGTCGGACT
Source organism: Modestobacter excelsi (assembly GCF_005930495.1). GTDB lineage: Bacteria > Actinomycetota > Actinomycetes > Mycobacteriales > Geodermatophilaceae > Modestobacter > Modestobacter excelsi. Next base: position 26,064 of record NZ_SJEX01000010.1, on the reverse strand, counting down.
GGTGGCGCTGCCGTGACCGAACTGGTGTCCGAGGACTTCCTCAAGACCGCCGTCGAACTGCTGGTCCGCCTCGTCGAGAGCGCCGGCGCCGTGATCATCTTCATCGGCGCGGCGATCGCGTTCATCCGCTTCCTCGACGCCGCCGTGCGGCACCGCCACGAACCGCACCGGTTCGTCGCCGTCCGGCTGGGGCTGGGCCGCTACCTCGCCCTCGGCCTGGAGTTCCAGCTCGCCAGCGACGTCCTGCGCACCGCTGTGGCCCCGACCCTGCGCGAGATCGGAGAGCTCGCCGCGGTCGCCGCGATCCGGACGGCGTTGAACTACTTCCTCGGCAAGGAGATCAAGGAAGAGCAGGAACAGCTCGCCGCCGAACGGAAGGACCCCGATCCCTCCGCCCCGCCGCCATGACCGGCGCGCTCAGCACCGCAGCGCTGCTGGTCACCGTCGCGGCACTGGTGTCGGCCGCCGCAGCGCTGCTCGCCACCCGCCGCATCGTCCCCACCCTGTCGGTGCTCCTGGACATGCTCCTGGCCGCCTCACTCCTCCGGCTCGCCCTCGACCCGACCCCCGTGCAGCTCGCCGGCACGGCGCTGCTGGTACTGGTGAAACGGCTCGCGTCCGCGGGCCTGCGCCGCGCCACCGCCGTGCGCGCCCGGACGTCAATGCCCGCACCGTCACCACCGAGGAGGTGGGCGCCATGACAGCGACCGCCCGGCACCACCGGCCGACAGCGGCTGGGTCGCGAGCATGAGCGGCCTCGTCCAGCGACTGCTCGACGTGCCCGGGTGGACCGTGCTGGTCGTCACCGGGGCGGTCGTGTTCGCCGAAGACGCCTTCTTCATCGGCTTCGTCATCCCTGGCGAGACGGTGGCCGTCCTCGCCGGTGTGGCCGCCAAGCTGGGACACGTCCCGCTCACGGGGGCCGTGCTCGTCGTGGTGCTCGCCGCGATCGCCGGTGACAGCGTCGGTTACCTGATCGGCCGGCGGTTCGGGCAGCGCGTCCTGGCCCTGCGGATCCTGGACAAACGCCGCGCTCGTCTCGCCCAGGCCGAGGACTTCCTCGCCCGCCGCGGGGGGACGGCGGTGTTCCTCGGTCGCTGGGTCGCCTTCTTCCGAGCCGTCATGCCCGCGCTCGCCGGCACCGCGCGGATGCCGTTCGCGAAGTTCCTGCTCTACAACGCCGCCGGCGGGATAGCCTGGGGAACCACGGTGGTCCTCATCGGCTACGCCGCCGGTGCCTCCTACGCCCAGGTCGAGAAGCGTTTCGGCACGGCCTCGGCGGCGGTGGTGGCGGCCGTGGTCATCATCGCGCTGATCGTCTGGCGGGTGCGCGAGCACCGCGCCGGACGTGACGGCTGAACGCCCCGACCGGCAGGGTCAGACCGCTCGCGCCAGCCGCGATCAGGGATGTCGGAGTCGCGGTTCTCCGCCCGGGTGACGAGGCGATCGCGATGAGGTCCCGTGCTGGCCCCACCGGTGGGGTGTCCGCGCCGAGCCACACCGCGCGCAGCTCCCGGAGCAGGTCCAGGCCCGTCGTGCGCACGGCCACCAGACGCCCCGAGGCCAGGTCGTCGGCCACCGTCAGGTCGGACAGCACCGCCGGTGCCAGGCCCGCTCGGACCGCTTCCCGGACGGCGGTCGCGGTGCCGAACTCGGCCACCGGTGCGCTGAGACCGGCGTCGGGACCGGGCGCGCGGGCGACCGCCGCCTCCAGCGCACCCCGAGTGCCCGATCCGGGCCCCCGGGTGACCAGCGGCGTGCCGGCCAGCTCCCGGGCACCGACCCCGCGAGTGCGGTGCGTCCACGGGTGCCCGGCCGGGACCACCAGCACGAGCCGGTCCTCCGCGATGACCTGGGCGTGCAGGCCGCTGGGTGCCTCCAGTCCCTCCACAAAGCCCAGGTCGGGGGTGATCACCCTGCTGTGGGGGCGGCTGGCCCGGCACAAGGTCGGTGCCGCCGCCGTGCCCACGCTGTGGATCGTGCTCGGCCCACTGGGCCAGTCGATCACCGCCGCCAACAACCTGGGCGCCCAGGCCCACCTCGCGGTCCCCGCGCCGTTCAACACCGCCTTCCAGGCCCTCGGCCTCGTCTACGGCCTGCCGGTCTGGGGCTTCGCCATGATGTGGGCCGCGCTCGCCATCGCCATCACCGTGCGCACCGCACGCCAGCACCTGCCCTTCTCGTTGACCTGGTGGTCGTTCACCTTCCCCGTCGGCACCGTGGTCACCGGCACGTCGAGCCTCGCCGCGCACAGCGACGACACGTTCTTCACCGTCGCCGCCGTCCTCTTTCTTCCTCGGCCTCGTCGCCGCCTGGGCCACCGTGGCCGTCCGCACCGCGCACGGCGTCTTCACCGGGCACCTGCTGCGCTGATGGGCTGATGCACTCGAGCCGGTCGCCGGCAACTGGCGATCACCTACGGGGAAGGGCTGTGGGGTCCGGCGTGAGGTGACCGCGGGCGACCTGCTCGGTGACCATCCAGACGGCCACCGTCTCGGCGGCCAGCAGACCGACCAGGACGAGCAGCTGGGCCGCGCCGGCCTGCAGCGCACTGCCCCCGCCCAGGAGCACACCGACGTAGGCCCCGGGCAACGTGACCAGACCGACCGTGCGGGTCTGGTCGAGGGCAGGCACGAGGGCGGTCGCGGCGGCCGGCCGGACGATCTCCAGGACGGCGTCCCGTGGCAGGAAGCCCAGGGCGAGCGCAGCCTCGACCTCACCGCGCCGCTGGCGCAGCTCGTCGAACAGCCGGCGGCCGGCCAGCGAGGCAGCGCTCATCGCCCCGCCGATGAGGATGCCGCCGATCGGGACGACGGAGACCCCGCGGAGAGGGACGGTGCCCGTTGCCAGCACCAGCGCGAGCACGGGCAGGCTGCCGGCACCGATCGGGACGGCGAGTGTCGCGACGCGCCGGGGCGCGCCCGCGGGGCGCAGCCCCAGGCCGGTGATCCGCTGCGCGGAGGTCACCGCGGCGATCGTGAGCATGAGGAGCACGAAGAGCGCCGAGGACCACAGGCTCCGCAGGACGACCGCCAGCAGCGCGGAGACGACGCCGAGTTGCACGACCGCGCGCAGCGCCGCGACCACGATCGGGCCGCTCTGGCCCAGACCGGAGAGGTGACCTGCGGCGGCGGCCGCGGCGACCAGGACGACCAGGACCACCGCCAGTGCCCAGCCGGGAGCGACCACCGTCACCCGCTCAGGCCTCGTCGTCCTGAGCCACGGCGTCGCCCCGTGGCACCCGGCCGGCCACCGCGAGATGGCCTGTCACCGCCCACCGGCAGCATCCCCGGCCTGAGGTGCGCCGGCCGTCGACGTGGCCGGCCCGAAGTAGCGCTCGCTGTCCTCCTGGGCGTGCAGTGAGGCAGTCAGCGTGCACGCCACGACGGCGACGGCCGTCAGTACGAGCACCGGCCGCTGGCTCGGCGCCGGCGCCAGCAGCGCGCGCACCCGACGGACGACGTCGGGTCCCCCGGCCGCCAACGCCACCGTCTCCCACCCGGTCCGGGGCGGCAGCCCTGCCGACCGCAACCCCGACCGGGCCAGCGCCCCAGCGACGACGGCACGGTTCCCGACGGCCGCAGCAGCCACCTCGTCGGCCCAGCGCTCGGTCGAGTAGCGCACGGCCTGGCGGACCCGGTGCTGGAGGGGATCCACCGCGCCGGCGAGGTCGGCCACCAGCCGGTAGACGTGGTGGTGGTCGACCAGGTGCGCCCGCTCGTGCAGCAGGAGCGCCCGCCGTTCCGCGGCCGGGAGGGCAGCGAGGTGCACTCGAGAAGCGAGGATGCGCCCCCCACCGGTCGGCACCGCCACCGGCTGGATGTCCTCGTCGGTGACGATCAGCTGACCACCGGAACCGCCGAGGTCCCGGCAGAACGCCCGCGCGGCGAGGAGGGCGCGGGCGCGGTGCACGGCGACGACCGCACCACGGCCGATGGCCGCGACGACGCCAGTGACCGCCACACCGCCCACGACCGGGGGCACGGGGCTGGCCGAACCCAACGCCCCGGCCGACCAGTGCCCGACCGCGGCCACCGTCGGGAGCCGGCCGACCAGGGTGAGCGCAAGCACCCCCACGGCCAGGAGGCTGGACGCCGCAGCAACCAGGGCGCTCGCGACGAGCAGCCGGGTGGCGGTGGCCGGCGGCAGCCGCCGGGCGAGCAGCGGAGCAACGACTCCCAGCACCGCGCTGGCCAGGAAAGGGCAGTAGACGGCGACGTGCACTGCTACTGCCCGCCGTCCTGCTGTGCCTGCTCGGCCTCGGCCAGCAACCGTTGCAACAGCGGGACGTCAGCAGGCTCGAGTTCGTCCAAGAACCGGGCCAGCACGACAGTCCTGTCGTCGCCGCCCTCGAGCACCCGGCGCATGCGTCGGGCGGTGACGGCCGCACTGTCCGCCGCGGCGTAGGCGTACGCGCGTCCTACCCGTTCCCGGGTGACCGCGCCCTTGTCGTGCAGCCTGGTCAGCGTCGTCATCACCGTCGTGTACGCCAGGTCGCGCTCCAGCAGCTCGAGCACCTCGCCGGCCGTGACCGGGCGACCGGCTGTACCGAGCGCGGCCAGCACCTCGTTCTCCAGGTCGCCCCGCTCGCGCCGTTGATCCGCCGTCATGACACTCTCTCTTCTACTACATCTTTCGTAGTTGGTCAGTTTGAGCTGCGTCGAGGCTGCCTCGTCCGGATCCCCGCCGGGCGCCGAGCCGCCGGCCGACCCGAGGGAAGGAAGGACCACCAGTTCCGTGACCTGGCTGCAGGCCATCATCCTGGGGGTGGTCGAAGGGCTCACCGAGTTCCTGCCCGTCTCCAGCACCGGCCACCTGACGATCGCCGAGCGGATGCTCGACCTGTCCACCGACGACCCCGGGGTCACGGCCTTCACCGCCATCGTCCAGGTCGGCGCCATCCTGGCCGTCATCATCTACTTCCGCCGGGACATCGGGCGGCTCGCCGTCGGCTGGCTGCGCGGGCTCTCGAGTGCCGAGGCGCGCCAGCAACTCGCCTGGCGTGAGGCCTGGGTGGTCATCGTCGGCACGGTGCCGATCGGGGTGGTCGGGCTGCTCGCCCGAGACCTCGTCTCCGGTCCGCTGCGCAGCCTCTGGGTCGTCGCCGCCGCCCTCGTGCTGTGGAGCGGCGTCATGGTCGTCGCCGAGCGCGGCGCACGCCAGGACCGGCCAGAGTCATCGGTCGGCCTATGGGACGCCCTCGTCGTGGGCGCCCTGCAGTGCGTTGCGCTGATCCCCGGGGTGTCCCGATCCGGCGCCACGATCAGCGCCGGACTGCTCCGCGGCCTGGACCGGGTCGCGGCGACCCGGCTGTCGTTCCTGCTGTCCATCCCCGCACTGCTGGCCGCAGGCGGCCTGGAGGCGGTGACCGAGAGCAGCGCCGTCTCGACAACCGTCGGATGGGGCCCGACGCTGCTGGCAACACTGTTCAGCCTGCTCGTCGGCTACGCCTCGATCGCATGGCTGCTGCGCCTGGTCGCCCACCACCGCATCACGGTGTTCGTCGGATACCGGGTCGGGCTGGGCGTGCTGCTCGGCATCGCGCTGGCCACCGGCGCCATCGCCGCCACCTGACCACGCCTCCCGTCACCCGCTCCCCCGCCGTCCCGACCAGACCGAGGTGCACCGTGCCGATCCCCCGCCTGATCGACGACGTCCTGCACGAAGCCAGCGGCCGGGCCGAGCGCCGGAACGCGGTGACCGCACCCTCCGGCGGTCCGGCAGGGAATGCCTTGCTCATCGCCTGGACCGGCCTGCTGCTGCTCGTGCTCATCGCCGCAGAACTGATCACCCTGCTCGACGTCCGCGGGCTGATCGACTGGCACGTCGGCATCGGCGTGCTGCTGATCCCCGTGGCCCTGCTCAAGACCGCCGCCACCGGCTGGCGCATCCTGCGCTACTACACCGGCCACCAGCCGTACCGCACCGCGGGTCCGCCGCCCACCCTGCTGCGCGTCCTCGGTCCCCTCGTGATCGCCAGCACCCTCGGACTGCTCGCCTCCGGGATCGTGCTCATCGTCGTCGGCGAGGAGCGCAGCCGTCAGAACCTCTTCACCGCCCTCGGTCAGCGCGTCGACCTCATCACCGTCCACCAGGCACTCTTCTTCGCGTTCGCCGCACTCGCCGGGCTCCACCTCCTGGCCCGCATCGCCCCGGCCCTCGCCCTGACCAGCGGCCGGGCGCCGGGCCGCCTCGGGAGCACCACTGCCGTCGCCGGCTCCGGCCGCCGCACTCTCGCCCTGTCAGCCACCGTGGTGGCAGCCGTCATCGCAGTCGTCCTGCTGCTCCCACTGGCCGACGACTGGCAGGACGACGGCGGCGGCCCCGGTGGACCACCTCCCGGTTCCTCGTCACCACCGTGATCCCGACCGCGGATGACGCCGGTCACCCAGCGGATGGCGGGGCGATCGAAGGGGCCTCCGACGCAGTCGTGGGCCTGAGCGAACTCGCCGGTGGGCCACTGTCCCAGGACCCTGGGCAGCAGGCCAAGCTCGCCGCCGGCGGGTACCTCAGCACCGCCGTTGCCACTGCGGCGCCAGCACCCTGCTCATCCTGCGGGCCAGCGATCTGTTGCACTCCAACGGCCGCAGCCTCACCGCGGCCACGGCGGTGGCGATCCTCCTCCACGCGGCGCACAACGCGGCCTCCACGCTGACCTCCCTCGGGGCGGTCAACTCGCCGACCGGATGACACCACGTGCCGGGTCCGCCACCGGCTCAGCCGTCTACCTCGCCGCCTGTGCGATGCTCGCGATCGACCAGCACGCCTGGCCGGCGCTGCCGGCGGCATTCCTGCTGGCCGGCGTCGGTGTCACCCTGGCGGAGACCGCAGAGTCCACCACCGTGGCCCTGGTCTCCCCGACCGGCAGCGTGGCAACGGCGTGGGTGTGCTCGGACTCGTCCAGTCTCTCGATTGCCGGACAACGGTGCATCACCGCGCCTCCCCGGTCGATGCGCAGCCGCGTGCTGCTCCACCCGCGGTTCCCGCCCCTTGTTCGCATCTGGGGATCGCAGAGCTGCGCGCCGCCGTGGCCGGCCGCTGCCATGGCATGGCATGCGGTCACCGCTGGCTTGTCGACCTCGTCACCGACGTCAGCGCCGGCCTGCGTCAGCCGACGGGACCAGCCAGCAGGTAGCGCACCGCCGTCTCACCCAGGTCGGCGGTGAAGACCTCGTCGTCTACCGGCACAGACGTCGCGAAACCCGGTCCGTAGGCGACGCGGATGACAGAGGTCGCAAACACCATGCCGAAGCAGGCGCGGACAGCGGCCTCCGCGTCGTCGTGCCGGATGACCCCGCGCGCCCGCAACACCACCCGGGCGAACCCCTCCCCCAGCTCTGCGCTGTAGCGCGAGCCGCGGCGGCGGACCTCCGCGTGCGCAGCCGAGACCAGGACGACCGCACGCAGGTAGCGCTCGTACCGCAATGAGATGCCGACCATCTCGGCCACTGCCGACCGGACCAGGTCGGCGGGCGCCAGCCCGACCCAGCGCTCCTCGTCGGCGAAGACGGCCTGGTCGGCTTGCAACCGCGCGATCCCGTGCTCGTAGACGGCCAGGAAGAGCGCGTCCTTGCTCGTCGTGCGGGCGTAGAGGGCCGTCGGCGCGACCTGCGCACGCTCGCAGACGGCCGCGATGGTGAAGCCGTCGTACCCGCCGTCCTCCAACACCGCAACGCCGGCGTCCAGCACCCGCGCCCAGGTCTCCCGGCTCCGCCGCTGCAGCGGCGGCCGGACCGCGAGATCGCCGAGGGGGGCGTCGTCCATGGGTGCATCCTCCCCGCCTTCATGGCCTTGACAGAACTGTGACGCGCACTACTGTTCCGAAGCAACGGTAGCGTTCGCTACTGTTCCTCCGCACAACGAGGTGTGCCGTGACTGTTCCACCCTCCCCAGCTCCCCGTGGCCGGGTCGCCGTCCTCGGCGCCGGTCCGGCGGGCATGGCCGCCGCTCTCGGCGCCATCAAGGCCGGTCATGACGTCGTCGTCTACGAGCGCTACCGCGAGGCCCGGCCGGCTGGCAACATCCTCAACCTCTGGCCGCCGCCGCTGAAGGCGCTGCGCTCCCTCGGGGTCGACACCGTCGACCTCGGCGCCCCCACCGACTCGGAGTTCCGGAACCTGCGCGGTGAGGTCCGGGCACGGGTCAAGCTCGACGAGGACGTGAAGCGTGAGTTCGGCGGCGGCTTCATCGGCCTGCTGCGGCCCGAGCTCTACGAGCGGATGCTGGCCGCCCTCCCCGCCGGGGTGATCCGGTTCGGCCAGCAGGTGGCGCGCATCGAGCAGGACGACCGTGCGGTCACGCTGCACTTCGCCGACGGCAGCACCGCCGAGCACGACGTGCTGGTCGGCGCCGACGGCATCGACTCCCTCGTCCGCCGCACGCTGTGGGGCGATGCGCCCAAGCGGGAGCACCGGCTGCACATCTTCGGCGGGTTCACCTTCGCCGACGTGCCGGGTACAGAGGCCAACAAGTGCATCGTCGGGCACAGCCGGACCACCCAGGGCAGCTGGACGTCGATCCGCAACCACGGCCGGGACGGCCACCAGTGGTGGGTGCTCACCGCCACCGACCCCGACGCCCCGGCGCCGGCCGACCTCAAGGCCGCTGCCACCGCGCTGGCCGCGGAGTTCCCCGCACCGCTGCCCGGCCTGGTCGCGGCCACCGACCCGGGCAGCGTGCAGCGCTGGGTGCTGCGCGACCGGCCCGCCCTCAAGCAGTGGTCGAAGGGCCGGGCCACCCTCGTTGGCGACGCAGCCCACCCCACCTCCCCCTACGCCGCCTACGGCGCTGGCATGTCCATCGAGGACGGCTACTTCCTCGGCCGGGCGCTGACCGGCGTCGACCTCGCCAATCCGGTCGCCGTCTCCCGGGCACTGCAGTCCTACGAGGACCCCCGCAAGCCGCACACCGCCAAGCAGGTCCAGGCGGCGTACGTGCTGGGGAAGGTCTTCCACCACGCCCCCGCACCACTACGGCCCGTCCGCGACTTCGTCCTGGACCGCACGCCGTTCCTGCAGAAGGTGGTGGGCGACTCCAATCCCCGCGAGATCAACAAGCAGCTCGCCTTCATGGAGGAGTGAACCGTGCTCATCATCTTGTCCAGTGCCGCCGCCGCCCCCGGCCGCCGCGACGAGCTCGTCGCGGCGACCCGCGCCGTCGCCGCCGCCACCCGCGGCGACCGCGGCTGCCTGTCCTACTCCTTCTCCGCCGATGTCGAGGACGACGACCGCATCATCGGCATCGAGGTTTGGGCTGACCAGGCCGCGCTCGACGAGCACATGGGCCACGATCACACTCAGGAGTTCCTGCGGGTGGCTCCCGGTCTGGTCGCCGGCGAGCCTGTCATGGCCTTCCACTCCGTCCCGGACGAGGGACACGCAGATGTCCTCCCGCCCACTGACCCGGCCCCCGCCCGAGGAGCTCAGCTATGACCACGACGCCACACCCCTCGACCGCCCGTCCACGCACCCGCCGTGGAAGGACCTTCGACGCAGCGCTGAACCGGCTCTTCGCGCTGCCGCCACCCACGTCCGACTACACCGTCACCCGAGGTGTCCGGGTGCCCATGCGGGACGGCGTGGAGCTCCTCGGCGACCACTACGCGCCGACGTCCCAGGCGTTGGGCACGCTGCTGGTCCGCGGACCCTACGGCCGGTCGGGCCTGTACGCGGTCAACTACGCCCGCCTCTACGCCCAGCACGGCTACCACGTGCTGTTCACCAGCAGCCGGGGCACGTTCGGCTCCGGGGGCACCTTCCGACCGATGGTGGACGAGGTCGAGGACGGAGTCGACACCCTTGCCTGGCTGCGCGAGCAGTCCTGGTTCGGCGGGCGCCTGGTGACCGTCGGGCTCTCCTACCTCGGCTTCACCCAGTGGGCGATGCTCATGGACCCCCCGCCGGAACTGGTGGGCGCGATCGTCATCGTCGGCCCCCACGACTTCACCCGCGTCGCCCACGGGACCGGGGCCTTCACGCTGAACGACTTCCTCGGGTGGAGCGACATGGTGGCCGACCAGGAGAAGCACGGCCCCCTGCGTTCACTGGTGAACATGGCCCGCGCGGAGAAGCGCCTCGCCCCTGTCATGCAGGCACTCCCGCTGCGGGAGGCGGGTGAGCGGCACCTCGCCGGCGGCGCCCCGTGGTACGGCGACTGGGTGTCCCGCCGGGACCTGACCGAGCCCTTCTGGAGGGCCCACGACATGACCGCCGCCCTGGACCGGGTGGATGTCCCCGTCCACCTGGTCGGCGGTTGGCAGGACCTCTTCCTCGACCAGACCCTCGAGCAGTACGCGCGACTCCACGAGCGGGGGCAGGACGTCTCACTGACCGTCGGGCCCTGGGTGCACGTGGACCTGGTGACCAAGGCGGCGGGCGTGGTCGGGCGGGAGGGGCTGGGCTTCCTGGCCGAACACCTCGCGGGGACCGGCACCCGGACCCGGCGGTCCCCCGTACGGGTGCACGTCACCGGAGCCGACGAGTGGCGGGACCTGCCCGCCTGGCCACCGGCCTCCACCGGGCAGACGCTGTACCTGGCGCCCGCCAACGGGCTCGGTACCGAAGTGCCGGCCGACGACGCCCCGACGGTCGGCTTCACCTACGACCCCGCGGACCCCACGCCCACGATCGGCGGGCGTCTGCTCTCCCAGGGCATGGCCGGCCGTCGCGACGACCGCGCGCTCGCCGAGCGGGGCGACGTGCTGGCCTTCACCGGACCGGTGCTCACCGCGCCGCTCGAGGTGCTGGGCGTGCCGGTGGTGGAACTGGCGCACACGTCCGACAATCCGCATGCCGACCTGTTCGTCCGGATCAGCGAGGTCGACGCCACGGGCAGGTCACGAAACGTGTCCGACGGCTTCGTCCGGCTGGACCCGTCGGCGCCGGAGGGCGTCGTCCGGCTGTCGCTCGACGCGATCGCCCACCGCTTCGCGGCCGGCAGCCGGATCAGGCTGCTGGTCGCCGGCGGCTCGTACCCGCGGTTCGAACGGAACCTCGGCACCGGTGAGGACCCGGCGACCTCCAGCGCCACCGCCCGCTCACGCCGGACGATCACCCTCGCCGGGGGCGCCTCCACCCTCGTGCTGCCGGTGACCGCCTGAGCTGAGCGGCGGCGTGCCCGCCGGGCTGGTCGTCTCCGCGCACCGGGAGTCTGCTCCGCGTGGCGGGCGCCGGGTCGAGCAGGTGCGACAGGTCAGCCGACGGACTGACCGAACGTCTCGGCGACCCAGTCGGCGATGAAGCTGGTCGGGTTGACCGGGTCGTCGAGGTTGCAGTGCTCGACGCCTCCCTCGTCCGCGGTGTAGACCTTCAGCTCACGCTTGGAGCTGTTGACGGCCTGGTCGTAGCTGCGGTGCGCGTACTCGACCGGGATCTGCCGGTCGTGTGCACCATGCACGACCAGGTACGGCACCTGGATCCGCTCGACGACGCCGTCGAGGTTGATCTGGTCCCACAGCGCCTCGAACTCCTCCATCGAGGCCTGCCCCCACACCCACAGCGCGTGCTCCCAGTAGTGCGGGACCGGGTTCTCACCCTCCCGCTGCAGCCGACGGCGCTGGACCTCACCCCAGTTGTGGTTGGCGCCCCAGGACACGACGAGGGCGAGCCGCCACGTGCAGCCCGGTCCTCGATGCAGGAGCGAACATGACCTCTCAGCTGATCACCCATCTCCGGCACGTCGACCTGGCCGTGCCGGACTACGACAAGCAGCTGGCCTTCTACACCGACACCTGGGGCCTGACCCAGGTCGCCGACGACAAGGGGATCGCATTCCTCGCCGCCGAGGGCTCCCCTGAGCAGTACGTCGTCCGGCTGCGCCGCGGCGAGAAGCGCATGGACCTCGTGTCCTTCGGCGCCGCGAACGCAGCGGACGTCGACGCGCTCGCCGACCGGCTGATCGCCGACGGCGTCCAGATCGTGCGCGAGCCGCAGAAGCTGGACACCCCCGGAGGCGGCTACGGCTTCCGCTTCTTCGACGTGGACGGTCGCGTCGTGGAGGTCTCCAGCGACGTCGCCCTGCGGCAGCACCGCAAGATCGAGGAGCGTGAGGCCATCCCCGTCAAGCTCTCGCACTGCGTGGTCAACTCCCCGGACCCACCCGGATGCGCGACTGGTACGCCAAGCACCTCGGCTTCCGTTTGTCGGACACGCTGGCGCACCCGCACGCCGGTGACCTCATGTACTTCATGCGGTGCAACGAGTGGCACCACTCGTTCGCCATCGCCCGCGGTCCGCACGCCTCCCTGCACCACGCGTCCTTCGAGATGCGCGGCATCGAGGAGTACATGCGCGGCACCGGCAAGATCCTGCGCGCCGGCGCCCGGATGGTGTGGGGACCGGGACGGCACCTGGCCGGTGACAACACGTTCTCCTACTTCCACGACCCGACCCCTGGTGCCGCTACCTCGCCGCGGCTGCGGGAGTGGTGGTGCTCAACGTCGACTACGCGCTGGCGCCGCAGCACCCCTTCCCGGCAGCCGCTCACCAGGCGTTCGACGTCGTCCGCTGGGCCGCCGAGGCCGGCGGCGACCACGGCTGGGACGGCACTCGGCTGGCGGTCGGGGGGCAGAGTTCGGGTGCCTCGCTGGCCGCGGCGGCCGCACGGCAGACCCGGGACGCGGGCGCACCGCCGATCACCCTCCAGGTCCTCAACTACGGGGTCTTCGACCAGGCCGGTGACCCGGCCGACAAGCCGAAGCCCGTGCCCAAGCCCCAACTGCCGCTCCCCGTGCTGGACCTGTCCATGGGCGCCTACCTCCCCGACCCCGCACAGCGACGGCATCCGCTGGCGTCACCGGTCTTCAGCCACCCGGACGAGCTGAGGGGCATCGCCCCCGCCCTGGTCGTCGCGGCGGAACACGACCGCCTCCGCGCCGAGTCCGAGACCTACGCGGACCTGCTCGACCGAGCGGGAGCCCTGCAGGAACTCATCGTGGTGCCCGGCGCTGACCACGCCTACAACATGCTGGCCAAGGACGACCGCCAGACCCGGGAGATGTACGACGCCATCTCGGGACGTGTTCGCGACGCCCTGAAGGCCTGACTTCGTCATCTGACCCGCCACCTCTGCTCCCCCACCACGTCGGGCCCTACGCCCGGCCACCGACCGCAGGACGCCCGAGGCAGCCGTCAGGAGGAGTGAGCCAGACAGCGTGGACGTCCCGGCTCAAGTCGCGCGTCATCCCCACGGCGCGTGGCGCGGGTTCGACGGGCTCGCTCCCCCGACGAGAGTCGCCGCCCGGAGCGGCTCGGAGACCGACGCCCATCTCCGGTTGCTCGCCAGCCGAGACCTCGTCCGCACCGACGGCGGCGCCGTACCCACCTGGACCGTCGCCCTCCGCTGAGCGGATCCGCGACCCGGGCGTTCCCCGTCGGCGCCCGGGCCCGCTCAGGCCGACAGTCGGCCGGGCGCGAGGCCGAAGATCGCCTCGAGTCGCCGGAGGCTCCCGGGGGTCGGTCGAGTTCGGCCGGTCTCCCAGCCTCGCACAGCCTGACCCGACCGGCCCACAGCGCGACCGACGTCCACCCTGCTCATGCCGCCTGCCGACCGCAGGGCCTGGAGGACGTCGGGGAGTGGACGGACGTCCACGGGGCCGGTGGAAGTGGTCGCACTTCGGTGCCGCTGCACCGGAGGACCTCGGCCACGGTCCGCTGGTGGGCGGCCGCCATCCGCCGGACCACCGGCATCGGCGTAGCCCGTTCCCCGGCTTCGTAGCGCGCCAGGGTGCCCAACGAGACCTTGAGGAGAGCTGCCGCCTCAGGCACTCCTCCATCGCCATCACGGGCGACGTCCATGGGCACGTGTCGCCGGACGTCTCGCGGGATGCAGTGCGGACGCTCGGCGAGGTCCTCGCCAACTCAGGGCCGGCTGGTGGTGGTCGGAATGGTGGTCAGACCGCCCCTGACGAGGAGCAGGGCCGCTCCGCTCCCGGTTTCCCACAAACGGCCCCTGACCGGCTGTTTCTCACGTCGGCTCACAGGACTTGGACCTGCGTCCCCCTGACCCTGTGCCGGTTGCTGTACGCGGCGGCGAGGCGACCATCGGCTCCGTGGATGCCTGCACATGGGCAGATGTCATTTCCGCTGACTCACGGCGGTCAGCAGACTCGCAGGCGGCAGTGGCGCCGCTCAGCCGGGATCGGCGCGCCGAGCTCCGGAGGTCCTGTGACGTCGCCCGCTGGAGTCGCCGCTCCCCCGTCCCCGCCTGCCTTGGACGCGCTGTCCGGCCTGCTGCGCGATGCCGTCCTGCTCGCCGAGCGCGGCACCGCGACCCCGGCCGACATCGACACCGCGATGCGGCTGGGCGCCGGCCACCCGACCGGGCCGTTCACCCTGCTCGCCGGCATGACCGCCGATCAGCAGCGCGGCCTCGGTCTGCCCGGGCAGCAGCTCCCCGAGACGCCCGCCCCCGACGAGCTGCCCGCTGCGGACACCGGCTGGACCGGCCCGGTCGGCGTCGTGGGCACCGGGCACATGGCCGGCGGCATCGTCGAGACGGTGGCCCGCAACGGGCGTCCGGTCCGGGTGCTCGCCCGGACCACCGCCTCCGGTGACGGACTGCGCGCGCGGGTGACGGCCAGCCTCGACCGCGCAGTCAGCCGCGGACGACTCGACGAGGCCGGCCGCGCCGACGTGCTGGCCCGAGTGCGGGTCACCACGGAGCCGGCTGCGCTGGCCGGGTCCGACGTGGTGGTCGAGGCGGTCGCCGAGGACCTCCACGTGAAGGTCCTGGTCGCGCAGCAGCTCGATGCCCAGCTGCCGGCGTCGACACCGCTGGCGACGAACACCTCGTCGTTCCGCGTCGCCGACCTGCGGCCGTTCGTCTCCCGTGCACGCCCGGTGATCGCGCTGCACTTCTTCAACCCGGCCCAGGTGATGAAGCTGGTCGAGGTGGTCGTCCCGGACGACGTGGACGACGGCGCCGCTCTGCGCGCGACGGCGTCCGCCTGGGCCGCCGACCTCGGCAAGACGCCGATCAGCTGCGCGGACGCCCGTGGGTTCGTGGTCAACCGGCTGCTCATCCCGTTCCTCAACGACGCCGTCCGGCTGCACGAGCAGGGGCACGCCGTCGCCGAGGTCGACGACCTGCTGCGCACCGGCGCGGGCCACCCGATGGGCCCCCTGGCGCTGATCGACCTGATCGGCGTCGACGTCACCGTGGCGGCCCTGGAGTCGATGGCAGCCGTCGAGGACGACCCGCGCATCTCCCCCGCCGCGACCCTGCGCGAGCTCGCCGCCACCGGCCGGCTGGGCCGCAAGACCGGCGCCGGCTTCCACACCTACTCGTGAGAGGAACTCGCATGGACGACCCACGGACGGCCACCGACCCCGCCGCCGCCTGGAGCGCACTCATCACCCGGTACTACGACGGCTGCAGCGCCGGAGACGTCGACCTGATGCTGGAGACGCTGCACCCGGACGTCGTGCACTGGTTCCTCGCGCCCAACACCGGGTCGGAGGCGGTGGCGGGCGCCCAGCACCTGGCCCGGTACTGGCGCAAGGTCACTGGCATGCTGCAGGCCCGCTGGGTGGTCGACAGCATCTGCGCGACGCCGGAACAGGCGGTCATCGAGTGGACGATGTGGTGGCTGCCCGAGGGCGCGACCGAGCGGGTCGCCACCCGCGGTGCCGAGTGGTTCACCTGCCGGGACGGCCTCATCCACGAAATCCGCTCCTACTACCAACTGCGCCCGCAGACCACCGAGCTCTCCGGCTTCCCCTACGTCGAGCGCGGCTACTCGCTGGCCGGAGCCGAGCGCAGCACCGTCCATCCGCACGCCGAGCAGTACGGACCAGGAGGCACGGCATGAGCGTCGTCGTCACGACCCGGGACGGCGCCGTCGCGACCGTCACCCTGACGCGCCCGGAGAAGATGAACGCCCTGGACCGGGCCACCCGCTGGGAGCTCATCGGCGCGCTGCGCGAGGTCGCCGTCGACGACACCGTCCGGGCCGTTGTGCTCACCGGCAGCGGGCGCGCCTTCTGCGTCGGCCAGGACCTCGCCGCGGTCGAGGAGCTGGACCACGCCGACGAGACCGTGGCCGGCTCCTACAACCCGATCGCCTCGACGATCGCCGAGATGCCGAAGCCCGTGGTAGCAGCGGTGAACGGCGCGGCGGTCGGCGCGGGCCTGGGTCTCGCGCTGGCCTGCGACCTGCGGCTGGCGGCGGAGTCCGCGTCGTTCTCCTGCGCCTTCGGCAAGGTGGGCCTCGTGCCCGACACCGGCGTCTCCTGGCACCTGGTGCGCGAGCTGGGCTACGCCCGCGCCTTCGCCCTCGCCACCCTCGGCCGGACCTTCACCGCCGAAGAGGCCAAGACCTACGGCCTGGTCAACCGCGTCCTGCCCGCCGACCAGCTGGCCGCGAGCGCCCAGGAACTGGCCGGGATGCTCGCGGCCGGACCGGCGCTGGCGTTCGCGCTGACCAAGCGCCAGTTCCGGGCGGTGGGCGAGATCGGCTTCGACGCGGCCCTGGCGATGGAGGCCCGGCACCAGGGCGAGGCGGCCGCCCACTCCGACCACGTCGAGGGCCGCACCGCCTTCGCCGAGAAGCGCCCGGCGCGCTGGGCGTGACCGACGTCGGAGCCGTCCTGGTCCACGGCCTGTGGCACGGCGCGTGGTGCTGGGACGCCGTGAGGGCTGAGCTCGCCGAGCGGGAGGTCGAGAGCGTGGCGGTCGAGCTGCCGCTCACCGACCTCGGGACCGACACGCAGGTGACGCTCGACGCCATCGGGGGCTTCGGTCGGCCGGTGGTCCTGGTCGGCCACTCCTACGGTGGTGCCGTCGTCACCACTGCCGGCGTCCATCCGCTGGTCCGTGAGCTCGTCTACGTCGCGGCCTTCCAGCTGGACGCCGGCGAGTCGGTCAGCCGCACCCGCCCGGGGAAGGGCCTGCCCGACACCCGGCTGCCCGAGGCCATGGTCGTCGCCGGCGACGAGGTGGCCATCGACCCCGACCTCGGGCCGCGGCTGCTCTACGGCGACGTGCCCGAGGACGTCGCCGCGGCTGCGGCGGCCCGTCTGCGGCCGGTCGGCAGGATGCTCTTCCGTGGCGTGCCGGAGTCGATCGCCTGGCGCACCGTGCCCTCCACCTACGTCGTCTGCGCCGCCGACCAGGTCGTGCACCCGGAGCTGCAGCGGGCGATGGCCCAGCGGGCCACCCGCTCCGTCGAGTGGGACTGCGGTCACAGCCCCCAGGTCGGCCGGCCCGAGGCCGTCGCCGACCTGATCGCGGACCGGGTGGCCGCGGTCAGGAGCTGACGACGTCGGCGACCAGGATCTCGCCCACGTCGCCGGCCACCTGCAGCCGCACACCGGTCGCCGCCTGCACGTCCTCGACCGTCGTCCCGGGGGCGACCTCGCGGAGGACCAGCCCGTCGGAGGCCGCGTCGATCACGGCGAGGTCGGTGACGATCCGGTGGACGACGCCGGCGCCGGTGAGCGGCAGCGTGCACCGCTCGAGCAGCTTCGGGTCCCCGCGGCGGGTGACGTGCTCCATGGCCACGATGACCCGACGCGCACCGTGGACGAGGTCCATGGCACCGCCCATGCCCTTGAGCGCCTGGCCCGGGACGGTCCAGCTGGCCAGGTCGCCGGCGGCGGAGACCTGCATGGCCCCGAGCACGGCGACGTCCAGGTGACCGCCGCGGATCATCGCGAACGAGACCGACGAGTCGAAGAACGACGCTCCGGGCTGCACGGTGACGGTCTGCTTGCCGGCGTCGATGAGGTCGGGGTCCTCGTTGCCGGGCAGCGGAAAGCCCCCCACGCCGAGGACGCCGTTCTCACTGTGGAAGACGACGTCCACCCCCGGCGGGAGGAACCCGGGCACCAGTGTCGGCAGCCCGATGCCGAGGTTGACGTAGCCACCGTCGGGCAGCTCCTGGGCCACCCGCGCGGCGATCTGCTGACGGGTCAGGGTCACCGGTCCACCCCCCACTGGTCGGGCCGCCCCTGCAGGGTCAGCCGGTCGATGCGCTTGGGGGTGCCGGGCGGCACCTCGATGACACGTTGGACGAAGATCCCGGGCAGGTGCACCTCGTCGGGGTCGAGCTCGCCGACGTCGACCAGCTCCTCCACCTCCGCGATGGTCACCCGGCCGGCCATCGCGGCCAGGGGGTTGAAGTTGCGGGCCGCGGCATGGAACACCAGGTTGCCGGCTCGGTCCCCGAGTGCGGCGCGGACCAGCGCGACATCGGTGCGGGTGGCGTGCTCCAGCACGTGCGGCACGCCGTCGAAGAGCTCGACACGGCGCGATGGGCTCGCCACGGCGACGGTGCCGTCAGGTGCGTAGCGCCAGGGCAAGCCGCCGTCGGCGATGGGCGTGGCCACCCCGGCGCGCGTGTAGAAGGCGGCGATGCCCGAGCCGCCGGCTCGCAACCGCTCGGCCAGCGTCCCCTGCGGTACCAGTTCGAGCTCGACCTCCCCGGCCTGCCACATCTTCGCCAGGACGGCGTTGTCGCCCACGTAGGAGGCCGTGACCCGGCGCAGCCGGCCGGCGGCCAGCAGGGTGCCGAGGCCGTGCGCGTCGGTGCCGCAGTTGTTGGAGACGACCGAGAGGTCGGTGGTCCCCGCCTCCAGCAGCGCCTGGATGAGCACCGTGGGGAGGCCACAGGTCCCGAACCCGCCGACGGCCAGGCTCGCGCCGTCCGGGACGTCGGCCACGGCCGTCGCGGCATCGGCGACCACCTTGTCCCGTGCCATGCTCAGCCTCCGGTCTTCCGGGTCAGTCGGCGGACGCCGGCCAGCCAGCGCTGCGGGTCGGCCGCCTTCTGCGCCCAGTAGGTGCCGACCTCCGGGTGCGGCAGGAGCAGGAACCGGTCCTCGGTCAGCCCGTCGACCACCGCCTGGGCCACCTCGTCGGGGGTGATGACCGTTCCGGAGGCGGCGACGACGGCGGCCGCTGCATTGCCCTGCCCGAGCGGGTCGAGCAGCAGCGGGGTGGCCACCCCGAGCGGGCAGACGACGCTGACGCCGATCCCACGGTCGCCGTAGGTGACGGCCAGCCACTCGGCCAGCGCGACCGCGCCGTGCTTGGTCACCGTGTAGGGCGCATCGCCCGGGGTGGTGAGCAGCCCGGCCGCGGAGGCGACGTTGAGCAGGTACCCGCTCCCCCGCTCCAGCATCGAGGGCAGCACCGCCCGGGCCGCGTACACCTGGGACAGCACGTTGACCGCGAAGACCTGCTCCCAGACGGCGGTCGGGGTCTCCACGCCCCCACCGGAGAAGACGCCGGCGTTGGAGCAGAACAGGTCGATCCGCCCGTGGGCGGCCAGCGTCCGCTCGACCAGGGCGGCGACCGCGGCCTCGTCGGTGACGTCGGTGGTGTCGGCGGTGCCGCCGATCTCGTCGGCCACCCGCCGGGCGGCGTCGCCGTCGCGGTCGCTCACCACGACCGCGGCCGCACCCTCGGCGGCGAAGCGCCGGGCCAGCGCCGCGCCGATCCCGCTGCCGGCACCGGTGACGACGGTGACGGCGTCGCGCAGCCGCACGGTCAGCCCTCCCGCTGGATGCGCCGCCGGCCGCGAGGCACCGGCAGCGGGTCGGCGCCGGGGACCAGCCGGTTCTGGATCACGCCGAGCTCCTCGACCTCGATGCGCACGACGTCGCCCACCCGCAACCAGTCCGGCGCGGTGTCGGGCCGGCTGCGCTTGAGCTCGGCCAGGCAGCCGGTGCCGCACGTGCCCGACCCGAGCACGTCGCCGGGCCGGACGACGGTGCCGCGCGAGGCGTGCGCGACCAGCTCGGCGAAGGACCAGGCCATGTTGGAGGTGACGTCGCCACCGACCCGCTCGCCGTTGAGCCGCACCTCGGTGCGGAGCGCCAGCAGCCCGTCCTCGACCCGGTCGGTGACCTCGTCGGCGGTGACCAGCCAGGGCCCAAGGGTGATCGCGGCGTCCTTGGACTTCGACGGCCCCATCGGGAACTTGAACTCGTGCACCTGCAGGTCGCGGGCGGACCAGTCGTTGACGATCGTGTAGCCGACGATGTGCTCGGCGGCCTGCTCGGGCGTCAGGTCCGAACCGGCGCGGCCGACGACGGCTCCGACCTCGAGCTCGTAGTCGTACTGGGTCACGTAGGGCGGCATCCGCAGGTCGCCGTAGGGCGCGACGACCGACGCCGGGTTGCCGAAGTAGAACAGCGGCTGGTCGTACCACTCCTCCGGCGGAGGGGCCCCGGTCAGCTCGGCGAGGTGCGCCTCGTAGGTGAGGAAGTCCCGGAAGCTGGTCGGCTCCAGCAGCGGGCCGAACGACGCCTGCCCGACCTCGACGGCGTCGGCCGACCGGGTGGCCCGCCGACCGGCGTCGGCCAGTGCGTCGTTCCCGCCGCGGACGACGTCGAGCATCGTGGGGCCCGGCTCGAGCAGCCGGACGACGCCGTCGGTCATCGACCCGTCGAGGACGCCGACCCGCGGGCCATCAGCCAGCAGCAGGGTGGTCAGCCGCACGTCACTTCACCGCCACGGGGTTGACCGGCGACCCGACGGCGCCGGTGAAGGGCAGCGGCTGGGCGGCGAGGAAGAACTCGTACACGCCGTCGGCGGCGCAGTCGGCGGCCAGGGCGTCGAGGTCCCACATCTCCCCCAGCAGCAGGCCGATGTGCGGCAGCGCGACCTGGTGCAGAGGCTGCATCGCGTCGGGCCACTCGTTGGGCCGCACCTCAACGCCCCAGGTGTCGGTGGCCACAGCGGCGATCTCCGAACCGTGCAGCCAGCCCGCCGTCTCGAAGGACAGACCCGGCGCCGGGCCGCCGGCGTACGCGCCCCACCCCTCGCCCGCGGCCAGCCGCCGGCGGACCCGGGTCAGCTGACCGGTGCGCACCAGCACGATGTCCCCGCGCCCCACCCGGGAGCTCGCGCCCTGCCGGCGGACGGTCTCCTCCAGGTCGGCGCTGGTGATCGGGCAGCCGTCGGGCAGCTCGCCGTCCTCCCCGAGCGCCCGGCCGACGTCGAGCAGCACGCCCCGGCCGACGACCGGCGCGGCGAGGTGCTCGATGCCGGTGGCCGAGTCGCCCTCGCTGGTGACGACCTCCCGGGCCACCCGCCCGTTGTAGGCCACGCCGTGGTCGAAGCAGTGGCCCAGACCGTCCCACTGGGTTGAGCACTGCAGCGGCATGAACACGACGTCGTCGGCGACGGACAGGCCGTGTGGCAGCCCCATCTGCTCGGCGGTGTCCATGCCGGTGGAGGTCATGGTGTGCACGGGGTTGACCCGCCGCTTCCAGCCGAACTGGGGGCCGTCGGTGTCGAAGGGCAGCGAGAGGCTGAAGGAGTCCCCGCGCCGGACCAGCGCCGCGGCTGCCGCGCGGGTGGCGGCGTCGAGGTGGTTGACCGTGCCGAGCGCATCGTCGGCGCCCCAGCGGTTCCAGTTGCCGTACCGCTTCGCGGAATCGGCGATCGCCGCCTCGGGGTCGGGGCCGAAGTCGATGGAGATGTCGTAACCGTTCACGCGTCCAGCTCCAGGAGTCGGGCGGCGTTGCCGCCGCGGATGGCGTCGGTGGTGACGGCGTCGAACCCGGCCGCCTCGAGGCGGTCGACGGGGTCCTCGACGCCCATGTCGAAGGGGTAGTCGCTGCCGAGGGTCACCTGGGTCGGACCCATGACGGTGACCAGGTGGCGCAGCTGCTCGGGGGTGTAGACCAGCGAGTCGACCCAGGTGCGGCGCAGCAGGTCGCTCGGCCGCTGCTGGGTGCTGCGGGCGTCGGCGCGGGCGGCCCACGCGTGGTCGGCGCGCACGACGTAGCTGGCCAGGTAGCCGCCGCCGTGCGCCGACCAGATGCGCAGCCCTGGGTGGCGCTCCAGCAGCCCGGAGAAGACGATGCGGCTCAACGCCAGCGCCGTCTCGGTCGGGTTCCCGACGGTGTTGAACAGGTAGTAGGCGTCCAGCCGCTCGCCCAGCGTGCAGCCCCACGGGTGGACCAGCACCGCGGTGCCCAGCTCCTCCGCCGCCGCCCAGAACTCGGCGACCGAGGGGTCGTCCAGCTCCCGGCCCGGGCCGGCCGAGGTGGAGATCTGCACACCGCGGACGCCGTGGTCGCGGACAGCCGCCTCGAGTTGGCCGACGGCCAGGTCGGGGTGCTGCAGGGAGACGGTGGCGATCGGCAGCAGCCGGTCCGGCTGCTGGGCGCAGAACGCGGCCACCGCCTCGTTGCTGGCAGCGGTGTACCGGGTGGCCAGCTCGCGGTCGGTCCACAGGTGCGGCACCGGGGACGCGCTGACCGCCTGGACGTCGACCCGAGCGGCGTCCATGGCCGTGAGCCGTAGGTCCAGGTCGACCAGCTTCGGTCCGATCTCGGCGATCTGCCGCAGGTTCAGCTGCAGCGACTCCCGCCCGAGCGAGGCGGCGTCGACCCGGCGCTGCTGGTCGAGGCCAGGACCCTCGAGGAGCGCGTCGGCGGACGGGACGGCGACGTGCGCATGGACGTCGATGGCGGGTGGTCGTGACGGCGCTGACACGACCGCCAGCATCGGTGCTGCGGGTCGCTGGCGGAACCGCAGATCCGGTATGCCCTGCCATTCACGGTGCCGATGACCCCGGCTCCGTGGACGTCGGATGCTCACCGAGGAGCAGCCGGCGCAACCACAGGTGCGCCGGGTCGCGCAGCGCCGAGCGGTGCCAGTACAGGCACTCCACGAGCGGCTCTCCCAGGAACGGCAGCTCGAGGACCCGGATGCGGTAGCCCGGTTGCAGGCGGCGGGCGAGTCCAGAGGGGAGGAAGCCGACCCGGTCGGTTCCCTCGACCAGCGCCGGCACCGCGGAGAACGCCTCGGCGTTCACCGCGCCGGTGGCGGTGATGCCCCGGACGGTGAGTAGTCGCTCGATGTGCGCGCCGGACCCCAGGTCGTGGAAGAGGCCGACCAGCGGGCGCGCGGCCAGGTCTGCCTCGTCGAGGTGGTCTCCCTGGTGGTCGGCGTCGACGACGGCGACCCAGGGCTCGCTGGACAACGGTTCGTTCGGGTACCCGCTGAGGAACGCCCGGGGAGCCAGCAACAGGTCGACCCCGCGCATCACGGTCTCGCTGTCCCGGACGAACCCGTGGTCGATCTGCACCAGGTCGACGGTCACCCCCGGCGCGATCCGCTGCAGGCCGCGCAGACGCTCGGCGATGAGCGTCATGCCGTAGTCGCTGGCAGCGACCCGGAAGTACTGGACCGCCATGGCCGGGTCGAAGGACGCCTGGATGCGCAGCGCGCGTTCGACCATGGCCAGCGCGGGCTCGACGGCGTGCTGGAGCTCGCGGGCGACCGGGGTCAGCGTCAGCCCGCGCCCCTCGCGCACGAGTAGCTCGTCGCCGAACTGCCTGCGCAGCCGCCCGAGCGCGTTGCTCATGGCCGGCTGGCTCAGTCCGACCACCTGCGCCGCGCGGGTGACGTTGCGCTCCTGCAGGAGGGCGCGCAGCGCGACGAGCAGGTTGAGGTCCGCCCCGGCCAGGTTCATCGCACCTCCTTCCCATTCACCGCATGGATGCATCGCATCAGAAGGAACCATTTCCCTGTGGCCTGAGCAACCCCCTAGCGTCCGCGGATGTGACCCACTCCACCGCGCAGCCGGCCGGACCACCGGCCCCGTCCCCACCGGGTGCACCCGCTCTGGTGGCGCGCGGGGTCGGGTTGTCCTTCGCGGGCCTGCGCGCTCTCGACGCGCTGGAGTTCGAAGTGCCGGCCGGTGGCACCTCCGCCGTGATCGGCCCGAACGGCGCGGGCAAGACCACGCTGTTCAACTGCATCAGCGGCCTCTACCGCCACGAGGGCGAGCTGCTGCTGCACGGCCGGCCCCTCGGTCGGCTGCGCCCCCACCAGCGGGCCCGGCTGGGCGTCGCCCGCACGTTCCAGACCCCGGCGCTGCTGGACGGCGAGTCGGCGCTGCAGAACGTGGCCCTGGGCGCGGTGGCGCACAGCCGGGTCGGCGTCCTGGACTCGATGCTCATGACGCCCCGGCGACGCCGCGAGGAGCAGGCGACGCTGCAGCAGGCGTTCGAGCTGCTGCGGCGGGCCGGCATCGACCAGCTCGCCGACCGGCCGGTCGCCGGGCTGCCGCACGGTGACCGCCGCCGGGTCGAGGTGTCCCGCGCGCTGATGAGCGCGCCCACCCTGCTCATGCTCGACGAACCCGCCGCCGGTCTGGGCGCCGAGGAGGCCCGGGACCTGCTACGGGAGGTGGAGGAGGTCGCCGGCCCCGGCACCACGGTGCTGCTGGTCGAGCACGACGTCGCGCTGGTGATGTCGGTGGCCCGCCGGGTCGTCGTCCTGGACTCCGGGCGGCTGCTCGCCGTCGGCACGCCGGACGAGGTCCGGGCCGACCCCCGGGTCGTCGAGGCCTACCTGGGGGCAGAGGACGTCGACGAGCCCGCTCCCGAGCGGCTGCACGCGGTGACGGAGGAGGCGTCGTGATCGCACTGCTGGAGGTCGCCGGGCTCACCGCCGGCTACGGCGCGGTCCGCGCCCTGCACGGCATCGACCTGACCGTGGGCGAGAACGAGATCGTCGCGGTGCTCGGGGCGAACGGCGCCGGGAAGACCACGCTGCTGCGGGCGCTGTCGGGCACCGTGAAGGCCGCCGGCCGGGCCTCCCTGGGCGGCCTGGACCTCACCCGGACCGGTGCGCACCGCATCGCGCGGGCCGGCCTCGGGCACGTCCCGCAGGGCCGCGGCACCTTCACCGGGCTGACCGTGGAGGAGAACGTCCGGCTGGGGCTGCTCTCCCGCCCGGCCGGGTCCCGTGGTCAGGCCGACGGCGACCTCGCGCGCATCTACGAGACGTTCCCCGTTCTGCAGGAGATGCGCCGCCGGCCGGCCGGTGCCCTCTCCGGCGGCCAGCAGCAGATGCTCGCGCTGGCCCGGGCGCTGCTGGCCCGGCCCCGGCTGCTGCTCATCGACGAGCCGTCGCTGGGCCTGGCCCCGCTCACCTCTGCGGACATGTTCGCCGTCCTCTCCCGGCTGCGTGAGGAGTGGTCCCTGTCGGTGCTGCTGGCCGAGCAGAACGCCCGGGCGTCGCTGAAGGTCGCCGACCGCGGCGTCGTCCTCGCCCGCGGCCGGGTGGTGGCCACCGCCCCCGCCGCCGAGCTCGCCGCGGACGCGTCGCTGCGCGCGGCCTACCTCGGCACCGCCGCCGACAGCCCCGAAGGGGTGACCGCATGACCGAGTTCCTCCAGCAGACCGTGTCGGGACTGACGACCGGCCTGGTCTACGCCGCCCTGGCCCTCGCCATCGCGCTGGTCTTCCAGGGCACCGGCACGCTGAACTTCGCCCAGGGCGAGTTCGCCACCCTGGCCGCGTTCGTCGCCTTCGCCCTGAGCACCGCCGGGCTGTCCTGGTGGCTGGTCGTCCCGGTGCTCGTCGTGGTGGCGTTCGTGTTCGGCGCCGGCGTGGAGCGACTGCTGGTCCGGCCGGTGGAGAACAGCGGCCCGCTGGCCCTGCTGACCGTCACCGCGGCCCTCCTGCTGGGCACCAACGCGGTGACCGCGCTGATCTGGGGCACCGACGTCCGGTCGATGCCCAGCCCGTTCGGGGACTCCGTCTTCCACGTCGGGGCGCTGACGTTCACCGCCCAGGCGCTGGGCGGCGGGGCGCTGGTGCTCGTCACCATGCTGGTCTGCGGTGCGGTGTTCCGGTTCACGCCGCTGGGGCTGCGGCTGCGGGCCGTCGCGGACAACCCGGACTCCGCCCGGCTGCTGGGCATCTCCACCGGGCTGATGCTCGCCGTCGGCTGGGGCATCGCGGCCGCCGTCGGCGCGATCGCCGGCCTGGTCGCCGCGCCCACGCTGGGGCTGTCCCCCGAGCTGATGACCAACGCGCTGCTGCTGGCGCTGGCCGCGACCACGCTCGGCGGGTTCTCCAGCCGGCTGGGTGCGGTGGTCGGCGGCCTGTTGGTCGGCGTGCTGTCCAACCTGGCCAGCAGGTACGTGCCGGGCATCGGCGGTGACCTGCAGCTCGTCGTCCCCTTCGCGATCATCTTCCTGGTCCTGCTCGTCCGCCCGCAGGGTCTGTTCGGTCGCGCCTCGACGGTGCGTGCCTGATGGCCACCTCGATCTCCGAGCCGGCCGGCGCCGTCCCG
The DNA here is from genome assembly GCF_005930495.1 of Modestobacter excelsi. Classification (GTDB taxonomy): domain Bacteria; phylum Actinomycetota; class Actinomycetes; order Mycobacteriales; family Geodermatophilaceae; genus Modestobacter; species Modestobacter excelsi. The sequence goes on along the minus strand of NZ_SJEX01000010.1, from coordinate 18 downwards.
GCCACGCAGGCCGCCCCG
>NZ_SJEX01000001.1 GCF_005930495.1 Modestobacter excelsi | reverse complement strand
CGCTTGTGGGTCCCGTCGCAGAAGGGCTTGATGCTGGACTTGCCGCACCGGCAGAGCGCGACCGTCTTGCGGCCGGGGTCGATCTCGTTGCCCTCGGTGTCGACCAGCCGGAAGTCCCCGCGGACGACCAGCGGGCCGTCCCGGTAGGGCGTGATGGTGGCGGTCGGCTCGTCGGCCGGCGGGAGGTCGCGCACCACCTCGTCGCTCACGTCGTCGGCGGCCGGGAGCTGATCGGTCGGGAGCGGGGCGGTCGGGAGCGGGGCGGCGCTGGCCGGGCTGGTCTCGGGCACCGATCGGTCGTGCCCTCCCGGTGCCCGGCTCAACCCCGCTCCGCCCGGACGGCCTGGACCGCGGCCGTCGTCCCCAGCGCCCCGTCGGCCGTCAGGCCGGCGACGACGCCGTCGACGTCGGCGGCCGGGCGGTTCTGCGACAGCTTCCACTTGGCCTCGACCCGGCTGATCGGCACCTCGACGCCGACGATGGCACGCAGCTGGCCGGCGACGAACCGGGCGGGTGCGTCGGTCACCGCCCACGGCTCGGGCCGGCCGGCCTCGTGCGCCTCGGTGAGCCGGGTGACGTGCGCGGCCAGCCAGTCGGCGTCCTCGTGCAGCACCAGCTCGCCGTGGACGTGCGCCAGCACGTAGTCCCAGGTCGGCACCACCCGGCCGTGCTCGGCCTTGCTGGCGTACCAGGACGGCGACACGTAGGCGTCGGGTCCGCGGACGATGACCAGCACCTCCCCCACGGTGTCCCGCCACTGGGGGTTGTTGCGCGCGAGGTGCCCGGTGAGGGCGTGCGCCTGCGGGTCGTACAGCATCGGCAGCGTGGTGGCGGTGAGTCCCGCCGGCGTGCTGCTGACCAGGTCCACGGCCCCTGGCGCGGCCAGCAGCTGGACGAGGGCGTCGTCGGGGGCGGCGAAGTGCGCGGGGACGTACACGGCTCAGTCCTCCTCGGTGCGGCCGTAGAACACCCGCTCGACGACCGTGCGGGCGTGCCGGGTGATCCGCCGGTAGTCGTCGAGGAACTGACCGGGGTCGGTGTCGGCGCCGTAGCCGCAGGCCCGGGCGACGCCCTGCAGCTCCAGCCCCTGCCGCGGCAGCTGGTCGCCGGGGCGACCGCGGACCAGGAAGACGGCGTTGCGCGCCCGGCTGGCCAGCTCCCAGGCCGACCGCAGCGCGGTCACCTGCTCGGCGTCCAGCAGCCCGGCGCGACCGAGTGCCTCCAGCGCCTCGATCGTCGGGGTGACCCGCAGCTCCGGGTGCCCGGCGGCGTGCTGCAGCTGGAGCAGCTGCACGGTCCACTCCACGTCGGCCAGCCCACCGCGGCCGAGCTTGGGGTGGGTGGCCGGGTCGGCGCCGCGCGGCAGCCGTTCGCTGTCCACCCGGGCCTTGATCCGGCGGATCTCGGCGACCTGCCCTGCGGTCAGCCCGGCACCCGGGTACCGCAGCGGGTCGACCAGGGCGAGGAAGTCCCGGCCCAGCTGCTCGTCCCCGGCCACCGGCTCGGCGCGCAGCAGCGCCTGCACCTCCCAGGTGGAGACCCAGCGCTGGTAGTACTCGGCGAACGCCGACAGGCTGCGCGACAGCGCTCCCTGCCGGCCCTCCGGGCGCAGGTTGGCGTCGACCTCGAAGGCCGGGTCCGGCGCCGGCTCACCCAGCAGCCGGCGCAGCGTGTGGGCGACGGCGTTGGCCACCGGCGCGGCGCGCGACTCGTCCGCGCCCGCCTTCGCCCGGTGCACGAACAGGACGTCGGCGTCCGATCCGTAGCCCATCTCGGCCCCGCCCAGCCGGCCCATCCCGATCACCGCCAGGTCGACCGGCACGTCGGCCGCGGCCACCCCCGCCTCGGCGGCCCAGCTGCGCACCGCGGCGTCCAGCCCGGCCCGCAGCGTCGCCACCGCGACGTCGTGCAGCGCCCGACCGACCTGGAGCACGTCCAGCCGCCCGAGCAGGTCGGCGCAGGCGATCCGCAGCAGCTCCTGGCGGCGCAGCGAGCGGAGCACCTGGACGCCGGCCCCCGCGTCCCCGGCCCGGGCCACCGCCTGCCGCCAGGCCGAGGCCAGCACGTCCGCGCCGCGCGGCTCGAGCTGCGCGTCGTCGGCCAGGATGCGCATCGCCTCGGGGGTGCGGGTCAGCAGGCCGGCGACGTACTGGCTGGAGCCCAGCAGCACGGCCAGCCGCTCGGCGGCCTGCCCCTCGTCGCGCAGCAGCCGCAGGAACCACTGGTCCTTGCCCAGCGCCTCGCTGACCCGGCGGTAGGCCAGCAGCCCGGCGTCCGGGTCGGCGCAGGAGGCGAAGCTCTGCAGCAGCACCGGCAGCAGGTAGCGCTGCATCGACGCCGAGCGGGTCAGCCCGCCGGTGAGCGCGGTCAGGTGCCGCAGCGCGCCGTCCGGGTCGGCGAAGCCCAGCGCCCGCAGCCAGTCCCCGGCCGCCTTGGGCCCCAGCGCCAGCTGCTCGCCGGGCACCCGGGCCACCGAGGACAGCAGCGGCCGGTAGAAGAGCTTCTCGTGCAGCCGGCGCACGACCCGGGTGTGCAGGGCGAGCTCGGCGCGCAGCACGGCGACCGAGTCGCCGCGGTCGTCGGGTTTGTAGCCCAGCGAGCGGGCCAGCCAGCGCAGCTGGTCCTCGGCGACCGGCAGCAGGTGGGTGCGCCGCAGCCGCAGCAGCTGCAGCCGGTGCTCCACCGTGCGCAGGAAGCGGTAGGAGGCGACCAGCGTCGCGGCGTCGTCCCGGCTGATGTAGCCACCGGCCCCCAACGCGATCAGCGCCGGGATGGTGCCGCCGTCGCGCAGCGAGACGTCGGCGCGGCCGTGCACGAGCTGCAGCAGCTGGACGCTGAACTCGACGTCCCGCAGCCCGCCGCGGCCCAGCTTCAGCTCCCGGTCGGCCTGGCCGGCCGGGATGTTGGCCTCGACCCGGCGGCGCATCGCCTGCACCTCGCCGACGAAGCCGGTCCGGTCGCCGGCCGTCCAGACCATCGGCCACAGGGCGTCGACGTACTCCCGGCCCAGGGCCGGGTCCCCGGCCACCGGGCGCATCTTCAGCAGCGCCTGGAACTCCCAGGTGCTCGCCCACTTCTCGTAGTAGGCGCGCATCCCCGACAGGCTGCGCACCAGCACGCCGGCCTTGCCCTCCGGGCGCAGCGCCGCGTCGACCTCCCAGGCGGCCTGCCCGCAGATCCGCATCAGCGATCCGGCGACGCGGGTGGCGCTGGCCAGCGCGGCCGCGTCGTCCTCGCCGGCGTCCACCGGCTCGGCGACGAAGATTACGTCGACGTCGCTGACGTAGTTGAGCTCCCGGCCGCCGGTCTTGCCCAGCGCGATGACGGCCAGCCGGCAGGCCGCGGCGTCGGCGGGCTGCTCGGCGACGGCGAGCGCCAGGCCGGCGGTCAGCACCGCGCCGGCGATGTCGGCGAGCTCGGCGGCCACCTCGTCGGCGGGCAGCCCGTCCCCGAGGTCGCGGCCGGCCACCGACAGCACGGCCCGCAGGTAGGCGTGCTTGAGCTCGCGGACCCGCGCCGGGTCGGGGTCCGGCGCGGCGGTGCCCAGCCGCACGCCCCAGGGCGGGTCGTCGGGGTCCGCGCCGACGGCGAAGAGCATCTGCTGCTCCAGCTCGTGCGGGCTGGGGCGGCCCGCGCCGCGCTCGTCGGCGTCCAGCACCACCCAGTCGGCCGGGTGGGTGGCCAGGTGGTCGGCCAGGCCGGCGGAGGCCCCGAGGACGGCGAGCAGCCGGGAGCGCAGCGCGCCGGAGCCCCGCAGCCGGGCGAGCAGGCCCGCGGCCAGCTCACCGGCCGGGTCGGTGGCGTCCAGCGCCTCGACCAGCCGGGCCAGCGAGCGGAGCGCGAGGTCGGGGTCGCCGGTGCGTGCCAGCGCGGAGACGACCGGACCGGCCTCGGGGTCGGCCGGCTCGTTGCGCTCGAGGTCCCAGAGACCGAGCGTGGGGTCGGCCAGCAGCCGGGCGGCCCGGGCGCCGTCCTCGAAGCCGAACCGCACCAGCCGGACGACGGCCCGGCGGGGGACCTCGTCCTCGGCAGCCGGACCGGGCGCGATCGCCATCGGTCAGGCGCCGTGGGGCGCGTCGCTCCGCCGGCCGGCCCGGGCGCGCACCAGCTCGGCGAACCGGGCGGCGAACGGTCCCCAGACCTCGGCCACGTCGGGCTGGACGGCGGCCGCCCGCGCGCAGATGGTGTCGGCGTCCAGCCCGCTGGCGGCCACCCCGACCGGGTCGGTCTCCGCCCACTGCCGGATCAGCGGCTCGTCGGGCTCGATGTGGAACTGCAGGCCGTAGACGTGGTCGCCGACCCGGTAGGCCTGGTTCTGGTAGCTGGGGTTGCTGGCCAGCAGCGTCGCGCCGGGCGGGAGCCGGTCGATCTCGTCGTGGTGCCACTCGAGCACGTCCGGCGACAGCGGCAGCGGGCCGAACAGCGGGTCGGCGTCCGCGGCGTCCCGCTTGGCCACCAGGGCGGCGCCGACCTCCGGGCCGTCCACGCCCACCCGGGTGCTGCCGCCACCGACCTGGGCCAGCAGCTGGGCGCCGAGGCAGACCGCCAGCGTGGGGACGTCGGCGGCGATCGCCTGGCCCAGCAGGTGCCGCACCCCGACCAGCTCCGGGGCGACCTCCTCGGGGTCCATCGAGGACTGCGGGCCGCCCAGCACGAGCAGCCCGTCCACGCCGGTCAGGTCGGCCGGCAGCGGCTCGCCGGTGGACAGCCGCCGCTCGTCGAGCTCGAGCCCGGCGTCGGTCAGCCACTCCCCGAGGCGGGTGGGCGGGTCGGTGTCGGACGGGACGACGACGAGCAGGCGGGCCACGGGGGTGAGCTTATGGAACGGCCCCCTCGCAGGGACCCGCGGCGTGCGCAGCGCGTCGTGGGGGCGAGGGGGTCCTCCTACAGGCCGGGCAAGTAGCGCTTGAGCTCGAAGGGCGTCACGTTCTGCCGGTAGGAGTTGAACTCCTCCCACTTGTTGCGCAGGAAGAAGTCGAACACGTGCTCGCCGAGGGTCTCGGCGACCAGCTCGCTGCCCTGCATCGCGGTCAGCGCCTCGCCGAGCGACACCGGGAGGTCCTCGTAGCCGGCGGCGCGCCGCTCGGTGTCGGTCAGCGACCAGACGTCGTCCTCCGCCTCCGGCGGCAGCTCGTAGCCCTTCTCGATGCCGCGCAACCCGGCGGTCAGCAGCATCGCGAAGGTCAGGTAGGGGTTGCACGCGGAGTCCGGCGAGCGGACCTCGACCCGCGCGGAGTTGCCCTTGTTCGGCTTGTAGGAGGGCAGCCGCACCAGCGCCGAGCGGTTCGCCCGGCCCCAGGTGGCTGCGGTCGGCGCCTCGGTGCCGGCCAGCAGCCGCCGGTAGGAGTTGACCGTCTGGTTGGTGACCGCGGTCATCTCCCGGGCGTGGGTCAGCAGGCCGGCGATGAACTGCTTGCCGGTCGTGGACAGCCGCATCGGGTCGCCTGGGTCGTGGAAGGCGTTGCGGTCGCCCTCGAACAGCGACAGGTGGGTGTGCATCGCGGAGCCGGCCAGCTCGGTGAACGGCTTGGGCATGAAGGTGGCGTGCACGCCCTGGGCGAGCGCGACCTCCCGCACCACGTGCCGCAGGGTCATGATGTTGTCCGCCATCGACAGGGCGTCGGCGTAGCGCAGGTCGATCTCCTGCTGGCCCGGGGCGACCTCGTGGTGGCTGAACTCCACCGAGATGCCCATCGCCTCCAGCGCGAAGACCGCCTCCCGGCGGAAGTCGTGGGCCACGTTGTGCGTGGACAGGTCGAAGTAGCCCCCGGTGTCCGCCGGCTCGGGCGGGCTGCCGTCGCTGGGCAGGTCCTTGAGCAGGAAGAACTCGATCTCGGGGTGGGTGTAGAAGGTGAAGCCCATGTCGGCGGCCTTGGCCAGCGCGCGGCGCAGCACGTGCCGCGGGTCGGCCCAGGCCGGTGAGCCGTCGGGCAGCGTGATGTCGCAGAACATCCGCGCGGTGTCGCTGGCCTGCCCGCGCGAGGCCGGCATGACCTGGAAGGTGCCGGGGTCGGGCTTGGCGAGCATGTCGGACTCGTAGACCCGGGCGAAGCCCTCGATCGCCGAGCCGTCGAAGCCGATGCCCTCGGCGAAGGCGGCCTCGATCTCGGCCGGGGCGACGGCCACTGCCTTCAGGTATCCGGAGACGTCGGTGAACCACAGCCGCACGAAGCGGATGTCGCGCTCCTCCAGGGTGCGCAGGACGAACTCCTGCTGGCGGTCCATGGTGGCCATCGTCGTCTCCGGGCATGTCGGTGGTGTTACGGCCCCCACCCTGCCTGGTCCAGGTGGACGGCGGGTGTACCGGGGGCGTGTCGCCGGCGGGGGCCGGCCGCTCAGACGCCGACCGGTCGTGGCACCTCGTGCTGCCGGCCGGCAGCGAACGGGTCGGCGTGGCACCGCGGCGCCCGCGCCGCCCCCCGCGGCCGCGGTGGACGAGCAGGCCGCGGGCCCGGTCGGGGACGGCGTCCAAGGCGGCCTGCACGCCGGGCAGGTCCCGGTAGCGGTCCACGTCCTCGTCGGCGGTGACGAGCAGTTCCAGGACGAGACCCCACCGGGTGTCGTGCCACTCCCAGGCGATCGCCCCGTGGGTGACCGCCGCCTCGGGGGGGCGTCCCCGTGCCCGCGGCGCCACCGCGTCGGGGGCACGTCCGCATCCAGGACCTCGATGGTGAGCCACTCGGCCACGAGGGAACGGCAGGCCGGCGCCCTGCTCCCGTCCATGGTCCGCGGCGTCGGTCGCCCCCGGTCAGCCAGAGCCGGTGGGCACGAGCTCCGCCAGCGGCACGGCCGGGTCGGTGAGCTGCTCCACCGGCACCGGCTCGCCGGACCGGACAAGGGCCTGGACCTGCTCGGCGACGTCCCAGACGTCGACGTTCATGCCGGCCTCCACCTGGCCGTCCGGGCCGAGCCAGAAGGCGATGAACGGGCCCTCGTCGGGGTTGCCGCGGCACACCACCGGGCCGTCGGGGCGGCCGAGCCCGGAGTACTCCATGCCGAGCTCGTACTGGTCGGTGAAGAAGTAGGGCACCCGGTCGTGGACGACGTCCTGGCCGAGGATCGACCGCGCCGCGGCCGGCCCGCCGTGCAGCGCGTTCGCCCAGTGCTCGACCCGCAGGTGCCGCCCGTACCGCAGGGAGAAGGCAGCGGCCACGTCCCCGGCGGCGAAGACGTCGGGGACGGCACTGCGCAACGCGGGGTCCACGACGATGCCGTTGCGCACCGGCAGCCCGGCGGCCTCGGCCAGCGCGGTCTCCGGCACCGCGCCCACGCCGACGACGACCAGGTCGGCCGGGAGCGGGTCCCCGCCGTCGAGGAGCACCGACCGGACCCGGCCACCGCTCCCCTCCAGTGCGCGGACCGACGCCCCGGTCCGCAGGTCCACTCCGTGGCTGCGGTGCAGCCGCGCGAAGACCTCCCCCAGCCGCGCACCGAGGACGCCGTGCAACGGCGTCGGCCGGGGCTCCACCAGCGTCACCGGGTTGCCGTGGTGGCGCGCGGCCGCGGCGACCTCCAGGCCGATCCACCCGCCGCCGACGACCACGACCCGCCGCCCTCCGCCGGTCAGCTCGGCGCGCAGCCGGTCGGCGTCGGCCAGGGTGCGCAGGTACCGCACCCCGTCCAGCTCCGCGCCGGGCACGGGCAGCCGGCGGGCCGACGCCCCGGTGGCCAGCAGCACGACGCCGTACCGGAGCACCTCCCCGGAGTCCAGTTCCACCTCGTGCGCCGCCGGGTCCAGTCCGACCGCCCGGACGCCGGTGCGCAGGTCGACGTCGGAGTCGGCGTACCACTCCGCTGCGTGCACGTGGGCGCCGTCCCGGCCGGCGGCGCCGAGCAGGTACTGCTTGGACAGCGGTGGCCGCTCGTAGGGCCGCTCCTCCTCGGCGCCGACCAGGACCACCCGCCCGTCGAAGCCCTCCGCCCGCAGGGTCTCCACCGCCGTGGCGCCGGCCAGGCCCGCGCCGACGACCACGACGCCGTCCGGTCCGCTCATGGTGTGCCGTCCTCTCCAGAGGTGGTGGTCAGCCCGGTCACCGGCCCGTGCCGGCGAGGGCGAAGAACTCCTGCCGGGAGCGCGCGTCCTCGCGCAGGACGCCGCGCAGGGCCGACGTCGTGGTCCGGGCGCCCGCGGCGCGGACCCCGCGCAGCGACATGCACAGGTGCTCGGCCTCGATGACCACGCCCACCCCCCGTGGGGCGAGGGTGTCCTGCAGCCAGTCGGCCACCTGCTGGGTGAGCCGCTCCTGCACCTGGAGGTCGCCGGCGAACAGCTCGACCACCCGGGCGAGCTTCGACAGCCCGAGGATGCGGCCGCCGGGGAGGTAGGCCACGTGCGCCACCCCGCGGAAGGGCAGCAGGTGGTGCTCGCACAGGGACTGGACCGGGAGGTCGCGGGCGAGCACCAGCTCGTCGTAGCCCTCGTCGTTGGGGAAGGTGGTGAGGTCGAACGGCCGAGCGGTGAGGAGCTCGGCGTAGGCGCCGGCCACCCGCCGGGGGGTGTCGGTCAGGTGCGCGGACGCCGGGTCGCGGCCCAGCGCCCGCAGCAGTGCGGCCACCGCCTGCTCGGCGGCCGGCAGGTCCACCGCGGGTCGGCGGCGGACCACGCGCAGCCGGTCGGACTGCGGGAGGGCCTCCTCCACCGCGCTCATCGTCGCGCCCCAGCGGGCCGAGAGGCCGGGACGTCGTACCGGACGGCGAGCCGGGCGAGAGCGACCGCGGCCACCAGCAGCCCGGCGTCGCGCAGCGCCACGTCGTGGTACCCGGGCAGGGTCAGCAGGTCCACGATGATCCCGGCGAGCCAGGCCGCCACCAGCCAGGCGCCGAACCGGGGGGCGACCGCCACCGCGACTCCGGCGACCACCTCCACGACGCCGACGACGGGCATCGCCTGCTGGGCCGTGCCTGGCACCAGCCGGTCAATCCAGGGGGCGAGGTACTGCGGCCAGTCGGTGAGCAGGTTGGCGAACTTGTCCAGGCCGAAGGCGATCGGCGCGACGGTGAACACGGTCCGGAGCAGCAGGAAGGCCTGGTGCGCGGGATCGGCGGCGGTCTCCGCCGTCCGGGACCGGGTGAGGTGGGTGGCCATGGGGACCTCCTCTAAAACCAATGATGATTGGCAGTAGAGACCTGGGTCACACCGGTGTCAAGGGCGCCGCGCGCGGGGGTCAGCCGGCGTCGGTAGGGCCGATCCGGACGCAGCAGGCGCCGTCGGTCGGCTGCAGCCGGGCGGCCAGCCCCGCACCGGGCACGGCGTCGAGGACTCCCTGCAGGAGGTGGAGGTTCATGCCGCAGACCAGCTCGGTGTGGTCCCGGGCCAGCGCGTGGAACGGGCAGTTCGCCAGCGCGACGCCGCCGGACTCCGCGTGCGGCTCGAACCCGTGGCGCTCCAGCAGCGCCAGCACCGACCCGCCGGGGTCGGCCCCGGTGAGTCTGGCCCCCCACTGCTCGCCCAGGTCCCGGGCCAGCCGGCCCAGGGCCTCGGCCGGCCGCTCCCCGGTCCGGTCGACCTCGGTCAGCGCCGCCGCCAGCAACTGCCCGGCCAGGTCGTACCGGCGCTCGGGCAGCTGCACCGACACGGAGCGCTCGGCGCGGCGGTACAGCTTCGCCGGCCGGCCCGCCCCCGGCCCGCTGCGCCCGCTCCGGCGCTCGTAGTGGACGTCGAGGAGACCGTCGGCGACCAGCCGGTCGAGGTGGAAGGCCACGGTCGGGCGGGGCACCCCCAGCGCCGCCGCCGCGTCGTCCCGGCTCACCGGCTCCGGGCTCCGGACGACGTGGTCGTACACCCGGCGCCGGGTCGGCTCGGCCAACGCGGCGACCGCGGCCACCTGCGCACTGCGACGGTCGTCCATCCGTCGATTCTAAGACCAACATCGATTCACGAAAGGGCTCTCGCCTGCGGGGGGACCGCCGTGCCCTCAGGCGGCCGGAGCGGCCATCGCCGACCCGGCCTGCCAGTCTGCCCAGCTCTCGTTCCAGTCGCCGTACCCGTCCCAGACCTGGAGCGCCGGTCCGGCGGCGGCCACCTCCACGACGTCGCCCCGGCCGAAGTTCTCGTAGAACCAGCCCGCGTCGGCGGTGGAGACGTTCAGGCAGCCGTGCGAGACGTTGCGCCGGCCCTGGTCACCGACCGACCAGGGCGCCGCGTGCACGAAGATGCCGGAGTTCGACAGCCGCGAGGCGTACTCGACGTCGGTGCGGTAGCCACCGGGGGCGTCGATCGCCACGCCGTAGGTCGAGGAGTCCATCGTGTAGTGCCGCGACTGCCCCATCACCACGTAGGTGCCGGTCGGGGTCTGGTTGGCCCGGTTGCCCAGCGAGGTGGGCATGGTCCGCACCAGCTGGTCGTCAACGTAGAGCTGGAACTCCGCGGCGCCGACCACGGCCACCTTCCTGGGCCCGACGTCGAACTCGACGTGCTCGCTCTGCTGGCCGTGGACGCCGTCGCCCACGTCGAGGCCGTAGACGTCGACGTCCAACGCGACGTGGGTGCGGGCCGGCCAGTACTGCTCGGGCCGGAAGTGCACCGTCCGGTCCGACAGCCAGGACCAGGAGCCGGCGACCGCCGGGGTGCTGGTGACCCGCAGCTGCCGCTCCACCGCCGCCCGGTCGGTCACGTCCTCGTCGAAGGTCACCGAGATCGGCTGGCCGACCCCCACCGAGCCCCCCTCGGGGTAGACGGTGGGCAGGGTGAGCGTGCGCGGGCGCACGGTGCTGATCGTGCCGGTCGTCTCGGCGGGCGTGCCGGAGGCGCCGACCGCGGTGGCCGCGACGGCGTAGGTGGTGTCGTAGGCGAGGTCGGCCGCGGCGGTCCACGTCGTCCCGTCGGGGTCCAGGCCGCCGGGCAGGACGACGCCGTCCTCGTCGGTGACCGTGACCGCGGTGAGCTCCCCGTGACCGGCGTTGACGTGCAGCGGGGTCACCGGGTCGACGTCCACGGAGTCCAGCGGCGGGTCGGTGCTGATCACCACCGGCTCGGCCGCCACCGGCGGCGCCGGTGCGCTCGTCGTCGCCGCCGGCGCCGCCCGGGCGTGGTCGGCCCCACCGGAACGGCAGCCGGGCAGGGCGAGCACCAGCAGCGCCGTGAGGACGGCGGCGGCACGGGAGGAGCGGGATCCGGACATGGCGCTCCCCGGGCTGAGACGGACGACATCGACCGTATCGGCAGGTCCGGGGCCTGCTGTGACGGTAGACACCCTCCGGCCGGGTGCCCTGGATGGCCGCGCCGTGCACCGGGCGACCAGACTGGGAGCCGTGACTGCACCGGTACAGCTGCGCGTCGCGCTCGCCCAGGTCGACACCCGGGTCGGCGATCTCGCGGGCAACGCGGACCTCGTCGTCGAGTGGACCAGGAAGGCCGCCGGGCAGGACGCCTCCCTGGTGGTGTTCCCGGAGATGACGCTCACCGGCTACCCCGCCGAGGACCTCGTGCTCCGGGAGTCCTTCGCCCGGGCCAGCGAGGTCGCGCTGGTCGACCTGGCGGCGCGGCTGGCCGACGACGGGCTCGGGGAGACCGCCGTCGTCGTCGGCTACCTCGCGCACACCCAGGGCAGCGGGCCGGCTCCAGTGGACCGCATGCCCACCGACGCCGACGACACCCCCGGCGACGCCAACCCGCGTCGGGGCGCGCCGCGCAACGCCGCGGCGCTGCTGCACGGCGGCGAGGTGGTGGCCCGCTACCACAAGCGCCACCTGCCCAACTACGGCGTCTTCGACGAGGCCCGCTACTTCGTGCCGGGCACCGAGCTGCCGATCGTCCGGCTGCACGGCGTCGACGTCGCGCTGACCATCTGCGAGGACCTGTGGGTCGAGGGTGGCCCGTGCGGGTGCGCCGGCGAGGCCGGGGTGGACTTGGTGGTGTCGCCCAACGCCTCCCCCTACGAGCGGGCCAAGGACGACAGTCGGCTCCCGCTGGTGCGGCGCCGGGCGGCCGAGGCACACGCGCCGGTCGTCTACTGCAACCAGGTGGGCGGCCAGGACGAGCTGGTCTTCGACGGCGACTCGCTCGTCGTGGGTGCCGACGGCGAGCTGCTGGCCCGGGCACCGCAGTTCGTGGAGCACCTGCTCACCGTCGACCTGACGCTGGACGTCGCCGCGGTCACCGACCGGCGGGAGGGCCGGATCGGCCCGATGACCGTCACCCGGCACCTGGTGTCGGACTCCCCCGTCGCGCCGTTCGAGCCGCGGCCGGGCACCGTCGCCGAGCCGCTGAGCGACCTCGAGGAGGTCTGGCGGGCGCTGGTGCTGGGGCTGCGGGACTTCATCGACAAGAACGGCATGCCCTCGGTCGTGCTCGGCATGTCCGGGGGCATCGACTCCGCCCTGGTGGCCGCGCTGGCCGTCGACGCGCTCGGCCCGGACCGGGTGGTGGGGGTCGGCCTGCCGTCGAGGTGGTCCAGCGAGCACTCCCTGTCCGACGCCGAGGACTCGGCCAAGCGGCTGGGCATGCACTACTCCGTCGTCCCGATCACCCCGATGGTCGAGGCGTACGAGAGCTCGGTGGAGCTGTCCGGGGTGGCCGCGGAGAACCTGCAGGCGCGGGTGCGCGGCACGCTGCTCATGGGGCTGTCCAACCAGCACGGCCACCTGCTGCTGGCGACGAGCAACAAGAGCGAGGTGGCGGTCGGCTACTCGACCCTCTACGGCGACGCGGCCGGCGGGTTCGCCCCGATCAAGGACGTGCTGAAGACCCTGGTGTGGGACCTGGCCCGCTGGCGCAACGGGTACGCCCGGGACCGCGGCGAGGTCGAGCCGATCCCGCAGAACTCGATCGACAAGCCACCGTCGGCCGAGCTCGCACCCGGGCAGCAGGACAGCGACTCGCTGCCCTCCTACGAGGAGCTCGACGCGGTCATCACCGACTACGTCGACCGCGACCTCGGGATGGCCGAGCTGCTCGAACGCGGCCACGACCCCGAGGTCGTCGCCCGGGTGCTCCGGCTGATCGACACCGCGGAGTTCAAGCGCCGGCAGGCGGCGCCCGGGACCAAGATCTCGCTGAAGGCGTTCGGCCGGGACCGGCGGCTGCCGGTCACCAACCGCTGGCGGGAGAGCCTGCCCAGCGTCCGCGGAGGAGCGGCCCACTCATGACCGAATCGGTGCTGTACGGCGGGACGTCCACCGCCCGGGTGCGCGTGCACCACCTGCAGCAGGCCAAGGAGCGCGGGGAGAAGTGGGCGATGCTCACCGCCTACGACACCTACGCCGCGCAGGTGTTCGAGGAGGCCGGCATCCCGGTGATGCTGGTGGGCGACTCGGCCGGCAACGTCGTCCTCGGCCACACCTCGACGGTGCCGGTGACGGTCGAGGACATGCTGCTGCTGACCAAGGCGGTCACCCGGTCGACCTCACGATCGCTGATCGTCGCCGACCTGCCCTTCGGCAGCTACGAGTCCGGCCCGCAGCAGGCCTTCGACACCGCGGTGCGGCTGATGAAGGAGGGCGGCGCGCAGGCGGTCAAGCTCGAGGGCGGCGTGCGGGTCGCGCCGCAGATCCGGCTGCTGGTCGACGCCGGCATCCCGGTGATGGCGCACATCGGCTTCACCCCGCAGAGCGAGCACGCCCTGGGCGGGTTCCGGGTGCAGGGCCGCGGGGCCGGCGCCGAGCAGCTGCTGGCCGACGCGCACGCGGTGCAGGACGCCGGGGCCTTCGCCGTCGTGCTGGAGATGGTGCCGGCCGAGATCGCCGGCCAGGTGACCAAGGAGCTGTCCATCCCGACCATCGGCATCGGTGCCGGCGCCGACTGCGACGCCCAGGTGCTGGTCTGGCCGGACATGGCCGGGCTCAACGGCGGCCGGGTGCCGAGGTTCGTGAAGAAGTACGCCGACCTGCGCGGCGAGTTGCTGCGCGCGGCGCAGGAGTACGCCGCCGAGGTCCGCGACGGCGTCTTCCCCGGCCCCGAGCACTCGTTCGACTGACGTCCTCCGGTCTCAGCAGTGATCAGGTGACCTGATCACCGTCCGTCCTCCTGCACCAGCGTTGGTGCAGGAGGACGGCCTTTGATCAGGTGACCTGATCGAAGACCCACATGCCTGGCCTCACACGTCGGTGATGCGGACGCCGGCGTGGGCCTTGTAGCGGCGGTTGACCGAGACCAGGTTGATCGTCAGCGCCTCGACCTGGCGCGCGTTCCGCAGCCGTCCGGCGTAGACCCCCCGCATGCCCGGGAGACGGCCGGCCAGCGCCTGCACCAGGTCGGTGGCCTCGCGGGTGTCGCCGACGACCATGACGTCGCCGTCCAGGGTCGGCTGGGAGAGGTCCTCCAGCGTCACCGCGGACAGGTGGTGGAACGCGCCGACGACCGAGCTGTCCGGCAGCAGCACGGCCGCCTGCTGGCAGACGCTGCCCTCGGGGACGTCGAGCACGTAGGCACCGAGCTCGTCCCAGCCCATCGGCACCACGCAGTCGACGACGACCTTGCCCGCCAGCGGTGTGGCCAGCTCGGCGATGGTCTCGGCGTGCCCGGCGTAGGGGACGGCGACGACGACCACGTCGGCCGCACCGGCGACGTCGACGTTGGACCCGCCGCGCACCGACACCTCGACCCCGCCGGCGGCCGCCCCGGCCCGGGTGGCCACCTCGCTCGCGACCTCCTCGGCGCGCTGGGCGTCCCGGGACCCGAGCAGCACCCGCTGGCCGGCCGCGGCCAGCCGGACCGCCAGCCCACGCCCCTGCGGTCCGGTGCCCCCGAGCACCCCGACGACGAGGTCCTCCACCGCACGTCCGTCCGTCACGAGCCCTCCTGTCCCCGCGGGCGGCCCGTCCGGACGCCCCTGCCCAGGATCATGCCTCGACGGTCCTGCGGCGGCCGACCCGGTCGGCTCAGCGGTCGCCCTCGTTCCAGGCGCGGTCCTCGGCGTCGGCCCGCTCGTTCCGCTCGGCGACCTTCTCCAGCGCGTGCTCGGCCTCCGACCGGGTGGCGAAGGGACCGAGCCGGTGACGCTCGGCGCAGCCGTCCCTGGTCTCGACGGTGTGGTGCTTCAGACAGAAGAAGAAGGGGCCCTCGTCCAACGTCGTCTCCTCTCACGAACTGCTCCGGCGTGCAGCCTTCCATCCCGTCCCAGCTCGGCGCTGGGTCGGCCGAGCCGGCCGCGATCCGAACGAGTTCCGGATACAAAGGTGCTCGATGGGGTTCTGCAGAGCCCGTGCGTGGTGCATCCTGCTGCCATGCCGGGGGACGAACCGCTGCAACGCGGTCACGGACGGACTGCCCGCACCGGCCCCGACCTGCGGCGGGACGACGACCCGGCACTCCCCGACGACGGCTCGGACACCTGGCTCGCCGCCCGCTGCCTGGCCGCGCTGCTCGGCGTCGGGGCGTTGCTGGGATCACTGAACCTCGTCATCGACGGGGCTCTGCAGGCCGGGCCGACCCGGACGCTGTACGTGGCCACCATGGGGCTGCTGCTGGCCCTCGGCCTGGTCGTCCTGGTGCGCCGGCGGGTCACCGCGGCCGCCACCGCGGCGTTGGTCGTCGTCGGTGACCTCGTCTACGTCGTCGTGGCCGAGTCGGTCACCGACCCGTTGCGCTTCGCCTCACCGCTGATGCTGCTGTTGTGCTGCGTCGCCGCCGCGTGGTTCCTCGGACCCCGGATGCTCGCCGTGCACATGGTCCTGGTGGTGGCCGCCTGCGCCGCCGCCCTGGGCCGCAGCTTCCCCGACACCGCGGGCCTCGTCGTGCAGGTGACGGTGGCCGCGGCCGTCCTCGACCTGATGACCCTGGTCGTGTTCCTGCTGCGCCGCCGGGTGCAGCGGCTGCTCGTGCACACCGTGGCGCTGTCCTCCACCGACCCGCTCACCGGGCTGGCGAACCGCCGCTCGCTGGTCGAGCAGGCCCCCCGGATCTGGAAGCAGGCCCGGCGCGACGGGGAGCGGGTGGCCGCACTCGTGCTGGACCTCGACCACTTCAAGCGGCTCAACGACGCCTTCGGCCATGCCGCGGGCGACGACGTGCTGCGGTGCGTCGCCGCCGCGCTGTCCGCGACCGTCCGCCCGGCCGACGTCCTGGCCCGCACCGGTGGCGAGGAACTGGTCGTGCTCGGGCTGGTCGCCGACCACAGCGAGGCGCGGCACCTGGCTGAGCGGTTGCGGTCGGCCGTGGCGGCCAGCGGCTCGGAGCACCACCGCAAGGTCACCGTCTCCATCGGGGTGGCACTCACCCGCCCGGGCTACGGCGAGGACCCCGCGGACGCGCTGTGGCGGCTCATCGACCGGGCGGACGTCGCGATGTACCAGGCGAAGCAGGGCGGCCGGGACCAGGTGGCGCTGGCCACCGCGGCGGTCGTCCCGGCACCCCGGGTCCCCGGCGGCCCCGCTCCGCGCGCGGCCAGCGGGCGGGCCTGACCGCTCGACCCTGCGCTGGCCCATCGGGTCTGGTCTCCTACCCGCATGACCGCCACCGTCGACCGGACCGTCCCGGATCCCACCAGTACCGTGCCCCTGCCGCTCCGCGAGCAGGCCGACGTGCGCGACCGCTGGCTGACCCAGCGGCTGCTCGACGTGCTGCCCGGGTTGATGGACCGCGCCGGCATCGACCTGTGGATCGTGGTCGGCCGCGAGTACAACGAGGACCCGGTGCTCGCCACGATGCTGCCGGCGACCTGGCTGTCGGCCCGGCGGCGGACCATCCTGCTGTTCCACCGCAGCGACGACGGCGTCACCGCCGCGGCCGTCGCCCGCTACCCGGTCGGCCAGTTCCTCACCGCCTGGGAGCCCGAGGGAACACCGGGGATGACCGCCGCCCAGTCGCAGTGGGCCGCCCTGCGCCGGTTCGTCGACCAGGCCGCGCCGCGCAGCATCGGGGTCGACTCCTCCCCTGCCTTCGCGCACGCCGACGGCCTCTCGCACACCGAGCACGGGCTGCTGGTGCAGGCGCTGGGTCCGCACGCGGACGCGATCGTCTCCGCCGAGCAGCTCGCCGTGGGCTGGCTGGAGACCCGGCTGCCGGAGGAGATCGCGGCCATGCACGCGATGAACCGCCTCGTGCACCAGGTGATCGACGAGGCCTACTCCCCCGCCGTCATCACCGTCGGGGAGACCACCGCGCTGGACGTCGCCTGGTGGATCCGGCAGCGCTTCGCCGACCTCGGCGTCGACGGCTGGTTCCAGCCGACCGTCGGGCTGCAGCGGGCCGGGTCACCGCTGGTCGACGAGCAGGGCACGGTCCTGCCCGGCGTCCCCTACGACGCGGTGATCGAGCCCGGCGACCTGGTGCACTGCGACGTCGGGCTGTCGACGCTGGGGTTGATGACCGACACCCAGCGCAACGGCTATGTGCTGCGCCCCGGGGAGACCGGGGCCCCGGCCGGCCTGGTCGCCGCGCTGGCCGTCGGCAACCGGATGCAGGACCTCACCACCGCGGCCCTGCAGCCGGGGCGCACCGGGGACGAGGTGCTGGCGGCCGCGCGTGCCGCGGCGGCAGCGGAGGGCGTGGACGGTGACGTCTACTCCCACCCGGTGGGGGTCCACGGCCACGGCGCCGGTCCGGCGATCGGCATGTGGGACCAGCAGGACGGCGTGCCGGGCGCGGGCTCGGCGCCGGTGCACACCGACACCGTGTGGGCCCTGGAGCTGTGCGTGCGGGTGCCGGTGCCCGAGTGGGACGGTCAGCTGGTGCGGATGGCGCTGGAGCAGGGCATCGCGCTCACCCAGCGCGGGGTGGAGTACCTCGACCAGCGGCAGACCGAGTTCATCCTGATCCCGTCGTCCTGACCGGTCCCCGCGTCAGCTGACCGGCGGCGCGTCGAGCTCGCGGCGGTCGGCGAGCTCGGCGCGCAGCCGGCGCACCTCGTCGGCGAGCGCGCGGACCTCGACCAGCAGCGCGGCGTCGTCCGCGTCGTCCTGCGCCTGCGCGGCCTCCGCGACCCGGCTGACGAACCAGGAGGCGACGGCGGCCGTCACGACGCCGAGCAGGGCGATCCCGCTGACCATGAGCAGCACGGCCACCAGCCGGCCGTCGCCGGTGACCGGGTACTCGTCGCCGTAGCCGACGGTGGTGATGGTGGTCAGCGCCCACCACACCGCGTCGCCGTAGCTGGTGATCGAGGCGCCCGGCGCGCCGCGCTCGGCGTCGTAGACGGCCAGCGAGGCCATGAACACGACCAGGGACGCGGTCATCGTGACGTAGGCGGCGACCCGGCCGTGCAGGCTGGTGGTCAGCCGCCGGTCGAGCACCCGGGCGACCCGGACCAGGCTGAGAATCCGCAGCGGGCGCAGCAGCGGCAGCAGCACGGCCAGGCCGTCGACCCAGTTCTGCCGCACGAACCGCCACCGGTGGTCGGCGAGCACCAGGCGCAGCGCTTAGTCGGCGAGGAACACCGGCCAGGCCACCACGGTGACCACCCGCAGCGTCACCAGCAGCGGGTGCGGCAGGTCCGGGCGCAGCACGCCCCACGCGTAGGCGGCGACGAACAGCAGCGCCAGCAGGACCAGCGGCCACTGGCTGAGCTCCTCGTACCGTCTGCGCAGGGCGTCCTTGCTCACCGCGTCAGTCTGGCCGGGTCACTTCCGGCGCGCGGCAGCGGTCTCCCTGTCGTTCGCCTTCCGGATGGCCTCGACCAGCTCGTCCTTGGTCATCGAGGAACGGCCGTGCACGTCGAGCCGCCGCGCGAGGTCCATCAGGTGCTCCTTGGTGGCGCTGGCGTCCACCCCGCCGTACGTCTCGCGGTCGGTGCCGGCGCCGCCCTCGGCCTGCGGGTCGCTCGGGCCCTTGTGGTCCTTGGGCTCCCAGTGGTCGCCGACCTTCTCGTGGGTGTGCTTGACCGCCGCCCACGCCACCTGGTTGGCCCGCTGCTCGTCGCCGTAGGACTCGGCTGCCGAGTCGTGCGCCTTCGCGAAGGTGCGCTGCGCCTTCTCGTCCGAGCGCTGCAGCGTGCTGGGGATCTCGTCCTGCCGCGCGTCGCCGCTCTTCGTCGTCTTCGCCACGGGTGCTCCTCCGCTCAGGGCAGGTCGGCGGTCTCCGCCGACTGCCGGTGGCCGCCCTGTGCGTCGTCGGGGTCGGCGTTGACCGTCCGCTCCTCGGACTCGGCGAGGATCACCGCGGCCTGCACCCTCGGGTCCAGGCCGCCGTTGGTGGGGTTCGCGTCCCCCTCCACGGACTGCTCCTCGGGGAGCAGCTGGGCCCGGCTGTCGACGTTGTGCTCGGTGAGGTTGGCGATCGCCTCGGGGGACGGGTCCTTCATGTCAGGCATGGGACCCACCTACCCCGCTCCCCCGAGGCGATGCACGACGCCTCTCAGAAGCGCTGCTGCTCCGTTCCCATGCCCAGGGCCTGGGCGACCTCCTGCACGTTGGTGAACTCGGTGCCGGCCGGCAGGCGGCGCAGCTGGGCGAGGACGGCGTCCGGGGCGTTGGACTCCTGGGCCTTGCTCACCAGGGTGTCCCGGTCGGCCGGCCACACCTCCTTGCCCAGGGTCTCGGCGATGGCAGCGCGACGCTCCACGTCGGCCGGGTCGGTGCCCGGGGAGGTCGCGGGCTGATGGGGGTCGGTCATGGGTGGTGCTCCGTTCTGTCGGGCAGCCGCGAGGCGGCTGGGGTCAGGGCCGACCGAGTGGTCAGCTGGCGGTGGAGTCGTCGGTGTAGCGCAGGACGGCGGCCACCGGGATGTCGCCGGGCATCGCCGACCGGGGCAGGACGACGACCCCGGCGTTGCTGCCGACCGCGGCCCGCAGCAGCGCCCGCTCGACCGGCACCCGGGCCGCGTCGGCGACCCCGAGGGCAGCCATGTCCTCGGTGCTCACCCCGATCTCCAGCGGGGAGGTGCCGACGAACAGCTGCTCGTCGTCCTGCTCCTCGGCCAGCACGAGCGTCTCCACCTGCGCCTTGCGCAGCGCCTCGACGACCAGCGCGGTGCCGGTCAGCGCGAGCCCGTGCGCCGAGGCGGCGGAGATCTGCTCCAGCACCGCGGCGTCCTCGGCGGCCTCGTGCTCGGCGAGCAGCTCCTGCACCCGCTCGTCGATGACCGAGCGGTCGGCGCCCTCGGCCCGGCCGCCCTCGTTCATGTCGACCAGTACGGCCTTGATCTTCGGGGTCGCCCGGTCGGTGAAGATCTGCCGCGCCCGGATGTCGCCGGCGATCAGCACGAAGCGTGCGCCGGACTTCTCCACCAGGGTGTCGATCTCGTCGATCACCTGCTGCATGTTGTGGATCCACACGTTCTCGGCCGTGTGCTGGTAACGGTGGTGCGCCCAGCCGCCGACCTGCACCTTCCGCATCAGGTGCGTGTCGCCCTCGATCGACTTCTCCACGGTGGGCAGGCCGGGCGCCGTGGCGACGGTGATGTCCGCCCCCACCCGGTCGGCGACGATGACGACGTGCGGGATGCGGCCGGGCAGCGCGCGGAGCACGCTCACCAGGTCCGGCATCGGCGACCACTCGGCGGTCTCGGCGCGCGGGGAGTCAGCGAGCGGTGCGTCGAAGAGCACCGTCCCGTCGGGACCGGTGACGACGGCCCGCCCGCGGTAGGTGCCGGCCTCACCGCCCTCGTTGCCCTCGAGCAGCCGGCTCCGCACGGCCTCCACGACGGACTCCGGCGCGCCCTGCTCGGTGAGCCGGTCGGCCAGCGCCCTGACCCGCAGGTCGAGTTCGGTGTCGGCGTTCTCGGTGGTGTGCGTGACGTCGGCACACACGGTGGCGAACGGGCCGGGGTGGTCGGTCACAGACCCCAGGAAGGTCACGTCCATGGGACGGGCTGCTCCTTCGGTGCGTGCGGTCAGGGGCCGGTGCTGGGCCCGCGTCCTACGACGACCGGCCTACCCACCGCCCTCCGGCTCACACCCGGTGTGTCAGCACGGCGGTGCCGGGTAGCAGGAGGACCTCCTGCCCCCCGCCACTCGCGAGCTCGCGGCGGGACCCTGCTGGGGAGCCGACGAACCGAACGGAAGGAGCCGGGATGAGCGAGCGCCTCGACCTCCCGCTGCCCGACTACGACCACCTGCCCGTGGGCAGCCTGATCTCCCGCATCCGCACCCTGGACGCCGACGGACTGCAGTCGGTGCTCAGCTACGAGAAGGCGCACGCGAACCGGGTGCAGGTGGTCTCCGCGATGACCCACCGGCTCGACGACCTGAAGGCGGGGACACAGCCCTCGGCCGGCGACCCGGCAGCTGCCCAACCCGAGCACGCCCCCGCTGCGGCCGGCGGTTCCCAGGTCTCCCAGGCGACGTCCGGCCCGCCGATCAACCCGCCGTCGCACGGCGACCCGACCAACCCGGCGCAGCCACGCTCCGGTAGCTGACCGGCGGCCGGGCCGGCTGCCCCGGGGCAGCCGGCTCAGCCGCTGAACGCCTTCACCATGTCCATCACGGCGGGGCCCAGCAGCACGATGAACAGCGTCGGCAGGATGCACAGGATCAACGGGAAGATCACCTTCACCGGGATCTGCATCGCCTTCTCCTCGGCCCGCTGCCGCCGCTTGAGCCGCATCTCCTGCGCCTGGGTGCGGAGCACGTCGGCGATGGAGACGCCGTAGGCGTCGGCCTGGACGACGGCCCGGATGAACCGGGCGAGGTCGGGCACGCCGGTGCGCTCGGCCAGCGCCAGGTAGGCGTCCCGCCGGGGCTGGCCCACCGCGATGTCCTGGAGGGTGCGCACCAGCTCCTCCGCCAGCGCCCCCTTGCCGTTGGTGGCGGCCCGGGCCATGGCCGACTCGAAACCCAGCCCTGCCTCGACCGCGATCGTCATCTGGTCCAGCGTGTCGGCCAGCTCCAGGCCGATGGCCTGCCTGCGCTCCTGCCCGCGGCTGTAGAGCAGCAGCTCCGGGACCATGTACGCCACCCCGGTCACCCCGAGCCCGAGCAGGCCCGTCCTGATGCCGGGGGTGGCCAGGAACAGCAGCAGGGTCAGCCCGGCACCGATCGCGGCGAGCACCAGCTTGGCCGCGACCAGCCGGGGCACCGGCCAGGCCGCGGGACGGCCCGCGGTGCCGGCCAGCCGGTTGAGCCGGGCGACCGTGCCGCGCGGGGTCAGGGCGCGCACGAGGCCGGCACCGGCCGCGGTCCCGGACCGTGTGCCGGCGCCGGGTCCGGTCAGCTCCAGCCCGCGACCCAGGTTGTCCCGGGCCTGGACGACGGTCGGGTCGGGGCGGGCCAGCACCGCCCAGCCCAGCAGCGGCAGGGCGAGGGCCACGGCGGCGGCCGCGGCGAGCACGAGCGGCGGGAGGGAGGAGGGCGTCAGCACGGGTCCCCCTGCGGAGCAGTGTTCGTCATCAGAACCTGATCGCCACGGTCTTCTTCAGCCACAGCCCGCCGACGACCATCATCACCAGTGCCGCCGCGAGCAGGGCCCAGCCGGCGAGGCTCTGGGTGAACTTCGCCAGGTACGCGGGGTTGCTGAGGGACAGGAAGGCGGTCACGCCGAACGGCAGGGCCATCAGCACGATCGCGGACAGCTTCCCCTCCGCGGCCAGCGCCTTCACCTGCCGGCGGATGGCGTTCCGCTCCCGGATCGTGTGCCCCACCGAGTCGAGCACCTCGGCCAGGTTGCCGCCCACCTCCCGGTGGATGGCGATCGCCTGGGCCACCCAGGTGAAGTCCTCGCTGGCCGTCCTGGCGGCCACCTCGTCCAGGGCGTCAGCGAGCTCGCGGCCCACCCGGGTCTCGTTGACGATCCGGGCGAACTCCTCGGCGGTCGGCGACGCCGCCTCGTGGGACACCGAGTCCAGGGCGCGGAGCAGGGAGTGCCCGGCACGGAGGCTGCTGGCCATCAGCTGCAGGGAGTCGTCGAGCTGGTCGGCGAACGCGGCCTGCCGTCGTCCGGTGCGGAAGGCGAGCAGCGCCTTCGCGCCGAGCGGACCGGCTCCGGCCAGCAGCACCGCGGGCAGCAGACCACCGAGCAGGGCGCCGACCGCCGCGAGCACGAGCGTGGCCACGCCGACGAGCAGCACCACGTCGGCCAGCGGGGTCGACACCCCGGCCCGCTCCAGGGCGGCGGCACCGGCTGCGGTCCTGCCGCGTCTGACCAGGATCCGGTGGACGGCGTCCCGGGCGACCGCGGCCGGGCCGGCCAGCGCGGACGGCGGTGCCGGAACGGAGGGATCGAGTCGGCTCAGCGGCAGCCGGGGCGGCCCGGCCGGCAGCACCACGAGCGCGACGAGCAGCAGCGCGCCCGCGACGGCGGCGATCCCGACGAGCAGCAGGACCGTCGCCATCAGGACCAGCTCCTGGGCCGGGAGGCCTCGGTCGCGCCGAAGACCCGCGGCGACAGGCTGATGCCCAGCTCGGTGAACCGGTCGGTGAACCGGGGGCGCACCCCGGTCGGCACGGGCTTGCCCAGAAACCGGCCGGTCGCGTCGACGCCGGCGGAGTAGTCGAAGAGGAAGGCGTCCTGCAGGGTGACCGTCTCACCCTCCATGCCCTGGACCTCGGTGACGTGGGTGACCCGCCGGGTGCCGTCACGCAGCCGGGTCAGCTGCACGATCACGTCGACCGCCGAGGCGATCTGCTCCCGGATCGCCCGCAGCGGGAGGTCCATCCCGGCCATCAGCACGAGCGTCTCCAGGCGGGCGATGGCGTCGCGCGGGGAGTTGGCGTGCACCGTGGACAGCGATCCGTCGTGCCCGGTGTTCATCGCCTGCAGCATGTCCAGGCTCTCCCCGCCGCGGCACTCCCCCACCACGATCCGGTCCGGGCGCATGCGCAGCGAGTTGCGGACCAGGTCGCGGATCGTGATCGCGCCCTTGCCCTCGATGTTGGGCGGCCGGGACTCCAGCCGGACGACGTGCTCCTGCTGCAGCTGGAGCTCGACGGCGTCCTCGATGGTGACGATCCGCTCGCCCTCCGGGATGAAGGAGGACAGCACGTTGAGCAGGGTGGTCTTACCGGTGCCGGTGCCGCCGGAGACGATGACGTTCAGCCGGGCCTCCACGCAGGCGTGCAGCAGCTCCGCCATCTCCGGGGAGAGCGTGCCGAAGCCGATCAGGTCGTCGACGCCGAACGGGTCCTTCGCGAACTTCCGGATGGTGAGCGTCGAGCCGCTGAAGGCCAGCGGCGGGATGATCGCGTTCACCCGGGACCCGTCGGCCAGCCGCGCGTCCACCAGCGGCGAGGACTCGTCGATGCGCCGGCCGACCCGCGACACGATCCGGTCGATCACCCGGCGCAGGTGCTCCTCCGAGGTGAAGCGGGCCGCGGTCCGGGTCAGCTTGCCGTTCTGCTCCACGTAGATGGAGTCCGGACCGTTGGCCATGATCTCGGTGACCGTCGGGTCGTCGAGCAGCCGCTGCAGCGGGCCGAAGCCGAGCACGTCGTCGGCCAGCTCCGCGGTGAGCCGCTGGCGCTCCTCGGCGCTCAGCGGCACCTTCTCGGCCTCGACCACCTCGTCGAGCTCACCGAGCACGATCGCCCGCAGGGCCTCCTCGCTCAGGCTGGCGTCGTGCATCCGGCTGCCCATGCGCTCGAACAGCGCCTTGCCGACGCGGTCCTTGAGCTTGCTCAGCGCGTCCGGGGGCGGCGGCCCGACCGGACCGGTGGGCACCGGCGGCGCCGGCACCGCGACCGTGACCGGGGCGACCGCGGGCAGCGGGCGGCTCCGCGCGGCGTCCAGGCGGTGGGCGAGGTTCATCAGGACGCCGCCCGGTGCTTGGCGCGCCGGCCGCTCGGGCTGACCAGCGGCGTGGCGGCGAAGCGGGAGACCAGCCGGCGCAGCTCCTTGGTCATCGGGTCGCGGCGGCCGCTCTCCAGCAGCGGCACCCCCTGGTTCGTCGACGCCGGCACCGCCGCCGAGCGGGGCAGGACGACGTCCACGCCGGTGCCGATCGTCGTCTCGACGTCCCGCACCGACAGGCCGCCCTTGGGGTCGGCGAAGTTCATCACCACGTGCCGACCGGCCGGGATCATGCACAGCTCCCGCAGGACGTCGAGCTCCTTGCGCAGTCCACGGACGCCGGGGACGTCCATGCTGCTGAGCATCACGACGTCGCTGGCCCGGTCGAGCGCCGCGAGGGTCTGCTCGGAGAGCCCCGGGGCGGTGTCGACGACGACGTAGCGGAACTCCCGGGCCAGCTGCGCCAGCAACCGGCTGACGTCGTCCGCGGTCACGGTGTCCCCCGCAGCCGGCGACTCGGACCCGCAGACCGCGTAGAGGCCGCTGGGGTGCTGGGTGAGGAAGGTCTTCAGCACCATGGTGTCCTGGCGGGCCGGCCCCTGGACGGCATCGGGCAGGCTGTACTCGGGCACGAGCCCGAGGGCCGAGGCCACGTCGCCGAACTGGACGTCCAGGTCGACGAGGACCGTCGACTGGGGCGCCGACGCGGTCAGCCCGATGGCCAGGTTGGTGGCGATCGTGGTCTTGCCGACCCCGCCCTTGGGCGAGGCCACGGTGATGACCCGACCGGTGTAGCGGGCGGAGTCCTCGACCGGGCGCAACGCCCGACGGCGGCCCGCCGCGGCGGCGGCCGCACGCTCGACAGCCGCCCGGATCTCCGGAGCGTCGGCGGCCGGGTCCAGCAGGTCCCGGATGCCCGCACGCATGGCTGCCTGCATCAGCGCCGGCTCGGGCCGGGCGAGGAGCAGGACGCTGATGCCGGGGCACTGGACGTCCAGCCGGGCCGCGAGGCCCAGCACGTCCTCCGCCGGCGCCTCGGGGCCGATCACCAGCACCTCGGGCAGCTCGCCGTCCACCAGCTGCTCGAACAGGCGCGCCGGGTCACCGGGCAGCCGCCCGGCGGGCAGCACGTGCACGTCGCCGTCGACGGCCGCGTGCACCCGCCGGCAGAGGTCGTCGCCTGCGGCCGCGAGCACCACGCGACTCATGAGTAGTCCTTTCCGTACACGGTGTCCGGGGTGATGACCTCGGTGCCGTCCAGGTCGGCGTCCGCCGGCTCGAGGGCGAGCCAGAGGGTGCCGTGCTCGGCGCCGAAGACGACGCCCTCGGCCTGCTCGGCGGTCAGTGCCAGGGTGACCAGGAGGCTGCCGGTCGGCACCGCGCTTGCGGCGGAGGCGGTCTCGGTGTCCGCCTCCGGGTCGGCCGGCGCCGGTGCGCCCTGCACCTGGGTGACCAGCACCCGGTGGAGCACGGCGTGGGTGGAGACCGGCTCGGCCTGCGAGATGAACACGCCCACCTCGTCGCCGGCGACCAGCCGCCCGCCGACGGCGCGCTGCGGGTCCAGCAGCACGCTGACCTCCGCCGTCCCGGCGGGGACGGCGACGGTGCCTGGGGCCTGCAGGCTCTCCGGCGCGGCGAAGCGGCTGCCCAGCAGCTGCTCGCCGGGCTGCAGGTCCACGGTCGCGACCTCGCCGGCCAGGTCGGCGAGGTCGGTGACCCGGCCGGCCACCGCTGCCCTCACCGGCAGCTGCTCGGTGCGGACGAGGGCGCCGAGGTCCTCGGCCGGCGTGCCCTCGGCCACGGGCTGGTCCACGACGAGGACCGGGACGGTCCGCATGCCGGCCATGGCGCGCTGGTCGGCGCCCTGGGCGTAGGCCACCAGGACGAGCGCCCCCACGAGAGCCAGGACGAGCGCTGCGAGGGCAGCGAGGAGTCGACGTCTCATGCCGGGTGCCCCTATCGGACGAGTCGGAGCACCGAGGCGCCGAGGTTCGGCGCGTCGGAGCTGTAGGAGAAGGCCTCGGAGAGGTCGACGAGGCGGGTGAAGTAGCCCGACACGCAGCGCTCGTTCCCCGAGCACGGCTTGGACGTGGTGGTGAACTGCCCACCGAACGAGTAGCCGGTGATCCGGAACGCCGCGTAGCCGTAGACGTGGTACCAGGCGTTGGAACCCGTGTCCCCGGAGCTGTCGAACAGCGGCAGCAGCACGGTCCTGCCGACCCAGGAGCTGATGTAGGCCTGGGTGCAGGTGCTCGGCGGGGTGTTGCCGGTCGAGGAGTACGTGCGCTGGTCGCGGGCGCTGGCCGCGGTGCACGCGTTGGCCGGCGTGTCCAGGTAGGCGAACCCGCCGGGGACGATGTTCTGCGACGGCCCGGTGCAGCCGACGGTGTTGGACGTCTTGGTGAAGTAGATGGTCCGCACGGTGGTGCCCGAGGGCAGCCCGCCGCCGGTCTGCTGGGAGAACTCGCACCAGGAGAAGGTCAGCGGGAGCACGGCGGTGCCCTGCTCGGGTCCGCCCCAGGCCACGGTGGCCGACGCGGTCACCCGGGTCGAGTCGTGGCCGATGACAGGGGCGAACCAGTGCTGGACCGGGTCGCTGCCGTTCACGGTGACCCGCATCGGGTTCGACGCGAGCACCGGTGGCGCGGCGCTGGCGCCGTCGTTGTTGGCCGCGACCATCGCCGAGGCGGTGGCGGTCATGTTGCCGCAGTTGCCGCGGGCGCAGTCCGCGGCGACGGCCAGGGCCGCGGCGTCGGCGGCGACCTGCAGCCGGGCCCGCTCGGCGTAGACGGCGCCGACGTCCACGGCGATGGCGGCGAAACCGATCATCGGGACCATGAGCAGGGAGAGGACCACTGCGGCCGCGCCGCGTTCACCGCGGACCCGACGGATCAGCCGTTGCACCGCATGACCCCCGTTCCGCTGAGGTTGACACCGGAGCCGAAGAAGCCGGTCAGGTAGGGCATCCGGTAGCTGATGCTCACCCGGACGTTCGTGCTGCCACCGGCGGCCGGGCAGGTCGCCGGCGTGATGACGATCTGGGTGTTGGTGACGGCGGGGCGGAGCGAGGCCGCCGCGTTCCGCACCGCGGTGCGTGCGGCCACCGGGTCGTTCTGCAGCGCCATCGCCCGCACACCCTCACGGGCGGCGGCCGACAGGGTGCCCTGCACCTGGAAGGCGTGACCGAACTCGGCGATGCCGAGCACGAGCAGGACCAGCAGCGGCACGATCAACGCGAACTCGACCGCGCTCGCCCCGCGCTCACCGCGCCGTCGGGTCATCCGTGCCACCTCCTCGGTGTGTGCAGCGGCGCGGCGGTCCCCCCGTGGGGACCGCCGCGCCGGGCAGCCGCTACTGGCGTCGGGTGTGCGGGTCAGCCGCCAGCCGGGGCGGTGCCCGGCAGGGCCTTCTGGATCGAGTCGAAGAGGCCGTTGAGCTTCCCGCCGAGCAGGCCGACCGAGACGATGATCACGACGGCGATCAGGCCGACCATCAGGCCGTACTCGACGGCGGTCGCGCCCTTCGTCTCCTTCTTGACCCGGTCGGCGGTGAAGGCGGCGAGGGTGTACAGGGTGGTGTAGAGCTGCGTCACGGAGGACTCCTGGGTGGTGTCTGCCGGCTGGACCCGGGTCGGCTGACCCGGCCGTGCGGCTGCTCCACGACCATCGGGTGCGAGCGCCCTGGCCTTGAGCGACTCCACCCGGACGAGCCGGTTCCTTACGCCATCCGGGTGCTCAGGGCGACCGGATCGTCACACTGTGTTGCGGAGCGGCGACCGCTCGGGCCGGTCAGCTGACCGCGAGCGCCATGGTGAGGGCGGCCCCGACCAGCATCGCGGGGCCGAACGGCAGGTCGCTGTCCCGCCGGACGCGCCCGAGGGCCAGCAGCACGAGCGCGAGCACGGCCTGCACCAGGAAGCCGGCCACCGCCCCGAGCAGGACGACGTCCCAGCCCAGCCAGCCGAGGAACAACCCGAGCACCGCGGCGAGCTTGACGTCGCCCATGCCCAGCCCGCTCGGCGAGATGACGGCCAGCACCAGGAAGACGACGAAGAGCACGGCCGCACCGAGCACGGCCCGCATCAGGTCCGTCCAGCTCCCCTCGGTCGCGGCAGCGACCAGGAGCAGCGCGGCGCCGACGACGAGGGTCGGCAGGACCACCCGGTTGGGCAGCAGCCGGTGCTGCAGGTCGATGACCGTGAGCAGCACGCCGGCCACCGCCAGGAGCAGGAAGGCCGGCAGCTGCCAGGAGACACCCCACCCGACGACGACCAGGACGGCGAGCACCGCCGTCCCCACCTCCAGCAGCGGCCACCGGACGGCCGGCGGGCCCGAGCGGGTGAGGACCGTTCGCAGTGGGACGTCGTCCGGCCAGGGGAACCGGCCGGCCAGCCGGTTCACCAGCGCACCGGCACAGGACCCGAGCAGCGCTGCGCCGGCGTACGCGAGCACGAGGAGCGGGCTCACGGCAGGGGGCCGGGGATGGCGACGCGCACGGCGGTCAGCCTCGCACGGGCGCACGGCCGGGCCGTCGAGGCGGCGCCGCTGCTGGGGAAGTCAGTGCCCGGCGGGCCGGCTCGTGGGCGTCGGGCGACCTGCTGAGCAGTGCGGGTCGAGGTCAGCGCCGCGCGGCCGGCTCCGCCACCGAGGCGCCGGAGGGGAGGCCGCCGTCCTCCCGCTCGTGCACGGCGAGCGCCGGGTCCCGCTCTTCGCCGACCGTGGGCTCCTCCTTGAGCTGACCGCGCCGGTGGTCCCAGACGTCGCGGGCGATGACCTGGATGATGCTGGCCACCGGGATGGCCAGCAGCGCACCGAGCACGCCGACCAGCTCGACGCCGACCAGGATCGCGATGATCACCGTCAGCGGGTTGACCTTCACCGTGCGGGCGAAGACCAGCGGCTGCAGCAGGTGGTTCTCCAGCTGCTGGTAGAGCAGGAAGAACACCAGCACGGCGATGCCGGCCGGCACCGAGTGCAGGAAGCCGGCCAGCACCGCGACGATCCCGCCGATGGTGGCGCCGACGAGCGGGATGAGGTCGGCGATGCCGACGAAGAGCGCGATCAGCCCGGCGAACGGGACGCCGGCGAGGAGCAGCACCACGTAGGTCAGCACCCCGCAGATGAAGCTGATCAGCAGGTTCCCCGACAGGTAGCCGGTGACCGACTTGGCGCAGTCGGTGGCCACCCGGCGGATCCGCTTGCTGGTGGGCGGTGCGAAGAGGGCCAGCGAGCCGTCGACGATCTTCGGGCCCTCCAGCACCATCAGGTAGGCCAGCACGATCACGGTGACCAGGCCGGTGACCCCGGTCGCGATGCCCCCCAGCACCCCGGCGGCCGGCGTCGTCAGGCCGCTGGCGAAGTCGCTGATCTTCTGCTGGTTGTCCTGCACCCACTGCAGCGCGTTGGTCCGCTCCAGCAGGTCCCCGACCGGGCCGCGGCCGTTGCGGGCGTCGTCGACCAGGCCGGGCAGCTGGCCGGCCACCTTGGTGCCCTCCTGCGCCAGCGGGACGGCGAAGGCCGTCACCAGGGCGGCGAACAGGATGAACGCGACCAGGAAGACCAGCAGCGTGGCCAGCGACCGGCGCTTGCCCCTGAACACCTTCCGCTGCACCCACCCGACGACCGGAGCGAGAGCGACGGCGAAGAACGCACCGACCACGCACCAGGTGAGGATCTGGCGGGTCTCCAGCAGGACGTACAGCAGCAGCGCCGTCGTCAGCAGGAGGCCGATGGTGGCCAGGATGGTGCGGGTCGGCACCGGGGGCTGGACCCGGGGCGCGGGAGGAGAGCTCACCAGTTGGTTGTGCCCCAGGGGGTTTACGCGGTAAACGCAACCATCGGTCAGTCGGCGCCGAGGTGCCCGCGGAAGGGGGCCTCGGCCGGCGAGGAGCAGCCGTGGTGGCCCTGCTCTTCCGGACGGTCACCCGCTGTCCGCGACCGGCAGGTGCCCCCGTGGGTTCCCGGCGCCGGCGCAGTTCCTGGTTGACCGGTCGGGTGCCCAGGGCCAACGTGCCCGAGGGCCCACTGTGCAACGACCGACAGCGAGGGAGTAGACGATGATCAAGGGTGCTCGCGTCCTGGCAGCCGGAGCGGTGGTGGCCGCGTCCGTGGTCCTGCTCCAGGGCTCGCTGGCCAGTGCGAGTCCGCCCGGCTCCGCGGGCGGTGGCGGTGGGCACGACGACGTCCTGCGGTTCGACGTCCAGTTCAGCCCGTTCGACTACACGGACCTGGGCGAGCCGGGCCCGTCCCCAGCGGACCTGATCGTCTTCCACGACCTCTTGTCCAGGAGCGGCACCGAGGTGGGCCACGAGGTGGGCAGCTGCGTCGTCGTCGATGCCGACGGGCTCGCCTCCTGCACCGCGGTGATCACCCTGGACGCCGGCGGGACCATCGCCTACTCGTTGGAGAACGCTCCGCCGCCGCGCAAGGTGCTGGCCGTCACGGGCGGGTCGGGGCCCTTCCGGTCGGTGGGTGGCGACGGCGTCCTCGTGGAGAACGGCGACGGGACGGGCACCCTGACCCTGGACCTGGACCTGGAGGACGACTGACCTCCAGGTCCGGCCGCGCCGCGGTGTGCGCGGGGGCCGAGTGACCTGGTGTGACCCACGGGACGGGTCTCTGGCGACACGGCGACCCGGCACGCCCGGCCGGGATGGACGTCCTGCCTACCGTCCGTCCATGCCCGACAACCGACTCCCCCCGGTCCCGAACGCCACCGCGCGGCTGCACCAGCTGAAGCTGATCGCCGCCGCCCGGGTCAGCGCCGCCCGCACCACGTCGCGGCAGCAGGTCACCGACATCGTCCGCGTCACCGTGGACGACGAGGTCGACACCAGCACCTTCAAGGCGATCGTCGCCGACGTGGCACCCGACTCGCTGCGCTGACCTCCGGGGCGCGCTCCGCGCCGGCTCCGTGGCGGCCGGTCTGGTGGTGGTCGCGCCCGGTCGCGGTGCTCGGGAGGTGCACCCCGCCGCCCGCAGACCCGAGGTCCGGTGAGCGGCCTCGTCGACCAGTTGCTCAGCGTGCCCGGCTGGGTCGTGCTGCTGGTCACCGCGGCGGTCGTGTTCGCCGAGGACGCCCTGTTCGTGGGCTTCGTGCTGCCGGGTGAGACCGCGGCGGTGCCGGCCGGGGTCGCCGCCGGCCTCGGGCACGTGCCGCTGGTCGCCGTCCTCGCCGTCGTGGTGGGAGCCGCCGTGGCGGGCGACTCCGTCGGCTACGAGATCGGCCGACACCTCGGCCCGCGCGTGCTGCAGCTCCAGGTGCTCCAGAAGCGACGGGCACGCCGGCGGCGGGCCTGCCCTCCGCCGTCGATGGGTCGCGCCGCTGAACCGTGGAGCGGCGGCTGGGCACCCGCGGGGGCACCTCCCGTTCGCCCGCGTCTCGATCACCGGGATGGCCGGCCGCCGGCCGACCGCCTGACCGCTGCGGTCCGTGCAGTGAGGCGCTCGGTGAGCCAGCGGTCCCGACCGGCCAGCGCGGCCCTCGCCATGGCGGTCGGGTGGCCGGTGAAGCCGTGCGGCGACTCCGGGTAGACGCGGAGGTCGACGGCACCTCCGGCCGCGGAGAGCCGGGCCGCCATGACCAGGTTGTCCTCCAGCAGGACGTCCCGGGTCCCGACCACCAGGAGTGCCGGCGGGAGGCCGCGCAGGTCGCCGAAGACGGGTGACACGTCGGGCACGGTGCGGTCGGCCAGGTGTCCGGCGTAGGCCTCGAGGAAGTACTCGTCGGCGATCAGCCGGCCCGCCGGGGTCCGGCCGCTCAGGTCGTAGGTCCCGAACTCCAGCACGGCGCCGGCGAAGGAACCCGCCAGGCCCCGGTCGCGGAGCCGGAGCAGCGTGGTCAGCGCGAGGGTCGCTCCAGCCGAGCTGCCACCGATCGCCAAGGCGGTCGTACCGAAGCGGGCCCCGGCCTGGTCGACGAGCCAGAGCGCAGCCGTCTCGCAGTCGTCGGGCGCCGCCGGCCAGGGGTCCTCCGGCGCGAGCCGGTGGTCGACGCTGACCACGGCGATCCCCAGCGACTCGGCGAGCGCCGCGTTGCGTGCGTCCCCGCCCGCCGTGGGCCCGAGGTAGAAGCCCCCACCGGGGATGTCGAGGTGGACGCCGCGCACCTCCGTACGCGCCGGCAGGGAGATGCGCAGCCGGACCTCCCGCCGAGCCGAGTCCACGACCTGCTCGACGGTGACGCCCCCGGCGGGCGGGGGCGCGGCGTGCTGGGCGCGCACCGCCCGGAGCTCCTCGAGCGACGCGGGCCCTCGCCGTTCCCCCCGCGCGGCGTAGAACGCCCGGCTCTCCGGGACGTGCCTCTCCAGCTCTTCCGGGACGAGCCCGTCCAGCCCGACGTCCACGCGGTCTCCTCGTCTGCCAGGGAGCGCCCCGCGTCGACCGACGGGGGGCGGGCAGGGGGCCAGCATGACGAGCACGCCCCTCCCGTCCTGCTTCGACACCTCCGGCTGGGACCCCCGGACCGTCGTCTCCGGAGGGTCGCGCCTCGTCCCGATCGAGACGGCCAGCGGCACCTTCCGGGTGTGGACCGAGCGGGTCGGCACCAACCCGGACCTCGAGGTGCTGCTGCACGGGGGTTCGGGCGCCACCGCCGAGCTGTACGAGTGCTGCGACACCTGGTTCCCCGCTGCGCGGCCGGTGTTGGTGAGGGTGAGCCGTTTGCCGGTACGGGATGCGAAGGAGCCTTCGTCAGTCACGTCCGAGCCCACGCCGGGCCGCGCGCCGCCGCCGCACGCCGGGCCGCCCGGATGTCACAGCGGGGCGGGCTGGCTCGTCTCGGGTCACGTCCACCGACACGACAGAGAGGTGATCGACGTGAACGTGTTCGTCGCAGGCGGCAGCGGAGTGCTCGGCCGCAGGCTCGTCCCCCAGCTCGTGGCCCGCGGCCACCAGGTGACCGCCACCACCACCAGCAAGGACAGGCTCGCCCTGCTCGAGAGGCTCGGGGCCAGGGCCATCGTCATGGACGGCCTGGACGCGGCGTCCGTTGGCGAGGCCGTCGCCGCAGCCCGTCCCGATGCCATCGTCCACCAGATGACGGCCATCGCCCCGGCCCACGCCGGCAAGCCAGACATCAAGCACTTCGACAAGTGGTTCTCGCTCACCGTCCGGCTGCGCACCGAAGGGACTGATCACCTGCTCGCCGCCGCGCAGGCGGCCGGCCGGCCTCACGTCGTCGCGCAGAGCTACGCCAGTTGGAACGGCATCCGCCAGGGCGGCTGGGTCAAGACCGAGGAGGACCCCTTGGACACGCACGCCGGCACCCCGGCGCAGGAGCCGATGGAGGCGGTCCGCTACCTCGAGAAGGTCGTCATCGCCGCGGGCGGCGCAGCCCTGCGGTACGGCGCGCTCTACGGCCCCGGGGCGACCGACGATCAGGTCGAGCTCGTCCGTAAGCGGCAGTACCCCCTCATCGGCGACGGCGGCGGGTACAGCTCGTGGATCCACCTCGACGACGCCGCCAGCGCCACCGTCCTGGCGGTCGAGCGCAGGGCCGCCGGCGTGTTCAACATCGTCGACGACGAGCCCGCGCCCGCCAGCGAGTGGCTGCCGTACCTGGCCGAGTCCGCCGGCGGAAAGCGCCCCATGCGCGTGCCCAAGTGGCTCGGACGGGCCGCGGCCGGCGACGTCGCCGTCATGATGATGGTCGAGGGCCGCGGCTTCTCCAACGCCAAGGCCAAGCGGGAGCTCGGCTGGACGCTGCGGTATCCGTCGTGGCGCCAGGGCTTCAGAGAAGGGCTGTCGTGAACAGGTCCGAGCGGTTCGAGGAGCTCCGGCCACTGCTGTTCTCCATCGCCTACCGCCTCCTGGGCAGCGTCAACGACGCCGAGGACGCCGTCCAGGAGACCTGGCTGCGCTACCACGGGTCCGCGGCCGAGCCCAACTCGACCAAGGCGTTCCTGTCCGCGGTCGTCACCCGGATCTCCATCGACGTCCTGCGCGCGGCTCGCGTCCGCCGCGAGGCCTACCCGGGCCACTGGTTCCCCGAGCCGCTGCTCGCCGACCCCTACCAGGACCCGGAGCGGTCCGCCGAGCTCGCCGACTCCGTCTCGATGGCCGCGCTGCTGGTGCTCGAGCAGCTCACCCCGCTCGAGCGGGCGGTGTTCGTCCTGCGGGACGTGTTCGGCTTCGGCTACGCCGACATCGCCTCGACCGTGGGGCGGTCGGAGGCGGCCTGCCGCCAGCTCGCCGCCAGGGCCAGGCGTCACATGGGCGAGGGACGCCCGCGGTTCCAGGCCGACCGCGACGAACGGCGCGAGCTCGCCGAGCGGTTCTTCGCCGCCTTCAAGGACGGCGACGTGAGCTCGCTGCGGTCCCTGCTCGCGGACGACGTCCAGATGATCGGCGACGCCGGCGGCAAGGCCCCGCTGTGGGGCAGCGGCGTCTACGGCGCCGACGATGTCGCCAGGGTCCTCGCCGCGAACGTGCCCGCCTTCGTCGACATCGGCGGCGCCGCCGAGCCCCGGGAGATCAACGGACAGCCCGGCGCGGTTCTGCGCGACGGCCAGGGCAGAGTTGTCGCGACCCTCGCGCTGGACATCCTCGACGGACGTGTCCAGGCGATCCGGTCCGTCGTCAACCCCGACAAGCTCGGCCACGTCGGCCCCGTCTCCGACGCCTGGGCCGTGCTGCGCGACACGAACCGCGCGCGTCGCGGCCCCTGAGCAGCAGCGCCCGCGGCGGACGGCCAGAACAGGTCGGCGCCGCGCTCGTGGAGCGCGGCTCTGAGCCGTTGACCGCGCGGCCCGCTCGGCGGCTTCCCACCAGGTCCAGCTGAGGATCTCCAGCCAGCAGGTCTTCCAGCGGTCAACACCCCGCCCAGCAGACGTTCGGGATCTCACCACCCTGAGCCTCGGACTCGCCTCGGCGGTTCGAAGCACGCGCCGGTGGCAGAGATGCCGCTAGAAGCGGCAGATCTGCCACTGTCTGTCCGGGGGAGCCAGGTCGAGCATGGAGACGCAGGTTCGACGGCCGAGAGCTCAGATCCATGCCCACCGGGGCCGGCTTCTGCCCGGGAACGGCGCCATCTCTCTGACCGCCCGTGCCCACCGTCTTTCCGACATCGGGAGTGAGCGATGCATTCGTGGACCGCCGAGGAGATGGCCAGGCGACGACGGCTGGACCTGCTCCGCGAGTCCGAGCGGGGCGCTGGTGGCATCGGTGCGACACCGGCGGCCCCGTGCAGCCCGGCGGCTGGTCCACCGCCTCCTGACCGTGATGCGCGGGCGGGGGACAGCGGCCGCCACACCGACTCCCGGCCCGGAACGGCCGGCAGCTGGGCTGAATGCCTCGCGCGTGGGGACGCCGTCGTGAGGGTCCGGTCCTCAGTCCCGCGGAACGCCGGAATCGGTACGGCTCGTTCTGGTCAGGCCCACCAGGCACACGGTGCAAGCGCACGCCCGGACGGGTGCGTGAGGCACGGGCGCATGAAGAAGCGTGGTCACGAGCTGGGCCGAGTGGGGCGCCACCGCGGTCAACGCGCTGGCGCGGGACATGGTGATGTCGTGGGTGCGGTGAGAGCGCTCGATCTTGCCGCCGTCTGCAACACCGGAGGGACTTCCGGTCGTGGTCAGTGGTAACGCCATCGCCGGCATCGCGGTCATCGCCCTCGGGCTCGTGCTGACGCCGGGACCGAACATGATCTACCTCGTCTCGCGGTCCGTCACACAAGGGCGCCGCGCCGGGCTGGTCTCACTCCTCGGGGTCGCCGCCGGTTTCCTCGTCTACCTGGGCGCTGCGGCCGCCGGGCTGGCGACGGTCTTCGTCGCCGTCCCGGCCGCGTTCACGGTCCTCAAGCTCACCGGCGCCGCTTACCTGCTCTACCTCGTCTGGCGGACTGTCCGCCCTGGCGGGACGAACGCCTTTGCTCCTGGGGAACTGCCCGTCGACTCACCGTGGCGCCTGTTCACGATGGGGCTGGTGACCAACCTCCTCAACCCCAAGATCGCGGTCCTGTACGTGTCCTTGCTGCCCCAGTTCATCGACTCCCACCGCGGCTCCATCGCGGCGCAGAGTCTGGTCCTCGGGGGCACCCAGATCGTCATCGCTCTGACGGTCAACACCCTCATCGTCGTGTTCGGCGGAGCCATCGCCTCGTTCTTGGGCGCCCGACCGTCGTGGCT
Organism: Modestobacter excelsi; assembly: GCF_005930495.1. Classification (GTDB taxonomy): domain Bacteria; phylum Actinomycetota; class Actinomycetes; order Mycobacteriales; family Geodermatophilaceae; genus Modestobacter; species Modestobacter excelsi. The sequence continues at coordinate 190,009 of NZ_SJEX01000001.1, read as the reverse complement.
CCGCCTGCAGCGCTACTTCATGGGGGCCGTCCTGGGAGCTCTCGCCGTTGGGCTCGTGGTCGACCGGTCACCAGCATCGGCCAGTCGATGAACCCGGCTCGACGGAAGCAGAAGGCACCGCGTGACGTCCATGGACGTGCAGACTGCACCCCATCACCTCCCTGGTGGGACCAGCGACGGGTTCCGCTGTGCGGCGTCAGTCCCAAGGACGGATGTGCCCTGACCGAGGCACCGGGGGCCGACCACTCGTGGAGGGGCCGTCGCCTCGCAGCGTTCTGGCGCCACCCTGCACAGCCGTGCATCAGGGCGGGACCCGGCCAACGGCTGTCGCTCACGTGACGACGGCAGGCCCAGGCGAAGGGTCACTGTCGTGCTGGACGGCAAGGGAAGGAAGGGGTCGGGGATGACAGAGATGGGCGAGCGGATCGAGTGGCGAGGACGCGTCGTCGCCTGGTCGAAGACCGGTTCGGGACCCGCCGTCGTGTTCTGTCATGGCACACCCTGGTCGTCCGTGTTGTGGGCGCCATTCGCCGACGCTCTCAGCAGGGACTTCACCGTCTACTTGTGGGACATGCCTGGCTACGGTCTTTCGTCCAAGAGGCCTGAGCATCCGGTCGACCTGGGTGTGCAAGGCGAGCTGTTCGCCGACCTGCTTGCCCAGTGGGGCCTGAACGCACCACACGTGGTGGCGCACGACTTCGGCGGCGCGGTCTCGCTCCGCGCGCATCTGCTGCTTGGTCGGCAGTTCGCGTCGTTGTTCCTGGTGGACGTCGTCGCGCTGAGTCCATGGGGATCGCCCTTCTTCAACCTGGTCAAGGAGCACGCGGACGTCTTCTCGGATCTCCCTGCCGGTGTCCATGAAGGTGCGTTACGGGCCTACATCGAGAGCGCGAGCCACAGCGGTCTCCGCGGGGATGAACTCGACCAGCTGACGGGTCCGTGGCTGACCGACGATGGTCGTCCGGCCTTCTATCGCCAGATCGCCCAGGCCGACGAACGGTTCACCGATGAGATCAGGCCCCGCCTGGGTGATGTTCGCCCACCAGTCCGCATCGTCTGGGGAGAGCAAGACACCTGGATTCCGGTCGATCGGGCGACGTCACTCCATGATGCGATACCGAGATCGACGCTGAGCCTGGTGAGAGCGTCCGGTCACCTCATGCACCACGACGCTCCAGTGGCCCTGGCGGACGAGCTGCGGGCATGGCTCGACATCCAGACTCGGTAGTTCTCCCTTTGGAGAACGCCGCACCGTTCGCACCGCGCACGGTCGGTTCGCCCGGTGGCAGTGAGGTGACTCGACGTCAGCAGCAGCCGTGCGCCCTTCCTCGCGCCGCCCAAGACCCAGGCCTCCGTCCGGGTCGTGCCGCTCCCCAGGTCGTCGTCGACGCCGTGGCGGCTCACCTCGCCACCTGGCCGACCGACGGGCTCGTCTTCGCCACGGAGCTCGGTGACCCGATCCACCGCATGGCCTTTCCGAGCGCACCTGGCGCCCGGCGGTGGAGCGGACCGGCCTCGGCGGCGTCACCATGCACAGCCTCCGGCACTTCTACGCGAGCCTGCTCATCCGGCACGGGGAGTCGGTGACGACCGTCCAGGCCCGGCTCGGGCACGCCAGCGCCGCCGAGACGCTCGACACCTACAGCCATCTCTGGCCCGACTCGGACGACCGGACGAGGCCGCGGTGGGCTCCGTCCTCAGCCGGGTTGCGGACTCTGTGCGGACTGACACAGCCCTCTGAGGAGGAAACCGCAGCTCAGCGGCGGGCGACGGACGAGTCGGCCTGTACGCCGGGTTCTGTCCCCGGGTGCCTCACGGCATCCCGATGAGCGGCCATCCATCTAGGCCTGCCGTTGCCAGCAGGCTCGAGCGGTCCACCCGCAGGCTCGGGCGGGCAGCCCTCGAACGCCTGCGCAGGCCGGCGGCGAGCCGCCGTCCCTCTCGACCTTGCTCCGGGTGGGGTTTACCGAGCCACACCGGTCACCCGGTGTGCGGTGGTCTCTTACACCGCCGTTTCACCCTTACCAGTGCACGCACTGGCGGTCTGTTCTCTGTGGCACTGTCCCGCGGGTCACCCCGGGTCGCTGTTGGCGACCACCCTGCCCTGTGGAGCCCGGACGTTCCTCGGCGACGGGGTCTCCCCCGCCGACGCGACCGCCCAGCCGACTCGTCCGTCGTGGTCGGCAGCCTACCCGCCGGTCATCCCCAGTAGAGCCGGAAGCCCACCCGGCGCGTGCCGTCCTCGGCCGCGGTCGCCATGTCGACGATCTGCCGGGCCTGTTCCTCGACCGGGGTGTCCGACAGCAGTTCCAGGTAGCGCCGGTGCTCGCTCAGCGAGGCCACCGCCGTCTCCACGTGCTCGCCGACGTCGACCAGGTGGGCCGGATCGAGCATCTCGGTCACCGCGACGTACTGCGACCGCCACCGCGGCTCGGTCAGGTCCCGGAAGATCCACTCGTTGTTGGCGTCCGCGACGGCGTCCAGCACGCACTGGCCCAGCGCCCGGTGGTCCGGGGAGTTCAGGTAGCCCGGGGACATGCCCGGCGGGGTCCAGGTCGCGCCGAAGTACCCGGTGACCACCAGGTTCGGCTGGTGGCGGCGGATCGCGCCGGCGATCGCCCGCCGCAGGTCCGGCCCCTCGACGAGCACACCGTCGCGGAAGTCGAGGAACTCCACCTCGCTCACCCCGACGACGGCGGCCGACCGCCGCTCCTCCTCCTCGCGCAGCGGCCCGACCTCCTCCGGCGGCACCCCGGCCATCCCGGCCTCGCCTCGCGTGGCCAGCAGGTAGTGCACCTCCTTGCCCGCCGACGTCCAGGAGGCGACGGCGGCTGCGAGGCCGTACTCGATGTCGTCGGGGTGGGCTGCGACGACGAGTGCGCGCTGCCAGTCGTCCGGGAACGCCGTAGGAGCCATGCCGGGAGTCTGCCCGGGCTCAGCGCCTGGCGGCAGGCTCCGGCGCCTCGTGCGGCCGCTCGACCGGCGCACCCGACGCCGGCGCGGCCGCCCGGACCAGCCAGACGACCAGCAACCCGCCCACGATCGCTGCGGCGGCGCAGACCAGGAAGACGTCGCGCAGCCCGCCGGCGTAGGCGCTGCCCAGCAGGTCGGCGAGGCCGGCCCGCTGCTCGGCGGGTGCCGAGCCGATGAGCTGGCCGGCCTGACCGGCGGTCAGCGCCGACGCAGTGCCCGCCGGGTCCGGCGCACCGCCGTCCCGCAGCGCGGCGGTCGCCTGGGCGGTGAAGACGCTGCCCAGCACCGCCACGCCGAGGGCGAAGCCGAGCTGGCGGGCGGTGTTCACCGCACCGGAGGCCATGCCGCTGCGCTCCCGCGGAACCGTCGCCAGCGCCGCGGAGGCCAGCGTCGGGTTGGCCACCCCGACCCCGACGCCGAGCACCGCGAGCCCGGGCACGAGCACCGTCCAGGACGAGTCGGCGTCGACCAGGGCCAGCAGCAGCGACGCGACCCCGATGAGGAGCAGCCCGCCGCCGAGCACCAGCCGCGGCGCCATCGTCTGCAGGAACCGGCCGGCGAGGGCGGCGACGACGAAGCTGCAGGCCGACAGCGGGATGAAGACCAGACCACCCTGCAGCGGCGAGAGCCCGAGCACCGACTGCAGCCACAACGAGGTGTAGAGGCTCGCGGAGAACGCGGCCGCGTTCAGCAGCAGCGCGCCCAGCATGATCCCGCTGAAGGAGCGGTTGCGGAACAGCGAGACGTCGAGCATCGGCGCCCGGCGGCCGCGCTCCACGAGCACCCACACCCCCAGGACGACGAGACCGCCGACCAGCGGCCCCCAGGCGACCGGCGCGCCCCAGCCGTCCGCCGCGGCCCGGACCAGTCCGAAGACCACGCCGCCGGCGCCAAGGGTGAACAGCGCGATGCCCGGGACGTCGGGCCGGGGCGCGTTCGGCTGGCGCGCCTCCTGCACCGCGACCAGCGTGACCGCGACGGCGAGGACGCTGATCGGCAGGTTGACGAAGAAGATCCACCGCCAGGACAGCTCGGTGAGCGCGCCACCCAGGATCGGGCCCAGCGCGGCGGCCGCACCCACGACGGCGCCCCAGACCCCGAAGGCGGTCCCGCGGTCCCGCCCCTCGTAGCTGGTGTTGATCAGCGCGATGGTGGTGGCCAGCATCGCCGCGCCGCCGATCCCCTGGACTGCCCGCGCGCCGATCAGCAGCTCCGCGTTCGGCGCCAGCCCGCAGGCCAGCGAGGCGACCGCGAACAGCAGCAGCCCGGCCAGGTAGACCTTCCGCCGGCCGTACAGGTCGGCGAGCGAGCCGGCGCCGAGCACCAGCGCGGACAGCGCGAGCGCGTAGACGTCCACCACCCACTGCAGCTGGTCGAACGACGTGCCCAGGTCCAGGGCCATGTCCGGCAGGGCGACGTTCACGATCGTGACGTCGATGAGGAGCATGAACGTGCCGGTGCAGATCGCGACCAGCGGCAACCACTTGCGCATGCGCCCACTGTGCAACGACCCAGCGACAGAAGAGACACCAGCATCGCATCGGTGACGGGATCCTCCACCGGAGGGCACCATGGTGCAGGATGCTGACCGTGCTGGACGCCGTGGACCGTCAGATCGTGCACGCGATGCAGGTCGACGGGCGGGCGCCGTTCAGCCGGGTGGCGACGGTGCTCGGGATCTCGGAGCAGACCGTGGCCCGCCGGTGGCGGCGGCTGCGCGCCGACGGCGTCGTCCGGGTGCTGGGGCTGACCACACCGGAGGCGACCGAGCCCAGCTGGCACATCCGGATGCGGGTGCAGCCGGCCGCGGCCGGCGCGGTCGCCGACGCGCTGGCCCGCCGTCCCGACGTCTCCTGGGTGAGCCTGACCGCCGGCGGCGCGGAGATCACCTGCTCGACCCGGCCGCGCACGCCCCGCCAGCGCGACGCGCTGCTGCTGGACCGGCTGCCGCGCACGGTGCAGGTCATCGACCTGGCCGCCTTCTCGGTCCTGCACGCCTACGTCGGCGGGGTCTACGAGTGGACCGGCTTCGAGGACCCGCTCACCGACGAGCAGATCGCCGCACTCAGCCACGAGTCCGCGCGGATCGCGACCACCCCGGTGGCCCTGGACCCGGAGGACGACCTGCTGTTCGCGGCGCTCGCCACCGACGGCCGGCTCAGCTACGCCGAGCTCGCCGGGGTGACCGGCTGGTCGGAGAGCCGGGTGGCGCGACGGGTCGAGGCCCTCCGGTCGGCCGGTGCGCTGTACTTCGACCTGGAGATCGCCAGCGAGCTGCTCGGGCACCCGGTCAGCGCGCTGCTGTGGCTCGGCGTCGCGCCGGCCGACATCGCCCACGTCGGGGAGTCGCTGGCCCGGGAGCCGGAGACCGCCTTCACCGCCGTGGTGACCGGCCCGGCCAACCTGATGGTGGCGGTGACCTGCCGGGACACCGCGCACCTGTACCGGTTCCTGACCGACCGGGTCGGCGCCCTGCCGGTGCGCAGCCTGGAGACCTCCACCGTGCTGCGCCGGGTCAAGCAGGCCGGCAGCCTGATGGACGGCCCGCGGCTCACCGACCCCGAGCCGCCACCGGTCCGCGGCCGCTGAGCCGCCGGGACTTCGATCAGGTCACCTGATCAATGACCTTCCTCCCGCACCAACGCTGGTGCGGGAGGACGCCCGGTGATCAGGTCACCTGATCACCGGGCCGCTCGGATCCACCCCGCGGGCGACCCGCAGCGCGGCCTGGATCATCGGCACCTGGAAGGGGATGCGGCCGGCGGCGACGGCCAGCTTCCACGGCTGACGGCGGAAGGCGCGGAGCGTCTGCGCGTGGGCGGGCAGCACGCCGACGAGCACGGCCACCGCGGACCAGCCCCCGATCCGGCGGGTGGCCGGGACGGCGACCAGTGCGGCGGTGGCCAGCTCGGCCACCCCGCTGCCGATCACCCAGGGCCGGGGCCGGCCGAGCTCGGGCGGGATCATCCAGTCGTAGGCCTGCGGACGGACGAGGTGGAAGACGCCGGTCCCGGTCATCCCCGCCGCGATGGCCAGCGCTCGCGCGTCCCTCGGCATGGGCACACCGTAGGCTCGCCGGTCGTGTCCGCTGTCGACCTGCTCATCGCCGCCGGGGTGGCGCTCCTCGCCGGTGGCATCAACTCCATCGCCGGCGGCGGGTCGCTGATCCTCTTCCCCGTCCTGGTCGGGCTGGGCCTGGGCACGGTGCCGGCGAACGTCACCAACTCGGTCGCCCAGTGGCCCGGCTACATCGGCGGGGTGCTCGGCTTCCGCAGCGAGTACGCCGGCCAGCGCGGGCGGCTGGTCCGCTTCTCGGTCGTCGCGGTGCTCGGCGGCATCGTCGGGTCGGTCCTGCTGCTGACCACCCCCAGCGAGGCGTTCGACACCGTCGTCCCGGTGCTGGTGTTCGGAGCCAGCATCCTGCTGGCCTTCCAGCCGCTGATCACCAAGCGGCTCAAGCGGCAGGAGGACGGCGGCCGGACCGGGGACCCGGCGTGGCTGTACGTGGCGCTCTTCCTGGCCACCGTCTACGGCGGCTACTTCGGCGGCGCGCTGGGGGTGATCCTGGTCGGCGTCCTCGGGCTCGGCCTGGGGCGGCTGAAGCTGGCCAACGCGATGAAGAGCGCGATCTCGCTGGTCACCGCCTCGGTCACGGTGGTCGTCTTCGGCATCTGGGGCCCGGTCGAGTGGGCCTACGTCGCCGTCTGCGCGCCGGCGGCCCTGCTCGGCGGCTTCCTCGGCGCCAAGGTCGCCACCCGGATCCCGAGCACGCCGCTGCGGGTGCTGATCGTCGTCTTCGGCATCGTGGTGTCGATCTACCTGTTCTTCCGCGGCTGACCGGCCCGACGCGGTGTCCGACCCGCTCGCCCTGCTGCTGGCCGCCGTCCTGCTGGCGGCGACCCTCGCCGCGGCAGCCGCCGACTCGCCGTGGCTCCCGCCGGCCGTCGTCGCCGTCCCGGGTGCGCTGCTCCTGGTCCTGCTCGGGGCGGTGAGCTGGCAGGACACGACGGCCACCGTCCGCGAGGTGGCGCCGACCGTCGCGTTCCTCGTGGTGGTGCTGCTGCTCGCCGAGCTCGCCGACCGGGAGGGGCTGTTCACCTGGTCCGCGGCGCTGACCGCCCGGCAGGCGGGCAGCTCGGCGACCCGGCTGCTCACCCGGGTGACGCTGCTGGCCGCCGTGGTCACCGCGGTGCTGAGCCTGGACGCCACGGTCGTGCTGCTGACGCCGGTGGTCGTCGCGACCGCGCTGCGGATGCGGGTGCCGGTGCGGCCGCACGGCTACGCGGTGGGGCACCTGGCCAACTCGGCGTCGCTGCTGCTGCCGGTGTCGAACCTGACGAACCTGCTCGCCGTGGCGGCCACCGGGTTGTCCTTCGTGCACTTCGCCGGGCTCATGGTGCTGCCCCAGCTGGCCACGGTGGCGCTGGAGTACCTGGTGCTGCGGTGGCTGTTCCGCCGGGACCTCCGCGGGTCGGTCGACGTCCCGGTGCACGACGTCCCGGGCACGCCCGTGCTGGCGCTGGTGGTGGTCGGCGCCACCGTGCTCGGCTTCGGCGTCGCCTCGCTGGTGGGGATCCCGCCGGTCTGGCCGGCCGCCGCAGGGGTCCTCGTCCTGGGCGTCCGCCAGCTGGCCACCCGCCGGACGACGCTGCGCGAGCAGCTGGTCGCGGCGAACCTGCCGTTCGGGCTGTTCGTGGTCGGCCTGGCGGTGCTCGTGCTGGTGCTGCAGCTGCACGGCCTGGAGGCCGTGCTGCACGCCGTGCTCCCGGACGGGGACGGGCTGCTCGCCCTCCTCGCCGTCGCCAGCGTCTCGGCGCTGCTGGCCAACCTGGTGAACAACCTGCCGGCCACGCTGGCGCTGGTGCCGGTGGCCGCGGCCGGCGGCGTCCCGACCGTGCTGGCGATGCTGATCGGGGTGAACCTCGGCCCGAACCTCACCTACGCCGGGTCGCTGGCCAACCTGCTGTGGCGGCGGGTGCTCGGCGAGCACGCCCCGGACACCGCCCGCTTCAGCGCCGTCGGCCTGGCCACCGTCCCGCTGACCATGATCGCCGCCACCACCGCCCTCTGGGCCGCGCTGCTGGTCTGACAGGTGACGCCCCTCGGCCCCGTCGCAGGGACCCACGGCGTGCGGAGCGCGTCGTGGGGGGCGACGGGGTCCTTCATTCCCCGCCGCGGCCGGGCTCGCCGATGGCGATCATCGCCTCCACCGCGCGGCGGGCCCGGGCGGCGACCTGCGGGTCGACGTCCACCGCCCCCTCGCCGGTGCGCAGCGTGGCCAGCAGCTTCGCCGGGGTGATCATCTTCATGTAGCGGCAGGAGGCACGGGCGTTCATCGGGATGAACTCGGTGCCGCCGTTCAGCGAGCGGAGCTGGTGCAGGATGCCGATCTCGGTGGCCACCAGCACCTGCGGCGCCCGGGTCGCCGCCGCGGCCTCGACCATCCCGCCGGTGGACAGCACCCGGGTGCGGTCGGCGGGCAGGTCGCCGTGGCTGACCAGGTCCAGCACCGACGTGGTGCAGCCGCACTCGGGGTGCACCAGGACCTCCGCGTCCGGGTGATGGGCGATCTGCGCCCGCACGTCGCTGGGGCTGATCCCGGCGTGCACGTGGCACTCCCCCGCCCAGATCGAGATGTTCTGCCGGCCGGTGACCCGCTTGACGTGCGCGCCGAGGAACTGGTCGGGGCAGAACAGGACCTCGCGGTCCTCGGGGATCGACCGGATCACGTCGGCGGCGTTGGAGCTGGTGCAGCAGATGTCGGTCTCGGCCTTCACCGCCGCGGTGGTGTTGACGTAGCTGACGACCACCGCACCCGGGTGCTCGGCCTTCCACTCGCGCAGCTGCTCGGCGGTGATGCTGTCGGCGAGCGAGCAGCCGGCGGCGTGGTCGGGCAGCAGCACGGTCTTGTCCGGCGAGAGGATCTTCGCGGTCTCGGCCATGAAGTGGACGCCGCAGAAGACGATCTCCCGGGCGTCGGTCTCGGCCGCGACGCGGGACAGGTACAGCGAGTCGCCGGTGAAGTGGGCGACGTCCTGGATCTCGGGCACCTGGTAGTTGTGCGCCAGGATGACGGCGCCGCGCTGGTCGGCCAGCCGGCGAACCTCGGCCGCCCAGGTCTCGTACTCCAGGTCGGACATGGTGCGGTCGCCGGTGGCGCGCGCGGTGCTGGTCGTTGCGGTCATGGCGGTGCTCCCGGTGCTCGCTGTCCACCTGTCACGACCAGTGTCCCCTGGCCGTCCGCGGCCCGGCGCGACCGGTCCGTGGCCACAGTGCGGGCGGGCTAGCCGCCCAGGTGCGAGGTGTCGTTGACCAGCCGCACGCTCGTGCGGCCGTCGGAGGACCAGGTGACCGTCGACAGCGACGCGGCCTCCAGGAACACCCGGTGGACGATGTCGTCGCCGACGCCGAGCCCGGCGGCCAGCAGCAGCTTGATCGGGGTCACGTGGCTGACCACGAGCACGGTCTTCCCGGCGTGGCGGTCCAGCACCCGGGCCCGCGCCCGGGCGACCCGGGTGGAGACGTCGGCGATCGACTCGCCCCCGGGGGGCCGGACGTCCAGCGCTCCGGACCAGCGGCGGAACGCCAGCGGGCTCATCGCTTGCGCCTCGGCGGCGGTCAGCCCCTCCCAGGCGCCGAAGTCCAGCTCCCGCAGGTCGCCGTCGACCTCGACCGGGACGCCGAGCACCGCGGCGGCGGCCTCGGCGGTCTGCCGGGTGCGCTGCAGCGGCGAGGCGACGATGACGTCGATGCCCCGGCCGGCCAGGTGCTGGGCGGCGGCCGCGGCGTCGGCCCGGCCGAGCTCGGACAGCGGCAGGTCGCTGCTGCCGCTGAACCGGCGCTCCGGGGTGTGCTCGGTGCGCCCGTGCCGCAGCAGGAGGGTCGTGGTGACGACGACGGGCGCGGGCTCGGTGGCCGGCTGCGTCTCGTCCTCGAGGACCACCGGCTCGGCGGCCAGGTCACGGCGCACCGGCTTGCCGTCCATCGCGCTGTTGGCGAGCGCGTCCGCGGCGCCGTTCTGCGCCCGGGGCACCCAGGTGTAGCGGACCGCGCCCAGCTGCCGGGCGATGTCCCGGGCCTGGACGGCGAGCGCCTTCATGTCCGGGTGCTTGATCTGCCAGCGACCCGACATCTGCTCCACGACGAGCTTGGAGTCCATCCGGACCTCGACGCTCGCCGCCGGGTCGAGGTCGAGGGCTGCCTGCAGCCCGGCGACCAGCCCGCCGTACTCAGCCACGTTGTTGGTGGCCCGGCCGACGGACTCGGCCCGCTCGGCGAGCAGCCGACCGGTCTCGGCGTCGCGCACCAGCGCGCCGTAGCCGGCCGGGCCGGGGTTCCCCCGCGACCCGCCGTCCGCCTCGACGATGAGACGCCTGCCCGCGGAGGACCCGCTCACAGCCCGGACTCGGCGTTGCGGACCAGGATCCGGCCGCAGTTCTCGCAGCGCAGCACCGTGTGCGGGTCGGCGTTGCGGTAGGTGGCCAGCTCGGTGCCGTAGAACTCGATGCGGCAGCCCTCGCAGCGGCCGGCGCGCAGGTGTGCCGCGCCGGTGCTGCCGGTCTGCTGGGCGACCCGGTCGTAGAGCTTGAGCAGGTCGGTGGGGACCGTGCCGACGATCTGGGCCCGGGTGGCCTGGTGCCGGGACGTGGCGTCGGCGATGTCGGCCAGCGCGGCGTCCCGTTGCTGCTCGGCGCGCTCCTGGTCGGCCTGCGCCCCGGCCAGCCCACCCTGCGCCGCGGCCAGCGCGGCGTCGGCGGTCTCCCGGCGCTCCATCAGCTCGAGCACCTGGTCCTCCAGGTCGCCCTGCCGGCGGTGCAGGGACTCGAGCTCGTGCTGCAGCCCGGTGATCTCCTTGGGCGTCGCGCCGCCGGAGTCGATCCGGGACTGGTCGCGGGCGGCGCGCTGCGCCACGGTGTCGACGTCGCCCTCCAGCCGCTTCTGCTCGCGGTCGAGGTCACGCACCTCGGTCTCGGCCCGGACGACGTCGTCGGACAGGGTCCGCTGCGCCTCCTGGGCCGCGTCGACGGCGGCGAGCTCGGGAAGGGTGCGCGCGCGGTGGGCGAGTTGCGCGAGGGCGACGTCCTCCGCGGCGAGGGCCAGGAGCTTCTGCTGGTCGAAGTGGTCAGCCTGCACGCCGTCAACCTACCCGCGGGGCAAGGGCACCGGGTCAGGGTGCCGCAGACCCACCGGCCCCGGTCCGCGGAGTGCGGACCGGGGCCGGTGGGCTGCCTCCTGCTCAGCGCCTGGACGCGGTGGCCCCTCCCTCCGACCCCGGAGGCGAGCCGCTCAGCGGCTCGTCGGACAGCGGGTCGGGCAGGTCACGGAAGGTGGGGTCCTCCCGCTCCGCGGTGTAGTCGCTGTCCGCCGTCCCGTCGACGCCGTCGACGACCTTCATGGCCCGGAGCACCGCCGTCACGACGACGGTCACCACCAGGTTGACCAGCAGGGCCAGCAGCCCGGCGTAGATCGTCACCTTGGTGTCGAAGCCCAGCTTGCTGAGGGCGAACGACGACCCGCCGAAGTGCTCGCGGGCGACCGTGCCGTCGGGGTTGAGCTTCGGGATGTTGTAGACCAGCGCCAGGCCGGTGGCCATCCCGGCGATCCAGCCGGCGATGAGGCCGCCCCGGTGCAGCCAGCGCGTGTACAGCCCGAGGGCCACCGAGGGCATGGTCTGCAGGATGATCACGCCACCGATGAGCTGCAGGTCGATGGAGAACTGCGGGTTGAGGAACAGGATGGCCGCGACCGCGCCCAGCTTGACCACCAGCGAGGCGATCTTGGCGACCTGGGCCTCCTGCCGCGAGGTGGCGTCCTTCTTCAGGTACTCCTTGTAGATGTTGCGGGTGAACAGGTTGGCTGCGGCGATCGACATGATGGCCGCCGGCACCAGCGCACCGACGCCGATCGCCGCGAAGGCGATGCCGGCGAACCAGCTCGGGAACATCTGCTGGAAGAGCACCGGGACGATCGTGTTGCCGTCGGTGCCGATCGGCTGCGTGCCGGCCGCGATGGCCATGAAGCCCAGCAGCGCGATCAGGCCCAGGGCCAGGCTGTAGATCGGCAGGGCGCTCATGTTCCGCTTGAGCACGTCCCGGTTGCTGGCGGCCAGCACGCCGGTGATCGAGTGCGGGTAGAGGAACAGCGCCAGGGCCGAGCCGAGAGCCAGCGTGGCGTACCCCAGCTGCCCGGTGGCCGGCAGGATCACCCCCGACCCGGCGGAGAACTTCGCCTCGGCGGCGCCGAAGATGGCGTCCCAGCCGCCGAGCTTCGACGGGATCACGATGACCGCGACGATGATCGTCAGGTAGATCAGCGCGTCCTTGACGAAGGCGATCAGCGCCGGCGCGCGCAGGCCGGAGTTGTACGTGTAGACCGCCAGGATGATGAACGCGACGATCAGCGGGAGCTCACCCTCCACGCCCATCGCCTTGAGGATCGCCTCGATGCCGACCAGCTGCAGCGCGATGTAGGGCATCGTCGCGACGATGCCGGTGATGGCGACCAGCAGCGCCATCGTCGGGGAGTCGAACCGGCTGCGGACGAAGTCCGCCGGCGTCACGAACCCGCGCACGTGGCTGACCGACCACAGCCGGATGACCACCAGGAACACCAGCGGGTAGATCACGACGGTGTACGGGACGGCGAAGAAACCGGCCGCGCCCGCACCGAACATCAGCGCCGGGACGGCGACGAAGGTGTAGGCCGTGTAGAGGTCGCCCCCGAGCAGGAACCAGGTCACCCAGGTGCCGAAGCTGCGGCCGCCCAGGCCCCACTCGTCCAGGTGCATGAGGCTCTCGGCCCGCCGCCACCGGGACGCGGCGAAGCCGAGCACGGTGACCAGCACGAAGACCGCGATGACGATGGTCAGTTCCACGACGTTCACGGTCGGCGCTCCCCGCCCTGGCCGGTCCGGCCGCGGGCGATGGCGTCCCGGGCGGCCTGCTGCTCGCCGGGGCTGCGGCGCGTCATGCGGTAGACGATCGAGGTCGTGAGCACGCCGAGGACCACGAACGCCAGCTGGAGCCAGTAGAACGTGGGCCAGCCGAACAACGTGGGCTCGATCTTGTTGTACAGCGGCACGATCAGCGGCACGACGATCGGCACGATGAGCAACCAGTTCCACGGGCTGCGGTCGCTGCGTCGCGGCGCCACCCCCGCGGGCGGTGCGTCTGCGCTGGACACGGTCTCCTCCTCCCCGGAGGAGACCTCCGGGCTCAGTCGGCCGAGTCCTCGGCCGAGTGCAGTCGCTTGGTTCCGATACTGGTACCGCTGGAACCCCCGACCTGCCAAGTCCACGGGTCCGTGGGCCGGGCGGAGACCCGCACCTGGACCCGCGCACCGAGGTCGCGGTGCAACAGGTCGGCGGCGCAGGGCAGCCAGGGGAACTCGGACGCGAAGTGTGCCACGTCACAGAGCGCCGGCCCGGCCATCTCGGTGGCCTCGGACACGGCGTGGTGCTCGAGGTCGCTGGTGACGAACACGTCGGCGCCCGCGGCGGCCGCCGCCTCGACCATCGAGGCACCGCTGCCACCGCAGACGGCCACGGTGCGCACGAGCCGCTCGGGGTCACCGGCGATCCGCACGCCACCGGGGGTGTCGGGCAGCGTCGCGGCCACCCGCTCGGCGAACTCCCGCAGGGTCACCGGACGGGCCAGGTTCCCGACCCGGCCGAGCCCGGCGCGGCTGGCGGTCGCGGAGTTCTCGAAGAAGGCGTAGCCCGGCTCGTCGTAGGGGTGCAGGTCCAGCAGGGCACCGAGCACCTCCGCCCGGCGGGCCCGGGGCACGACCATCTCCAGCCGGATCTCCGGGACCCGCTCGACCTGGCCGTGCCGGCCGATGACCGGGTGCGTCTCGTCGCCGGGGATGAAGGTGCCGGTGCCGGTGGTCTGCCACACGCAGCGGGTGTAGTCACCGATCACGCCGGCGCCGGCACTCGACAGCGCGTCGACCAGCTGGTCGCTGACGCCCACCGGGACGAAGACGACGAGGGTGTCGGTCTCCGGCGAAGCGAGGGACTCCAGCGGCCGGACGCCGTCCAGGCCGAGGGCGGCGGCGAGCGCGTCGTTGACGCCGTGGTCGGGCGCCCGGTCGGCGTTGGTGTGGGCGACGAAGAGGGCGACGCCGGCGCGGATCAGCCGGTGCACCAGCCGGCCCTTGGGGTCGTCGGCGGGCACACCGTGCACCGGGGTGAGCAGCAGCGGGTGGTGGGTGACCAGCAGGTCGACGCCGGCCTCGATCGCCTCGTCGACCACCGCGGTGGTCGGGTCGACGGCGAACATCACCGAGCGCACCGGCTCGGCGGGGTCGCCGCAGACCAGGCCGACGGCGTCCCAGTCCTCCGCCAGGGCCGGGTCGTAGCGAGCATCGAGGGCCGCGATGACCTCTCCCAGCGCGAGCCCGGGGAGGGGGAGCTCCCGCACGGTCGCGTCCTCGTGCATCGGGAGGCCCACGGGTCCGGACTGTAGGTCAGCTCTCCGGGCCCGGCCTGTTGTGCGCGACTGAACTGCCGGGGAGCCGGTCAGCGGGTGTCCGGCGGTCTCCGGGGCGGCGGTGCTCATGCCCCGGTCTTCGTGCGGGACCGCCCGGCCGGATGGGTGCGCACGCGCGTGCCCGGCGGTGTCCGACGTCACGACCGTCACCGATCGTCACAGCCGTTCCTCCCGCTGCCCCGACACGCCCGGCGACGCTGTCCGCACGTCCTCGGGTCCGGCACCGGCCCACCACGCCCTTGACCTGCCCGCGACCCATCGAGGACCGTCCCCGGCCGAGGACGTCGGTCGCCCGGGAGTCGCGATGCGCAACGTGCACGGGCAGCAGCGCTCCGGTCTGGCGCTCCCCGGCTGCCCGTGGCCGCGGGGCGGGGCCGGTCACCGCGCCGCGGGGTGCGCCCGGTGACCGCCGATCACCTGCGCGACACGGCCGCCGGGCTGGAGGTGGTCGTCGACGACCGGCGGCTCGTGCTGTCCCCGACCCGCTCGTTCGTCATCGGCCGCGGTGTGGGGGTGGACCTCGAGCTGGCCCATCCCAACGTGTCCCGCCAGCACCTGGTCCTGGAGCCGGCACCGGCCGGGTGGACCGCGACCGACCGGAGCCGCAACGGCACCTTCCGCGGCGCGGAGCGGATCAGCCGGCTGACGCTGACCAGCCCCACGACCGTGCGGCTCGGCGGCGTGGAGGAAGGGGTGCAGCTCGAGCTGGTGCCCCGCCGGGCCGGCGAACGGTCCGCCCCCGAGTCCCGGCTGGCCGGGCAGGGCCGCCTCACCGGCATGCACCAGGTGCGGGGGGCCGCTATCACGGTCGGCCGGCTGCCGGACAACGACGTCGTCCTGGACGACCTGCTCGTGTCCCGCCGGCACGCCCGGCTCGACCTGACCCCGGCCGGGCCCCGGATCACCGACCTGGGCACCGGCAACGGGACCTACGTCAACGGCCGGCGGGTGACCGAGGCGGCGCTGGAACCGGGCGACGTCATCGGCATCGGGCACGCGCTGCTGCAGCTCGACGGCGACCGGCTGATGGCCTACGTCGACACCGGCGAGAACACGTTCGAGGCCGACGGCCTCACGGTCACCACCCCCAAGGGGCGGACGCTGCTGCAGTCGGTGAGCTTCACGCTGCCCGGACGCAGCCTGCTGGCGGTCATCGGGCCCAGCGGAGCCGGCAAGTCGACCCTGCTCAACGCCCTCATCGGCGTCCGACCGGCGGACGTCGGTCACGTCCGGTACGCCGAGCGGGACCTGTACGAGGACTACGACGAGCTGCGGCACCGCATCGCGCTCGTCCCGCAGGACGACGTGCTGCACACCCAGCTGTCGGTCCGGCAGGCGCTGTCCTACTCCGCCCGGCTGCGGTTCCCCGCCGACACCACCGAGGCCGACCGTCAGCAGCGGGTGGAGGAGGTGCTGGGCGAGCTCGGCCTGACGGCGCAGGCCGACCAGACGATCACCAGCCTCTCCGGAGGGCAGCGCAAGCGGACCAGCGTGGCCCTGGAGCTGCTGGTCAAGCCGTCCCTGCTGTTCCTCGACGAACCCACGTCCGGCCTGGACCCGGGGATGGACAGGTCGGTCATGCGGACGCTGCGGTCGCTCGCCGACGACGGCCGCACCGTCGTGGTGGTCACCCACAACGTGGCGAACCTGCAGGTGTGCGACCAGCTGCTGCTGCTGGCCCCGGGCGGGTGGGTGGCCTGGTTCGGCCCGCCCGCCGAGGCGCTGCGGTACTTCGACCAGGCCGACTTCGCCGACATCTTCATCCTGCTCGGCACGGCTCCCGGTGAGCACTGGGCCCGCGTGTTCCGGGAGTCCGCCGACCACGAGCGGAACGTCGGCCGTGCCGCACCCGCGCCGCACGACGGGCAGCGGACCCCACGGGAGCTCCCTGGCGGCAGCCCGCGCCAGCAGGGGCCGATGGCCCAGTTGTCGGTACTGCTCCGCCGGTACGTGGCCGTCATCGTCTCCGACCGGCAGTACGCGGTCTCCCTCGCCGTCCTCCCGATCGTGATGAGCCTGCTGGCGCGCGCCGTCCCGGGCTCGGGCGGGCTGTCGGTCGCCGCCGCGCTGGCGACCGGCACCCAGTCGGCCATCCAGTCGGCCAGCCAGCTGCTGCTCGTGCTCATCATCGGCGGCTGCCTGATGGGGACCGCCGCCTCGATACGCGAGCTGGTGAAGGAGCGACCCATCTACCAGCGGGAGCGGGCGATCGGCCTGTCGCTCGGGGCGTACCTGGTCTCGAAGGTCATCGTGCTCCTCGTCATCACCGGGGTGCAGGCGGCCGTCTTCACCCTGCTCAGCCTGGCCGGCCGGAAGGGCCCCGACGACCCCGTCGTCCTCCCATGGGGACGGGTCGAGGTGCTCCTGGCCGTCCTCGGGGTCACCTGGACCAGCATGATGATCGGCCTGGCGATCTCCGCCGCGATCGACAACGCCGACCGCGGCATGCCCTTCCTGGTCCTCGTGATCATGGTCCAGCTGGTCTTCTGCGGCGGGCTGTTCCCGGTCCACGGTCGGGCGGTCATCGAGCCGCTGTCCTGGCTGGTGCCCTCCCGGTGGGCCTTCGGGATGACGGCGGCCACCACCGACCTGAGCCGGCTCGACCCGACCACGGCCGATCCGCGGTGGGCGCCGACAGCGGCCGACTGGTACTCCAACGCCACGCTGCTGATCGCGATCATGGTCGTGCTGGCCGCCCTGACCGTCGTCCTCGTCGCGCGGCTCGACCCGCAGCGCCGCCCCGCCAAGGCCTGAGGGAGCAGCCGGCATGACCCAGCGGACGTTCGGCCCCTACGAGATCGAGTCCCTGCTCGGCAGCGGCGGCATGGGCGAGGTCTACCGCGCCCGCGACACCCGGCGCGAACGGCTGGTCGCCCTGAAGGTGCTGCCGGACATCTTCCGCCACGACCAGGAGTACCTGTCCCGTTTCCGGCGGGAGCAGCACGTCGCGGCACGGCTGCGCGAGCCGCACGTGATCCCCATCCACGACTACGGCGACGTCGACGGACGGCTCTACATCGACATGCGGCTGGTCGACGGCGAGGACATCGGGGCCCTGCTCCGCCGCGACGGCCTGCTCCCCCCGTCCCGCGCGGTGCACCTCATCTCGCAGGTCGGCGAGGCACTCGACGCGGCGCACGCCGAGGGTCTGGTGCACCGGGACGTCAAACCGTCCAACGTCCTGGTGACGGCCGCGGACTTCGTCTACGTCGTCGACTTCGGCATCGCCCGCCCGATCGGCACGAGCCGGACGGCGCTGACCATCACCGGCGCCACGGTCGGGACGCTCGACTACATGGCGCCCGAGCGGTTCACCAACCAGCCCATCGACGGCCGCGCGGACACCTACTCGCTGGCCTGCCTGCTCTACGAGTGCCTGACCGGCACGCGCCCCTTCCCCGGCGAGGAACTGCCGGCCCTGATGTACGCCCACCTCTACAGCACGCCGCCGCGGCCGAGCAGCGTCGTGCCCGACGTCCCGGGAGCGTTGGACGAGGTGGTCGCCCGCGGGATGGCCAAGCGTCCCGACGACCGCTACGAGACGACGCCGGCGTTCACGGCGGCGGCCCGTGCGGCCCTCCGCACGGCGCCTCCCGGCTCGGCTCTCCCGGCGGCACCGGCCCCGGCTGCCTTCCAGCCCACCCACGTCGTGTCGCCCCCGCCGGTCGGGGCCCTGGGCATCGCCTCAGGGGCCGGCGGGCACCGCTCGGTCGACCAGCTGCCGACTCCGGCGGGCTTCGCGCCCCCCGCCGGCGGGTCGCCGACCGGCGGCAGCGGGGCGGGGAGCGGACCTGCCCCGGGTGGCGGCGACGGCGGAGGCGGTGACCCCCGCAGCGCCCCGGGGCACGGGTCCCCTCCTCCACCCGACGCCGGGCGGCGGCGCTCGGCCCGGGGTCCCGGTCGGCGGCGGAACCGCACGCTGGCGCTGATGGCCCTCGTCGCCGTCGTGGTCGCCGCCCTCGTCCTGGTCAGCGTGGTGTTCCTCCGGTCCGACGGCTCCGGGGGCACCGCCGCGCAGCCCTCCGCCGAGCCCACGGCCGCGCAGAGCCCGCCACCGCCGGAGATCGCGGCCAGCGTCCCGATCCCGGCGGCGGGCGGTGTCGTCCCGGTCGGCGCCACCCCCGGCTACATCCAGGTCGCGCCGAACGGACGCTTCGCCTACATCGCCAACCGCGACGCCGGTGTGGTCACCGTGTTCGACACGGCTCTGGCGGCGGTGACCGCGACCATCACCATCGACGCCGGGCCGCCGCAGTTCATCGCCTTCTCCCCCGACGGCAGGACCGCCTACGTCACGGTCTTCAACAAGGACTTCACGGTCAACGACGTCGTGTTCCTGGACACCGCGACGAACGAGGTGTCCAAGACCGTGCCGGTGGGGCACCGCCCCTACGCCCCGGCGACCACCCCGGACGGCCGCCTGCTCTACGTGCCCAGCCACAACGACGGACGCGTCGACATCGTGGACACCACCAACGGTGAGGTCGTCGGCAACGTCCCGACGCCGCCCAACCCGCACTGGGTGGCGTTCAGCAAGGACGGCAAGTTCTTCTACACCGCCGACCACGAGTCCGGGGTGGTCACCGTCTTCGACTCGGCCACCAACGGGCTCATCACCCAGATCCCCGTCGGCAGGGCGCCGCACAGCCTCGCCGTCTCCCCGGACGGCACCCGGGTGTCGGTGGTGAACTTCGAGAGCAACACGCTCTCGGTGATCGACACGGCCACCAACGCCGTCGTCGCGACGGTGGACATCGGGCTCCGCCCGCAGGACGTCACCTACGCCCCCGACGGCAAGCACCTGTACACCGCCAACGTCGACGACGGCACGGTCGACGTCGTCGACACCACGACCAACGTCGTGACGGCGCGGATCCCGACCGGCGACTCGCCCAGCAGCATCTCGGTGCTGCCGAACGGTCGGCAGGCCTACGTCACCAACCTCGGCGACGGCACGGTCCGCATCCTCGACATCACCGCGGTCTGAGTCGAGCTGGATGGTCCTCTGCCGACGGCTCTCGGCCCCGCTGCAGGGACCCGCCGCGAGCTTGCGAGCGGTGGGGGGCAGCGGGGTCCTCAGTCCATCAGCGGGTCGGCGTCCTCGTCGGCGGTGAACGCCGCCCACAGCGCCGCATAGGCACCGCCGGCGACGAGCAGCTCGGCGTGCGGGCCGACCTCGACCACCCGGCCGTGCGCCAGCACGGCAACCCGGTCGGCCCGGGCGGCGGTGGTCAGCCGGTGCGCCACCACGAGCGTCGTCCGGCGGCGCGCCACCGCGTCGGCCGCCCGGGTGACGGCGGCCTCGGTGGCCAGGTCCAGCGACGCGGTCGCCTCGTCGAACAGCAGGACGTCGGGGTCCACCAGCTCGGCGCGGGCCAGCGCGAGCAACTGCCGCTGCCCGGCCGAGAGCGCGCGCCCCCGCTCCCCCACCCGGGTGCGGTAACCGCGCGGCAGCCCGGCGACCATCTCGTGCGCGCCCACCGCCCGCGCCGCCGCCTCGACCTCGGCGTCGGTGGCCTCGGGCCGGCCGTAGGCGATCGCGTCGCGCACCGTGCCGGCGAACAGGTACGCCTCCTGCGGCACGACCCCCAGCCGGTGCCGGTACTGCAGCAGGTCCACCGAGCGCAGGTCGGCGCCGTCGACGCAGACCGCGCCGGACGTCGGGTCGTAGAACCGGGCGACCAGCTTGACCACCGTGGACTTCCCGGCCCCGGTCTCCCCCACCAGCGCCACCGTCTCCCCGGGCGCGACGGTGAGCGAGACGTCGCGCAGCGCCGGGGTGGGCGCACCGGAGTAGGCGAAGGTCACGTCGGCCAGCCGCACCTCGCCGCGCAGCCGGCCCACCGGCCGGGGGTCGGCGGCGGCCGGCGTCGACTCCGGTGTGCGGAGCAGGTCGCGGAGCCGGCGCAGCCCGACCGAGGCCTGCTGGTAGCTGTCGAACACCTGGGACAGCTGCTGCACCGGGGAGAAGAAGGTGTCCACGTACAGCACGAAGGCGATCAGCACGCCGGCGCTGATGTTGCCCGAGGTGAGCCGGGCGGCCCCAACTGCGAGCACCGCGGCGGCGGCCACCTCGGAGAGGAACTCGACGAACGGGAAGTAGATCGAGATGTAGCGCTGC
Source organism: Modestobacter excelsi (assembly GCF_005930495.1). Lineage (GTDB taxonomy): Bacteria > Actinomycetota > Actinomycetes > Mycobacteriales > Geodermatophilaceae > Modestobacter > Modestobacter excelsi. The sequence continues at coordinate 169,426 of NZ_SJEX01000001.1, read as the reverse complement.
GCCCGCAGCCGGACGTCGCGGTAGCGCCGGGCGTAGCCCTGGAACACGGCGGTCGAGTGCTCGGAGCGGTTGAACGCCTGGGTGACCCGCACCCCGGCGACGTCCTCCTGGAGCCGGGCGTTGACCGCGCTGACCCGCTCCCGCGCCTCGGTGTAGGCCGGCACCGAGCGGGACCGGAACCAGACCGTGGCCACGGCCAGCACCGGCAGCGTGACCACCAGGACGAGGGCCAGTTCGGCGTCGAACAGGACCAACGCGACCAGCACCCCGACCAGGGTGAGCACGCTGACCACGGCCGTCGTCAGCCCGGTCTGCAGGAACGCCGACAGCGCGTCGACGTCCGTCGTCATCCGGGTCATGATCCGGCCGCCGAGCTCGCGCTCGTAGTAGTCCAGGCCCAGCCGCTGCAGCTGGGCGAAGGTCTTCACCCGCAGCGTGTAGAGCAGCCGCTCACCGGTCCGGCCGGTCAGCCAGGCCGCCCCGCGGGCGACGGCGAAGTCGGCGAGCACGACGGCCAGCGCGACGCCGGCGATGCCGAGCAGGTAGGACAGCGAGCGCTGGGCGATGCCGTCGTCGACGCCCTGGCGCACCAGCGCCGGGATGGCCAGCTGCGCCGCCGTGTCGGCCGCCACCAGGACGAGGGCGGCGGCCAGCGGCCAGCGGAACGGCCGGAGCAGTCGCTGCAGGGTGAACGCCCGGTCCGCGGCACGGGCCCGCTCGGCGGGCACGTCGGGTTCCTCGTCGGCGGGGGGCAGCCGGTCGACCAGCGCCCGCAGCGCGGCGGTCGGCGCGGCCGCGGCCATCGCTGCGCCGCGCCCGCCGATGGAGGCGGCCGCGGCCCGCGAGGGCCCGGCGTCCTCCGCCTCGTCCGGCTCGACCTCGGGCCAGGCCGCGGGCGTGGTGCCGCCAGGCGGCAGCTCCTCCTCCAGCGGCGGCAGGTCGCCGTCGGCGCCGGACAGCAGCAGCCGGTACAGCGGCGAGCGCGCCTCCAGCTCCGCCGCGGTGCCGACGTCGACCACCCGGCCGGCGTCCAGCACGGCGACCCGGTCGGCCAGCGCCAGCGTCGACTGGCGGTGGGCCACCAGCAGCGTCGTCCGGCCGACCACCTCCTCGCGCAGCGCCTCGTGGATCCGCGCCTCCACGGCCGCGTCGACGGCGGAGGTGGCGTCGTCGAGCACCAGCACCCGCGGGTCGACCAGCAGCGCCCGGGCCAGCGCCACCCGCTGCCGCTGCCCGCCGGACAGGGTCAGCCCCTGCTCGCCCACGACGGTGTCGTAGCCGTCGGGCAGCTCGCTGATGAAGCCGTCGGCCTGGGCGGCGCGGGCGGCGGCGCGCACCTCGTCGTCCCCGGCGTCCGGTCGGCCGAAGGCGATGTTGGCGCGCACGGTGTCGGAGAACAGGAAGCTGTCCTCGAACACGACACCCAGCGCGGCACGCAGCTGGTGGGTGTCCAGGTCCCGGACGTCGCTGCCGCCGATCCGCACCGCCCCGGCGGAGACGTCGTAGAAGCGGGGCAGCAGGTTGACCACGCTGGACTTGCCGGAGCCCGCGGTGCCGATCAGCGCCAGGGTCTCCCCCGGCTCCACCCGCAGCGACACCCCGGTGAGCACCGGCCGGTCGGGGGAGTGGCCGAAGGTGACGTCGTCCAGGTCGACGGTCAACGGTCCCTCGGGGAGCGCGCCGGTCCCCGACACCAGCGTCGGCCGCGCGTCGATGACCTCGAGCACCCGCTCGACACCGGCGCGGGCCTGCTGCCCGATGGTGAGGACGGCGGCGAGCTGGCGCACCGGCGACACCAGGGTGGCCAGGTAGGTCGCGAAGGCCAGGAACGTGCCGAGCGTGATGGACCCGCGCAGCGCCAGCCAGCCGCCGAGCGCCAGCACACCGACCTGGCCGAGCGCCGGGATCGCCTGCAGCAGCGGGTTGTAGCGGGAGGTGAACCGGACCACCCGCATCCGGGCGCCGAACAGCCGCCGGGCGCCCTCGTCGACCCGGTCCAGCTCGCGGTCCTCCTGGCCGAAGCCCTTGACCACGCGGACGCCGGTGACGGCCGCCTCGACGTCCCCCGCGACCGCCCCTGCCTGCTGCTGCGCCGCCCAGTTGGCCGGGAACAGGTCGCGTCGGGACCGCAGCCCCAGCCACCACAGCGCCGGCCCGACGGCGAGGGCCACCACGGTGAGCAGCGGTGACAGCCAGGCCATCACCACGAGGGAGACGACGAACAGCAGCGCGTTGCCGGTCAGGTTGGGCAGGAAGGCCAGCAGCCCCTGCACCAGGGTCACGTCGCTGATCGCCCGGCTGACCGTCTGCCCGGTCTGCAACCGGTCCTGCCCCGGCCCGTCCAGCCGGGACAGCGCCGCGGCCAGGTCGTTGCGCAGGTCGAACTGGACGTCGAGCGACAGCCGCCCGGCCAGGTACCGGCGGACGAACCCGGCGGCGAAGCGGAGCACGCCGGCCAGCACCAGGGCGACGACGAACGGGGTGACGTCGGCCGCCCGGCCTGAGCCGCCCGCGTCGACCACCCGGTCGACGACCGCCCGGGTCAGCAGCGGCGCCACGGCGGCGATGACCGAGCCGGCGAGCGCGGCGGCGAACGCGCCCACCAGGTCCCCGCGGTGGCGCAGGCAGTAGCCGACCAGCCGCTTGAGCCACCCGCCCTCGGGCGGCGGGGCCGCGGGGCGGCCGCGGGTGCCCGCGGCGTACTCGGCGGTCGCCGTCACGCGGCGTCGGGGATCGGCACGCCGTCCAGTGTGCGACGAGCTGCCGACAGTCGCGGATGGCAGGGTTGCGGACGTGGCGGAGCGGGGGTTGCGGGCGCCGGCCTGGCTGGAGGAGCTGGTCCGCACCAGCCGCCCCGCGGTGCCGTGGCGGGACGTCGTCCGGTTCGCCGTCGTCGTCCCCGCCCCGCTCGCCGCCGCCCTGGCCATCGGCGGCCTCGCCGGCAGCGCGCTGGGCGCCGGGGTGTTCGCCACGATGGGGTCGCTGGCCGCCACGCTCGCGCCGCAGTCCGGTCCGCTGCGCGCCCGGATGCGGCGGGTCGCCGCCGCCTCGCTGCTCGGCGGGGTCGGTCTCGTCGTCGGGCACTGGCTGACCGGCGGCGGGTGGTCGGCGGTGGTGCTCATCGCCGTGGTGTCCGCGCTGTCGGCCCTGATCAGCTCGATCAGCGCGGCCTACTCACTCGGGGCGCTGCAGCTGCTGGTCTACACCGCGATCTCCTCGGGCCTGGTCACGTCGCTGTCGCCCCTGGCCGAGGTCGGCTGCTTCCTGGCCGGGGCGGCCTGGGGGGCCCTCGCCGTCCTGGTGCAGTCCCGCGCCGAGCCGCTCGACCCTGACCGGGCCTCGGTGGGTGCGGTGTTCACCCAGGTGGCCGAGCTGCTGGAGGCGATCGGCACCGACCGCGCCGAGGACGCCCGCCGCGATCTGGCCACCGCGCTCAACGAGGGCTACGACCGGGTCATCCACACCCGCAGCCGGTCGGCCGGTCGCAGCCGGGAGCTCGCCGAGCTGGCCGGGGTGCTCAACTCCGCGGCGCCGCTGGTGGAGGCCGCCGTGGCCAGCGCCCGGGCCGGGGTGCCGGCCGACTCCCGCGACGTCGGCGCGTCGCGCGCCCTGGCGACGGCGGTCACCCAGCGCCGACCCGTCCTCGGCGAACGGCCGGCCCGGGTCGAGGAGGGCCCGGCGACGCGGCGGGCCGTGCGGCACGGCATCCGGCTGGTGTGGAACGTCGTCGGCGACCCCGAGGAGCGCGCCCAGGCGGCGGTCGAGCGGCCTGAGCTGGGCTGGCGCCTGCGGCTGCGCGACGTGCAGGACAAGACGATCGGCAACGCCGACTCCCGCGCCTTCGTCGTCCGGCTGACCCTGTGCATGACCGTCGCCGAGGTGGCCCGCCAGCTGCTGCCCATCGAGCGGCCCTACTGGGTGCTGCTCACCGTCGCGATCGTGCTCAAGCCCGACTACGGCTCGGTGTTCACCCGGGCCGTGCAGCGCGGCGCGGGCACGCTGCTCGGCGTCCTCATCGGGTCGCTGCTGCTGACCTTCCTGTCCCGCGACGCCTGGGTGCTGCTCCCCCTGGCGATCGCGGCCGGCGCGCTGCCGTGGGCCCGCAACGGCAGCTTCGGCCTGTTCTCGGTCTTCCAGACCCCGTTCATCATCCTGCTGCTCGACCTGGCCACGCCCAGCGGCGCGCAGCTGGTGGGCGCCCGGCTGGTGGACACCCTGATCGGCTGCGGCATCGTGCTGGTCGTCGGCTACCTGCTCTGGCCGCAGACCTGGCGGGCGCCGCTGGACGACGCGCTGCGCGGGGCGACGCTGGCGCTGGACCGGTTCATCGAGGCGGCGTTCACCGAGGGCCCGGTGGAGACCCGCCGCGCCCGGCGGGCCAGCTACCGCGCGCTCACCGAGCTGCAGACGCAGCTGCAGCGGCGGCTGGCCGAGCCTCCGCCGATCAGCACCCGGGCCGCGGCGTGGTGGCCGGTCATCGTCCAGCTGGAGCGGACGTCGGACGCCGTCACCGCGGCGGTCATCGCGATGCGCTCGGGCGAGCCGGTGCCCGAGCCCGCCCAGGTGGCCGTGCTGCGGAAGGCGGTCGCGCAGCTGGAGGAGGACCTCCGCGCCCACCGGGTGCCCGACGACGCCGAGATCGACGCCGAGGGGGTACTGGCGCCGGTGGCCCGGGAGGTCGACGCCGCCCGCCGGCTGGTGCGTGAGACGACGCCGGGACGCCGGGTCGGCGTCCGCGGCGCCGACGACTGACCCCGGAAAACCGCTGGCCAGGCCGCCGACCAGCACTTACCGTTCCTCCTCGCCCGGGTCAGCAGCCGGACGGCATCGCCGTCGCAGGTCCTGCGAGTCGGCTCCGGGCGTGCCGTTGGTGGCAGGCGTCCCAGGAACGCCCCGGGTTCGAGTCCCGAGGCCGTCCGGCGCACGGTCGTCCCGGCGTCGGTGGCCTGTGGCACGACGTGCCCCTCACCGGCGCCTGACCGTGCGCCGGCCGGTCACCCCGGGGGCGGCAGCCGGTCGAGGAGGAGAGGAGGTGGGGGCGTGCGGATCGTCGCCGCCGAGTGGGAGCGGGTCCTGGTCTACCGGGACGGCCGCTTCGTCGAGGTGCTCGAGCCGGGCAGGCACCGGCGGGCCCGGCGGCGGCGGCGGTTCGTCCGCGTCGCCGTCCGCCCGCGGCTGCTCGTCGTCCCGAGCCAGGAGGTGCTCACCGCCGACCGGCTGACCGTGAAGGTGAGCCTCCTCGTGACCTGCCGGACCGTCGACCCACGGCGCTGGCACGAGGCGGTCGAGGACGCGGACGGCTTCGTCTACGCGGCGCTGCAGGTGGCGCTGCGTGAGGTCGTCGCCGGGCGCACGCTCGACGAGCTGCTCACCGACCGGCAGTCGCTCCCGGCCGCGCTGCGCGAGCCGGGAACGGCTCGGGCGGCGGGTGTCGGGGTCGCCGTCGAGGACGTCGCCGTCCGGGACGTGATGGTGCCGGCCGAGTTGCGGCGGGCCGCGACGGAGGTGGCCTCGGCGCGGGCGCAGGGCCAGGCGGCCCTGGAGCGGGCCCGGTCGGAGGTGGCGGCGACCCGGGCGCTGGCGAACGCGGCGCGGATGGTCGTCGACCAGCCGGCTCTGCTCCAGCTGCGCACGCTGCAGGCGGTCGAGGCCGGCGGTGCGACGGTCGTGCTGACCACCGGTCCGACCCCCGGCCTCGGCGTCCGTCCGGCCGGCTGAGCGCCGGCGGGTTGCCCTCCGCGGAGGGCCGCCCGCCGGTGCATGGTCACTCGCGGACGTCGGCGGGCTCGTCCGACACCGGCAGCCCCGCGGCGAGCCAGGCCTGCACGCCACCGACGAGGTCCGTCGCGCGGTGCAACCCGACCGCGCGCAGGGACGCGGCGGCGAGGCTGGAGCTGAACCCGTGCCGGCAGACCACGACGACCTCGAGGTCGGGGCCGGTCGCCTCGGGGACGCGCCACGGCGAGGTCGGGTCCAGCCGCCACTCGAGGACGGTCCGGTCGATCACCAGCGCGCCGGGGAACTCCCCCTGGACCCGTCGGTGGGACTCCGTGCGGGTGTCGACCACGAGTGCGCCGCGGGCGATCGCGGCGCAGAGCTCGGCCGGCCCGAGCCGGGGCACGCCGGCCCGGCTGGCGGCCAGCACGTCGTCGATGCCCACCGCCACAGCGTGCCCGACGGGCGGCGGACCGGCGGGGAGGGGGTGCGGCGGTCGCCGCACCCCCTCCCTCAGTCGGTCAGTACCACTTGTGCGACTGCCAGAAGGACCAGGCCCCGCAGGGGGTGCCGTAGCGCTTCTTGATGTAGATCAGGCCCGCGTCGATCTGCCGCAGCGGGTCCGAGGTCTTGGCGATCCCGGTGCTGGCCCAGGTGGAGTTCAGGAACTGCGGGATGCCGTAGGCGGTGCTCGACGGGTTCTGCGCGTTGGGGTTCCAGCCGCTCTCCTTCTGCCAGAGCTGGTTGAGGCAGGAGGACTGGGCGGTGTTCCCGCCGAGCTTCCCGAGCGCGTAGGCCTGGTAGGCCTGCACGCCGGACGCCGCCTGGGCCACCGACTGGCCGGCGAAGGCGAAGGCGACGCAGAGCGCGAGGACGGCGGCGACCCGGTGCAGGGCGCGCCGGTGGACGCCCCGTGGCGGCGACGACCGCTCGGGTGCCTGGGGGTCGAGCTGGGGTTCGAGCTGGGAAGGGGCGTGGGTCATGGGGGGACTCCTCGGCGGTGAGGTGCGGCAGCCGTCCTCGGGACGGCGGCCGGCATCGACCTGCGGGGTCGACAGGGACGCGGGTGCCTGCGGCCGGGCCGCGGCTGGACCTGGTGCAGCCACCCGTGGAGGGGGTGTGGCGAGCCCGGGCGCATGGCACCGACAGGCGGCAGCTCAGTGCCGTCCGGTCAGGTGACGCCCGGGTGCGGGCGACGTGCGGTGACCGCCCCGGCTACGTGCGGGGACGGGATGCGCGACGCCCGGGTACGGAGTCGCTCGCGGACTGCGCGAGGACCCGAGGGCGCACGTGTGTGGTGGTTCTCCGTTCTCCCATGGCCGCCTACCAGGTCAGCTGACGGGTTCGGGCGGGGAGAGCCCTACCCGCCCCGAGCGGAGCTCGGCGGCGGGATTCACCCCACAGTGCGGTGGGTCCCCGGCTCGCATGTGCGATTCGGCGGCATCCGGCGCGGGCTCCCCGGGTGAGGGAGAGAGGACCCGGCCGGACGCCGAAAAGTTAGGAGACTGGGCGGTTCCGCACAAATCGGGGACACAGATTAGGAGAGACTTGCTGGTCGCCACGCGCGTCGCGTGGCCACCCGGGCGTGTCGCGGCCCGAGGTCCGACGTCAGGCCCATCCGGGACCCGCTCACGGCGGGTAGCCCGCGCCAGCCGTCGCCGACGACTGCCCCTCCCCCGATCGCTCGCTCGAGCAGGAGCGGACCCTGCAATGACCGCGCGCGCCCCGAGGCCCTCCCCGACGGGGCCTCCGTCGCCGTCCACCGACCGGAGGGGTGGGTCATGGCGGCGATCCACGGTCAGACGGTCAGGTACGGCGAGCTGCGCCCCTTCGGCCACCTGCACTGGTACGACCGGCAGGTCCTCGGCGGGGTCTTCGACCTCTGCCAGCTGAACGGCGAGCCCGACCTCACGGCCGTCCTCGCGCCCGCCGGTGAGCCGTCGGAGGACGCGGTGGAGGCGGAACGGGTCGTCGCCTACTGGCGCGAGGCCCGGCCCGTGCGGCCGTCCGAGGGCCGGACCGGGACCCGCTCGGATCTGACCCGTCGGGCAGCGCGACGGATGGTACGGCTCCTGCCGGGTACCCGACGTCCATGACCATCGGGATCCACGCCTCCGTCCGACACCAGCTGACGCACCCGGGGGCGCGCCGGTGAGCCCGGGGCGCGGGAAGCAGATGGCCGGTCCCCGAGGCCTGGCCGCCGAGGACGGGCCGGGCTCCGGGGACCGAGGACAGACCGAGCTGACCGTCGCTGTCACCGGTCCGACCGGCACCTTCGGGTCCGGGCTGGTCCCGCTGCTGCAGGCCGACGACCGGATCACCCGGATCGTCGGGATCGCGCGGCGGCCGTTCGACCCGGCCGAGCGGGGCTGGACGAAGATGGACTACCGGCGGGGCGACGTCCGCAACCCGGACTCGCTGCGGGCGGCCTTCGAAGGCGTCGACGTCGTGGTCCACCTGGCCTTCCTGATCACCGGCACCGCCGGGCGGGAGGCCACCCGCGAGATCAACGTCGAGGGCACGCTCAACGTCTTCCGCGCGGCGGCGGAGGCCGGCGCGCACCGCTTCGTGCACGCCTCATCGGTCGCCGCCTACGGCTTCCACCGCGACAACCCGGTCGGCATGACCGAGGAGTGGCCGGTGCGTCCGGCGGCGCGGCTGTTCTACGCGCAGGAGAAGGCCGAGCTCGAGCAGCGGCTGGGCAAGGCGGCGGCGGCCCACCCCGACCTGGCGCTGTTCATGCTGCGGCCGTCCCTGGTGGTGGGGCCCCACTCGCTGGGTGGCAAGGACCTGCTGCCCGGCCGGCTCGCGCCGCTGGGGCGGCTGCTGGCGAACACGGCCAACCGGCGCCTGCCGGTCCCCCTCCCGGTCGTGGTGGCCGACCTCCCGCTGCAGGTGGTGCACGAGGAGGACGTGGGTCAGGCGCTGGTGCGCTGCGTGCTCGGCTCCGGGCCGCCGGGGGCCTACAACATCGCCGGTGACGGTGTGCTGAGTACGGCCGACGTGGCCAGGGAGTACGGGGCGATCGCGCTGCCGGTGCCGGGCGGGCCGGCCCGGCTGACCGCGCGGGTGGTCTCCCGGCTGCCGTTGCTGCCCGCGGCGGCGGAGTGGGTCGAGGCCGCCACCCACCCGGCGATCATGGACACCACGAAGGCGAAGGAGCAGCTGGGGTGGCGACCGCGCTACTCCGGGCGGGAGGCGCTGCGGTCGATGCTGGACCGCACCGGCTGAGCTGGTCTCCGGGGGGGTGCCCTCATGGACGTCAGCTGACGCCCATGAGGTGCACGTCCGCGCAGCGGTGTCCTGCGGACCAGCGGGGTGCGTTCGTGCATACGGCTCAAGGGACACGCGCGGGACGTGTCGGCAACTACTGGGCAGCGCGAGAAGAAGCCATCGCACCCTGCTTCGTGTTGGGCAGTCGTCGTTATCAGGTGCAACGCCATCGTGCCGAACACGAGCGAGGCGCTCACGCCCAAGATGACCAGAAAAGGCACGGACCGGCGGCTGTGGCACGACGGAGCCCTCCCGTCACGTCAAGAGCGACGCACATCAGGTTCAGAGAGCCGTGCGTGCCGCTCCGTTGCTAACGGCACTCGCCGCGGATGACACGCGAGCACTACGAAGGCGACGGCACAGTGTCGAGGAGGCCGGGCGCTGCAGCCCTGGGAACCCTGCACCAGGGTGGCCGGCGATCGCCTCGCTACACGATTGCAGCGCTAGCGGCGTCCGCCGAACAATTCGGCTTGCAGGAGCTCGGTGAGGTGATCCAGCCGCTTGGATATGTTCCACTCGAAGAAGCGGTGGAACTCCTGGAGTCCCAGATTCTGGAGGACGTCCGCAGGTTCGTTCTCCCACACAGACTTGCCGCATTTCTGCCAGTTGCTCAAAGCGACCTTGTTGATGTAGTCCTCGACCAGTTTCAACTCCTGCTCTACATCAATCTTATTCCTGAAGAGGTCTGACTGGTGAACTTCCCTCTTCAGCGCCTCGAACCTCAGCTGCGCGTCGTCCAGTCGACTCATGATCGAACGCAGTTCCTTGACCTCTTCGGCCCGTAGATTGGTCCCGGAGCGCGGGGACGGCACCCCGGAGCCGACTAGTCCCAGCGCTTCCATCCCTCGACGGCATGCTTTGACCTGGTTGTATGCGGCTACTACGTCATGGAAGAGGCGACGGCGTTCCTGGTCCCGAGAGCGTTTTTCGTCCAGGAACTTGAGGCCGCCTGCGGCAATCGCGCCAGCGACTGTTGTGAGTGCCACCCCAACCCCTGCTGTGGAGATCTTGGCCCAGAGATCATCAGTCTGGTTCGACAGCGCATTCGCCGCCACCGCGATGGCAAGCCCAAGAAGAAAGACGACAGCAAGAACTCCACCCAGGACAAGCCAGGGATGCTTACGCATCTCGAGTTCTCACCTCCTCGAAATCCTCATACGAGGAACCCGTCGACTCGGCGCCCCTGAAGAGGAGTGCCTCGGATCCTCGGAAGCTCGTTCACCCAGCCGGTTTGGCGCCGGTCACGAGGAACTCTTCCAGGCACTTAGGGCTGTAGCCGCCACGAACAAGACGGCGCACGTATGCACGGTGGCCACAGTCCATTCAGGAAGACGCCCTTGCGCTGCGCTCTATGAGATCGCTCGCTCCTGTACCGTATATTCACGGTTTCCCGCGTACGCCTCGTGTCGGGTCAGGGCTTCCTGCCGTACTGCAATTTCCTCCCAATACGCTTCGGGACCTCGAGGGTCGCATTCTGGAACTCGGATCGTCACGGGCCCGTCACCGTCGCATCACGCCGAGACTTGGGTTGGGTCTCATCGTCTTCACCGCCGCTAACACGAGCGTCTCTGAGTGGGTCGCTAGGGGACAGCCCTCTACGGCGGCATCAGAGAGATTCCCCAGTGCCTGAGAACTTGGCGGGTGGTGGTCGAAGATGCTTGGTGCGCTGGTATGGGCCACCCCGACCGATGACGTTGCTGCCGCAGAGTGGGTTGCGCCTCGCCTCGACGGAGCGCGGGCAGCATGCTCCCGACCAGGTCAGAGGCTCATCTCCGCGTCATGCAGCCCGGCGACGTTGACTCGCGGACCGGCGCGCCGTCCAGCACCGGCCGGGTGATGAAGACCAGGGCGTCCCAAGGGGCAGCGAACGGCCAGCCGGCCATCCGGGCATCCCGTGGACGAGGGTCTCGACAGGCACGCGATCGTGATCCGACCTCGCGTGGGTGCGTCCTCATGCCGTGCGGGGGTCCCGGCGTGTCCCTGGCCGGCCGCTTCGAATCACCGCCGGGGCGACCTCACGGACCTCCGCGATCACAGTGCAGATGCGTCTCGGTGGACGGGGCATTCCGTGTCAGACTGCCCGCTGGCCAGAGATGGGGCTCACGGGCCCTGCCCCGGAGGAAGGGAATCCGATGACCCCCACACTGGTCCTCGTCCACGGCGCCTGGCACGGCTCCTGGTGCTGGGAACCGCTCGTCGACGCGCTCGGTGACGTGCCGGTTCAGACCATCGACCTGCCCAGCGTCGGGGAGGGTCAAGCGACTCTCGGCGACCTGTACGCCGACGCAGCGGCGCTCCGGTCCGCACTGTCCGGCATCGACGGACCGACCGTCGTCCTCGGGCACTCCTACGGCGGAGCGGTGATCACCGAGGCGGTCACCGCCGGCAGCGGCGTCGCGCACCTGGTCTACCTCTGCGCCTTCCTCCTCGACGAGGGTGAGTCACTGCTGGGCGCGGTCGGCGGGACTCCGCCCCCGTGGTGGGACGTCCGGGGCGACCGCGTCCTGGTGCAGACGCCGGCGGAGGTCTTCTACAACGACGTCTCCCCTGAGCTGACCGCACGGTCGGTGGCCCGTGTCTCGGCGCACTCGCTGGCTGCCTTCGATCAGCCGCTGACCAACGCAGGGTGGAAGTCCGTGCCCAGCACGTATGTGATCTCCGAGCAGGACCAGGCGATCCCCGTCTTCGCGCAGGAGGCGATGGCCCAACGGGCCGGCGAGGTGCTCCGGATGGACACCGGTCACTCGCCGTTCCTGTCGCAACCCGGGGAGCTGGCCGGGCTGCTGCGGCCGATCCTCGACCGGGCGGGATGACTGCCGGTCCGCCCGGCGCCCAGTGAGCACCATCGAGCGGCCGCGGGGCGGACGGACGCACTCCTGCGGTCTCTCACCGCGACGTCCGACCGGTCTCAGGCGCGTTCGTCGGTCCTGCGGAATCCGAATGTTCCGGCTGGTCCGCTCGGGGTAGTGGCCACGCCCTGACCTTCCGGCCCCCGGACGGCGACCCTGGACTGGGATGTTCGGCATGGCCGAGAAGAGCGGCAAGGGCAGCGACACGGCGAAGAAGGCGAACGCCAAGGCGAAGAAGGAGGGAAAGAAGAACCCCCGCACGAGCTCGGCCGCTCAGAGCGAGCTGGGCAAGAAGGGCGGGAAGAAGGGCAAGAAGTCCTGACCGGGCGACTGTGTCAACCCTGCCGGTTCCGGAGACCCGCGGACGAGACCCTGACCCATCAGGGACCTGGACGAGTGATGGTGACGTGCATGTCGGACTCGGATGAGCACGTGCTGGCTGGGTTCAGGCCCTTCGGGCCTCGACGGACGCGGGCGCTCTGCAGCTGCGGCTTCGAGACGAGGCCCGTCGAGGACGCGGCGGACGAGGCCCGGGTGGACGCCGCTCGTCGACTGCTGCTCACGGAGCACGGGGCTCGGGACCCACGCCCGGGCGAGGCGGTGGGAGTCCCGTACATCGGCGGCTCCCGGCCGGTCCGCCCGGGGACCACCCGGGCGGCTGCCCCTCCCTGCCCCGACCCGAGGGAGGAGCCCCGCCGACTGCCGTGAGGTGGGACGGTCCCTGAGTCGCCTGGAACGACCGCCACGCCGTCCCCGGCATGATCTGTGGGCGCGGAGGGGTTCGAACCCCCGACCACTCGCTTGTAAGGCGAGCGCTCTACCGCTGAGCTACGCGCCCGTGCGACCGAGGCCATGAGCCCCGGCCGCCATGGGTTCAGGCGGCCGCGAGCTGGCTGACCGCGTCCTTCCAGCCGGACTGCGCCCGTGCGTCGCCGGGCTGGTTGACCTCGGCGAAGGCGACCGTGCCCTCGGCGTCGACGAGGAAGGTCCCGCGCAGCGCCATGCCGGCCTTGTCGTTGAACACGCCGTAGGCCTGGGCGACGGCGCCGTGCGGCCAGAAGTCCGACAGCAGCGGGAACTCGAAGCCCTGCGCGTCCCGCCACGCCTTGAGCGAGAAGGTCGGGTCGGTGGATACGGCCACGACCTGCACGCCCGCACCGGTGTAGGTGGCCAGCTCGTCGCGCAGCTGGCACAGCTCACCGGTGCAGATGCCGGAGAAGGCGAACGGGTAGAAGACCACCAAGACCGGGGCTCCCCGCAGCTCGGCGAGGGAGACGACCTGCCGGTCCTGGTCGGGGAGGCTGAACTCGGGCGCGGTGTCGCCGACGGAGATGCTCATGCCCCCATGCTGCCGCACCCACGAGACGTGCTGGAACGGCCCCCTCGCCGGGGCCCGCCGCGAGCTTGCGAGCGGTGGGGGCGAGGGGGTCCTTCGTCAGCGGCGGGAGCGTGCGGCCTTCGGGGTGACCAGCCGGATCCCGGACCAGTCCTTGGCCGCGGAGATGCTCGACGTCTGCTGCAGCCCCGCGGTGGGGGCGGCCTCGGTGACGTCACCCGGCTCGACGTGACCGGGGCGCCCGGACTTGGGCACCAGCAGCCAGACGACGCCGTCCTCGGCGAGGGAGGCGATGGAGTCGACGAGGGCGTCGATCAGGTCGCCGTCCTCCTCGCGCCACCACAGCAGGACGACGTCGGCCACCTCGTCGGAGTCCTCGTCGACCATCTCGCCGCCGGACAGCTCGACGACGGAGTCGCGCAGGTCCTCGTCGGCGTCCTCGTCCCAGCCGAGCTCCTGCACGACCATCCCCGGCTTGATCCCCAGCCGGGCAGCCATGCTGGTGCTCCCCGAGTCGACGCTCATCCCTGCTCGTCCTCCGTGTGCTCGACGTCCCGGCCGGTGCCGGGTGCTGTGGTGTGCGGTGTCCGGTGCCCCGCGGCGGTGTGCTGCGAGGCGGTTTTGGAGGGATGGTGCCCTGTCCCGGGCCATCGTGCCTGGCCGGGACCCCTCATCGGCCCACACCGACCCCCTCCGCACCGGTGGTGAGAGGCCACGGTGCGTCGTCCCCGTCCCCGGGGGTGCGCCGCTCCGGGGCCACCGTTGGAGCGGAGCGTAGGGCATCACAGGGCAGGCGCAAGGCCCGATGGCCAGTCTCCGGCCGCGCCGTCGTCCCGTCCTGCGGGACCTCCAGCGGGCCAGGCGTGACGCCGACCGCTCTGACAGGAGACGATGGAGGCATGAGCGCACCGCAGCAGTCGGACGGAGACCCCGCCCGCAACGCAGGAACCCCTCGCGCGGTCATCACCGACGGGCGGTCCAGCCAACTCCCGGACACCGACCCCGACGAGACCCAGGAGTGGCTGGACTCGCTGGACGCGGTCGTCGACCACGCCGGCCGTGGTCGCGCGCGCTACCTCATGCTCCGCATGATCGAGCGCAGTCGTGAGCAGCAGGTCGGCGTCCCCGCCCTGCGCAGCACCGACTACATCAACACGATCCCGCCGGAGCGGGAGCCGTGGTTCCCCGGCGACGAGGACGTCGAACGGCGGATCCGCGCCTACATCCGGTGGAACGCCGCGATCATGGTCCACCGCGCACAGCGGCCGGGGATCGGCGTCGGCGGCCACATCTCCTCCTACGCGTCGTCCGCGTCGCTCTACGAGGTGGGCTTCAACCACTTCTTCAAGGGCAAGGACCACCCCAGCGGTGGCGACCAGATCTACTTCCAGGGCCACGCCTCCCCCGGCGTCTACGCCCGCGCCTACCTCGAGGGCCGGCTCGACGAGAACCAGCTCGACGGGTTCCGCCAGGAGGTCAGCCACCCCGGCGGCGGGCTGTCCTCCTACCCGCACCCCCGGCTGATGCCGGACTTCTGGGAGTTCCCCACCGTCTCGATGGGCCTCGGCCCGATGAACGCGATCTACCAGGCGCGGTTCAACCGCTACCTGCACGACCGCGGCATCGCCGACACCTCCGACCAGCACGTGTGGGCGTTTCTCGGCGACGGCGAGACCGACGAGCCCGAGTCGCTCGGCCCGATCGGCCTGGCCGCGCGGGAGGAGCTGGACAACCTCACGTTCGTCATCAACTGCAACCTGCAGCGGCTCGACGGGCCGGTCCGCGGCAACGGCAAGATCATCCAGGAGCTGGAGTCGGTCTTCCGCGGCGCCGGCTGGAACGTCATCAAGGTGGTGTGGGGCCGCGGCTGGGACAAGCTGCTGGCCGCCGACCGCGACGGCGCGCTGGTCAACCTGATGAACACCACGCCGGACGGCGACTACCAGACCTACAAGGCCGAGGACGGCGCCTACGTCCGCGAGCACTTCTTCGGCCGGGACCCGCGTACCCGCAAGCTGGTCGAGGGCCTCAGCGACAAGGAGGTCTGGGACCTGCAGCGCGGCGGGCACGACTACCGCAAGGTCTACGCCGCCTACAAGGCCGCGCTGGAGCACAAGGGCCAGCCGACGGTCATCCTGGCCAAGACCATCAAGGGCTGGACCCTGGGCAGCCACTTCGAGGGCCGCAACTCCACCCACCAGATGAAGAAGCTGACGGCGGAGGACCTCGCCAACTTCCGCGACCGGCTCTACCTGCCGATCCCGGACGAGCAGCTCGACAAGACCCTGCCGCCGTACTACAAGCCGGCCGAGGACTCCGACGAGATGCAGTACATGCTCGAGCGGCGTCGTCAGCTCGGTGGGGCAGTACCGCGGCGCCGGCACACCGCGGCCCCGCTCAAGGCACCCGACGACAAGGCCTTCGAGGTCGTCCGGCGGGGCTCGGGCAAGCAGGAGGTCGCCACCACCATGGCGTTCGTCCGGCTGCTCAAGGAGCTCATCAAGGACCCCGAGCTCGGCCCCCGCTTTGTCCCGGTCATCCCCGACGAGGCCCGCACCTTCGGCCTGGACTCGCTCTTCCCGACGAAGAAGATCTACAACCCGCACGGCCAGAACTACACGTCGGTCGACCGCGAGCTGATGCTGGCCTACAAGGAGTCCACCACCGGGCAGATCCTGCACGAGGGGATCAACGAGGCCGGCTCCTCGGCGTCGTTCATCGCCGCCGGCACGTCGTACGCCACGCACGGCGAGGCCATGATCCCGATCTACATCTTCTACTCGATGTTCGGGTTCCAGCGCACCGGTGACGAGTTCTGGGCCGCCGGTGACCAGATGACCCGCGGCTTCCTGCTCGGCGCGACCGCGGGGCGCACCACCCTCAACGGCGAGGGCCTGCAGCACGAGGACGGGCACTCGCTGCTGCTGGCGGAGACCAACCCGGCCGTTGTCTCCTACGACCCGGCGTTCTCCTACGAGCTCGGGCACATCGTCAAGGACGCCCTGCGCCGGATGTACGGCGAGGACCCGGGCGCTCCGCTGGGCGGGCACCGCGACCCGAACGTCATGTACTACCTGACGGTCTACAACGAGCCCTACCCCCAGCCGGCCGAGCCCGAGGGCCTCGACGTCACCGGGCTGCTGGCGGGCATGTACCGCTACGCCGAGGGGCCCCAGGTGGAGAACAGGACCAAGGCCCAGGTGCTGGCCTCGGGTGTCGCCGTGCCGTGGGCGCTGCGGGCACAGCAGCTGCTGGCCGACGACTGGGGGGTGTCGGCCGACGTCTGGTCGGTCACCTCGTGGAACGAGCTGCGCCGCCAGGCGGTGCAGGTCGACGAGTGGAACCTGCTCAACCCGGCCGAGGAGCCGCAGGTCCCCTTCGTCACCCAGCAGCTGGCCGACGCCCCCGGCCCGGTCGTGGCGGTGTCGGACTGGATGAAGGCGGTGCCGGACCTGCTGGCGCCGTTCGTCCCGGGCGGCATCGTGTCGCTGGGCACCGACGGGTTCGGGTTGTCCGACACCCGCCCGGCGCTGCGGCGGCACTTCCGGGTGGACGCCGAGTCGATCGTCGTCCGGACCCTGGCCGCGCTGGCCACCCGTGGCGAGATCGAGCGGGACGTCGTCCGGCAGGCCGTCGAGAAGTACCAGATCGGCGACGTGCAGGCGGCTCCGGAGGACACCACCACCACCCCGGAGCAGCAGCCGGAGGCCTGACGCCGTTGCCCGGCTTCGATCAGGTCACCTGATCACCGTCCGTCCCCCCGCACCGACGTTGGTGCGGGGGGACGGCCTTTGGTGCGGTAGGACGACGCCAGGCGGGACGCCGATGCCGTCCCAGCACGGCACGGTGCGCCGACCGTCCCCAGCCTGCGCCGGCGTCCACAGTTCTCCCGGCGCTCTTCCGCGCCCCCGCAGTCCCCGCGACGGTGGCGGCGTGGAGCCCTCCCTGAGCAGTGCCATGACCCGCCACGCCGGCGTCTTCGCCACTGCTGACGCGTTGGCCGCCGGCGTCCACAAGAAGGAGATCGGACCGCTCCTGCGCTCTGGCGCCTGGCACCACATCCGGTACGGCGTCTACACGACCGGCGAGGTCTGGCGCCAGCACGACCGGGAGGGGCGCGTCCACCGACTGGAGTGCGCAGCCGTGCTGCGCCGGCTCGAGCGGAACTCGGTGGTGATCAGCCACGGCTCGGCCGCGCGCCTGCACGAGCTCGTCCTCCCCCACGGCCTGACCACCGAGGTCCGACTCACCGATCCCGAGCAGTTCCGCGTCGGACGGGGCTACCGGATCAGCGCCGCCACGACCCCCGCCCGGGACGTCGTGGAACAGCGTGGCCTGCCGCTCACCACCCTCCCCCGGACCCTGGCCGACGTCGGCCGCGAATGGCAGCTCGTCGACGCCGTCGTGGCGGTGGACGACGCTCTCGCCGACGGCCGGACGACGCTGCCCGAGTTGACGGCCGCCGCGCTGGCGCAGACGCACTGGGTCGGCTGCGGGGTGCCGCTCGCGCCGTCTCCCTCGCTCGGGTGGGGGCACATTCCCCGCACGAGACCAGGACGCGGCTGGCGCTGCTCGAGGCCGGACTGCCCGAACCCCTGCTCCAGCAGGCGGTCTTCCTCGGTTCCCGGCTGGTCGCCGTCCTGGACATGTACTGGCCCCACCACGGGGTCTTCGCCGAGTGCGACGGCATGGTCAAGTACACCGACCCGTGGCGGGGTCGCTCGCCGGCGGATGCGCTCCGGGAGGAGAAGCGTCGGCACGACGACCTGCTCGACCTGGATCTGCACGGGGTCCGCATCACCCCCGACGACGTCCGCCTGCGCCCTTCCGAGAAGGTCGCTCGCCTGCGGAGCCTGCTCGACCGCGGCCGCCCATCGGCCCCGCGCTACCGGACGCAGCTGTACAACAGCGGCACCCGGATCACCCCGAGAGCTGCCGCCGGCTGATCCCGCCGCACATCCTCCCGCACCAACGGCCGTCCTCCCGCACCTGCGTTGGCGCGGGAGGACGGGCAGTGATCAGGTGACCTGATCACTGCCCAGGCCGCCCCGCTCAGGTGAGGGCGTCGAGCGCCATCCGGGCGTACAGCGCCACGCCGCTGGGCAGGGCGTCCTCGTCGAAGCGGACGTGGTTGGAGTGGTTGCCCGGCGCGGTCGCCGGGTCCAGCTCCGGCGGGCAGGCGCCCAGGAACGCCATCGCGCCGGGGACCCTCTCGAGCACGTAGGAGAAGTCCTCGGCGCCCATCAGCGGCACCGGCATGACGGCGCTGGCCTGCTCCCCGAGCAGCGCCGCGGCCGT
Source organism: Modestobacter excelsi (assembly GCF_005930495.1). Lineage (GTDB taxonomy): Bacteria > Actinomycetota > Actinomycetes > Mycobacteriales > Geodermatophilaceae > Modestobacter > Modestobacter excelsi. The sequence goes on along the minus strand of NZ_SJEX01000001.1, from coordinate 150,955 downwards.
CGCCGTCACCTGCGCGGCGACGTCGGCGTCGTTGACGGTCACCGGGTAACCCTCGACGTGGACGAACTGCGCGGTCATGTCGTGAGCCAGCGCCACGTGCTCACCGACCCGCTGCACCGAGGCCAGGACGTCGGCCCGCCGCTCCGGTGACAGGGTGCGGATCGTGCCGTGCACCAGCGCGGTCTCCGGGATCACGTTGTCGGTGTGACCCGCCTCGAGGTGGCCCACGGTCACCACGGCCGGGTCGAAGACGTCGGTGCGCCGGGTGACCATCGACTGCAGCGCCAGGATGATCTCGGCGGCCACCGGCACCGGGTCGGCGGCCAGGTGCGGCGTCGAGGCGTGCCCACCGCGGCCGTGCACGGTGATCGTCCACTGATCCGCGGAGGCCATCATCGGGCCGGGCCGGACGTTGATCGTGCCGCTGCGCCACATGGTCGAGATGTGCAGCGCGAACGCGCCGCTCACCGGCGCCTCCGGGACGGCGTCGAGCAACCCTTCCTCCAGCATGAACCGCGCACCGTGGTAGCCCTCCTCGCCCGGCTGCACCATGAACACGACCTGGCCGGCGAGGGCGTCGCGGCGCTCGCTGAGCAACCGGGCAGCGCCCAGCAGCATCGCGACGTGGGTGTCGTGACCGCACGCGTGCATCACGCCGGGCACCTCGGAGGCGAAGTCCAGGCCGGTGTCCTCGTGCACCGGCAGCGCGTCCATGTCCCCGCGCAGCAGGTAGGTCGGGCCCGGGCGGGCGCCGCGGAGGACGCCGACCACCGAGCTGGTGCTGGAGCCGGTGGTCACCTCGATCGGCAGGTCGGCGAACGCCTCGAGCACGATCGCCTGGGTCCTCGGCAGGTGCAGGCCGATCTCGGGCTGCCGGTGCAGGCGACGGCGGAGGTCGACGGTGCGGGCGGCGTCGGCGTGGGCGGCGGCGAGCAGGTCAGCGGCGGTGGTGTCTGCGGGCATGCCGCCCAGTCTGTAGCAACGCTCAGGATCGGGGGCGGCCGAGCACGGCTAGGCTCCCGCGCATGGTCGTGAGCTGGGACGACGCCCGTACGGCGTTCTCCGACGCCGCGGGGTCCTTCCTCCGCACGGTGTCGCTGGTGGACGACCGGTGGGGCGAGCCCGGCCTCGGCGAGTGGGACGTCCGCGCGCTGGTCGGCCACACCAGCCGGGCCCTCCTGACCGTCGAGACCTATCTCGCCCGTCCGGCCGCGACCGTCGAGGTCGCCTCCGCCGTCGACTACTTCTCCGCTATCTCGGCCACCGGCGACCCGGCTGCCGTCGCAGCGCGCGGGCGGGAGGCCGGAGCCGCCCTCGGCCCGGCACCTGCCGCGGCGGTGGCCGAGATCGCCGAGCGCGTCCTCGCGCTGCTCGACACCCGGGACGGCAGCGAGCTGCTGACGACGATCGCCGGTGGCATGCGGCTGGTGGACTACCTGCCGACCCGGACGTTCGAGCTCGTGGTGCACACCCTGGACTTGGCCCGGGCGCTGTCGGCACCGCTGGACGTCCCCGCGCGGCCGGCAGCGCAGGCCCTCGCGCTGGTCGCCGACCTCGCGGTCACCGGCGGACGGGCCGGGGAGCTGCTGCTGCTGGCGACCGGCCGACCCGGACCCGCGTCGGGCTTCTCGGTCCTCTGACGCGGCAGGCACCTCACCCGGCCCAGGCGGGCCGCGCGGCGTCCAGCTGCCACACGCAGACGAAGGCCCCACCCGGGACCGGCCCCTCGCCGACGGCTGTCGAGACGTTCCCGTCCCGGACGACGACGCGCAGCCCGGGTGGCACGTCGGGCCCCGCTGCGCCGGTCCACAGCCGGGCGTCGGCGCGGCCGAGGTCCACCCAGCCGGTCGGCCGCAGCAGCACGTCGTGCGCGGGCTGGCCGGCCGGTTCGGCCGACCGCAGGTAGGTCTGCAGGGCGTGCGCTCCCCCGGCGCCGGCCACCTCGTCGTGCTCGAGGCCCCGGCCGGCCCGCAGCACCGCGACGTCCCCCGGCCCGAGCACCGCCTCCCGCCCCCACGCGTGCCGGAGCGAGCCGTCCAGCACCACCGCCACGACGTCGACGGCGGCGTGCGGGTGCCGCCCGTACCCGGCGCCCGGACCGAGCCGGTCGTCGGCCAGCCGCAGCAGCGGCCCCAGCGACCCGTCGTCCGGGGCGAGCAACACGCGCGAGTCCAGCACCGTCACGTCGTCTCCCGGCTCAGCGCGGCGCGGTGCCCGGGCAGGGCACCGAGGACCAGCGCAACCAGCAACGTCCACCCCAGGCCCAGCGCCCAGCCGCCGAGCACGTCGGAGAGGTAGTGCACGCCCAGCCACATCCGGGTGAGCCCGACCAGCAGCACCAGCGCCACCCCCAGCGCCAGCCAGGCCCGCCGGGCGGGTAACGCCAGCAGCGGCCAGGCCACGACCAGCAGGATGGTCACCAGCGTGACGATCCCGGAGGAGTGACCGCTGGGGAAGCCGAAGGACGCGTAGCCGGCGCCGCCCCCGGCGAACTGCGGTCGCAGTCGGCCCAACGCGTCCTTGAGCAGCGTGGTCAGCGGGCCGACCCCGGCCGCGGCGACGAACACCCAGGCCGCCGTCCACCAGGCGCGGCGCAGCACCAGCCAGACCAGGACGGGGAGCAGCACGACCGCGCGGCTGGCCGAGAGCCCGGGTGCGGTGGCGACCTCGAGCAGCAACTCGACCCACCGGGACCGGCCGTCGCCCGCGTAGAGCGCGGCGGCCACCCGCCGGTCGGCGGCCAGCACCGGCGCAAAGTCGACCATCACCGCCCAGGCGAGCACGGCGAACACGACCACGGACCCGGCCACCGCCAGCCGGGCCGGGACGACGGAGGCCGCGCGGTGGCGGGTCTGACCCGGATGAGCGGTGTGCACCGCTCCACGATCCCCGACGATGCGCGCCGTGACACGCTGGAGCCGTGCAGGCAGCGCGCGGGACCACCCAGCCGTCGGAGGCGACGCTGCGCCGGCTGGAGCGGGCCTCCGGCGCGCTGGCCACCCAGGCGGTGGCCCGGATGGACGAGGAGCTCTCCTGGTTCCGCGCCATGCCGGCCGCGCAGCGCTCCTGGGTCACCATCGTCGCCCAGGCCGGCATCGCCTCGCTGGTGGAGTGGTGCCGCAACCCGGGCCGACCGCCCCGGCTGACCGGCGAGGTGTTCGGCGCCGCACCCCGCGAGCTGATGCACGCCGTCCCGCTCCGCCGGTCGGTCGACCTGATCAAGGTGACCGTCGAGGTGGTCGAGGACCGGGTCGAGCAGGTCGCCGAGCCCGGGGACGTCGAGCGGCTGCAGCTGACCGTGCTGCAGTTCAGCCGGGAGATCGCCTTCGCCGTCGCGCACGTCTACGCCAGCTACGCCGAGAACCGCGGCGCCTGGGACGCACGGCTGGAGGCCCTCGTCGTGGACGCGCTGGTGCGCGGCGACCGCGCCGAGGAACTGCCCGGCCGGGCCGCCGCGCTGGGCTGGGCGGACACCGAGCCGGTGGTGGTGGTCGTCGGCTCCGCTCCCCCGGGTGAGCAGGACTCGAGCACCGCCGTCCGCCGGGCCGCGCGCTCGATGGGCTGCGAGGTGCTGGTCGGCGTGCACGCCGACGAGCTGGTCGTCGTCCTCGGTGGCGGGCCCGACCTCACCGCGGTCACCTCCCGGGTCTGCCGGGAGTTCGGCGCCGGTCCCGTCGTCGTCGGCCCGCGGGTGGACTCCCTCGCGCACGCCGGGGAGTCCGCCTCCGCCGCCCTGGCCGGCCTGCACGCCGCCGCCGCCTGGCCCGAGGCGCCGCGACCCGTGGCGGCCGAGGACCTGCTGCCCGAGCGCGCCCTCGACGGCGACCCGCTGGCCCGCGCCGCGCTGGCCGAGCAGGTGGCGATGCCGCTGCAGTCCGCGGGCCCCGAGCTGCTGGAGACGGTGCGCACCGTGCTGGGCAACGGCGGCAACCTGGAGGCCACCGCACGGGCGCTGTTCGTGCACACCAACACCGTCCGGTACCGGCTCAAGCGGGCGGCGGAGCTGACCGGGTGCTCGGCCACCGACCCCCGCGGGGCCTGGACGCTGCAGCTCGCGCTGGCCCTCGGGCAGCTGGAGGGCGACCACTCGCTCTGGCACTGACGGCCACCTCCGGTGCCCCGCAGTTGTGGTCTCCGCCACCGACACGCGGTCCCAGGTCGAGTTGCCGGGCCGCCTTTTGGAGGGATCCTCCAAGAACACCCCTGTGTTGTTCGTGGGTCACCCCATCCCGCGGAACACCCTCCGCCTGGCACGGTGGACAGGTGCTTGCCGTCCTCGCCCCCGGACAGGGTGCCCAGAAGCCCGGGATGCTCACCGAGTGGCTCGACCTCCCCGGTGCCGAGTCGTTCTTCCGCTGGGCCGGTGCGATCGCCGACGCCGACCTGCTGACGCTCGGCACGACCGGTGATGCCGACGCCATCAAGGACACCGCGGTCACCCAGCCGCTCGTCGTCGCGATGAGCCTGTTCATCGCCCGCGAGCTCGGTGGCATGCCCGGTCCGGTGGTGCACACGCCCCAGGCCGGCCGCGACGTCGTCATCACCGGGCACAGCGTCGGCGAGCTCACCGCCGCCGCGCTGGCCGGCGTCCTCTCCGTCGAGGCGGCGATCGCGCTGACCGCGGTGCGCGGCCGGGCGATGGCCCGGTCCTGCGCGCAGACGCCGACCGGCATGTCCGCCGTCATCGGCGGGGACCTCGACGAGGTGCTCGCCGTCATCGAACGGCACGGGCTCGTCCCAGCCAACCGCAACGGCGGCGGGCAGGTCGTCGCGGCCGGCGCCCTGGAGGCACTGGACGCGCTCAAGGCCGACCCGCCGGCCAAGGCGCGGATCGTGCCGCTGTCGGTGGCCGGCGCCTTCCACACCTCCTACATGTCCTCGGCCCGCGAGGAGCTCGAGGGTCTGGTCGGCGGCCTGCGCCCGGCCGACCCCAGCCGGCTGCTGCTGTCCAACGCCGACGGTGCGGCCGTCGTCGACGGCGCGGAGGTGGTCTCCCGGCTGGTCAGCCAGGTCACAAGCCCGGTGCGCTTCGACGCCTGCCTGGCCACCCTGCGCGACCTCGGGGTCACCGCCGTCCTGGAGCTCCCCCCGGCCGGCGCGCTCGCCGGCCTCGCCAAGCGGGAGTGGAAGGGCACCGGCATCGAGGTGCTGGCGCTCACCGGCCCGGCCGACCTCGACCGGGCCCGCGAGCTGATCTCCGCGGAGCGGAGCCGTGCGGAGGGCGAGCACGCCCCCGACTGGCGGGTCGTCGTGTCCCCGGTCCGCGGCACGGTCAGCCCCGCCGAGGTGCCCGAGGGCACCCACCTGCCGGCCGGTTCCCCGCTCGGCTGCGTCCGCAGCCGCCGCGAGGAGGTCAAGGTCTCGGCCGGCTACGACGGCGTCCTCGCCGAGTGGCTGGTCCAGGACGGCGACCTCGTCGACGCCGGCGACCCCATCGCCCGTCTCTACCCGGAGGTCTCGTGACCAGCATCAAGATGCGGCCGGGCTCACCCGGCGCGCAGATCCTCGGCCTCGGGGCCTACCGGCCTCGTCGTCGGGTGACCAACGACGAGCTCGCCGAGACGATGGACACCAACGACGAGTGGATCCAGACCCGGGTCGGCATCGCCGAGCGCCGGTGGGCGTCGGAGGACGAGACGCTGGTCGAGATGGCCTGCGCGGCCGGCGGCAAGGCCCTGGCGGCGAGCGGGCTGGGTCCGGACGAGGTCGACCTGGTCATCCTGGCCAGCGCCAGCCTGCGCGCGCCGATCCCGGGCATCGGGCCGCAGGTCGCGCACCGGCTGGGCATCCCCCGCCCTGGCGCGTTCGACCTGAACGCCGGGTGCGCCGGGTTCTGCTACGCCCTCGGCATGGCCTCCGACGCCATCCGCAGCGGCGACGCGCGCAACGTGCTGGTGGTCGGGGTGGAGCGGCTGACCGACGTCACCGACATGACCGACCGGACCACCGCGGTGATCTTCGCCGACGGCGCGGGCGCCGCCGTCCTCGGCCCCTCCGACGAGCCGGGCGTCGGCCCGGTCGCCTGGGGCAGTGACGGCGACCAGTACACCGCGATCGAGATCGCCGCCGGGCGGTCGACGATGACCATGGCCGGCCAGGCGGTCTACCGCTGGGCGACGACCAAGCTCACCGAGACGCTCACCGAGGCGATGGACAAGGCCGGCGTCACCGCCGCCGACATCGACGTCTTCGCCCCGCACCAGGCCAACCTGCGGATCATCGAGTCGATGGTCAAGAAGCTCGGCTTCGACGAGGACACCGTCGTCGCCCGCGACATCGTGCAGTCCGGCAACACCTCGGCCGCCTCCGTGCCGCTGGCGCTCACCGCGCTGCTGGAGTCCGGCGAGGCCAAGTCCGGTGACCTGGCCCTGGTGCTCGGCTACGGCGCGGGGCTCACCTTCGCCGGCCAGGTGCTGCGGCTGCCGTGAGTCGGCTGCCCTGACCCCCACGACTGCCGGGACACCCGTCCCGGACGACGGCGGCGGACCGCTCCCGGTCCGGCGTCACCCACTTCGTAGAGAGGACCCCGCGTGCCCAGCACCGCAGACATCCAGGCCGGCCTCGGCGAGATCCTGGAGGAGGTGGCCGGCGTGACCCCCGCCGACGCCACCCCGGAGAAGTCGTTCACCGACGACCTCGACGTCGACTCGCTGTCGATGGTCGAGATCGCCACCGCCGTCGAGGACAAGTTCGGCGTCGCGATCCCGGACGACGAGCTGGCCAACATCAAGACCGTCGGCGACGCGATCTCCTTCATCGAGAAGAACCAGTAAAGGACCACCCTTCCCCCCACGCCTCGCAAGCTCGGCGCGGGCCCCTGAAGGGCGGCCAACCCCGCACGTCACGTTCCCCGGCCGTCCGGCCAGCCAGTCCCAGGAGGAAAGACCATGAGCACGCCCACCGACGTCGTCGTCACCGGGCTCGGTGCCACCACGCCACTCGGTGGTGACGTCGCCACCACCTGGGAGGCGCTGCTGGCCGGGCGGTCCGGGGTCAGCCGGATCACCGACGACTGGGCCAAGGAGTTCCCCGCCCAGCTCGTCGCCCGGCTGACCGACGAACCGGCCGAGCAGCTGGACCGCGTCCGCGTCCGCCGGCTCGACCGCAGCCAGCAGGTCGCGGTCGTGGCCGCGGAGGAGGCCTGGAAGGACGCTGACGGCGCCGACTCGGGCATCGACCCGCTGCGGCTCGCCGTCGTGTTCGGCACCGGCATCGGTGGCGCACTGACGCTGCTCGGCCAGGACGACGTCCTGGAGAGCAAGGGCCCCAAGCGCGTCTCCCCCTTCACCATCCCGATGCTCATGCCCAACGGCCCGGCGGCCGCCGTGGGTCTGGCCGTCGGCGCCCGCGCCGGGGTGCACGCCCCGGTCAGCGCCTGCGCCTCCGGCGCCGAGGCGATCCGCTGGGGCCTGGACCTGCTCCGATTCGACCGGGCCGACATGGTCGTCGTCGGCGGCACCGAGGCCTGCGTGCACCCGCTGCCGATGGCCGGGTTCGCCGCCATGCGCGCGATGAGCACCCGCAACGACGAGCCCGAGCGCGCCTCGCGACCGTTCGACAAGGGCCGCGACGGCTTCATCCTCGGCGAGGGCGCCGCCGCCCTGGTGCTCGAGCGCGCCGACGCGGCCGCCGCCCGGGGCGCCACCGTCTACGCCCGGCTGGCCGGCGCCGGCGCGACGTCCGACGGCTACGACCTGGTCGCCCCCCACCCGGAGGGCGAGGGCGCGGCCCGGGCCATCGGCGCCGCGATCCGCGACGCCGGGCTGACCCCGGCCGACATCGGGCACGTCAACGCGCACGCCACGTCGACGCCGCTGGGCGACCTCGCCGAGGCCACCGCCATCCGGGACGCGATCGGCGAGCACACGCTGGTCACCGCCACCAAGAGCCAGACCGGCCACCTGCTCGGCGCGGCCGGCGCGCTGGAGTCGGTGTTCACCATCCTCGCGCTGCGCGACCAGCTCGTGCCGGCGACGGCGAACCTGGAGGACCCCGACGACGGTGCCGCCGTCCAGGCGCTCGACATCGTCCGCCGCGAGGCGCGGAAGGCGACCTTCTCCGCCGCGCTGAACGACTCGTTCGGCTTCGGCGGCCACAACATGGCCCTGGTGTTCACGACGGCGTGACGACGGGATCCGGCTGCCCCCCGACTCGCGCTCCGAGGAGCTGCTCATGACCACCGTCTCCGCCGCGCCGCCGCCCGCCGCGACCATCGACCCGCGGGACCCCGAGGACCGGCTCACCCGGTTCTTCGACCCCGGGTCGATGCAGGCGCTCGCCCCCCGGGACACCTCCGGCGTGCTGGCGGCACGGGGGACGGTGGCCGGGTCGCCGGTGATCGCCTACTGCACCGACGCCACGATCATGGGCGGCGCGATGGGCGTCGACGGCTGCCAGCACATCGTCGACGCGATCGACGCCGGGCTGCGTGAGCGGGTGCCGGTCGTCGGCATCTGGCACTCCGGCGGGGCGCGGCTGGCCGAGGGCGTCACCGCGCTGCACGCGGTCGGTGAGGTCTTCGCCGCGATGGTGCGGGCGTCGGGCCGGGTGCCGCAGATCTCCGTCGTGCTCGGCGCGGCCGCCGGTGGCGCGGCCTACGGCCCGGCGCTGACCGACCTGGTGATCATGGGCCCGGCGGGCCGGGTCTTCGTCACCGGGCCGGACGTCGTCCGCTCGGTGACCGGTGAGGTCGTCGACCAGGAGCAGCTCGGCGGGCCGGACACGCACGGCCGGCGGTCCGGTGTCGTGCACGTGGTCACCGGCACCGAGGCCGAGGCGCTGGAGACGGCCCGGACGGCGGTCGACCTGCTCGCCGCGCAGGGCACCTTCGCCGCTGCTGAGGGAGAGCCCGCGGTCGACCTGATGGCGCTGATGCCCGAGCAGCGCAACCGGGCCTACGACGTGAAGCCGGTGGTCGCTGCGCTGCTCGACGGTCCGGGGCTGGAGCTGCACCCGCGGTTCGCCCCGAACGTCATCACCACGCTGGGCCGGCTGGCCGGCCGCACCGTCGGGGTGATCGCCAACAACCCGCTGCGGCTCGGTGGCTGCCTGGACTCCGCGTCGGCGGAGAAGGCGGCGCGGTTCGTGCGGATGTGCGACGCGTTCGGCGTGCCGCTGGTCGTGCTGGTCGACGTCCCCGGCTACCTGCCCGGCGTCGGCCAGGAGTGGGACGGCGTCGTGCGCCGCGGCGCGAAGCTGCTGCACGCCTTCGCCGAGGCGGTCGTGCCGCGGGTGACCCTGGTGACCCGCAAGTCCTACGGCGGGGCCTACATCGCGATGAACGCCCGCTCGCTGGGCGCCACCGCGGTGTTCGCCTGGCCGGGCGCCGAGGTGGCCGTCATGGGCGCCAAGGCAGCGGTCGGGATCCTGCACCGCAAGAAGCTCGCCGCCGCCCAGCCCGGCGAGCGCGAGGCGCTGCACGCGCAGCTGGCCGCCGAGCACGAGCGGATCGCCGGCGGCGTCAACCGGGCGCGGGAGATCGGCGTCGTGGACGACGTGGTCGCGCCGACCGACACCAAGCGCCGGCTGGTGGCCGCCCTGGCGGCGGCGCCGTCCGGCCGCGGGGCGCACGGCAACATCCCCCTCTGACACGACGGCGGCCCGGCACCTCGCGCAGAGGTGCCGGGCCCGTGCCGTCATCGGCCCTGCTGCGCGGGGGCAGCAGGGTCCTTCGTCAGACGACCTGGTGGAGCCAGGTGACCTGGGTGCCGTCGCCGGCGTGGCGGTAGGCCTCGAGGTCGGCGTCCCAGGCGGCGCCGAGGAGGTCGTCGACCCCGTGGCGGAAGGCCTCGACGGAGTTCGCGGTCGCCGCGAGGTGGCGCAGCTGCTGCTCGTTGACGATCAGGTCGCCGTTCGCGCTGATCGAGGAGCGGTGCACGCCGTAGCCGGGCACGTAGGACATGCGCTCGCCGTCGTTGCCCTGGCTGGCTTCCTCGGTGACCTCGAAGCGCAGCATCGGCCACTGCTTGAGGGCCGCCACGAGCTTGGCCCCGGTCCCCGGGGCACCGGTCCAGGCCACCTCGGCACGGTAGGACCCATGGGTCACGGGCTGCTCACCCCATGCCAAGGAAACCGGCGTGCCGACGACGCGCTCGAGCGCCCATTCGACATGCTGGCAGAGAGCCTTCGGGCACGCGTGCACGAAGACGACACCCTGGGCTGACCGTCGCTGCACGGTGCACCTCCATCGACTCGACTGACTCCGTCTTCCCCAACGGACCTGTCGTGCGATGAACTGCAGTCGTACCGCGTCGGCTCTCAGAGCGACGGGGACAGTTTGCCGGATCGTGACCTTCCCGCGCCAGTGCTGACTGGTAACGATGAGACGCCCGGAGACGGGTGGGTCCACCGTGGCGATCATCAAGGCAGGTCAGCGTGATCTTGAGCGCGACACGTGGACACAAGTGACCAGGATCGTCCACCGGTCGTAGGCGGAGGGCACCTCGCCGGGCCGTCTGCCGTGAACGCTAGCGTGACGCCCTGGGGCGGTAGCTCAGCCGGTCAGAGCATGGGACTCATAATCCCTGGGTCGTGGGTTCGAGCCCCACCCGCCCCACCACCAGGCAATACGCGGGTACTGGATCCCGCACAGCGCTCCAACAGACGGGTATTGTGCCATCATGTGAACCATGACGCAGACGCGGATCCGGGGTGGCGCGGCTGCTCTGAGCGGTGCATCTGTGCCCCAGATCACCCCGCCGATCGATGATCTGTCGGTCCTATTGCCCGATTGGCGCACGCACCTGCGCGCCCGCAACGTCGCGCCGTCCACGATCGCCAGCTACCTCAAGGTCGGCGACAACCTGCAGGTCTGGCTGCACGAGGCGGGCATGCCCTCCAGCGCGGCCGGCATCGCCCGCGAGCACATCGAGGCCTTCCTCGCTGCTCTGTCCGACCGGGTCTCCCCAGCCACCGTGGCCAAGCACTACCGCTCGCTGCAACAACTGTTCCGCTGGCTGGTCGAGGACGGCGAGATCGGCCACTCCCCGATGGAACGCATGCGCCCGCCCGCCGTGCCCGAGCAGCCGGTCGACATCCTCACCGACGACGAACTGCGCGCCCTGCTCGACGCCGCCCGCGGCAACACCTTTGAGAACCGCCGGGACACCGCCATGCTTCGCATGCTCATCGACACCGGCATGCGCGCCGGGGAGCTGGCCGGCCTCGCCGTCAGCGACCTGGACAGCGAGCAGAGCGTGGCCATCGTGATGGGCAAGGGCAGACGCGGCCGCGCCGTTCCCTACGGCACGAAGACCGCCGACGCCCTCCGCCGCTACCTCCGGGCCCGCGCTCAGCACCCGCAGGCCGCCACCGATGCGCTGTGGCTGGGCAAGAAGGGGCGCGTCACCGACTCCGGTGTCCGGCAGATGCTCGAACGACGGGCGGCCGAGGCCGGGGTGCACGACGTCCACCCGCACCGCTTCCGGCACACCTACGCCCACACCTGGCTCGCCTCCGGCGGCCAGGAGCAAGACCTCATGCGGCTGGCCGGCTGGCGGTCCCGGGAGATGGTCGGCCGGTACGCCGCCAGCGCCGCCGATGAACGCGCCCGCGCCGCATTCCACCGCGCTGCCCTGGGCGACCGGTTGTGAACCATGACCGCGCGGCGCTGAGCGGGGCCTGCACCAACCGTCGCTGACCTCGACGTCACCGAAGACCTCACCGAGGACGTCACCGAGGACGTGGCCCATGTGATCGGCGCAGGCCGCCGTCCGCGGCCTGCCCCATCGGCCGAACCGGGCGCAGTCCGGGGACCTACGGAACGGGGCGTCTCCCCCGGGCCTGCTACCGATTCCCGGCTGGGTTCGGCCCGCCGCGGCCCCGGCGGGCTTCCCGGGCATGGGCCGATGCCAGGGCCAGCCGGAGGAAGTAGGTCTTGCGGGCGTGCTCGGCGCGACGGTTCCGCTCGCGCGGATCAAGAACCCCGTCCGGGTCGACCTCGCGTTCGAACCGCCCCAGGAACGCCGCCCGGGCAGGTGCGGTGTGGGCAGCCGCGTCCGGGGTCCCGGCGTGCAGCGCGTGGGCCGCCATCCGGGCCTGCAGCGCCCGCCGAGCCGGGGAGGACACCGCCGGCGCGGCACGTTCTCCCCGCCCGACCGCATCGGGGTCGCCCGTGTGACCTCCGCGCCGCCGTCGCGGAGGGACTTCTTCAGCGCACACGGATCTGGCCTGCTTTCGCGTCGATCCACCTCTGGAGGTCGTCGCGGCGGTAGAGCACGCGGCGGCCGAGCCGGAAGCTGTGCGGGCCGATGTTGCGATGCCCCCAGTACCGAAGGGTGGCCACCGGGGTGCGCAGGAGGTCGGCTGCTTCGGTGATGGTGAGCAGTTCGCTCTCGTGGCCGGTGACCGGTTCGGGCATGACTGGCTCCGGGTCTTGTCGGGTGTGGATGGCCCTTGCACTCCCAGAAGGCGCGATTTCGGACCGGCTCCTGTCACCGACCGCGAAGCTTCTGGCATTGCCTTCTGTCCTCCTCCAGCACCGGCCCGAGCCCTCGCCTCCGGGGCGACCGCGTCACGGTCATCTCCCGAGGCCGGGGCCGGAACGGCCGGCGGACCGGGAGCGGTCGAGCACGTACGGGTCGGGCGGCCGCGGGGTGCCCGGAGAATGCCGGTCGCGGTTGCGGTCGGCGTCGCGGCGTGCCCGCCAGGCGTCGCGCTCTCGCACGATCCGGTCCGGCGGCTGGCCGCGGAAGGCAGGCTCGCCCGTGAGGTGCTCGATGCGTGCCCGGGTTGCGGCCAGGTCGCAGCCGGCGGCGGTGATCTCCCGGTCGACTTCAACCAGCTTTGCGGCCGGATCCGGCGTGTGGGCCACCCGGCCAAAGCGGGCAACCATCTCGTCCCGCTCGCGTCGGCCCTCACCGCGGGCCCGCGTGGCTCGCGCGTGGGCGTTCCGGGCGGTGGCCGCGGCGCTGCGCAGGGCGGCTTGCTCAGGATGGGCCCCCTCTGCGCCTCGGCGGGCGGCGTCGTCAAATGCCCTCCACAGTGCTGCGCGGTCATCGAACGAATCGGCATGCTCGGCGATCGCCCGAGGGTCAGCGGGCAGGTCGGGGAGGTAGGGCCGCCAGATGTCGGCCCACTCGGTGAGCTCCTCGCCGGCCCGGGTAACCGCCCGCCGCCGCTGCCCCAACCGGCCGGCTCCTTGGAGCACCACCGCCGCTGCCTGGGAGGCGCCGTCGCGTTGACCGTCCCAGGCGTCGATGAGCTGCTGGCGAATGCGGTCGGCGTCGCCACGCAAGATCACCTCGACCGCGCGCACCTGCCGGTCGGCGTGGTCGACGTTCCGCCCCGCCTGCCGTTCTCGTGCGAGTCGGCCTTCCAAACGTTGGACGGGGTTCCCGCCGAGTTCCACGAGCTGCCGCAGCCGGTCGCGCAGCGGCTGGGTGATGGCAAGCCGGAGCTCGGCGTGTTGCTCAGCCGTCCACGCTTCGTGCAGGTCGGCGAGGACCTGCTCGAGCGGTCGGGTGGGGACGTACCGGGCGGCCTCCCGCGCGGCGAGTTCGGCGGCATGCGCGGGGCCGAGGTCGGCCCGGTCACGGGCGAACACGGCGATCCACTGCTCCCGGGCATCCGCGACGTCGGCAGCGACCAGGTGGGCGGTGTTCTTCTGGCGGCCGCGGGTCATCCCGACGTAGGCAGACGCGGCGCCGGTGCGCTCGCCGATCACCACGTGCGCTGCCGGGACGGTGTCCCCCTGGACGCCGTGAGCGGTACTGGCATAGGCCAGCTCAACCTGCGCGGTGACGTACCCCGCCGGCAGCACCCGCTGTCGTGCCGCGGCCGGGGTGACACTTCCCCGACCACGGGCGGTCGGGGTGACATCGACGGGGGTGACAACGAGTTCTCCGTCACCGCCGACCCCGCCGACGGTCCAGGTGTCACGATTCGCGACGTCCAGGTCACGGTCGTTGCGGCGGGTGGTGATCCAGTCCCCCACGCCGATCCGCTGCCCGGCGCGCGTGGTCACGACTGTGCTGTCCTGGATGCGGCCGGCGGTGACCAGCCGTTCGCGAATCGCAGCGTTGAGTTCGGCGACCTGCTCGCGGGTGTCCACCACCACCGCCACGCGCACGCCTTCGGCGTAGGAGGCGGCTGCCGTGCCGGCCAACGCCTCGGTCAGCGCGCCCTGGGCAGCATGCAGCCGGACCTGGCCGCGCGCGAGCAGGGCGTCGAACACCGCGCCCGCATCCTCCCCGGTGCGCATGGCCCGGGTCAGGTCCGCGTACTCGCGGTCCGGAAGGGTGACGCCGGTGCCCTCGGTTCGGGTGAAGCGGTGCACCGTCTCCAGTGTCAGGTGGGCGGTCGGATCGACGGCGCGGGCGGCGAGGTCGAGGACGCCGCCGCGGCCGACCGCGGCCAGCTGATGCCGGTCACCGAGTAGCGCGAGGCGCACCTGGCACTCGTCGGCGACGGTGAGCAGGGCGCGGGCAGTGTCCTGGTCAAGCATGCCGGCCTCATCGACCACGAGCAGATCCCCGCGGCACAGGCGCGCGCTGGCCCCCGGTCCGGCGTAGAGAGCGCCGGTGACCGGGTCGGCCTCGCCGGCGGCGAGGCGGGTCCAGGTGCCGTCCTCGGTCCAACGCCAGCCGTGCTGGAACACCAGCCACGCCACCGAGCCCGCGGCTGTGCCCACCTCCGCCCGGGCCACCTTCGCGGCTTTCAGCGTCGGAGTCACAACGATCAGGCCGCGGCCCTGCTCCTCGAGCAGACGCCGGGTGGCCGCGAGGGTGGTGGTTTTGCCGGCGCCGGCCGCGCCCTCGATCACGACCAGCGGCTTTCCGCCGGCGAGCGCGGTGACCGCGTCCGCCTGATCGGCGTCCAGCCGCTGGGCGGGCAGAACCGCCGGCCGGATACCGGCGGTGTCGGTCTCGCGGGAGAGGGTGCGGGCCGCGAGCCGGTCAGTCAGCTCGGCCTCCACATCGAGCACCGGCTGAGACGTCCAGGCACGGATGTGATCGGGCACAGCGGGAAGCACGCCGGCCTGGAGGAGCAGCGGCACGCAGCGGTCCAGGGACCGGGCGGTTAGGTCCTCGGCCAGCTCGATGCGGACGGCGGCGTCGGCGACGATGCCCTGCCCGGCGACAGTCTGCTCGACCTCACCGCGGATGTCGGCGGCGTTCCAGGCCGACCTGGACACCGCCAACCTGGTGAGGACGTCCTGCGCCACGGCGTCGCGGTCCAGCCCGCCGATCGGAGCCGGCGTCAATGCCATCGCGATGTCGCGGTCGCGATATCCAAGGGCCCTGAGCTCAGCGAGCCACCGGGCGGTGACGTTCGCCGCCGGTCGCCGGCGCCCCTTGTCGGGGCGGTCCTCGGCCCACGCACGCGCGTCCCATCTCCGGTGCAACGCCGGGCCGGGTTGTTCGCCAGGGTTCACCTGCCTCCATTCCCGTTCATAATGTCCCATGTTTCGCGCAATCTGCACGGTGCGGGCACTGAACGGGCCCACGTACTCGGCAAGCTGCAGTATTTCTCCGGAACCATCCAAGGCGTATCCATGGGCCGCGAGTGCGGCCCGGAGATGTGGGTCGGTGGCGACCGCTGCATGGCCGATCCCGTTGATCGCGGCCAGCGAATCCCGGACGCCGACGGTGTGCAGCCCGCGCCATTTCCCGGCTGCGAACACTCGGGCGTTGATCTGCAGGTGCAGATGTCGATGGGGGTCTCCCGCACGGGAGGTGCAGTGCCGCACCGTCACCGCGTGCAGAGCTTCGACGGGCACCTGCACCTGTCCGCCTCGGGGCCCGACCCGAGTGGTGGCGTGCTCGCCGAGCCAGCCGACAATCTGCTCGGCGGCGCGATCCTGTGCCGCGTCGTATGCCTCGGCGATGTCCGGGTGCAGCGCTGCTGCCAGGGACCACGACTTCGGGCCGTTGACCACCACCTCGACGAACCGCACCGCCCGGTCGTCCTCCCGCAGCCGCCCCCACGGCGCCGCAGTCTCGGGATCCACCCCCGCGACCCACGCCTCGTAGCCGTCCCCGGTCAGCGGCGCGAGTTCCTCCACCCGCCCGCCGGCTGCGGTGAAGCGGCGAGCAACATCGGTCCCCTCGGTCAAGTAGTAGTCATCGGCCCGGCCGCGCCCGGACTCGACATAGTGGCGGGCAGCGGCAGGTGCACCCGCGTACACCTTCATCCCGCCGTGCATTCGTCAACGCCGCCCAACAATGGCCAACATGTCACCCCAACAACGACGAAGAGCCCCGCAAAGCGGGGCTCGAGCTACCTCCATTGGTAGCATGCGTGCCGTTCTGATTCAAGTGTTGGAACTGGCTGGTTGATGGAGCGTCGTTTATCTGCGGAATGGCCCCGACCGAGCTGTTGGACGATGCCGACGTTTATAGCGTCAGGCGCCAGGCATGCTTCGTCGAGTACCCGGCGTCATGTGTTGACGTTGCTATGTGTCGCGATTGCTCCGATCCGACCGGCAGGGACGGCCATCCCTGACCTGTCGGTCACCGTCCCGACGATGGCCGTTCTCGACACGGAGTCGGAGCTACTCGCTCAGCAGCAACCGTTGCTGCACTCGCAGTCGGTCCAGTCCGGGTCGCAGGGACATGTCAGCTCGAACATGGGCAATCACCTCCCTCTCCTCCGGTGGGCACCACGTGCCGGGCGTGGGGTCGGGGCACTCGGCCTGCGGTAAGGCGGCGGCCATGGCGGCCATCTCCGCGCGCAGGGCGGTGAGGCGGGCGAGCTGGGCGTCGACGTCGGCCAGACGACGGCGGAGCAGTTCCCCCGCCGGCTCACACGGGCATCGTCCGGTGTCCCGGACGGCGAGCAGGTGGCCGATGTCGACCAGTCGCAGTCCCAGCCGCTGCGAACCCTGGATGAACTGCAGCCGGTCGACAGCGCCCACGTCGTAGTCCCGGTAGCCCCCCGGCGTCCGCTTCGGCGGGGGCAGCAGCCCGACGCGCTCGTAGTAGCGGACCGTGTCCCTCGGTACGCCGACCGCCCGCGCCAGTTCCGCGATCCGGAGTCCGCGCTCGGCCGTCGTCGTCATGCAAACCAGCCTGCACCTTGGACCCAAGTCCAAGGTCAAGCACCTCCATGACGGATCAGGAGCAGCAGGCGTCGGCACCCTCGCGAGTGAGCGCCGCGACCGTGGCCAGGGTCTTCACCGGCCCCGCGAGCGGCTCGCAGTCCTGGCGCCCGCGCAACCGCACTCAACTCGCGATGATCACTGTGGACGGTTCGGGGGACGACGTGGTCAGCGGAAGGGGACCAGCAGGACCGGCCGGGCACACCGGCCAGGAAGCCGCCGGGAGACCGAGCCGGCGGTCGCCCGATGGAGGAGCTCGCTGATCCCACCGGGATGCCTTCCGACGACGAACAGCGCGTCGTGCTCCTCCGCAGCTGCGGCTCGCCTTCACAGAGCCTCGGAGCTCGCGCGGCGATGCACTTGGGGTCAAGTGCCGGCCGACCGCGCCGCCGAGGAGCTCAGCCGGGCCCCTCACCGGCAACGTCTACGGACACGTCTTTCCCGATGCCGTGATCACTCGGGGCACCGTCCTGAGCCACTTGAGGTCGGCTAATGGTGGTCGAGCGGTCGCGCGACAGAATAGACGTTCCTGCTTTGCCGCAAACGGGCTCTGACCTGCGAATGCTTCGGTCCGTCGTCCTTCGAGGCGCGTTGCGGTACCGCTTGCTGTATTCGCTCCGTCCCCGACCCGCGACGTCCTGCGCCGTGTGCGTCCAGCGGTGACCGCAGAGAGCGCGACGGCCGGCTACTTCCTCACGTCTAGCCAGTCCCGTCAGGCACTGCCTGCTGCCCACGGCGACGACCACACCTGAGGGCCGCGATGCTGAGGCTAGCCACGACTGACTGCGCGGATGGCGGAGTCGGTCTCATCGTGATCCCTGGCCGCGAGCGTCGACCACAGCCTGCCCGCCCAGGGGCAAGGTCGTCGACGGACCAGCCACTGCAGCAGCTCCTGATCGGCTACCGGGGCGTCCCCGCGGCGGACTCGGGTGCCGGGCACCCCTCGGCGTCTACGCCGACGGACCGCACCTCGGACGCGTCGCGCGGGGTCGGGACGTTCGTCCGTCGTTCAGTTGAGAACCCGGCAACATCGAGACGCCCGCGAAGTCGGGGGTTGCGGGCATGGGGGGCTGGCAGAAATCGTCCAGAAGAAATGCTCACGGTGTTGTCCAGCAGGCGTGGCAGTTCCCGCCGCGATGTGATGCCGAACTTCTCGAAGACCTTGTGCAGGTGGTATTCAACCGTGCGGGGGCTGACGAACAGCTGCTCACCTATCTCCGGATTCGTCAGGCCGTCGCAAGCCAGAAACGCGATGCGGGCCTCCTGCGGGGTGAGGTTCCCAGCCGTATCTCCTCGACGGCGCACCTTCTCCCCCGTGGCTGAGTTCTCTCGCCTGGCCCGGACAGCAAACGCCTCGGCGCCCATCGCCACGAAGGACTCCTCGGCGGCTCGCAGCTGCACTCGGGCATCGATGCGCCGACCCTGACGCCGCAACCACTCGCCGTATAGCAGTTGGGCGCGGGCTCGGTGGACCGTGATACGTGACCTCGCCAGCCGGTCGATGGCTTCTTCGTAGAGCTTCTCGGCCCCTTGACCATCGGTCACCAGGGCTCTCGACCGCGCCTCCATCCCCAATGCCCAGTCTGTGCCGGAGGCACGGGCGGAATCGGTCAAACGCTCTACCGCGCCCACGGCGGCGTCATGCCTTCCGCTGCGTGTCGCCGCTTCAATCAGCTCTACCAAGCCGAGCCCGGACAAGCCCAGCTCATCCAGTTCGGCGGCGTGCCACGCCGCAGCCAGTGCAGCGTCATAGCGACCGAGGCCGTTGTACAAGACGGCCTCCGCGAGGCTGGCTGTACTGAGCGTGTACCCATCGCCACGGAAACCGGCGTCCCTACGCGCGGCGTCGAAGAGGGCTAGAGCGCGATGCTCCTCTCCCGACCACCCCGCCAGTACCAGGGAGGCGTGGGCGATCGGAGGGTTGCCCGAAGCATGCGCTAGGGCAAGCGCCTCCTCGACGAGAGCGCTAGCCGCACGGAGTTCGCCACGGTGCACGTCGACCATCGCGCGGCATGCCAGCGCACAGAGGAGCACCGTGCGAGAACCGGTGTCCTCCGCACGTGCCAGTCCAACTGCTGTCAGCACATGCCAGGCCTCGTCGTCCCAGAGGTCGGCCGCGACGGTGGTGGCCAGCCACAGCGAGAGGGCGGAACCGCCGATGCCGTCTCGGCCCCATGCCTCAAGGGCGCCACTCAAGGGAACGTGAGCCGCCCCATGCCCCTTGGTGAATCGGACGACGAGTCCGTCGAGCAGCAGGTCATTCGCCCGGGGGTCCGCCGGCTGTCCTCCGTTGACCGCCTTCGCCACGGCCTCCACGCCGCGACGCCCGAGTCGACCGGCCGCGACGGCCGCGGCCAGCGCATCCACATACGTGTCCCGGGCAACGGATGCATCGAGTCCTTCCCACATTCGTGCGACGTCGAGAAAGAGTTCGGATGACTCGTCGCCGCGTCGGGAGATGGATGCGACCTGTGCACGCAGGCGGGCCAGACCACCATGACCGAATGCGTCAAGAGTGCCGAGCTCGGCGGTGGCGAGCAGCCGAGACGCCGCGTCGGTGGCACCGGCATCGAGTGTCGCCGCGGCGGCGGCAAGCGCCCGCTGGGAGCGACGCGCAGAGTCGCGGGTCATCAGGGTGGCCAACTCCAGGAATGCAGCCGCAGCGGCCGGTCCTCCCCGTTCGCCAGCCTTCGGCGAACAGCGCTCCAACTCCGCCGCGAGTTCGTCGTCCGGCGCGTCGGCCGCGTAGGCCAAGTGCCAGGCTCGCCGATCGGGTGCCGATGTGGAATCTGTCGCGATGGCGAGCGCCTCGTGGACCGCTCGCCGGTCTCCGGCCGATGCCGAGTGGTAGACGGCTGACCGCAACGCCGTGTCACAGAAGAGCACGCGTGAGCCCACATGCACGAGACCATCCGACTCGAGCGGCGCAGCCGCCTGGGGCGGTAGTGCGAGCGTCGCGGCGGCACGCCACAGCAACGCCGGATCACCAGTGGGATCAGCGGCCGCCAGCAGCGCCAGGCGACGACTGTCGTCCGCTGACGCGTGGAACCGTTCCAAGACCTCCTGCAGCCGGCCGGCTGCGAGCAGGGCTGGAGTGTCGACTGCGAACCCACCGGCGCGCCCCGCCGAGGTGAAGCCGTGCGCCGCGTCCAGCAACGCCTGAGGGACGCCACGCGCTTCGGCAATGACTCGATCGATCACGGCCTCGTCCACGCGCCCGCGGATCAGCGAACGCACCAACGTCCGCGCATCGGAGTGGGACAGCTCCACCAGCCGAAGCGCAGGGAGACCGTCGAACTCCCACACTTTCTGGGGATCTCCCTCAGCGATGAGGACGGCGATCGGATCCGCCCGGAGGCGCCGAATGACGAAGGCCAGCACCTGCGCCGAATACCGGTCGAGCCACTGGGCGTCGTCGATGACGCAGAGCAGGGGTCGGGGGCCGGCGACCTTCTCGAACAGCGAACGAACTGCCAACCCGAGGAGCAACCGGTCCGGCTCACCGCCGCCCGATCCGACAGCGGTCTCAAGAGCCCGTCGCTGCTGAGGCTCCAGGCGGCCCACGGCGTCTTCCATGGCGCTGGACAGCAATTGCAAGCCCGCGTAGGGAAGGTCCGCTTCGCACTCGATCGCACTGATCCGAATGACCCTGAAGTTTGCGGCACGATCGACGGCGCGGTCCAGGACAGCTGTCTTGCCGATGCCTGCCTCGCCGCGCAGGACGAGAACGCTGCTATGGCCACCTTGAGCGCGATCGAGCGCGTCATCGACACGGGCGCACTCGACGGTTCGACCGGCGAGGCCGGACCGGTCCGCAACGGCATTCAAGGCGCTCTGGTGGAAGCCATGAGGAGTCACGTAGAAAAAGATGGTCACAGCCGACGGGGCTCGCGCCCGTGAAAACCCCGGGCGGCGTACCCGGGGACCCCACCCGAGAAGGATCAGCGTAACGACGCTCCAGCCCCCAGGACTTCTCCGGGCTCGGGTTCAGCTCACGTTCGCAACAAACAGGACGGTCACCCGGCCCGGCTGTGCCGCCTGCGGCGAGCCTCCTCGGGTCGGGACGCACCAACAGTCAGACGGGCCAGCATCTTTCGCCTTGGAGACCGCTACAACACCGACCATCCTGGGTCCCGTAGAGCCGAGGCCGTCCGTGCAGACGAGGCTCGGACAGCCCACTGCGGCGTGAACGCCGTCGCACATACCTGACGCCGAGAGACCGAGTGGCGGCCCCCATCCAGCAGCTGACTCGTCATGCCCGATCCACGGTCCCGGTCAGCCGCCGATGGAGGGTGGCATCCGCCGACAGGCCGAGGCGCCAGCGAGGCGCTCTGGTGCTCCAGCGCGTCGAGCCGGCCCCATCCGTCGTACTCCGTCGATGAACGAGGCCCGCCCGCTGGCGCGTCACTCGCGCAGGCGAGAGCCTCTCGCGGTCGACGCCCGCGACTGGGTCCTCGTCGTCCTCCGCCGTTCGCCCGAGGGGGCCGGCCGCGTAGCCCAGGCCCAGCCCGCGGTCACGGACGAGATCGCGACGATGACGAGGCCGAAGGCCTCGAACGTCGACTGCAGGCCGAGATGGCCGACGACGAGTCCGGCGAGAACCGCCGGCACCGAGATGGCCGCGTACGCCACGATGTAGAACGCGGCCATCACCGATGCGCGGTGCTGCGCCGGGATGGCCCCTACGAGCCCGCGCAGACCGCCGAGGAAGCCCACTCCGAATCCGGCACCGCAGAACGCGGAGCCGATGACGAACAGGGAACTCGAGGCCTTGGCCGTCGCCAGCACCACGAGCAAGACACCCACCACCAGCGCGATAGAACCCAGGCAGGCGGAGAGCCATGGGGATGTGCGTCCCAGAAGCAGCTGGCAGAGCGCCGCGGTGCCCCCGACCGCCACGATGCCGATGCCGGCGAGAACGGTGTTCTTCGAGTCGAACAGACGCGCCGAGAGCGCCGGTCCGAGAGAGAAGAAGAGGCCGCCCAGGGACCAGGAGGACAGCGCGGTCAGACCGGCGAGGACGAACGGCCTGCGAACAGGGGCCGGCACGTGCGGTCGCTGGAACGTCAGCCGGGGACGCCGCCGATTGGTGACGGGCTCAGGCATCGCACATGCGCCGACGAACCCGACCGCGAGGAGCCCGAAGAGAAGGACGTAGGGCGGCTTCAGGGGCGCGCTCCCGATTTCCACCGCTAAGGAGGTCAGCAGGACGCCGAGGGCGATCCCGGCGCTACTGGCGACGGCGTTGGCCAACCCCACTCCCCATGCGTCGCGGCGAGGGTGCAGGTCGAGCAGCGCCGCGCTCGCCGCGCTGATCGCGGCGCCGGTCGCCAGTCCCTGCACCCCACGGGCGACGAACAACCAGGCCACGGAGGAGGCGAAGAAGAAGCAGATGGTCGAGACGATGAGTCCGCTCAGGCCCACCAGGAGCACAGGTCGCCGACCGACGTCGTCCGAGACGCTGCCCGCGAAGAGCAAGGTCACCAGAACCCCGAAGGCGTACGTCGCATAGACCAGCGTGAGCGTCAGGGATGAGAATCCCCAGAGCGCTCGGTAGCTCTGATACAGCGGCGAGGGCGTCACGGCCGCGAAGAACCCGAGGCCGATGACGTAGGCCGCTAAGGCGTAGGCGACCGACCTGCTGAGCGATCGCCGGCGTGGTTTGCCGATCACCGCCGAGGTGTCCTGAGCTTGCACAACGTGGTTCATCTGGTGTCTCCACGGTCGGTGGCGAGAAGCGGCTCCCGCCCTGGCCTGCACGGCCACTTCCTGCTGCGGCGGTGTGAGGATGACCGTCGCGCTCGTCCGGTCGCCTCACATCAGGGAGGTCCCCGGCGGCGCTCCCTGGCCGGAGCGGTCCGGACGCCTGCCCGCGAGGAGGTGCTGTGCCTACTTCTGTCCCGCGGCGTGCGGTGACAACATGACTTCTCGAGCAAGAGGCTGGCTCACACCGGCCCCGCGGCGGCGCAGCGGCGCAGCGGCCGGAGCAACCACTGCTGCGGGCGACCCCCGGCTGGCCGAGCGTCACGGGACGTGCGCCCGTTCCCGAACTACAGGCGGTGTAGAGGGATGTCCACCATCGGCTCGAGGCCCGGACTGCTGGGTCGCCACCACGAGTGCGAGAAGTTGAGCAGCCTGGTGGCGGCCGCCAAGGCGGGCCACAGCGGGGTCCTCGTCCTGCGCGGCGAGGCCGGCATCGGCAAGACGGCTCTGCTCGAGTTCCTCCTCGAGCGCGCCGTTGGATGCCGGGTGGCCCGGGCGGCTGGCGTCGAGTCAGAGATGGAAATCCCGTTCGCCAGCCTGCATCAGCTGTGTGGCCCCTATCTGGATCGGCTGACCAAGCTGCCTGTGCCGCAGCAGGAGGCGCTCGGCACGGTGTTCGGACTGCGGCCCGGAAGCGCGCCCGACCGCTTTCTCGTAGCTCTGGCAGTGCTGTCCCTGCTCACCGACGTGGCCGAGGATCGGCCGTTGATCTGCGTCGTGGACGACGCGCAGTGGCTCGACCAGGCGTCGTCGGAGACGCTGGAGTTCGTCGCACGACGGCTCACCGCCGAACACATGGCCATGGTCTTCGCTGCCCGCGGGTCTCATGATGTGCCGAGGTTCGCGGGGCTTCCGGACCTCGTCCTGCACGGGCTGGGCGCCAGGGATGCGGCGCGTCTCCTCCAGTCGGTAGTCACCGGCGTGCTCGATCCCCGGGTTCTTGATCGCATCCTGGCGGAGTGCCACGGGAATCCGTTGGCTCTGCTGGAGCTGCCGCGGGGGCTCTCGGTCGCGGAGTTGGCCTTCGGAGGGGACAGCAGCGCTGCTGCCGCGACGTCCTTGGCCCACCGCCTCGAGCAGGGTTTTCTGCGCCAGGTTCAACCCCTTCCGCGGCGGACCCGGCAGTTGCTGCTGACCGCCGCTGCTGAACCGGTGGGAGACGTGCCGCTGCTGTGGCGCGCCGCTGAGCGGCTCGACATCGGCGCCGCCGGGGCGGCAGCCGCCGAAGCCACCGGGCTGATCGAGTTTCGCGATCGTGTCCAGTTTCGTCATCCGCTCGTGCGCTCGGCCCTCTACCGCTCGGCCTCAAGCGAAGAACGGCGGGCTGTCCACGGGGCGCTCGCCGACGTCACCGACCCCGACCTGGATCCCGACCGCCGGGCCTGGCACCGAGCCCGGGCCGCCGTGGGCACCGACGAAGAGGTCGCCTGCGACCTAGAGCGCTCAGCCGACCGCGCTTTGTCACACGGAGGCCTGGCCGCGGCAGCCGCCTTCCTGGAACTCGCGGCCACGCTGACCCCTGACCCCGCGCGTCGGGCGCAGCGCGCCCTGGTCGCGGCGCAGGGCAAGGTGAACGCAGGCGCCTTCGACGACGCCTCCGCCCTCCTGTCGATGGCCGAGGTCGGACCGGTCGGGGAGGCGGAGCGGGCGCGGATGGAGTTGTTACAGGCTCAGATGGCCTTCGCGGCGAACCGTGGGAACGAGGCGCTGCCGCTGTTGCTGGCCGCCGCCCGCCGGTTCGAGCCACTGGACCCGCAAGTCGCCCGGGACACTTACCTCGATGCGCTGTCGGCCGCACTATTCGCCGGGCGGCTGGCCGCCGGCCCGGGGGCACGGGAGGTGGCCGAGGCCGTCCGAGAGTCGCCCCCGCCGGAGGCGCCGCGCAAGGACGCCCTGCTGCTCGAGGGGCTCGCTGTGATGTTCACAGACGGCTACACGCCAGCGGCGCCGGTCTTGGACGGGGCGGTGCACGCGTTCATAACCGAAGAGCTGAGCATGGATGAGGCGCTGCGTTCCGCCTGGCTGGCCGCCGCCACGGCGGCGTCCCTGTGGGACGACGCGAGTTGGGACGCTCTCACCCGTCGACACCTGGACCTCGTTCGCGAGGCAGGTGCCCTCAGTGCCCTGCCCCTTGCTCTGAACACCCGTGTCGTCGTGCTCCTCTTCACGGGTGACCTGTCAGCGGGGACGTCCCTGGTCGAGGAGGCAGGGGCCGCCGTCGAGGCGACGAAGAGCAGCCTCGTGCCCTACGGAGAGGTTGGTCTGCTTGCCTTGAGAGGCGACGCCGGGCGGGCGGAACCGCTCTTACAGAGCTGCCTCGAAGATGTCGTCGCCCGCGGTGAGGGGGTCGGTGTGAACATGATTCAGTGGGCGCGCGCCGTGCTGTGCAATGGCCTCGGCCGCTACGACGACGCGTTGAGTGCCGCTCGGGAAGCGACCGCCGACCCGTTGGAACTGGGGCCGCCCAAGTGGGCACTGGTCGAGCTCATCGAGGCCGGCGCGCGCAGCGGAAACCCTCAGTTGGCCACCGCCGCCCTCGACGAACTCTCAACGATGGCGGCTGCCACCGGCACCGAGTGGGCGCTCGGGGTGTACGCGGGCGGGCGCGCCCAACTGCAGACGGGTCGAGCCGCCGAGGACGACTACCGGGAGGCCATCGACCGGCTTGCCGGCACCACGGTCAAGGTCCAGCTCGCCCGGACCCGGCTGCTCTACGGCGAGTGGTTGCGGCGGCAAGGCCGGCACGCCGACGCACGCGCTCACCTGCGCACCGCCCACGAGACCTTGAGCGCAATGGGCGTCGACGCGTTCGCCGAGCGTGCCCGCCGCGAGCTCCTGGACGCCGGTGAGACGGTGCGCAAGCGCACGGTGAAAACCACCGGAGACCTCACCGCTGAGGAGACCCACATCGCAAGACTGGCCGCGCAAGGATTCACCAACGCGGAGATCAGCGCCCAGCTGTACGTCAGCCCCCGCACGGTCGAGTGGCATCTCGGAAAAGTCTTCACCAAGGTGGGCGTCCGCAGCCGTCGAGAGCTGCGTCGTGCCGTGCTGGACAGTGCCCCGACGACCGCCGACGCCTGAGCGAACGCACATCCCCCGCTCGTCGTCACCCAGGGGTTGCAGACTCCTCGATACGCCGATCCCAGCCGTGGAAAAGGGAGTATTCCCCCGCTGTCCATGCCTCGCGGAGGCCCGAGGAGGACAGGTCCCAGTCCGGCCGGATCTCGGCGGTCGCCGCGCGCAGGTCGTGCCACAGGTCCTGGACCGAGGGGCGACCCCAGAACCAGTAGCCGTTGTAGATGCTGTGGATGACCAGGCCCGGCTTGAGCACGAGCGTGTGCGGGATCATTGGGTCGTGGTCGGGGTCGGTGTACTCCTGGATGGCGAGGTCCCGCTGCACGATCCGCCCGGGGTCCGACAGGAAGGTCCACTGGGCACCCACGGACGCACGGAACTCCTGCAGCTCGTGGCGGTCGTCCGTCGCGATCGTCGCGATCTGTGTGTAGGCGACGCCGAATTTGGGCTGGGACGCCGCCAGTTCGAGGTGCTGCTGGTGCTCCTTCGGGCAGTAGTGACCACGCGCCAGCGTGAGGACGAGCGGGTTGCGGCCCTGGAGCTCGCTGAGGCTGTGGACGGCACCGGTGTGGTCGGGCAGCTCGTAGTCCGGGAAGACCCCGCCGGGGACGATGTCGGAACGCATGGGGGACCGCCTCTCCTCTGACGTGCGGGACAGCGACCGGCGACGCCGTACAGCGTCGGGGCAGCGGCTGCAGCGGGAGAACTCCGCGCCGTCCCTCCCTGCCAGTCGTCCCCCTCGCCGGGAGCCTCCGGTCGGCGTCGATGACCGTCGCCCTGCGAGGGTGGCCATCGCCTCCGGGACCTCCCCGGTCCTTTCCCCTGGATCGACGCCGTGCTGCACCGGTCCTCGGCCCGGAGACGGACCGGGCGGTCGACCAGTGACCTCCCGGGGGCGACGCATCGGCAGGCACCGACATGCTGCGGGTCCCTCGGCACCGATCACCCGGGCGGCACGGCCCCGTCCGCCGACGTGCCCACGGAGCGTGAGCGACACAGGAGGAGATTCGATGGACGTCACCGAGCTCGCCGGCCTGCTGCACGAGGCAGAGGAGCACCACGGCGCGTACGAGGCTGTCGCGCCCGTGCACCACTGGTGGGACTGGTACGCCGCCTACATCGTCGCCCGGGACGGCGGCAGCGCGGAGGACCAGGCTGTCGCCGAGGCCGGGCGGCACATGGAAGCCGTCCTGCGGTGACCGCCGACTTCGACGTCCTCGTGCTCGGCGGTGGCTCGCCCGGTGAGCACTGTGCAGGCGCGCTGGCGATGGGTGGGCTGCGCGTCGCGCTGGTCGAGCGACACCTCGTCGGGGGTGAGTGCTCTTACTACGCCTGCATCCCCTCGAAAACGCTGCTGCGCCCCGGGGAGGCGGTGCACGGTGCCCGCGAGGCGGCGGCCACGGCGCAGGTCGACGTCGAGATGGCCCTCGCTTGGCGCGACTTCATGGTGTCGGGCTACTCCGACGCCGGCCAGCAGCGCTGGCTCGCCGACAACGGGATCACCCTGCTCCGCGGCGCTGGCCGGCTGGCCGGGCCAGGAGCGGCGGAGGTGGACGGCGTCCGGTGCACCGCCGAGCACGTGGTGGTGGCCACCGGCTCGGACCCGGTCATCCCACCGATCTCCGGCCTGACCGGGCTCGACGGCCTCTGGACCAACCGTGAGGCGACTGGTATGACCTCCGTACCACGGCGGCTGCTGGTTCTCGGCGGTGGCCCCGTCGGCGTGGAGATGGCACAGGCCGTCCGCCGTCTGGGCGGCGAGGCGGTCATCGTGGAGATGGGCGAGCACCTGCTCACCCGCGAGCCCGCCCCGCTCGGGCGGGCGCTCGGCGAGGCATTGCGCCGCGAGGGCATTGAACTGGCGCTCGGCCGGAGCGGCCGCAGAGCGCGGCGCGACGGGGAGGACTTCGTCCTCGAACTCGACGACGGCCGTGAGCTCCGCGGCGACCGCCTGCTCGTCGCGACCGGACGCCGTCCCCGGGTCGAGGGCATCGGCCTCGAGACGGTGGGCATCCGGGCCGACGGGCACGGGATTCCTGTCGACGGCAGACTTCGGGCGGGCCATCACCTCTG
The DNA here is from genome assembly GCF_005930495.1 of Modestobacter excelsi. GTDB lineage: Bacteria > Actinomycetota > Actinomycetes > Mycobacteriales > Geodermatophilaceae > Modestobacter > Modestobacter excelsi. The sequence goes on along the minus strand of NZ_SJEX01000001.1, from coordinate 123,003 downwards.
GGCGATCGGCGACGTCACCGGCCTGTGGCAGCTGACTCACGTCGGCAAGTACCAGGCCAGGATCGTCGCCGCGAACATCCTCGGATTCCCTCGCGAAGCCCACTACGACGCCGTCCCGCGCGTGGTCTACACCGACCCACAGGCGGCCGCCGTCGGCCGCACCGACGCACGGTTTGGCGCGACGGCCATGCTGTCGGGTGTCGCGAAGACCGCGGCCTATACGCGCGCGTACGCCCACAGCAACGGATTCCTGACCTTGCTCAGCGACGGACGACGGCTGACCGGCGCGTACGCGCTCGGTCCTGAGGCTGGCGAGTGGCTGCAGCAGGCTACGGTCGCCATCCGGGCCGGCGTGCCGCTAGAGGTGCTGGTCGACACCATTCAGCCGTTCCCCGCCTTCTCCGAGGTCTACCTCGACGCGCTCAAGGCGTTGGTCAGCGCCGTCATGGCCGAGCGGCATCCGATGGAGGTCGTCTCGTCCTGACGCATCGCCCGCGCCCGCCGCGGCGACGGCCCACGCCCCCGTGGTGTCGTTTGCCGGGGCGCGGCTGCTCACCAGCGCTTTGATGCACCACTCCCCAGGTCCACGAGGGCGAGCGCACGGTCGGCCGACATCCCCCGGGGACCGGGCAGCGCACCAGGGACTTCCCCGGGGCGGGGCGGGCTCCCGGCGAGCCACGCTGGTCGCGCCCTTAAGCCGCTCCGGCCGACCCACAGATCCAGGAGGTCTCACGATGGACGTGAAACTTGAGGTCGTCGTCCTGCCCGTCTCCGACGTCGACCGCTCCAAGGAGTTCTATAAGAACCTGGGATGGCGTGAGGACGCCGACATCGTCGGTGGTGAGGACTTCCGCATCGTGCAGCTGACCCCGCCGGGCTCTGCCTGCTCGGTCAGTTTCGGCATCGGCGTCACGACCATGACGCCGGGCTCGCAGCAGGGGCTCCTGCTCGCCACGGAGAACATCGAGGCCACTCGCGCGGAGCTCGTCGAGCGCGGCGCCCAGGTGAGCGAGGTCTTCCACGGCCCGGCCGGCCGCTTCCACCCCGACGACCCGAGCGTCCGGCTGCCGGGGCCAGACCCGGACGGCCGCAGCTACCAGTCACATGCGGTGTTCAGCGACCCGGATGGGAACGGCTGGGTGCTGCAGGAGATCACCCAGCGCCTACCCGGCCGCTGAGCCTAGAGGCGTGGTGCGGACCCCGGGGTGCAGTCGTCCAGGGGGGTCCGCACCACGACCTGTCGACCCGTCATCGATTGAACCTGTGGCCAGCCGCTCCGAAACCCGACCGGCCCCGAGGCGGACGACCTCTGGATCATCACGGACAGGAGCTCAGGTGATGAACGTCCATCCCGGTCGGCGCCACCGCCCCGGTACGCTCACGGGGAAGGACCGGGCGCGCGCGTCGGCGCCGGCCGACACCAACCCAAGCGCACTGGTAGCACTGCGGAGTCACGACGGCGCCCTGCTGGTCGCCACCACAGTCCTCGCCTCACTCGTCGCCTTCTACGACGCGGCTGTCGTCACCGTCGCGGTCCCGGCCATCAGCGGGGACCTGGCCGCAGGCGTCTCCGGCGTGCAATGGGTGGTGACCGGGTACCTGCTGACCGGCGCGGCGCTCCTGCTCCTCTCCGGTGCCCTGATCGACCACTTCGGCCGGCGCCGGGTCCTCGCCGCGGGGCTGCTCGTCATGCTCGTCGCATCCGTGCTGTGCGCGATCGCGCCGACCACCGCCGCGCTCGTCGCGGCCCGGCTGGTCCAGGGGGCCGGCGCGGCGATGGTCGTGCCTAGCAGCCTCGCCCTGCTCAACGGGACGCTGACGACGGCCGACCGGGCCCGCGGGATCGGTGTCTGGGCCGGCCTCGCGACGCTGGGCATGGCCGTGGGCCCGTACGCCGGGGGCTGGCTGGCCGACCACGCCTCCTGGCGGTACGTGTTCCTGCTGAACCTCCCGCTGGTCGCCGTCACCCTCGCCATGCTGCGGCGCCTGCCGGGGCTGGCCAGGCCCGGCAGGCCGCTCTCGCTGGACGTCGGCGGCGCGGCGCTGGCCGTGGCCGGGCTGGGGGGCCTGATCTACGCCTTGACCGCCGGCCCGTCGGCCGGCTGGCTGAGCCCCCCGGTGCTGAGCTCCGCCGTCGTCGGCATGGTCTGCCTGGCCGCGCTGGTGCCGGTCGAGAGCCACCAGCGCAGTCCGATGCTGCGCTTGTCGCTGTTCCGGTCCCGCCAGTTCGACGCCATCAACACCGCGACGCTGCTGCTCTACGGTGCGCTCGCCGCGGCCGCCTACCTGGTCGTCCTGCAGGTGCAGTTGACCCTCGGCTACAGCGCGGCCGCCGCCGGCGCAGTGCTCGTCCCGGAGTCGGCGGTGTTCCTGGTGCTCTCGCCGTTCGCCGGCGGGCTGGTCGCCCGGGTCGGTCCCCGGCGGCTCATGGTCCTCGGCATGCTCGCCATCGCCGCAGCGTTCGGCCGGCTGTCCGCCGTGGGCGCTGGGGACCACTACGCCGGCGCGGTCTTGCCCGGTGCCCTCCTTGAGGGCCTGGGGCTCGGGCTCACCGTGGCTCCGCTGACCGCGTCGGTGCTCGCTACGGTCGACGACGAGGACCTCGGGGAGGCAGCGGCGGTCAACGACGCGGCCTCCCGGGTCGGTGGGGTCCTGCTGGTGGCGCTGGTGCCAGTGCTGATCGGCGTCGGGGACCAGGACCTCGGGGACGCACTTGCAGGCGGCTACCGCTCTGCCATGCTCGTCATGGCGGGGCTGGCCGCCGCGGCGGCCGTGGTGACCGGCGTCTTCGTGTCCGACCACCTGGCCACGGTGCCGAAGGTGCTGCCCTCGCCGCGGGTACACGGATGCGCCGTCCCGGCCGAGGGGCCTGTGCCCGACCGTGCCGGAGCGGGGATGGCAAGGGAATAGGCGCGCCCAGGGCCCAGTTCCGTCGGGTGGACCGACCCGGCGCCGGCTGGGGCGCCGGGCTCGACCTCGACAGACCGGGGCCCTCCGCGCCGTCCCGGAGCTCTGTCGCTGACCCCGGTGCGGATCGCTCCACCGGGGAGGCATCGGCTCCCGGCGGCAGCTGCTGCCGAAGGCCGATGCCTCTATCCCGTCCTGGCGTCCTGGTCGTGCCCTGGCCGTGCGGGCAGAGCGGCGCTGCTAGTCGGCGTCGCCTCGGAAGAGCGACAGGAACAGTTCGAACACGTTGAGAATGTCGAGGAAGATCGAGGCGGCCAGCAGCGGCGCGGTCTTGATGTCGCCGCTCCGCCGCAGCCGCTGGAAGTCCAGACTCGTCAGCCCGGCGAAGACGACGAGTCCGACGACGGCGTAGACAAGTGCACCGCCCGGGAGCTCGACGAAGATCAACACGACGCCGAAGATGGCCAGGCCGACCAGCGCCCAGAAGAGGGTGCGCTCCAGCCCGGAGAGGTCGCGTCGGGTCGCATAGCCGGCGGCTCCGAAGCCGGTTATGAACAACGCCGTCGCCCCGGCGGCAAGCACCAACCCCAGCGGGTCCGCCCCGGCGTAGTAAGCCATCGTCGGCGCCAGCGCTGCGCCCAACGAGGCGCCGAAGACCAACAACAGCCCGACGGCTGTGGGCTCCGAACGCTTGACTGCCGTGTTGAGAGCGAGCAGGCACGCGACGGTGGCGCCGAAGAACAACCAGCCCCACCCAGCTGACAGTCCCCGGGCCAGGTACGCACCGAGGGTGAACGTCGCTGCGGTGAGCCCGACCAGGCCCATCGTACGACCGAGCAGGGTGGCGGTCCGGTCCCGGTCGAGGGTCGGGGCGAGGGCTACGGTGTCTGCCGACATGAGGTCCTCCGTTGGTTCAAGGTCGTGAGGTAAGGACCGTCGATCCCGGGAGGGCCCCGTCGCGTCCGTGCCCTCCCCGGTGAAACACGGGCGGACGCCACCCAGTGGAGCCAACGGTGGGGTCGCCCCAGGCCAATCTCGGCAAGGCCTCCGAACGCCACCGACGATGCCCCGCCCCATGACCAGGCAGTGGATCAGGGACATCCCCGAGGCGAGCGAACAGCAGGAGCGGGACGGTGCTGGAGCCGGCATCGAGCCGGTGCGGAAGTCCCATCATGAACCAGAGGAGACACCCATGAGCTCGTCCGCCGGCACCTCCTACACGCCGGAAGGCCCCCGCTCCGCCTCTGGAGCGCCTGGCCTCCCCGCAGGGTTCACCGACACCTTCGCGAGTCGGTACATCGACACAGGCGACGTTCGCCTGCACGCCGTCATCGGAGGCGAGGGGCCGCCCCTGCTGCTGGTGCACGGCTGGCCGGAGAACTGGTATGCCTGGCGTCTGCTGATGCCGACCCTGGCCCGGTCTTTCAAGGTCATCGCCGTCGATCAGCGCGGTTTCGGGTTGTCCGACAAGCCCGCGGGGGGCTATGACGCCGGAACCCTCGCCGGCGACCTGATCGGCCTGATGGACGCCCTCGGCCACGAGCGGTTTGCCGTGGTGGGCCACGACACCGGATACATCATCAGCTACGCGCTGGCCGCCGATCACCCGGACCGCGTCGCCTGCGTCGCACTCGCCGAGATCCCCGGGCCTCCGGGGGTGGCACCGTCGCCGCCGCTGTTCGTTCCCGAGCCGGTCAACAACCGCGTCTGGCACATCCCCTTCAACCGCGTGAACAACGAGATGACCGAACAGCTCGTCAGGGGTCGTGAGGACATCTTCTTCGGATACGAGTTCGCCATCCAGGGTGGAGAGCCGCTGCCTGATCAGGCGCTCAAGTACTACTTCGACCTCTTCTCCGACCCCGACGCCCTGCGCGGGAGCTTCGGCCTCTATCGCGCGTGGGGCACCACGCTCGCACAGAACGAGCAGCGGAAGAGCCGACCGCTGGCCATGCCGGTGCTGGCCATCGGCGGAGCAGAGAGTTGGGGCGACCATGCCGGCCATGGCATCGAGCCAGCCGCCCTGAACGTGCAGACCGTGGTCATCCCGGACACCGGCCACTGGGTCGCCGAGCAGGCTCCTGAGGAGATGCTGAAGGTGCTGACCACGTTCCTCGAGCCCTATCGCGACGGAGTGGGGACGGCGACCGGGTCGAGGCCGGCGGTCGCCGTCACCGGTTGACCTCCTCGCGCGTCGCCGAACGCGCTCGCTCGGCGGGGTGACCGAGCACTCCTCTCGGAGCCGCCCCGCCGAGCGGCGCAGCCGCCACCCTGACAACTGCCGAGAGCCGGCAGCCGCAGTGCGAACCCCCGAAGTCGCGCCTTGGTCACGGAGCGTCCCGGACCGCAGATGTGCCAAACTGCGGCCCGCACGATGGCTGCGGCGAGGCCCGTACGGCTCCTCGCCGACCGGGGGCGTCGCTACACTGTGCGGCTTCCTGGTCCGGAATTTGTGCAGACTCGGCGGCCGCAGATGACGAGAGCTGTTCCCGGTTCCCGGCTCCCGGGTCGCCGCAGTGAGTGCTCGACGCTCGAAGGACTGGTGGCCGACGCCCGTTCCGGACGTGGTCGCGTCATGGTCGTCCGCGGCGAAGCCGGGGTCGGAAAAACATCACTCCTCGACCACGTCGCCCAACACGCGCCCGGGTGTCGCATCGTCAGGGCGGCCGGCGTGCAGTCAGAGATCAAACTTCCCTTCGCCGGACTCCAGCAGCTGTGCGCTCCCCTGCTCGACCACCTCGGTCAACTGCCGGATCGACAGAGGGAGGCACTGGCGACGGCGTTCGGCCTGAGTGCCGGAGCGGCGCCCGACCCCGTCATCGTGGGCCCCGCGACGTTGAGCCTCCTCTCCCATGCAGCCGAGCACGTACCACTGATCTGCCTGGTCGACGACGCGCAGTGGCTGGATGAGGCCTCCGCGTTGACGCTGGCGTGCGTCGCCCGTCGGCTGCATACCGAGCCGGTGGGCCTGGTCTTCGCCGCTCATGACACCGGGAGGGACGGGGCACTGACGGCCTTGCCCGAGCTACCAGTCCGCGGTCTCGACCCCGCCGACGCGCGGGCCCTGCTGGACATGGTGCTGCAGACTCCGCTCGAGGCCACCGTCCGGGACCAGATCATCGCGGAGACGCACGGCAACCCGCTGGCGTTGCTCGAACTGGCTCGGAGGCGCACACCGGCACAACTGGCCTTCGGTCTGGATCGCGGGCAACGGGAGGCAGAGAATGTGGCCGGACGCCTCGAGCAGGACTTTCTCCAGCGGATCGCGGCGCTTCCGGCCGACAGCAGACTCCTACTAGCGGCGGCAGCAGTCGAGCCGACCGGCGACGTCTCCCTCCTGTGGCGGGCAGCTGACCGGCTGGAGGTCGGGCCCGACGCCGCAGCGCCGGCCGAGGCAGCGGGACTCATCGACCTCGGAGCACGCGTCACGTTCTGCCATCCGCTCGTGCGCTCGGCCGCCTTCCGAGCAGCCGGTCGTCCGGAATTGCACGAGGTACATCGCGCGTTGGCGCAGTCGACCGACCCCGAGCGTGCCCCCGATCGCCGTGCCTGGCACCTGGCCGCCTCGGTGACGGGGCCGGACGAGTCCGTCGCGGTGGAACTCGAGCGGTCGGCCGCCCGGGCGCGGGCCCGTGGGGGCCTGGCTGCCACGGCCGCCTTCCTCCAGCGTGCGTGCGAGCTGACGGTTGATCCGGCTCGCCGGGCCGCGCGGAGCCTGGCCGCGGCGCAGGCCCACTACCTGTCCGGCGCGCTCGAAGCGGCGTCTGCGCTGCTCACCTCCGCCGAACTAGATTCGCTCGATGAGCTGCAACACGCCCGCGTCGCAGTGATGGCGGCACAGATTGCCTTTGCCTCGAACTCCGACGGGGAGGCTCCCTCGCTCCTGCTGGCGGGGGCCCGTCAGCTAGAGCCGCTGGATGCCGGGCTCGCTCGGGACGCCCATCGGGACGCTCTGGCGGCCGCACTCTTCGTCGGTCGATTCGGTGGGGACCTTGGTGTCGTCGCAGTCGCCGCCGCGGCCCTCCGCGCGCCGAAGCCCGACGTCCCGGGCCCCGCGGACCTCCTCCTCGATGGTCTGGCCACCGTGATAGCGGATGACCCCTCCCATGGCGCGGCATTGCTCAAGCGAGGCCTGGACGCCGTACGCACCCAGGGCCTTTCCGAGGGTGACTCCCTCCGCTGGCTCTGGCTCGCCACCCATGCGGCCCACGACATCTGGGACGACGAAAGCTGGGCGGTGCTGAGCACGCGTCATGTGCGCATGGCCAAGCAGGCCGGCGCGCTGACGATGCTGCCCCTCGCGCTGAGCGCGCGGATCGAACTGCACCTCTACGCCGGCGAGCTGGCCGAGGCTGCCGCGCTGGTCCAGGAGGTCGCCACGGTCGCCGAGGTGACCGGGAACCGGCTGCCGCCGTACGGTGCCCTCGCGCTGGCGGCCCGCCAGGGTCGCGAAGTCGAGGCCCTGGCGCTGATGAGGACGGCCCGCGAGGAGCTGGTCCCCCGCTGTGAGGGCATGGGACTGACCCTGGTGGACCACGCGGAAGCGGTGCTGCACAACGGCCTGGGGCAGTACTCGATGGCGATGGCCGCCGCCACGCGGGGTGCCCAGCACCCTCAGGAGCTCGGCTTCGCCTCATGGTGTCTTGTCGAGCTGGTCGAGGCCGCCGTCCGCAGCGGCGAGACCGCGGTCGCCGAAGGCGCCCTCGAGCGGCTGTCGTGGAGCACGCGACCCAGCGGCACCGACTGGGCGATCGGTGTCGAAGCGCGCTGCCGAGCGCTGGTCGATCAGGACGGCAACGCCGAGGACCGCTACCAGGAGGCGATCCACCACTTGGGCCACAGCCGGCTCCGCCTGGATCTGGCCCGCGCTCACCTGCTCTACGGCGAATGGCTGCGACGCGAGGGCCGTCGGAGAGACGCTCGCCGGGAGCTGCGCACTGCCCACGAGATGTGCACGATCATGGGCGTGGACGGGTTCGCCGAGCGCGCGCGCGTCGAACTGCAGGCCACCAGCGAGAGGGTGCGCAAGCGCAGCGTCGACACCGTGGGACAGCTGACGGCACAGGAAGCGCAGATTGTGCGGTTGGCGAGCGAGGGGCGGACGAACACAGAGATCGGCGCCCTGCTGTTCCTGAGCTCGCGGACGGTCGAGTGGCATCTGCGGAAGGTCTTCACCAAGCTCGGCATCACGTCACGCCGCGAGCTACGGTTAGTCCTGCCCGACGTCCCCGCGGAGACCTCGTCCGTATGAGGCGGAGTTCCCTGGCCGTGCTCGCGCGGCGCCGGTGGTCAGCTCATGGGTTGCCGGAGTGTCGCGCAACGACGACGTCGCGGCTCTCGGGCCGATCGCCGCCGTGGTGCGCGTTCCGCGCATCAGCGCCCTGCCGAGAGACCGGCACGTCGTAGCGGCGCAACTCCAGGTGGGCGTCGAGCACTGCGTCATTCTCCGTGAGCCGTGCGGCCACCGCCGCGCGGTGCGCGGGGGTGTCCTTCTGCTGCTGTTGCAAGCGAGCGTCGACCAAGCGGCTCCACGCCTGGGTGAAGCCGGCCCGGTGATCCGTGCGCTGGCTCTCCATGGCGCACATGACGGTCATCGTTCCCACTCCTGCCCCAGCCGGGGCGATCGGTACGCACTCACGGTCTCCGCCCGGAGCGTGCCACCGCGCCCGTCGAGGACCGCCGGTGCCCATCCGTGCCCTACTGGTGTCCGGCCGGCTCCGACTGGGGTCGCCCAGTCACGGCCAAGGCGGGCCGTACGGGTCCTCGAGCCACTCGACGACGACGTGGACGGCTGCTTCCTCCGCGGCCGCCCCGGCGCCGTCGATGCCGACGTCCGCGGCGTAGAGACACGACCCGGGGTCCCGCTCCTGCGCCCCCGGATCGACCAGACGGCCGGCCCGCCGATGACCAACCTCGCCGTCGATGAGCTCACCGTCGGTGTCCGACGTGTCCCCGAGCCCGTCGCCGTACCACTCCCCCGGATCCGGGACCTCGCGCGCGAGGCGTCGGCCGAGGGCCTCGCTCGCGCTCTCCTCCTGCTGGGTCGTCCCCCAGTCGTGGACCGCCCATGGGTGGTCCGGTGGCGACCAGCCCGTGTCAAGGACGTCGACGACTCCGCCTACGTCATCGAGGGCGTCCTGGGGCTGCAGCACGCCCCACTCCTGCTCGGGGTCGGCTTCATGTGGGTCGGGGATCGACATCGCCACTTCTCCCGTCATTCCGGGTGTGCGTCGTGCTCGTGCCTGCGCCGTTCCGGCTAACCGAAGGTGAAGGAGTAAGCCTCGGCGCCAGCCTCGAGAAACGTGATCTCAAGGGTCCGGTCGCGGACCCTGTCGTGCTGGCGGACGAGCTGGTACATCCGGCCCTCCCCGAGCACGCCGCGCCCAGCCTCGTCGACGTCCACCCCGTGGGATGGCCCAGGAGCCTCCCCGTCGAGGAGCACCCGGAATGGGATCGGTCCTCGCGCTCCCGGAGACAACACGAGGTGCGCGTCGCGGGCGTGGAAGCGGTAGGCGATCCTCCCGCCAGCCCGGGCGAGCACGACACTCTCACCGCCGACGCGCCACTCACCGGAGAGTGCCCAGTGGTTGCTCGACAGGCGCTCGGGGAGCTCGTAGGCGCGGAGGCGGCCCGCCGCGGATCCCCCCGGGGACGCGAAAGCAGTGCCGCGGTCGCTGCCGAGGTAGGTCTCCGGCGAGCGCAGATGCGCCCAGTCCGCCTGCGCTTCTACGCCGAGCCCTTCCACCGACAGGAGTGGGCGGTCCACACCCAGCAAACCTTGGATGACGCGCTCGGAATGCTCGTACCGTCCCTCGCCGAAGTGCTGGTCGCGGATGATGCCCTCCGCGTCGACGAAGTACAGCGCCGGCCAGTAGTGGTTGTCGAAGGCGGTCCAAATCCCGAAGTCGCTGTCTACAGCGACCGGGTAGTCGATCTCCCGCTCCTTCGTCGCCCGCCGCACCCCGTCGACCTCGTGCTCGAAGGAGAACTCTGGCGTGTGGACTCCGATGACGACCAGTCCGTCGTCCCGGTAGGCCCGCCACCACGCGCGGACATAGGGCGCGGTGCGCAGCCAGTTGATGCACGTCAACGTCCAGAAGTCGACGAGGACCACCTGCCCGCGCAAATCAGCGCTGCTCAGCTGCCCGGAGTTCAGCCATTCAGTCGCCCCACCGAGTGAGGGCATATGCAGGCGCGTGACCATGACGATCTTCCTGTCGACGTGTTAGCGGAGAGCTTTGAGGAGCGGGGGTGGCGCCGACGGGCCGGATTCCACCTGTCGCGGTCGCCTCACGCGACAGATGGGCCGTCTCCGGCGGCCGCGACCGCATTGGCTGCCAGGCAGTCGCGGGACGGGCCGAGTCGAGGGGACCGTCAGTCCTGACGGGCGTTCCACGGCAGTCGGCGGAGTTCCGCAGCGAGCGCGTGGGTCGCCGATTCGCCGTACCGCCGCGCCCAGAGGGCCAGAAACTCCGGCTGATCCAGGAAGAATTTCCAGTCGCTGACCACGCCGTACCGCACGAACATGAAGGGCACGGGTGACTGGAAGGGACGGAAGCCCCTGTTGTAGATCGCCGTCCCCTGGTTGCCGTCGTAGAACGGCCCGAAGACGATCCCATCCTCGGCATATGACGGCACGGCGATCTGCTCCATCACGTCGCCGAACACGGCTTGCGCTCGTCCAGCCGGCAGGTCCGTGAAGACGACGACGATGACGTCGTAGTTGGTGTCGTCACCGTGAACAGGCTCCGCCTTGGCGTTGAGGAGCCGTCGCTTGTAGGCGTTGATCACGTCGATGACGTCCGCGACGCCCCCGTCGCCGACGTGCTCAGGAGCGAGCCAGAGCCTTTGCCGTTCGAGCGACGTGGGCACGAAGGGGCAGACGGCCCCGGGGCGGCCGAGCTCGGCGTGGGGCCTGACGATGAAGGCCTTGATCCAGTCCGCGACGGCGTTGAGCGCACTTCGGTCGCGTTCCGCGAGGTCCGCCGTCCTGCCGTTCTCCTTGAGGTCCTCGAGGAGAAAAAGATCAGTGGTCTGTGTCGACATCGAAACCTCCTGTGAGCGCAATGACCTGAAATCGGTCCGTGCCCAGCAAGCGTGATCGAGGCCTAAGGACGTGGCACCCGTCAAGGCCCTAGTCGGCTCCCCGGCCTGCCAGGTGACGGTCGGCTAACGCTCGTGGTGGTCGACACGTGCGCACGTTTGGCGCCGAGAGGCCCGCGAGAGCTGGCCGCCGCCAGGTCGCGTGTCCCGTGGTATCTGCCAGAGTCGCCCGGCCGTTGGGAACGCATGGTTCCTTCGCCGTTCACGTCGGGGCGCAGCAGTGAGTTTTGCCGGTGGACCTCAAGGCGATGCGGCCGCCCCGCTAGGCCCGGTGGACTCCCGCTGGCCCGGTGGACTCACGCTGGCCCGTTGGTCGCAGCGCCCGGGCCGCGGCAGGCCCAGCCGAGAGTTTCCGGCCGGTCGAGGGCGGCCAGCATGGCCACGCCCTCGTTGCCATGGACCCGGTCGCCGGCCTCGATCGTCAGGGTGTCGTCGAAGACGTGAGTTGCCAGCGGCCTGTGCGGGTCGGCTGGGGCAACCAGGCGTTGGGCAGTGGCGCGCTGGGCGTCGTACGGCACATCGTGAGGGAAGATCGACATGGCGCCGACGTGGTCGGAGTGCTGATGGCTGTAGACGACGCCGGTGACCGGCTTCCTCGAGACCTTGGCGATCGCCCGGACGATGTCGTGTCCCAGGGTGGGCGGGGCGTCCACCGCGATCACATCCTCGTCGGTGACGACGAACATGCTCTGGTACGCCCCGTCGCTCAGCCAGAAGACCCTGTCGCCCAGCTCCTCGATGGCGTACCCGTCATGCCCGATCGCGGGCCCAGTGGCGATTGCCGGGACGGGGTAAGTCGATGCTTCCCGCACTCGCCTGGCGACCGCTGAATGGTTCGGCGTCGCACGGATGGTCTCGGTCGACCCAGGAATGCCGATGCCCGCTCTGTCCCCGGCCGTCGTAACGGTTGTCATGTGAGCCTCCGATGTCCTCGGCGGGCATCGATCGACGCCGCCCGGTCCACCGTGGCGTCGCGCTGATGCTGTTCGCGTCAGGGAGTGACCCTGGCCCCTTTCCTGGCCGGCGCTAGGGACGGCCGCAGATTCGCCTCCTCGGAGGTCTCTTGCGATGGCAGCACGCCGAAGGTGTGCTCCGGTCGGTTCCGTGGCAGCCGAGCGTCGAATCTCCATGTCTCCTGTCGACGACCGCCGGCCCAGGCGAGGGATCAGAACCAGTGAATCGGCCGGGGTGTCTCCCCGAGGCGATCACGGGGGAGCTCCGTCACGGTCATCGGGCCGGAGACACGTCGCGCGATTTTCCGAGCACTTCGCGTCATTCACCACAACACGCTTCAAGCTCCTGAGAGGAGTCCGTCATGACCCGATCGTCCACCCAGGTGCTGTCGACCCGAGAGAAGGTGCTGGCCTGCGCGGCAACTCTGACAATGGCCGCCAGCATCAGCGCGGCGGCAATTGCTCCCGCATACGCGGCTACTCCAGAATGCGGCCCAGGCTGCATCTCGGTCTTCAGTAGCGAACTCGGCACCTTCGCCGACGTCAACTTCGTTGAGGCCGTTCTCGACGGAGGAGGCGCCCAAGTGGGGCAGCCGGTCGGCCTGAAGCCGGTCAGCGGCACGGACCCGTCGGAAGACTTCAGGCCCGGCGGGGCCACGAACGGGGGCAAGGTCTCCGACTTCTATGCGGACGGGATGGTGTCCGCGGAAGCGAACAGCCACTACGGTGACCTGAACGCCGTGCAGCAGAAGTACGCGCCGCTCGGGGTCGAGACCGGCCTGTGCGTGGGGGTGGCGCGCGTGGCACAGGGCGAAGACCTCACCTTGCAGCCGTGTGACGTTCCGGGCACAACGGTGTGGATTGTCTACCCCACGGCCGAAACAGCGCCGTACTTCGCCATCGTCAACGCCGGGACCACCGACTTCTGCCGTCCGTTCGCGATGCACCTGCCACGCAACGAGGTCACGAGCGGTGATCCGGAGCTGCAGATGCAGCTCCGGCACCTGCAGTACCGCTCCGGCGACAAGACGCTGCCGGCGAGGCAGGTCTGGGGCGCCGTCTTCGGACCACAGGGCTAGCCGTGGGCTAGCCGCACCGCCCAGGACGTTCGTTAGGCGCGTGCGACGACACGCGCTCACCACATGCTCAACGACGAAATCCGGCTCTGCTCGCGGAGGGGCGGGCCGCCCGCATCGGACGGCCCGTCTCTTAGGGCCGGAAAGCGCCCTGGTGTCTGCCTGATAGGCACGCACTCGGCCCGGGAGACCCGGGACGACGCCGGGCACTTCACGGGCGCGAGCGAACAGGGCGACGGCCGAGGCTCACATCGGCACAACCGCCTCGGCCCTAACCGCGACCGCTGCGACTCTCTGAGAGGACCGTCAGCCATGACCCCCGACTTCTTATATCTCGCCGCCAACCGGCACGGAGGACTGCTCCACCACGACGACGTCCGGGCCGAGGACCGCGGGGCCGCCGACGGCGCTGCCGCCCTCTGGCCGGCCGAGGATGCGTTCTCCCTTGATGGGGCCACCGCCTGGCTCAACTCGCCACCGCTCACCGGCGCCGACCTGAGGGGCCGGGTCGTCGCGGTCAACTTCTGGACCTCCACCTGCATCAACTGGCTGCGCCAGCTACCCCACCTGCGCGCCTGGGAAGCGGCCTGGGGCGGCTCCGGGCTGGTCGTGGTGGGCGTGCACTCCCCGGAGTTCGCCTTTGAGCGCGACATCGACAACGTCCGCCGTGCGATACAGGACCGGTGCATCGGCTATCCCGTCGCCATCGACGACGACTTCGCCGTGTGGCGTTCCTTTCACAACCACTTCTGGCCGGCTCTGTACCTGGTTGACGCCCGTGGACGGTTTCGCCACCACACCGTCGGCGAGGGTGGCTACGAGGAGACCGAAACGATCCTGCGAGAGTTGCTCATGGAGGCCGGGGCCGGCGACCTCGGTCCCGAGCCGGTACCGGTCGAAGCCCGCGGCGTCGAGGCCCCCGCCGACTGGAACTCGCTGCGCTCGGCTGAGACCTACCTCGGCTACGACCGGACCGCCGGGTTCGCTTCCCCCGGCCACGTAGCTCCGGACCAGCCCCGCGAGTACACGATGCCGGCGCACCTGCGGACCGGGCACTGGGCGCTCTCGGGCACTTGGCGGATCGGTCGCGAGGCATCGGTCGCGGAGGCACCCGGCGGGCGGCTGACCTGCCGCTTCCACGCACGTGACCTCCATCTGGTCGTCGCGCCGCCGGCCGGGAAGGTCGTGCGCTTCCGTCTGCTCGTGGACGGCCGACCTCCTGGTGCCGACGCCGGGATCGACGTCGCTTGCTCGGGCGACGGCGAGATCCGCGACCCTCGCCTGCACCAGCTCGTCCGACAGCACGGCTCGGTGGATACCCGGACCGTCGACATCGAGTTCACCGGCCCCGGCGTGGGTGTCTACGCGTTCACCTTCGGCTGACCCGCCGAAATCGTTCACGGACCCGATGCGTCCCGCTGGATGGTCTGACAAGGAGGAAGATGTCATGTCCCTGGTCTCCCGAGGGTTCCATCGCCGCAGCTCGACCACCACGACCGACCGTCTGCCACCTGGCCAGTACGACGTCGGGGATCATTTCCCCGTGCTGTCCGCCGGCCCCACGCCCCGGACACCGCCGACGGCGTGGGACTTCTCGGTACGAGGCGTGGTGGACGCGCCGCGCACCTGGACCTCGGAGGAGTTCCGGCAGCTGCCACGCGAGGCGATCTCCGTTGACATCCACTGCGTGACCAAGTGGTCGAAGTTCGGCACCCGGTGGGAGGGCGTCGCGGTCGACACCCTGCTCGCCGACGTCGGCACCCAAGGCGCCCACCTCCAGGCCTTCTCCGACGGCGGTTACACCACCAACCTGCAGCTGCAGGACGTGACCAACGGCCGGGCCTGGGTGGTGGACACCTATGACGGGGCGCCCCTTGCCCCCGAGCACGGTGGCCCGGCGCGGTTGCTCGTTCCTCACCTCTACTTTTGGAAGAGCGCGAAGTGGGTCCGTGGGCTGGAGCTGACGAGAGCGAACGAACCAGGGTTCTGGGAGACCTTCGGGTATCACGACCGCGGTGACCCGTGGCTAGAGCAGCGGTACAGCGGCGACTGACCTGGCTGCTGGCCCGGCTCACCGACAGCCGGCCCGAGGGAGATCGGGTCCGGCGGCTGGTGTTCGACGTGCCCGGTTGGACCGGACACTTGCCTGGTCAGCACGTCGACGTGCGGCTCACGGCCCAGGACGGCTACCGGACGCAGCGCAGCTACTCGATCGCCTCACCACCCGAGCAGCCCGGGCTGCACCTGCTCGTCGAGCACCTCCCCGGCGGCGAGGTGTCGGGGTACCTCACCGCGGAGATGCAGGCGGGGGACGCCCTGGAGCTGCGTGGGCCGATCGGCGGCTACTTCATCTGGTCCGCGGACGCCGACCGGACCACTCCGGCGGAGCAACGGCGACCGGTGCAGCTCGTGGGCGGAGGCGCCGGTGTCTCCCCGTTGCTCGCGATGCTGGACCACTCCCGCAGGGCGGGCAGCCCCACGCCGGTCCGGTTGCTCTACTCCGCCCGCACCGCCGGCGACGTCCTGGGGAGCGACCTGCTCGGGACGGAGACGACGGTCACCCTGACCCGCGGGGCACCGGCGGACTGGACCGGTCCCACCGGTCGCATCGACGCAGCCCTGCTGCAAGAGCGGGCCTTCGGCCCGGCGGAGCGGCCGAGGATCTTCGTGTGCGGCCCGACCGTGTTCGTGGAGACTGTCGCGACCACCCTGGTCGAACTCGGTCACGACCCGTCGAGCGTCCGGCTGGAGCGCTTCGGCGGCGCCGAGAGCCCGGCGTGAACCCGACCCAACATGTGGACACCCGCACCGGAAGGCGCGGGGAAGGGAGGAAACGATGAGCGACCCGACGGAGGAGCGCGACCGCCGACTGGACGGCAACGCGGCGGCTGGCGTGCTCGCCGAGGTGATGACCATGGACCCGACCACGGCCATGCTCACCTGCGCGCACTGCCATAGCCGGACGGCGCTGGGCGCCCACCTGGTTTATGCCGACGCCCCCGCCATGGTGCTGCGCTGCCCGGGCTGCATGCAGGTGGTCATGCGCTGCGCGTCCGACGACTCCGGGCGGCGGCTTGAGATGACCGGCGTGCAGTTGCTGTCGGCCCCACCGGTCGGTTGACCGCTCTCGGCCACCACCTGCCGAGCGGGCTCGTTGGCCGAATTGCGGCGATCGCCCGCGGATCGGCCATCTGCGGTCGCCGTGATGCCGCGGATGAGCGGAGAGGGACACGGATGTCGACCAACCCGGCCTGACCCTCGGGTGAATTCTTCGAACAGGCGCAGCCGAGGCGCGAGCTGTTCGTCGATCTGCGAAGCGGCGGCGAGGCGTGGGCCGAGTCCACGCCTCGCCCGCGCGGCCAGACTGACGCCGCACAGGGCCACCGCGAGCCCACTCGCCGCCAGCAGCGCGAGAACCTGACCTCTGCACTCGCCACGCGCGCCGTCGAGGCACTCGAGGGCCTGGCGCTCAGCGTCGCGGCAATCCGTCAGCACCTTGAGCGCACCGACCCGCCAGCCTGGGAAACCCAGCCGAACACCGCGGCGCAGGGCCCGGGCGACGGCGATCCGGGCGCGGACTGGACTGGCCTTCACTGCGGCACCTGGCGCCTCACCACGCGCCGACATCGCTGGAGACCTCGCTGAGGCCCCGGGTGTGCGTCGTCTGCCGTCAGCCAGGTCGTTGATCGAGTTGTGGCGTCCGGGAGTCCGCTCATGCCCGCCTGCACCGCGTCGCCTCAGCCGCTCCCCCACCCTGCCGTCGGTGCCCCCTTACTGCGAGGAGCGACGGGACGCCAGGTCGGAGTCGCCGCGGCGCCAGCCGCGACGTCACCCAGGTGACAGTCCTAACCTGTCGAGCGTCCAGCAGGGCCTGCATCGCTGGGGAGCTGCGGCGTGAAGACGTCAGCGCATAACGGTGAGCGACTCCCCCGCCATCCCGCCAGTGCTTCGACACGTCGTGGAAGGGCGGTCCGGTGAGCTCCTCGTCGCCGACTGGAGGACGCCACGTCCATCCCTCGGCGTTGCTGGGACGCCGCAGCGAACATCAGGTTTTGAACCGCCTCGTGAAGGACGTGCTCGTCGGTGAGAGCCGGGTCCTGGTCCTGCGGGGCGCTCCCGGGGTGGGCAAGAGCGCGATGTTGGCCTACCTGTCCGACCAGATGGCGGGTATGCGTGTCGTCAGGGCGGCAGGCGTCGAGTCCGAGATGGAGCTGCCTTACAGCGGCCTCCACCAGCTGTGCGGGCCGTTGCTCGAGCATCTCGACGGACTGCCGGTCCGCCAACGGGATGCGCTCGCGACGGTGCTAGGGCGAAGCTCCAGTCCGGCCCCCGACCGGCTCATGGTGGATCTTGCCACGCTCTCGCTGATTGCGGCGGCCGCTGAAGAAGGACCCCTGGCCTGCGTCGTCGACGACGCCCAATGGATGGACCGCGCCTCCGCGCAGGTCCTGTCCTTCGTCGCTCGACGGCTCTTTGCGGAGCCTGTCGCGCTGGTGTGTGCGGTCCGGACGGGTGCGGGGGACGACTTCCTGGCAGGGGCCCCTGAGATGCGCATCCGCGGGCTGAACAGCGCCGACGCCCGAACGCTCCTGTTGTCCAGCGTTCGCGGGCCGTTGGACCCGGGCGTCGCGGATCGGATCGTCGCGGAGAGCCACGGCAACCCGCTGGCACTGCTGGAGCTGCCCCGGACCTGGACCACAGCGCAACTCGCCGGAGGCTTCGGGTTGCTCGATGACCGACCGGTGGCCGGGAAGATCGAGCAGAGCTACGTCCAGCGCCTCGCGCTGCTCCCACCAGACACCCGACAGCTCGTCCTGACAGCGGCCGCTGAGCCACTCGGTGATCCCGCGCTCCTCCGCCGTGCGGCCACGAAGCTCGGCGTCGACACGGCAGCACTAGAGCAGGCGGTGGACGCCGGACTCCTTCGGATGGGCGGAACCGTCGTGTTCGCCCATCCCTTAGTGCGATCGGCCGCCTACCGTTCCGCTCCCGCCGTCGACCGTCTCCGAGTCCATCGCGCCCTGGCCGCGGTGACCGACGCGGACGTCGACCCGGATCGCCGGGCCTGGCACCGGGCGTGCGGAACGCTGGGCCCGGACGAGGAGGTGGCCGCCGAGCTCGAGCGTTCGGCCGGCCGCGCCCAAGCGCGAGGAGGCCTCGCCGCGGCCGCCGCCTTCCTGACCCGAGCAACGGAACTGACGCCGGATCCGGCGACTCGAACCCGACGCGCCCTGGATGCGGCCCTCGCCAAGCTGAGAGCGGGCGCCCTCGACACCGCGCGAGCAATGCTTGCCGTCGCCGGCGAGGGACCGCTCGACGAGCCGCACCATGCGCGGATGGACGTCGTGCGCGCTCAGCTGGCTCTCGTCTCGAGACGGGGCAACGAGGCGGCCCCGCTCCTGCTGGCAGCGGCTCGTCGGCTACAGCCACTGGATCCGGAGCTGGCGCGCGAGACCTACTTGGACGCCTTCTCGGCAGCCCAGTTCGCGGCCCGACTCAGCGAGGGCGTCACGGTGGAGGAGCTGGCAAGGGCAGCACGAACGGCGCTGCCACGAGAGGATGCGGTGCTCCGGCCCCGGGATCAGCTGCTCCAAGCCTTTGCTGACCTCGCCGATGACTACGCCGCGGCGGTTCCTGTGGGCAGGCGCGCCTTGGCCAGTCTGCGCCAGGAAGCGGACGTGACGAGCAAGGGCCTGCACCTGCTCTGGCAAGGCAGCGTCCTGGCGCTGGAACTATGGGACGACGAGGGCGCCTACCTCCTGTCCGAGCAGCAACTGAGCACCGTCCGCAAGACAGGGGCACTCAGCGAACTGCCACTCGCCCTCAGCTCCTTCATCCCCATACTCGTCTTCTGCGGTGAGCTGACCGCGGCTGCCGCGCTCGTCGAGGAGGCGCGCTTGGTGCGAGAGGTGGAAGGCCTTAGCGAGACCGCCTACGGCGCCCTCACCTACGGCGCGTGGAGCGGTGACACTCGCGCGCTCCCACAACTGATCCACGCCAAGCTGCGCGAGGCCAGGTCCCGCCGCGAGGGGATCGGGGTCGCCGTCTGCGAATACGCGCGGGCCGTCCTCCTCAACGGGTCCGGCGAGTACGACGAGGCCTGCGCGGCAGCGCTCAACGCGTGCGTCGACCCGGGCGAACTTGTGGCCCACAACTGGGGGCTCACCGAACTCGTCGAGTCCGCGGCCCGGGCGCGACGGATGGACTTGGCGACAGACGCGTTCCAGCGACTCAGCAGCAAGGCACTCGCGAGCGGAACCGAGTGGGCGCTGGGGATGCAGGCTCGGGCGCGCGCCCTGCTCGAGGACGGAGACGTTGCTGAGGCGGCGTACCGGGAGGCCATCGAGCACCTGGCTCGAGCTCGGGTGCGTGCCGAGCTGGCCCGAGCACACCTCCTGTACGGCGAGTGGCTGCTGGAGAAGAACCGTCAGCCGGAGGCGTTCAGTGAGTCGGGCATCGCGCACAGGTTGTTCACTGCCATGGGCATAGGGGGGTTCGCCGAACGAGCCCGAAACGCAATGGTCGCGACGGGAGCAAGCGTCGGCACGCGCCCCGCTGAGACGCGGGACAACCTCACCGTCCAGGAAGCGCAGATCGCCCGCCTGGCTAGCGACGGCCTGACCAACACGGAGATCGGAGCCCGACTCTTCATCAGCGCCCGAACCGTCGAATGGCACCTCCGCAAGGTGTTCGCGAAGCTCGGCGTCCGTTCCCGACGAGACCTCCACCGAGCCCTATCGGACGCAAACCCGTGAGGCAGGGCGTCGTCCATGACGCGGCCACTCCCCGGTTCTTCCAGTCGCGCTCCGACGACGACTCGAGTCAGCGACATGGTCACCCTAAGAACGGACGGCAGGTTGGAGCCGACCCTCCTCGGATCCCGCACGACTGCAGACGGACTAGCTCATTCTTGGTGATGATGCGGAGCGAACAACGACGGCTCCGTCGACGAGGTCTGGCCGATGCACTTGCCGGAAATGCAGACGCTCGCGTATCTGCCTCGGCGACGTCCTCAGGACCTTCGTCGGCCTCGAACACGCCGACTTCCCTAGCGCACTAGCATTGGCCCCTGGGAACCCTTCCCCCGGCGGCCTTCACCGAGCCCGCTAGGTGTCGCGCCGCTTTCCCCCCGTCGGTGGTGCTTGAAGTGCTATCGGACTCGGCTTCGTGCACGCACAACATCCTCTCGCACATCGGCGATAAAACGGCGCAGGGGTCCGCCGGAGGAAGAGCGAGCAGGTAAGGGTACGGGAATCCGTTGGAGGGGCGACGGCAGCTTTTTAAGGGGTGCCGGCGTCTTCTTGCTGTCCCCGTTGCCATATGCGACAGTTTGGGGACTTGCAGCATTCAGTGCAGGAATCACAAGGCACATGACGCAAATCCAGAATACTGCAATCACCGGGAGGGCTATAACCGCCGCGAGGAGACTCGTGCTGGCAAAGACCCCGACACTCACAAGCGACAGTATGCCGATGAGCACGGGGGTGGCCACTCCGTTCCCCCAGGTAAGCGCCCCGACAAGCTCCCGTAAGAACCTCTCCCGAAAAGGCATGTCTGGCGCCAAACCCAACAGACCGTCGGATTTCAACGGCTTCGACGCCTTAAAGGCTCCCGTCACCGTCATTTCCCGGGTCGGCCCACCGACAAGCATCTCTACCAGGGCGCCGTCTCCGCGATCTAGAAACGTGAAGGTAAATCGTGCAACATTTGGACAGCCGTCCAGCTTTTGGGCGTCGAAGTGTATCGATGGTCGTGTCTGCTTGAGGATCCGAGGTTCCCCGAGGATCGAACTTCCTTGAGGCAGTTCCACGGCCAGTGGCTCCTCCGTTAAGGCGTTCGCTTCCCAGTCGAGCATCTTTTTTCCCGCATTCCAAAAGACGATGTACACCTTGGATGCTTCGGTAACCGCCATCGACTCGTAGCTTAGGTGCAGATTTTCATCCGTTGCACTGAACGGGGACGTTGGATCTGAAGGCCCTATGAGGCGATGGGTGGCGATTCGATAGCGTGGCACGCTTTCGTCTCGGCCTGCGCGCCATGTCCAGATGGCCACCCCGATGCCCAACAGGCCGACGATGACCCCCGCCATCCCGAACCAACGGTCTAAGGTCCAATCGCTCATGCGTGTTCCTATCAGGATGCCGTGCCTTGTCGGGCCCCGGACCCTGCGAACAATGTCCTCGGACTTGGTTCACCCACTCGCACCTTCGTGCTACGACGTGAGCAGCAATGATATCGCGGCGGATCCAGGATCGTCGTGCTGCCACACAGTCACCGCGTGCCAACCGACCTCCTTTAAGGCGGAGACGCGTCCTGGCGTCGCCAGCGACGTTGGCCGCCAGCTTGTTCGGCCATCAGGCGCAATTAGCCTCAGGCAGGGTGCCGTGGAGCGGCCAATGCTAGTGCCACGGCCGTGAACGTTGGCCCGGGCGGTCCGAGCTGGGGTGCTGGACTCTCGTCTGGTGCAATCTTGTCTTCCCCGCAGGAGATGCGAGATGGTGCATCGGGTGCAGGTCCGGAAAATCAGCAGCGACGAGGGCAATCGGCTGTTGCGCATCGTCCGGCGGTCCAGTGGGTCGGTGGTGACCTGGCGGCGGGCGCAGATTGTGCTGCTGTTCGCCCAAGGCATGGATCCGGCCGGGATCGCGGCGGTGACGTTCACCAGCCCGGACCGGGTCCGGGACGTGCTGCACAACTTCAACACCGACGGGTTCGACTCGCTGAAACCGAAGTATGCCGGCGGACGACCCCCCGAAGTTCGATCTTGCGCAACGCGCGGAGATCAGGAAGGTCGCGTTGGCCCGCCCGGCTGATCACGGGCTGCCCTTCTCGACCTGGAGCCTGTCGAAGTTGCTGACTTCCTGGTCGCCGAGGGGTGGTCGACGACATCCCCCCACGAGGGCCTGCGAGTGCTGCTGCGCGAAGAGGGCGTCTCCTTTCCAAGCCGTGAAGACCTGGAAGACCAGCACCGATCCTAACTACGAGGCCAAGAAGAACCGGGTGCTGGGCCTCTACGCCATCGCCGACAGCAAGCGCGCCCATACCCGGGGATCCGACCGTGGTTATCCATATGGACAAGTTCGGGCCGCTGAAGCTCCCGCCCCACCCCGGGCATCAGTGGGCGCTGGTCGCAGCCGGCAGGGGCGCGCAGGCCCGGCCACGGCACCGTCGCCGGCGGGCGACCTACATCCGCCCGCACGGGGTGCGGCATCTGCCGGCCGGCTACCACCTGTCCACCGACCGGCTCTACGGCCACGTCAAGGTCCGCAAGGGACGGATCGAGTTCTTGGCCTTCCGCCGCTACCTGCGCTCGCTGCACCCAGCCGACGTGCGGCTTGGGATCGTGTTGGACAGCTGTCCCGCCCCAGGTTCAGTGGAGGTGGTCAGCCCTACGGCTAAGTCGCCCCGATGGCTGGTTGACTCCGTAGGCCTTTTAGTGCCCCGCGGTCGTGGACATCGGCCTCGCCCCGAGCGATCATCGTCGTCAGCGGCAACTTCGCCGGATCGCGTTACAGCCGGGTACTGGATGCTGCACGCTCGCCAGCGACCTGCGTTTGCGCACGTCAGCACAGCGTTCGGCGTGGAAGTGCTCATAATCCCTGGGTCGTGGGTTCGAGCCCCACCCGCCCCACTAGCAGGTCAGATGCTCAGAGCGCGGGCGCAGAACGTGCGGCACAGCGCTCGTGCAGGCTGGACTGGTCGCGATTGAGGCCGGGGCCTGGTGGAGCTTCGCTCCACCGCGATGGGCCACCTACACGCAGGGCCGGGGGCAGTCCCATCTGCCGTTCGATGTCGGCGAGTGTGTAACCGCATGAGACGAGGAACCGAAGTCTGCGGGCGCGCCGAGGTTGCGCCGGACTGGAGGTGCAGCCCAGACCCGATGGCCCCGGCGAGGTAGGCCAGCAGCCAGCCGAGCGGGCGTGACCGGACTCACTGCTAGCAATGTGCTTGCAAGAGTTAGCAAGCGCGGTTCGGGGGCATAGTGAAGACATGGCCGACAA
Organism: Modestobacter excelsi; assembly: GCF_005930495.1. Lineage (GTDB taxonomy): Bacteria > Actinomycetota > Actinomycetes > Mycobacteriales > Geodermatophilaceae > Modestobacter > Modestobacter excelsi. The sequence goes on along the minus strand of NZ_SJEX01000001.1, from coordinate 99,963 downwards.
CAGCAAGATCGTCAACCAGCTTCGCGCCATCGTGCTCCTCACCAAGACCGAGGAGCAGGTGGCGCGCACCCGCATCTCGCAGGCCCGGACCGACGCCGTCCGCCGCGAGCTCACGCAGAACGCCGACAACGCCGCGGCGCGCACCATCGAGATCACCGAGGCCCTCCGTGGCCTCGGCGGTGTCCCGGACGTCGTCACCCCGGCCCTCGGCCGGCTCTCCGCGGCGCTGAAGGCCACCTTCGAGCAGGCGGCCCCCTTCGAGGAGGCGCTTCTCACCGACCTGTCGCTCGAGCACCAGCTGCTAGACCGCGCCACCTACGTCAAGGTCCTCGCCGAGCAGGCCGGGGAGACCCAGGTGCGCCGGCTGGCCGAGAAGCTCATCGGCGCCCACCAGGCGACCGTCGAGTGGCTGACCGTCGTGCTCGCCGAGGACGCCCTCGGTGGCCCCGCCGCGCTCGTTGCGACCCCTGTCCAGAAGGTCGCCGGCGGCGTGGCCCGCACGGTCAACGCCCCGGTCCGCTTCTGGGCGTACACGGTCAACAACGCCGTGGACACCGTCAAGCAGGCCGGTGAGGAGACCTCCGACCGGTTCTCCGCCGTCACCGACCGCGCCGCGCAGCTCACCGACGCCGTCCGCGAGACACTCACCGCCGGCCGCAGCGCCTCGCTGCGCCGCGCTGAGCAGATCGCCCGCCGCGAGGGCAACAAGGACGCCGCCGAGGCTGCCCGGTCCGCCCGCGAGGAGCTCGGCGACGTCTCGGCCGACGAGCTGCCGATCAAGAACTACGACAACCTCTCGGTCGCCGACGCCATCAAGGCGATCAAGGGCCTGAAGGAGCCGCGCGACATCCGCGTGATCATCTCCTACGAGGAGGCCCACAAGAGCCGGGCGAACGTGGCCAGCGCCGCGCAGACCCAGCTCGCCTCGCTCGCCAAGGAGGCCGTGGGCGTCAGCAGCTGACGAACACCCCCTGCCGAAGGGCCCGTACCCCGTTCTCGGGGTACGGGCCCTTCCGCGTGCCCAGCCGCGTCCGTCCGTAGCTCCCCGCCCGCGTACCGCGGTCACCCGGGGCGGGAGCCCAGCGCGACGAGGCGCGCGGGGAAGTCTTCGGCATGGATGCGGTGCCGGTGGGGACGTCGAGCAGCCTGCGACAGGTGGGGTGGAGCGATGCATTCTCGCCCGGCGCTTCCCGCCCCCCTTGGGGTATGAGCGCCCTCACACTTCGTGCCTATGCGACTGGCTGTCTGTTCGTCCAAGGGCGGTGTCGGCAAGTCGACGACAGCGGCCAATCTCGCCGTGGCGCTGGCCGGCCGTGGCAGGGTGCTGGCGGTCGACACCGATCCTCAGGACAGCCTCGGCCGGGCGTTCGGCGTCGTGGCCAAGGGCTACGACGACAGCCTCGCCCGCTGCCTGGAGGACCCGACCGCATCGGCGCGCGATGTCATCCGCCATGACGTCGTACCCCGGTTGGATGTCCTGCCTTCGCACCCCTCTCTGGAAGCCGTCGCCCTCCAGCTGTCGAATTCCGGCGGCCTGATCACCAGCGTGCGGCGCATCCTGCGGCCGCTCATGGCGGAGTACGACCACGTCGTTCTGGACACCCGCGGCGACCTCGGTGGCCTCACGCTCGCCGCGCTGTGCGCCGCCGATGCCGTCCTCACCGTCTTCACCAGCGACCCGGGATCGGCGCTCGGCGTGGTCCGGGTGGCCGGCTTCATCGAGCAGCAGCGCGCCTACGAGAACACCTCCGCGGTGCTGCTCGGCGCCGCGTGCTCCGCCTGGGACAGGGGCGGCCGCGCCGCCCGCCAGGTGCTGGAGGCGCTGCAGGCAACCGGCGTGCCGCTGATGCGGACCATGGTGCCGCTGTCCCGACGGGTGCCCAGCAGCACCCTGGACAAGCTGCCGGTCGTGCTCGCCTCCCCGACAAGCCCGGTCGCTTGCGCCTACCGAGCTCTCGCCGACGAAGTCTGCTCGACCGCCGAAAGGATGCTCTCATGACCACCGCCCCCCGTTCTGGCGCCCCCTCCCGCAGCCTGCAGGACGACCTGCTCGACGACCTCCGTCGAGGCCCTGCCCACGCCGGCGCTGCGCCGGTGACGCCCCCCTCGGTCGCCCTCCCGATGGAAGCCGCACCGAACGCCCCTGCCCTTGCTGCGGCACCGACCTACGCAGTGGAACTGAGGATCACGCCACGGTGCTGGTCCTCAGCAAGCTGGGAGCGCCCAGCGGAAGGGGACCGGCTCACCATCAACCTCGGACCGGTCTGCCTGTCCCTCGGGCGCCTTCGCCCCTGATCCCGGTCGGTGTCCTTCTTCGTGGAACTGGGACAGAGGGCGTGTGGGCAGGGTCCGCGTGCCCGGGGTGATGTCAGGCGTCGTCGTGCGCAAGGCCGCTGGAGAGGTCGCGGTGGGCGTCGACCTGGGCGAGCAGGTCGAGGGCCTTCTGCTCGACCCCGGCGCCGGCGCCGGCGACCCAGCGCACCGGCGGCTGCGCCGTGGTCGCCAGGCCGAGGAGGGCGGTCGCGAGCTTGGCCGGGTCACCGCCCTGCTGGCCGTTCGTGCCCTTCCAGGCGGCGGCGTTGCGGGCGGTGGCAACGAACCGATGGCCAAGGCACAGCGCTCGGACAGGCGGGGACTGCTCCCGCTTGCGTTGACTCGTTCTGTGAGGTGGTGGACAGGCCGCGGGAGCGACGCCGTCGAGAGACTGTGGACCTGTTCACCGAGGTCCTGCCGACGCTGCAGCCGCCCACCCGAGGACTTCCGTGTCCACCGGAACCGACCTGCCCGCATGAACTCCCTCGGCCCCTGAGCCCGGGTGCACCCGCTGCCGGGATGCCGCCCAGCCGCCGTGCCATCGGCTTGCCGAGCCGTTGTCGACGAGCACGAGCCGGCACGCCGGGGTCAGAGATCGGGCGATGTCAGCGAACAGCCAGACGCCTCACCAGGCGACGTCCCCACTTGGGGACGACGAGACCCCCGCACCTCGAACTCCTCGCTGACCTGCTGGCCGGCAGATTGCGTCGACGACCAGCGGAGCCACACATCCCACAGGCGGGGCCCCGACTGCGGCGGCCCACCGGCGGGCACTCCGCCCGACTGGTCCGGGTCGCTCCGGCGAGAGGACCGACGCTCAGCCCGGCCACCGACGCGGCTTAGACCGTCCGCCAGTAGGCGCGATCTTGGTGGGGTGCAGCGTGGCTGAGAAGTGAGGGCAGGCACGATGGCCACGCTCGCGAAGGTGCTAACGCTCCGTGAGATGTGGACCGCTCGTGCCTGCGCTCCCATCGTGCATCCTTGACCCGCTGCGCGAGCAGTTCCTCGCCGAACTGCCCGCCCCTGTCGATGACCATCCGCTGGGTTGTCACCGCCCGCGCATCGCTGACGCCGTGGTGTTCGACAAGCTCGTCGAGGCGCTGGTGTACGGCGCCGGCTACGAGCGGACAGCGGACTCCTCGTGCTCAGCGACCACGATGCGCCGTCGCCGCGACGAGTGGATCCGGCTCGGTGTCTGGGACCGGCTGCGGCTGGCCTGCCTGGACGCCTACGACCGGCTGATCGGCCTGGACCTGGCACACCTGGCCGTCGACGGCTGCACCACCAAGGCGCCCTGCGGCGAAGAGTGCGCTGGTCGAAGTCCGGTCGACCGGGGCAAAGGTGGGATGAAGCGCTTCCAGCTCACCGACGGCGGCGGGATACCGATGGCCACGGTGTCTGCGCCGGCCAACACCGTCGACCACGCGCTGCTCGGGCCGACGTTGGACGCGGTGAAGGACTTGGCGCCGCTGCCCGCTGACGTCACCGTCCACCCGGACGCAGGCTATGACTACCGGCTTTGCCGAGACGCCCTCCACCAGCGGGGCATGGCCGGCGAGATCGCCCACCGCGGCGAACCGGTACCGATCCAGGTGGGCCGACGGTGGGTGGTCGAGCGCGCCAACTCCTGGCTCAACGACTTCGGCAAGCTCCGTCGCTGTACCGAACGCCGCCGGGACTGCGTCGACGCCTACCTCAACCTGGCCGCCGTGATCGTCACCCTCCGTGCCCTGCTCTGAGCCGCCTGGTACCTCTACCGATGGGACACCCGACCACGATCACCACGCATCCGTTGACCTACTGGCGGACGGTCTTGGTCGACGCTGTCCACGAGCACGGCGTGGTCGGGTGCAACGGCGAGGTGCGACGGCTGCCGCGTCCCCGCACCTCCCCTGCTCACCGTCGACCGGCGACTTGTCCGGACGGCGGAAGTCGCGGACGCCCGTCTGCCACCGTGTGAACGGCACCGCGGACGACGCCTCGGAGGGTGACTCGGCCACTGTTGTGCACACTGCCCAGCACCAGGCCGAAGACGTGTGCTGTGCCGCTCGGTTCGATGAGAGGGTTCCCTCCAGCGTTCGCGGATCCAGGCGACTCCAGCCGGGTGGACGTGGACGTCGAGCCTTCGGTGGCCGCGAAGGGTGTACTCAGCGAGGACGTCGGGTGACACGGCTGGCTACCTGTTCTTGCTGACTGCTCCATCGACTCAGGCGTCGACTGCTCGACACTGCGCGTTTCGTACCGCCGGTGGTGAGCCGCGGTCGTCGCTGACTCGTCACGGGCGCTCACGACGATAGGAATCGGCGCGGTTCCGGGAGGATGCGAACGCTCCTCGATCCTCATGGCCGATCTCCGGCCCGGTGACGATCGCTCAGGCGAAACGCGTGTGGGCTGCTCGTGTAGGCGGTGACTACATGGGAAGGTGCTGGTCGTGACGTCGCCCGCCCCTCTCAGGTGGACGATCCGATCGTTGTACCAACCGATCGTCGACCTCCAAGACGGCACTCTCGTCGCGGTCGAGGCTCTGTCGCGGGGGGAACCCGGGCCGCATGAGTCGCCGAATGCACTCTTCGCTGCCGCACGGGCCTCCGGAACGCTGGTCGAGCTCGACGAAGCCTGTCTGCGGGCTGCCTTGGATGGTGCCGGGCAGAGTCCAGGTCCCGTCACCCTCTTCGTCAACATCGAAGCGGTCACGTTGTCTGCTCTGAGCCTGCCGCGACTGGCGGATTTGAGGGACCTGGCGGCGCAGCATGTGCGCGTCGTCGTCGAAGTCACCGAACGCGACCTCCTGGAGCGGGCCGCCGAACTCGTCCGCGGGATCAGTGCCGTTCGGGACCTGGGATGGGGCGTAGCCCTGGATGACGCCGGCGCCAACCCGCAGAGCCTGGCGCTCATGCCGTTCCTTCGGCCCGATGTGATCAAGCTCGATCTGGCCCTGGTCCGCGGGCATACGACCCTGCAGGCCGCCGCGGTGGTCAACGCCGTGCGCGCCGAGGCCGAGCGCTCCGGCGCGATCATCCTCGCCGAGGGGATCGAGAGCCAGCAGCATCTCGAACGCGCACTGGCGATGGGCGCTCGACTGGGTCAGGGGTGGATGTTCGGACGTCCCGGCTCGTTCCCGACCGTCGGCATGTCGGCCTTGTCCATCCAGCCGCTCCCATCTGCTGATGACAGCCGTTCCGGGGCGGGGCCAAGCACGCCGTTCGACCTGCTCACCGCGTCCTCGCCCGTACAACGTGCCACCGTGCCGTTGGTCGCCTCGATGACCCGGCAACTGGAGCGGCAGGCGCTGCTCCTCGACGACCAGACGGTTGTTCTGGCGAACTTCCAAACCGCGGAGGCGATGACCCCGGCGACCCGCCGACGCTATGAGTCACTGGCCAGCCTCTCCGCGCTGACCGCTGTCACCGGCGCCGGCATGCCCGACGAGCCCGCCCCCGGCGTCCACGGCACGGCCCTCGAGTCCGACGACCCCCTCACCGAGCAGTGGGTGATCACCGTCGTCAGCCCGCACTTCGCCGCCGCGCTCGTCGCACGGGACGTATCAGCCGGGGACGGCGCCGACCCCGCCCGTGCCATCGGTCCGCGAACCCACCGGACGCGCCGACTGGACTACGTCCTGACCTACGACCGGCAGCGGGTCCTCGACGTGGCGGGCCTGGTGCTGGGGAAGGTGCGCGCGATGTCCGGCGCTCTGCCCAGGCGGAGGTCGTCGGCCGCGGGCAGAGCACTGGCTCATGACGCCGCGCGGGTGCCCCCGCCCCTCCTCCCGGAAGTTCTGCTGCGGGCCATCGCGACGGCCAGCAACGGCATCGTCATCGCGGACGCGTCTCTGCCGGATCTCCCGCTGGTCTACGTCAACGCGGCGTTCCTGCGCCTCACGGGGTACTCCTCGGAGGAGGTGCTCGGGCGCAACTGCCGCTTCCTGCAGGGCCCGGCCACCGACCCGACTCAAGTGCAGCCCATCAATCGCCGGCTCCTCGCCGGCCGCGACGTCCACACCGTCCTGCTCAACTACCGGCGCGACGGATCAGCCTTCTGGAACGAGCTGCACGTCAGCCCGGTCACCGACGCCGCCGGCGACATCACCCACTACATCGGCAACCAGCTCGACGTCACCAGCCGAGTGGAGCGGGAGCGACGGACGACGTACCTGGCCAACCACGACGAGCTCACCGCGCTGCCCAACCGAGCGCACATCCTCGACCACCTCCGACTCGAGCTGCGACGCGCTCGCCGGAGCGGTGGAAGCGTGGGCGTCCTGATGCTGGATCTGGACCGGTTCAAGGAGATCAACGACCGATTCGGCCATGCTGCCGGGGACAGGGCGCTGACCTGGGCCGCCGGCCGCCTCCGTTCGGCGGTCCGTGCAGGTGACCTGCTCGGACGCCTCGGCGGCGACGAGTTCCTCCTGGTGCTCGGCGGCCTTCCGCCGAGCACCAGATCGTCGGGCCCGGCATGGGAGCGAGCCGAGGAAACGCTCCGTCGGGTTCAGGAGCACCTCCACGCTGCCCTCCACCATCCCCTCGCTCTGGGTGACGCCACCATCCACCTCAGCACGAGTTCCGGAGCAGCACTGTTCCCCCGCGACGCCACCGAGGCGGCCGAGCTCGTCGCACACGCCGACACCACCATGTACCGCAACAAGACCGGCAGCTAGGAGAGCTGTTCCGGCTTCTCACACGGCAGTGCTGACACACCCGGCGTACCGCTCATTGCAGGGCAAGGGTCACCCGAGGGACTGCCCCCGGTTCGGTTGACTCTCAGCCTGTGAGGCTGCGGCCTCGCTGGAAAGGTCGGCACCATGCCCACGCGGTTCCCGCCGGAGTTTCGTCAGACACGGGCGGGCCCAGCAGGGCGTACGCGCTCACCGGACAACTCCCCCATTTTCGCTCCGCGCTGGCCTGCGCATTGGCCACCAAGCACACGCTCAGCCGAAGCGGGCTGGAACGGACGTCGTACGGACCATCTGCGGGCCGGGGCGGCCCGGGACCATCTGGGTTGCCTCGAGGTGGGCCCCGCCAGGGAGGAGCCCGGTCGCCGCGACCGGGAGGCATCACTGCACGACCAGGACGCCGTGCATGTTCGAGTGGTAGGTGCAGTGGAACGGGTAGCTACCGGGCGTCATGGGCGCGGTGAAGGTCCCGGTCGCGTCGCCGGTCACCTGGGCGTCGAAGGCGTCCCCCTCGTCGGCGGTGACGGTGTGCGCTTCGCCGTCCATGTTCATGACGCTGACCGTCGCCCCGGGGCTGACCGACTCGGGCACCTGGTAGCCGAAGTCCTCGATGTGGATCACGACCTCGGCCGACGTACCGGGGCTCGACCCAGCGGCCGACCCGGAGGACGAGGACGACGAGCTGGCCGAGGAACTCGTCGCACCGGCGGCCGACTTGCTGGACCCGGAGTCCGAACCGCACGCGGTCACCAGTGCGAGCACCGCGCCGCACAGCGCGAGCAGGACCGCGCGCCGTCGGCCGGACCGGTGGCTGTTTGTCTGTGTCATGGCTCGTGCACTCCTCGTCCGGGTCCTGCGCTGGGATGGCCCGGGCCAGGCCGGGGACAGCGGGTCGGTGTTCATTCGTGGCCGGTCCAGCAGCCAAGGACGATCGAGGCGACCTCGTAGGCGAAGGCGCTGCGCCGCTGGCCGTTGGCCCCGAACTCCTCGGGGAGGCCGGTGGCGTCGACAGTGAGCGTCATGGCGTCCTTGACGACCACCACCGTCCCGGTCGGTGTGCTGAACGCGCGCTCCCCGAGACCGAGGGCGGCCGCGGCGCCCGTCAGTTCGGCCTGCCGGCCGTCGAAGTACTCCGCCGCCGCCGCGGCGTCCGGGGACTCCTTCACCGAGAGGACCAGCGGGCCCATCGGCAGGGAGTAGTCGCAGGTGAAGAGCTGGTCGGCCCAGGTGGAGTCGGTGACCGGAGGCATGCTCAGGGCCAGCGCGCGGCTCACGTCGCCGACGACGTCGGCCCCGCAGACCATGGCGGCGGTGCCTGATGGTGGCGCCTGGTCGACGGCCGATGGGGACGACGACGGTGGCGCAGCCGCGGCCGCTCCAGGGGCGGCGTCGGCGCTCGCGCATCCCGCGAGCAGCAGCGGGACGACGAGCAGGCCGGTGCGCCAGAGGTGGGTGCTCACGACAGGCTCCTTCCGTGGCGCCGCCGTCCGTCCGGCATCACGCGGGGTGGCTGGAGACGAGGGAGGCGTAGGCGACGATGTTGTCCAGGTAGTTCCGGGTGCCGGCGTCGAACTGACCGCCACAGGTGATCAACCGCAGGGCGGCGTTGTCGGTGTTGCCGTAGACCTCCAGCGTCGGGAACGAGTCCTTGGGATAGGACACGACGCGGTCGACGGCGAAGACGGCGGCGGTGCCGTCCTCCCGGGTGACGGTGATCTCGTCACCAGGCACCAGGTCGCCGAGGTCGAAGAAGATCCCGGGGCCGTACTCGGCGGAGTCCACGTGACCCAGGAGCACCGCGGGCCCGAGTGCGCCGGGGGTCGGTGAGCCGGTGAACCAGCCGGCCTGGGAGTTCTCCGCCAGCGGCGGGACCTCGACGGTGCCGTCGGGGTTGAGCCCCAGGTCCATCAGGTCGGAGGAGACCCCGATCGCCGGCACCTCCACGTGGGTGGGAACGGCGGCTGGCAGCAGCAGCCCTCGGGTGGCGGGGGGCTGCTGCCCGCCGGGATCGGCGACGGTGGTGCTGGCCGGCGGTGCCGGCACCGCCGCCGATCTCGGCGCGCCCGCCGGGGGGGTGACTGCCGCCGACGCCGGCGGCTGGGGCGGTGACTGCTGGGCGTGCAGAGCCACACCCAGCGCCAGCGCCCCGGCCAGCACCAGCAGCGCAGCCAGCACGACGGCGGGGAGCCGACCACGTCGGCCGCGCTGCAAGGTACCGGACATCAGACGTCAGCCACCCGTGCCCGTCAGGCCTGCGTCGCGGACCGGCGGCGCAGCGCCAGACCCCCGGCCACCGCACCGGCGGCCAGCAGCCCGCCACCGAGTGCCAGCAGGCCCTGGTCCTCCACCCCAGCCGTGCTGCCACCACCGGTGGCGGCCGAACCCGACGGCATGCTCGACATCTGCGACGCGGTCAGCGTGCCGCACAGGGCCGGCGAGGTGGCCGCGAGCGGCAGCGACGGGACCAGGTCACTGGGCTTGCTCTGCGCCGCCGCCGGCAGGGTCGCCGGATCCAGACCGTGCACGACCACGACCGCGGTGCCCGCCTGCAGCGACTCGAGGGTCGCCGCGTCGAGGGTGAGCGTGCGGTCGTAGCTGTACGAGTCCCCCGAGGGTGCGACCTCCAGCGTGGTACCCGCGGCGGGGCTGGTGTCCCCGGACGTGCTCAGCGTGGTGCCGATGGCACCGTAGGACGGGCCGCCCTCGGTGGTGCTGATGACGCCGTCCCCGTCGGTGTCCGCGGCGGGCGTCGGGCACTCGCCCTTCGCACCGATGTGGATGTGCTGGACGTGCGGGTACGGCGAGCCGTTGAACATCCCGGCCAGCCCGCTGACCTCCTCGGTGACGGTCGCCTGATCACCGTTCAGCTGGAGCATGACGCTGCCGGAGGCCCCGGACCCGTTGAGGGCGTCCAGCTGCGCCTGGTACGAGGTCGTGTCGGCCGCCGACGCGATGCCGGGCAGGGCCATGACCGCGATGCCCATCGCGATCGACGGGGCTGCGAGCAACAGGGACTTCTTCATGCTGTCCTCCTGGAACAGGGTCGCCGGTGACCCGGCATGGAAGTGAGCTCGAACGTTGTTCACGGTGCATTCGAAAAGACGCGTCACACCGGATTGCCCGAGATCCGAGAAACTTCCGGCAGGAAGGCAGACACATCGCCTGGCGGTCGCGGGGTCGGGGCGCCTGACCGGTCTGGTGCCAGCCGTGCTTCTGCCGTGGCCTGATCCCCAGCTGGTCCGCCCCACGTGGCGATGGCGGGTCCATGGACTCGTGCAGCAGCAGCTGGATCTGTTGCCGGCCGATCTGCAGCGCGGGTAACCGGCGATCGGCGCTGATGATCGTCCGCGCCCTCCCCGGCGAGGACCCGTGGGCAGGCCGCGACACGACCGCCGACTGGAGGTGCGTCAGCCCCGCCGACGTGCTGGCCGACGTAGGCAACGACGCCACCGCAGCGCACGTGGCGTTGGCTGCCCTCGATGTCACCTGGGCGTTCTCTCCTGCCCAGCCGCTCGGCGGGCGCCGATCTGCTCCGGGGAACCGTTGAGGGCCGGCGCCGCATGGACCACTCGCCGGTCGTCCTCGACCTGACGGACGTGCGGGCCACCAACGGTGCCGGCCTCGGCGTCCTCTCTACGCTGCGGACCTCGATGGCCGACTCCGGCGGCCGGCTGCTGGTCCAGGACAGACGGCAGCGGTTCAGCGCCGGTGCGCCGGCCCCAGCAGTGCCTGCTCCACCGCCAACTTCCACGAGCCGACCTCGTCCTCGGTGATCTCGCAGGGCGTCAGGCTGCGCCGAGCTCGCACACCCCATCGGCTGCCCTGATGCCCAAGCCAGCCGGGACGCCGGGCCGGCAAGGGACCGCGCAGCCGATGTGGCCGCCCGGGCAGGGCGGAGCCGGTGCCAGGACGGCCCGCCTCGAGCAGCAGCGACGGAGAAGCGCGGCTCTGTAGCTTGCTCGCATGGCTGTCGACCCACGAGGTTCAGATCTGACGCGCTTCCTGCACGAGGACCCCGGTGGGCCCGTGGTCATGCTGAACCTGCTCCGCTTCGCGGACGGGGGACGTGACCTCTACGCGCAGTACGCCGAGGCACTCAGCGCCACCTTCCTCCCCCGTTACGGCGGCGACGTGCTGTACGCGGGTGATGGCTCGACCGCACTCGTGGCGGAGACCGGACAGGAGTGGGACGCGGTCCTCCTCGTCCGCTATCCCTCGCGTGCTGCGTTCAGCCGCATGGTGGCCGACCCGCAGTACCAGCAGGTCACGGCGCTGCGCACGCAAGCGCTCACGGAGGCCGTGCTCCAGGCGACCAACGCCTGGTAGGCCGACCGCCCGTCCGCGCCGACCACTACAGCTGGTGATCCGACCGACCTCCGAGGAGTTCCGATGCCCACCGCAGCGTCCGTGATCGTCTTCGACGTCAACGAGACCCTGTCCGACATGAGCCCCATGGCGCAGCGGTTCACCGACATCGGCGCACCCGCGCACCTGGCCCCACTGTGGTTCGCCAGCCTGCTGCGAGACGGCTTCGGCCTGGCCGCCGCCGGCGCCCATCGCCCCTTCGCCGACCTGGGCGCGGACGCACTGCGCACCGTGCTGCACGGCGCGGACCTCAACCGCGACCAACCGGCCGCCATCGACCACGTCATGAGCGGATTCAGCGAGCTGACCGTCCATCCCGACGTGACCGACGGCATCCATGCCCTCAGGCGGTCGGGACACCGCCTGGTCACCCTCACCAACGGCTCGATCCAGGTGTCGGAGACGCTGTTCGCCAACGCGGGGATCCGCGACCAGTTCGACACCCTGCTGTCCGTGGACGACGCCGGGATCTGGAAGCCGGCCCGCGGCGCCTACGAATACGCAGCCCACACCTGCGGCACCGAACTGTCGGACATGCTGCTCGTCGCAGTGCACCCGTGGGACATCGACGGAGCGGGCCGGGCCGGCATGACCACCGCCTGGATCAACCGCGCCGGTGCTCCCTACCCCGAGTCCCTCACCCCACCGACGATGCACGCCACCAGCCTGACGGACCTCGCCGGCCAACTGAGCTGACTGTCTGGGTGCAGTCGGCCCAGCGTCCACCGTTCGTCCCAGTGAGACGTTGCGCTGCTGGGGCAGCGATGCTCCAGGTCAACGTCAGGGCGCCACCGAGGGCGCGAGTCCACCCAGCTCGCTCTGGCGGCCTGGTTGGCTGCCGAGGCTGGATCGTCGGGACTCGTCGGCACGAGCCTGGGAAAGACGCGAGCGGCGGCCCGGTACGAGTCGTCCGGGAGCAGGACGTAGCACGGCGCTCACGGGAGGTCGGGCAGGTCGGCGAACCGCTCATCGGGCGTACCTGGGGTCTCCATGCCCCGACGGTATGGACCGACGCCACCAGAGGAAGGGCAGCCACCGGAGTCGAGCGACGCGCCGGCCGTGAGCGAACGTCGGGGACTGCCCCGAGTTCAGGCCTGGGTCCAGCCCGCAGCTCAGCGTGCTTCCGCGATCCGATTGATCGCGGTCAGGGTGGCCGGGATGCCCTCGTGCGCCTCCCGTGTGCGGTCGGCGATGCGCTGCTCGGCTTCCTCGCCGAAGCGCTCGCGGAACATCGCGAGCCCGTCGGGGAGGAACTCCCAGGACTCGGTCACCACCGTGCCGCCCTCGACGGGGGTGAACGTGAAGCCCCAGCGGACGTAGGAACCGCCGACCACGAAGGCGAACTCGCGGCCGCGGTCGGCCACCACGACCTGGCTGCGGGTCTCCCGGGTGCGTTCGGGCAGTTGATTGCGCCCGGGAAACCAAGCGCCCACGCGCGCGGACCCGCCCTCGTCCCATCAGCAGGCTCTGCAGATCGGACTCCACTCCGCGGTCCGGGTCACGTCCGCCACCATGTCGTACAGCGCATCCGGCGAGCACCCGACGGCGACGGACTCCGCACGGGTCAGGCTCACCGGCGCAGTCTCCCAGCGGACCACCGAGCCCCGATGCTGGGGCTACTTCTTCAGTCGCCGGCTGCCACCGTGCCAGTCCTCCTGCACCCCGACCTCGTCGACGTCCACGCCGAGGCCGCGTAGCTGGGGGCGTTCTCGCAGGCTGCGCTTGAGTTCCGCGAACCCGGGGAACGAGGCCAGGCCCACGACGTGGTCCCACAGCCGGACGGCGTCCTGCTCGGCGGGCAGCCGGCTGATCACCGGCCCGAAGAACGCGACCCCGGTGGGGGGCTGGAAGTGGATGATCGGGGTGCCGACGTCCTTGCCGGTCAGTGCCAGCGCCTCGTCGGTCTCGGCCCGGATCACCGGGTCGAACGACGGATCGTCCACAGCCTCGGCGAGCTCGGCGGGAAGACCGGCCTCGGCCAACGCCGGTTCGACGAAGCCACGGGTGCCCCGGCGCTCGCGGGCCCCAGGGGTGTCCTCGGTCTCGGTGGGGACGTCGAAGATGCGCTGCCCCAACGCCGCGTACAGCGGGCCGACCGCGGCCGGGCCATGCTCGGCACGGGCCCGGGCAACCACCCGCAGCAGCCGCAACCCGGCCGTGTGGCCAGCCTCGTACTCCGGCGGGAACTGCGCGTCGTAGTCGACGTCGGCGTTGATCATCCGCAGGGAGATGAACCGCCAGTCCACCGTGTACTCCCGCTGCCTCATGACGCTGCGGACCCACTTGCTGGTCATCCAGGCGAAGGGACAGACCGGGTCGAAGTAGAAGTCGATGTCCGCAGCAGCCATGGCCCCGAGGCTAACCGCGCCACCAGCGCTCATGAACCGATCCGCCGGCCGCTTCGGGCTCGCCATCCACCGACCGTTTCCGAGCCGCCCGCAACCCCATCGGCGCTCGGTCTCGGCCCCGCCGGGGCCCGGGCGGGGACCTGCTGCGAGCAGCCGGTCAGGCCGTCCGGGCGGGTGAGTGATGCCCGGACCGACCCAGAGGACACCCCTTCGTCCCGGTGGACCGACCACCACGACCCCTGGCGGCGGCCGGACGTACCTTCCGTGCATTCGTGGTGGCCGGCGCCGGCAACCGAGCTGTCCGCTCCGTGAATGGAACGAGCCGATCCTGGCTACGGAAGGACCGAGCGCGGCCCGAGGTCCTGACGTCGGACCCGCCCCAGGACCTGACCCGCAACGAGGGGACATCCCTGTGGCTCCGCCCTTGCAGTCGCGCATCGCGCCAGCCGGGGCCGGTGCGGCGGTCGCGGAGCTGGCCCGGTCGACCGAGGAGGTGGCCGTCGGATCCGACCGCGCCTCGGCACTGCTGAACACGGTGGCCTGACCTGACCCGGGCCCGGGCCTGGCAGCCGCTGGGGCAGACGCGGGGTACCGCGGGAAGGCCGTCGGTGTGACGCCGGCGTGGAATGTCCGGGTGGACGCCGGCCGGGCCCGACCTGGTCCTCCGCCTCCAGATCGGCGCCGGGCTGAACGTCGGCGACCGATCCAGCTTCTACGGCGGCACCGACCCCGGGTACGTCGACTACCCGACCCTGGACCGAGCCGCCTGATGCACGTCCGGCCGGCCCGATGGATCCGACGGTGATCCACCGGGCCGACCGGGGGTCGGCGCCCGGCACCGGCCCGTGGCGGTGGTCGGCGCTGGCCATGTTCGCCGTGGGGTACGGGGCCAACCACTTCGTGCCGCTGCTCACCGTCTACCGCCGCACCCTGGCTCTGTCTGATGCCCAGGCGACGGCGATCTTCGGGGTGTACGCCCTCGGACTGATCCCCGGGTTCCTCGTCGGCGGCCCCGCCAGCGACCGCTACGGACGACGGCGCATCATGATCGCCTTTACGGCCCTGTCACTGGTGGCCACCACAGTCCTCATCGCTGGGCGCACCGGAACGGCCGGGCTCTACGCCGGACGGCTGCTCACCGGCGTCGTCTCCGGCACCGTCTTCACCGTCGGGACCGCCTGGGTCAAGGAGCTGTCCGGTGGTGGAAGTGGGATCGCTGCGCGCCGGGCAGCCGTGGCGCTGACCGCTGGGTTCGGAGTCGGGCCGCTGGTCGCCGGTGTGCTCGCGCAGTGGGCGCCGCTGCCCACCGTTCTGCCCTACCTGGTGCACCTCGCCCTCGGCGGCACCGCGCTGGCGCTGCTGCCCCGCGCGCCCGAGACCCGCCCACCCTCACCCGGGGGCCGTTTCCAGATCCTGCCGCCCGCTGCCCGGACGGCCCGCTTCCGCGGAGTCGTGGCACCGATGGCCCCGTTCGTCTTCGGCAGCGTCAGCCTCGCCTTCACCACGATCCCCGCGCACGGCACGCGGCCCCCGCCCACGCTCGCCGTCGCGGCCACCGGCGTTCTCGCCGCCCTGGCCTTGACGGCCGGACTCGCCGGTCAGCGCTGGGGACGGCAGCTCCAAGGGTCGGTCGCCGACCCGCAGGACGTCCGGCCGGCCGTGGTGGGACTGGCCGTCGTGGCCGGCGGCTACCTGGCCACCGCGCTGGCCACCGCCCGACCGGGCCTGGGCACCGGAGCGCTCGCTGGACTGCTGCTGGGCTGCGGATACGGCATCTGCCTGGTCGTCGGACTCCGTGAGGTCGAACGACTGGCCTCGGCCGACCAGCTCGGCGGCCTGGTTGCCGTCTACTACAGCCTCACCTACCTCGGCCTGGTCATTCCCTACTCACTGGCACTGGCCGGCCCCCACGTCGGCTACCCCCGCGCCCTGCTCATCGTCGCCGCCCTGACCGCCCTCACCCTGCTCGCCGTGCTGGTGAACGGACGGCGACAACCCAGGAGCTGACCAGGCCTCCGGCCTGAGGCGCGAGCCCCAGGACGGACCGGGGGATGTCGGCCGTCTTCGATCTCCAGTGGGTGGAGCGACTGGACGCCTCGGAGCGCACCCGGACACCGGCCGGCTCAGGCGCTGGTTCGCCTGGCTCGTCTTCGCCGTCGCCGCCCTGGTGCTGGTCCCGGTGGGCATAGCGTTGATGCCGCGTGAGCCAAGGGATCAAGCCCAGTACGAGCCGTCTCCTGGGCTGCTCCACAGCCGGGTACTGGATGACGCACGCTCCCCAGCGACCTGCGTTTGAGCAGGTCAGCACAGCGTTCCGGCGGGAAGTGCTCATGATCCCTGGGTCGTGGGTTCGAGCCCCACCCGCCCCACCGCTACATGTGCAGCTTCAGGGGCTTGTGGAAGATCAGCGATCTTGACGATCGGGTCCCGCACCCACACGGCGCCCACAGTTCGCGAAGAAGCGTGGGCCTCGTGGGCGGCGTCCACGCGGTCGGCGAGCCCACCGGGGTCGTCGTCGAACAGCCCGGAGTAGACGTCCAGGGTCATCGCGGCGGAGGCGTGCCCGAGCATCCGCTGGACCGCTTTGACGTTCGCTCCGCTGGCCACCAGGAGGCTCGCGGCGGTGTGCCGGCGTCGTGCGGACTGAGGTCTGCTGGGGGGGTGCAGCGGGTGCCTAGGACAGATCCCTCCCATTGTCGGCCAGTGGGACGCGGCGCAGCCTCGGTTCGTGGCCATCGGTCACCACCTACTGGAGCGATCGAGGACGCCACGATGAAGAGCACGATCGAGTTCGACCGCGACGGACTGACCCTGGTCGGCGACCTGTTCACCCCGGAGGGCTTCAACGAGAACGGCTCCTACCCGGCCGTGATCGTGCAGGGCTCGTTCTCCTCGGTGAAGGAGCTCATGCCCGACACCTACGCGGAGAAGTGCTCCGAGCAGGGGTTCGTCGCCCTCGCGTTCGACTACGCCCACTACGGCCAGAGCGCCGGAGAGCCCCGCCAGCTGGAGTCGCCGGCGGAGAAGACCGAGGACCTGCAGGCCGCCGTCACCTACCTCACCGGCCTGCCGTACGTGCAGCGCGTCGGCATGGTCGGCGTCTGCACCTCCGCCGCCAACGCCGCCTACCTCGGGGCGGCCGAGCCGCGGCTGGGCGCCTTGGCCACGGTCGCCGCGTTCCTGCCCAGCCCGACCATCTTCACGATGATGTACGGCGGCGGCGAAGGCCTCACCGCCCGTCGGGCGCAGGCCCAGGAGTCGCGCCGCAAGTTCGAGCAGACCGGCGAGGTGGACGTCGTGCCGGCCTACAGCGAAACCGACCCCTCCGCGATCAACTACGGCCCGGCCGGTTCCTTCGAGTACTACCTGAACCCGGCGCGGGCAGCCATCCTGGCCTACCGCAACGAGACGGCCCTGATGAGCCTGACGGAGTTCCTGCAGTTCGACCCGGTCAGCCAAGCACCGGCCATCAGCGTGCCCACGATCGTCGTGCACTCGACGAGTCGGCCTTCCCCGACCAGGCCAAGGCGCTCTACGAGGGCATCCAGGGCGAGAAGGAACTCGTGTGGGCCGACGGGAACCACCACGACTACTACGACGCCCCGGCCCAGATCGACAACGCCGTGGCCAACGTCAGCCGGTTCTTCCGCACCCACCTGGCCGCCTGACCCCTCAAGGGCAACCTGATCCACGACCAGCACCGCGCCCGGGACGACTCCCGTCCCGGGCGCGGCGCGTCTACCGAGGCAGTGAGTGATGTGACCGCGAAGCACCCGCACCTGGTCGAACTCGGGCAGTTCCTCCGAGCCCGACGGGCCGACGTGACCCCCCAGGCGTTCGGGCTGCCCGAGCGTGATGCGGCCGTCCGCCGCGTCGCTGGCCTGCGCCGGGAAGAGGTCGCCGACAGCGTGGCGATCAGCCACGACTACTACACCCGCATCGAGCAAGGCCGACTGGCACCGTCTGAGCCGGTTCTGCAGGCCATCGCCGACGCCCTGCACCTGACCCCCGACCAGCGGGAGTACGCCGAAGGCCTGGCCCGGCAAGCCGGCCGGCGCACCCCTCCCCGCCGCCGCACCACGCCCGTGCGCCCCCAACTGCAGCGGCTGCTTGACCAGCTCACCCAGACCCCGGCCTTCATCGTGGGCAGACACCTGGACGTCCTGGCCTGGAACAGCTTGGCCGGCGCGCTCCTGGCCGACCTGGACGCGATGGCCCCACACGAGCGCAACTTCGTGCGGATGGTCTTCACCAACCCCCGCGTGCGGGACCTCTACGACGATTGGGAGTCCGTGGCCCGCACCAACGTCGCCCTGCTGCGCCGACAAGCCGCCGACAACCCCACCGACCCCCGACTCGCCGCACTGGTGGGTGAGCTGTCCCTGGTCAGCGCGCAGTTCCGGCAGTGGTGGGCCGCCCGCCACGTCACCCACCCGTCGTTCGGCACCAAGACCATCCGCCATCCCGAACTCGGTGAGTTCACCCTTGACTGGGACGCCTTCGCCTACACCGGTGACCCCGAACAGCAGCTCGTGCTGTGGTCAGCCGAACCCGGCTCCAGCTCCTACGACAAGCTCCGCATCCTCAGCTCCTGGGTGGCACCGCACACCCCGCGGGACACCCCGACGGGTGCCCTCGAACACGCCGACATCCAAGACTGACCCGGCGGACGTCTAGAGCAGCGCTTGCGGCTCCCGCAGGTCAGGCTGTGCTCGGGCTGCCGTCAGCGTGCCGCGGCCAGCGCGTTGATGTCGCTGGTGGTCACCACCCCCTCCGGGACCCCGCCGGTGACCGCCGCCAGCATCGCCCGCCCGATTGCCTCGGTGTTCGTGATCTGGTTGGGCATCAGCCGGTTCAGCAGCGGGAACACCGGTCGCAGCACTGCATGGAACGCGCCGTACAGGCGCGTCTTCGTCTGGATGCCATGCAGCGGCCGGACCACCCCGGGCCGGAAGAGCCAGCTGCGCAACGGCAGCGCGGCGACGGCGTTCTCGGTCTCGCCCTTCACGCGCGCCCACATCAACCGGCTCTTGGTGTCCGTGCCCTGACCGGAGACGTACACGAACGCCGACCCGGGTGAGGCATCGGCGACCGCACCGGCGATGCCCACGGTCAGGTCGAAGGTCAGCCGGCGGTACTCCGGCTCCCGCACACCGTTGGAGGAGACACCGACGCTGTCGAAGGTCGCATCCACCCCGGCCAGGTGCTCCCCCGGCGCCGCGAGGTCATCGGTCACCACCTGGTGCAGCTTGGCGTGAGTGAGGTCCAGTGCCCGGCGGGCGACCACCCGCACCTCGCCCACGCGCTCATCGCGCAGGCACTCCCGCAGCACCCCCTGCCCGACCATCCCACTCGCCCCGAACACCAGCACGGTCGATCGGTCGGTCGATCCGTCGATCACGCCGGCGAGTCTGGCACCCGAATCCCATATACCGCCTAGCAGCGCCGCCGAGACCACCGGCGACGCTGCCCGATGGGTCTGCTCGAGCGCGCGTCTCCGTTCGACCTCGGTCATGACCAGCCATGGCACCAACACCGCCACCGCCCACCGCCTACCGCCTACCGCCTACCGCCGAGACCGCCGTGAGCCGGCAACTGCCCGGACAGCTGGGAGCTTGCTGGGGCTGGTCGGCGTGTCACCGGGTGGGGTGGGGAGCCGCATCGGGTCGCTCGGCTTCGAGCTGCGTGACCGCGACCAGAGGCACGCCCAGGTCGCGCACCTTGGCCAGCAGGCCGTGCAGTGCTGCCTGGTCGGCCACAGGGCCGGTGAGGACGGTCGTGCCGTCGGAGGCGCGGGTGAGCGTCATGCCGTCGAACCAGGTGGCCCATCGGGGTGCGAGGTGCGTCCCGAGGCGGATCTCGTAGCGGCGGGCCTCGGAAGGGCCGACGCTGGCCTGCTTCGTCATGGGATTCCCCTGTCCGGTACCGCCGAGGGTGCCTGGAGCCGCTCCGGCACCGCGCGTGCGGAGTCGAGCTGGGTGCGGTGACCGGTCGCAGGCCGGATGCCCCCGAGCAGCGGGTCGACGGCGCTGGCGACGGCCGGGCGTCGGTGCGCACTCCCGCGCGGCGCCGTCCGCCCGCCACGCGGACGTGCTCGTCTCGTCAGGCGTCGCGGCGTCGGAGCACCACGGCCCCGGCAAGCAGCGGGACGATCGCGTAGGCGGCGATCACGAGCAGGCCAGTGGCCGCGGTGAGCTGCTCGCCGCCGGAGGACAGCGAGTCCTCACTGCCGCCGAGGAACGCACCCGAGGCCGGCAGCGGCAGGTAGCGGGCGATCGTCTCCACCCAGTCCAGGCTGACGAAGGCGAGGACGCCGGGCAGCAGCAAGAGGACAGTGAGCGCGACGGTGATCGCGCCGGCGCTGGAACGCAGCAGCGTGCCGACGCCGAGGGAGAACAGCGCCGCGGCGATCAGGAAGTACACCGTTCCGCCGAACACCTGCCAGGTCCGGGCGTCGTCCAGGGCGGGGACGAGGTCGTGCTCGGCGAGCTGCGGCATCGTCACGAGGTAGGACAGAGCGATGCTCAGGGCCGCGACGGCCCCGGTGAGGACGCTGAGCGCGATCGCCTTGGCCAGGAGCACCGGCACGCGGGTGGGCACCGCGGCGAACGTCGAGCGGATCATCCCCGTGGAGTACTCACCGGTGATGAGCAGTGCGCCGAGTACAGCGATGGTCAGCATCCCGATCTGGAAGCCGCCGGAGACGAACTCAGCACCGTTGGTCGTGGCGAGCGTCGGTGCGGTGACCGGGTCGGCGGCCATGGCGTCCACGGACGCCGCGACGGCCAGGGAGATCCCGGTGATCAGGACGACGGTGGCGCCCAGCACCCACCAGGTCGAGCGCAGCGAGAGCAGCTTGCGCCACTCGCCGCGCAGGATGCCGAGAAAGCTCGGTCGAGCTCCCACGGCGGGCCGAGCGACGGTTGGGTGGACGGCGGCGGCAGTGGCGGTGACCGTGCTCATCGGTCTTCCCCCTTCGGGGCGGTCGGGGCGGTGGCAGTGACGTCGGACCGGTACTCGACCGCGTCCTGGGTGAGGGCCATGTAGGCCTCCTCGAGGCTGGCGCTGCGCGGGCTGAGCTCGTGCAGCGCGATGCCGTGGGCGCAGGCGAGCTCACCGACGCGCTCGGCGTCGATCCCGCGGAGCTCCAGCGCGCTGGGCGCCGAAGAGGTGACGGCGGCGCCGTCGGCCTCCAGGAGCGCGGCGAGCTCGGTCGCTCGTGGGGACCGCACCCGGACCGCCGCCGCCGACACCGAGTCGATGACCTGCTGCACCGGGCCGGCGGCGATGATCCGGCCTCGGCCGATGACCAGAAGCTGGTCGGCCGTCTGCGCCATCTCGCTCATCAGGTGCGAGGAGAGGAACACCGTGCGTCCCTCATCAGCCAGGGACCGCACGAGCCGCCGCACCCACTGGACGCCCTCGGGGTCCAGGCCGTTGACCGGCTCGTCGAGGATGAGCGTCCGCGGGTCGCCCAGCATCGCCGAGGCGATCCCCAGGCGCTGCCCCATCCCCAGCGAGAACCCGCCCACGCGCTTGCGGGCGACGGTCGCCAGGCCGGTCATCTCGATGACCTCGTCGACCCGCGCGGCCGGGATGTTGTGCGTGGCGGCCATCGTGCGCAGGTGCGAGCGGGCGCTCCGGCCGGTGTGCACCGCCTTGGCGTCCAGCAGTGCCCCGACCTCGCGCAGCGGCGCGCGGTGGCGGGCGTAAGCCTTCCCGTTGACGGTGACGGTGCCCGACGTCGGCCGGTCCAGGCCCATGATCATCCGCATGGTGGTGGACTTGCCGGCGCCGTTGGGCCCGAGGAACCCGGTGACCGAGCCCGGTTCGATGGTGAAGCTGATGTCGTCGACGGCGGTCGTGTCGCCGTAGCGCTTGGTGAGCTGGTGTGCCTCGATCATGACGATGCCCTTCCTGATGTCCTGGTGAGCGGGGCCGCCCGTCCAGGCTGGGCCTGGGCGATGCGGACGACGACGTTGCCGCGCTTGCGCCCGGTGTCGACGTAGCGGTGGGCCTCGGCGATGTCTCCGAGGTCGAAGGTCCGGTCGCGGACCGCCCGGAAGGAGCCGGCCTCGGCGAGGTCGACCAGCGCAGCCAGGTCCTCGGCGGTGCCCTGCCCGGGGCCGGCGGTGACCACGTGGTCGGTCCGCCGGCTGCGTAGCGGCGCCCGCAGCAGCCCGGGCAGGTCGGTGATCACCAGGAGCAGCGCACCACCCGGCTTCAGGAGATGTCGCACCCGCTCGAAGGAGGCGTTGCCGACGCAGTCGACGATCACGTCGTAGGTCGCGGCCTCCGCGGTGAAGTCATCGACCGTGTGGTCGATCACCCGGTCGGCGCCCAGCTCGGTCACCAGGTCGCGATTGCCGCCGCTGCAGACGCCGGTGACGTGCGCGCCGGCGGGCTTGGCGAGCTGCACCGCCGCGCTGCCCACGGCGCCCGACGCCCCGTTGACGAGCACCGTGGCACCCGGTGCGACGTGAGCCTGGCCGAGGAAGCCTCGAGCGGTGAGCCCACCGAAGACCAAGGTCACGGCGTCCTCGAACGTCATGCTCCGGGGCTTGAGCGCGATGGGGCCGTCCTGCCGCACCCGGGCGTACTCGGCATGTCCGCCGAACGCGCCGCCGAGCATCGCGATCACCTCGTCACCGGGGGCGAACCGGGTGACTTCGGAGCCGACGGCCTCGACGACGCCGGCGACGTCCATGCCCAGCACGGGCCGCTTTGGCCGGAAGGCGCCGATGCCGACGGCTGCGAGCAGCCACAGCCCGCGGGGCACCTCGCGGCTGCGGGCCCGGTGGTCGGCGGCGCTGACGGTGCTCGTGTGCACCTGGATCAGGACGTCGTCCCGGCCGACCGGCGGGCGCGGGAGCTCCTCCACCCGGACGTTGTCCGGACCGCCGAACCGGCGGTAGACCGCGGCCCTCATCGGACGGCCTGCCCAGCCTGCAGCGCGGCGACGGCGCCGGGCTTGAAGCCCTTGACGATCAGGTAGACGCCGAAGGACAACTCGAACACCGCGACCGGGACCGCGGCGACCAGGGCCAGCGGGGACACGTTCTCGTAGACGCCGAAGAAGATCGCGAGGTCGGAGGCCAGCAGCAGCGGGGCGCCGACGAACGCGATGAGCGGCAGGAGGCGCGGCACCAGGCCGGACCGGTACAGCACGTAGCCCAGAAGCAGGTCAACGAAGACGGGCATCAGGCTCTGGGAGAGCAGGAACGTCCAGGTGTAGACGGCGACCAGGGTGTGGCCCGTCGTGAGCAGCGAGGCCGGGTCCGTGCCGGTGGTCCCGACCACGTCGGTGCGCAGGGTGACGATCGTGAGCATGCTGACGGCGCCGACGAAGATCAGGCTGGTCTCCACGAGCCGGGCGGTCACGATCCCCAGCGCTGCGCTCTGGTTCTGCCGCTTGAGCACCGGGAACAGCACGACGGCGGTGCTGATGCCGGCCAGGCCGATGACGACCTCTGACAGCGCGCCCACCATCACGCCGGTGTCGCTGCCGGCACCCAGGAGGAAGGCGCCGACGTCGTCCTTCACCGGCTTGTACAAGCCCAGAGCGGGGATCGAGACGAACGTGAGCAGGTAGAGCATCCCGGCGATGCGGGCTCTCCGCCTCATCAGGTCCGGCGACGGTCGGGTGGGTGCGGTGGTGGGTGCGGTGGTGGGTGCGGTGGTGGTCATGGCGTGTCCTTCACAGGTCAGCGGGGCCGTAGCGCTTCGGGACCGACCCCGCGCACGTGGATGTCGGTGGACGTTCCGGGTGGTGCGCTCAGCAAGCTAGGAACCGATGTGGTGAGCAGGGATCACATGGATGCGGTGATCGATGTGGTGAGCTGACGGCACGGAGCGGCCCCCGAGGCCAGGGCTCCAGCTGCACGGCCGACCGCCGGTTCCGGGTCTGCCGGCCAGGTCGGCCTCGAGCCGGAGGGAAGCGCCGATGCCCGACGTCCCCCGGCCACCGGATGCCGCCGAGCCGCCCCAGCCCCCGGCGACTGGAGAGGGCTACGGGGCAAGCGCGGCGGCGGCGCCAGTCGTGGCCGCGCCCGCCGTGCGTCGGGCCGGGTGGGGCTTCATCGCGCTGTTCGCGGCGGCATACCTGGGCGCGACCCTGCAGCTGCTCGCGCCCCTGGTGGTCACCTTGGCCTTGAAGGTCGACTCCCTGGTGGGCAGCGACCGAGCGCCGAACAGCCTGGCGCTGGTGACCGGGATCGGTGCCTTCCTGGCGCTGTTCGCCAACCCGTTCTTCGGCAAGCTGAGCGACCGCACGGCCGGGCGGTACGGCATGCGCCGCCCCTGGATCGTGGGAGGCCTGCTGAGCGGGTTCGGAGGGCTTCTCGTCGTCGCGGTGGCGCCGACCATCCCGGTCGTCCTGCTGGGGTGGTGCATCGCGCAGCTGTTCTTCAATGCACTGCTCGCCGCGATGGTGGCGGTGCTGCCGGACCAGGTCCCGTCCTCCCAGCGCGGCCTGGTCTCGGGCGTCCTGGGCATCGGCCTGCCCGTCGCGTCGGTGACCGGCACCTTCCTGGTCCAGTTGTTCACCGGCAATCAGCTCGCCATGTTCCTGGCACCGTCCGCGATCGGCGGGTTCTTCGTCCTGCTGTTCGCAGGCGTGCTGCACGACCGCCGTCTTGCCGCCGCCGACCGGCCGGCCTGGTCCTGGCGGGAGTTCGCCGGGACCTTCTACGTCAGCCCGCGCAAGAACCCCGACTTCAGCTGGGCGTTCGCCAGCCGGTTCCTGTTCGTCTCGGCGTACGCGTTCCTGGTCACGTACATGGCGTTCTACCTGCTGGACGAGATCGGCAGCGCCGAGTCCGAGGTGCCGCGGCTGATCTTCACCGGCAGCGTGGTCCAGGCCCTCTTCATCGCCGCCGCGTCGCTGCTCGGGGGGCCGCTGTCGGATCGGACCGGTCGGCGGAAGATCTTCGTGGTCACCGCCTCGATCGTGTACGGCCTGGCCATGTTCGCCGTCGCCGTCGCCGCCGACGTCAACGGCTTCCTGGTCGGCATGGCGATCAGTGGGCTCGGGTTCGGCCTCTACATGGCCGTCGACCTGGCCCTCGTCGCCGACGTGCTCACGGGGACCGACACCGCCAAGGACCTCGGCGTGTTCAACATCGCCAACGCTCTGCCGTTCTCCATCGCCCCGGCGATCGCCTCCGCCGTCCTGGCCGTCAGCGGCGGCAGCTACGGCGCGCTGTATGCCGTGGCCGGGGTCTGCGCGTTCGCCGGTGCGGCCGCGATCCTGCCCGTGCGGCGGGTGCGCTGAGCCGTCCGCGTCAGTCGGGTAGGAGCGGCCAACTGCCGGGCGGCGCGGCTCACCGGTGGTGAGCGACGCCCGTCCGCGGCTGACGGCCTCCGGGCCGCGGCATCACGTCCAGCTCCTGTGCCCGTCGCACTGCTGCCCCGCGGTCGTTGACGCCGAGCTTGGCGTAGATGTTCTTCGTGTGCGTGCGCACGGTGTTCAGCGAGACGTACAGCTCGCGGGCGATGGCTGGGCCGTCGAGGTGGGTGCCGAGCAGCCGCAGCACGTCCAGCTCGCGAGCGCTCAGCGGCTCGATCAGACCCGCCTGAACCGCTGCGGGGCCCCGGCTCCGGGGCCGGCTGCCGCCGCCAGGGTCCAGACCTTCCAGGAGCCGTCGGGCGTAGCCCGAGGAGGTCCCCTTCGCCGCGGCCGCCTTCAGCAGCATCGCCAGGCCGGGGCCCTCGTCGGCGAACAGCCGGACATGGCCGTGCGCCTCGGCCAGCGTCAGCGCACGCTGCAGCGCCGTGTGGGCTGCGGGCAGGTCGCCGCGCACCTGCTCGGCGAGCGCCCGCACCACCAGCACGTCCAGGACGTTGCCGGTGCGGCCACCCCTCTCCGCCGCGTGCTGCACGCGGTTCAGCAGCCCCACGACGCCGGAGAGTGGACCCCGGTCGCCGTCGCCAGCCGCCCGGGCCACCAGCGCCCGGGCCAGCGTGAGGTGCTCGTACTCGAGCAGGTACTCCGGGTCGTCCTCGACCGACAGTCCCCGCTCGGCCGCCCAGGCGAGCGCGCCGGCCCACCGGTCGTGCCGGGCGAGCAGCCGAGCCCGCACCGCCGGCACCGGCCGCACGTCGGGGAAGTAGTCGCCGGTGTATCGGCCCTGCGCCTCGTCGAGGTGGGCGAGCGCGCCGTCGACGTTGCCTTCGGCCTCGGCGATCCTGGCCATCGCGACCAGCCAGCGGTACGGGGTCTGCGGTAGGCCGGCGTGCTCGCCCAGCTCCCGGCTGGTGGTGAGGTGGCCGCGGGCGGCCTCGAGGTCCCCGCGTTCGATCAGCACCCCGGCGAGGGCCACGTGGAGGTCCGCTGCTCCGCGCAGCACCGGGCCGGTCTCGGGCGTCAGCAGCGGCAGGACCCGTTCGAGCGTGCTCACGGCGTCGCGGAGCCGGCCCTGGGTGATGCGGATGTCGGCGAGCGCGATCGTGCAGCCGGCCACGTCGGACAGGTGCCCGGCGTGCTCCAGGTGGGCGGCGCAGTCGGCATACCACCGGTGTCCGGCTTCCAGGTCCCCGGCGGCCCAGTAGGCGAGCCCGAGCAGTCCGGCGGCCGGGCCGCGGCTGAGATGGTCGTCGGCGCCGGCGAGGTCGAGTGCCGCCCGGGCGTGCGTGATGGTGCCGGCCGTGTCGCCGGCGAGCAGGGCCTGCCCGGCGCGGTACAGGGGGATCGCGCTGGGCACTCGGCGGAACGCGTCGGTGTCGACGACCACCATCCCCGCCGGTGCCCCGTCGGCCTGGCCGTCGCCCGGAGGTGAGGTCACCCACCGCTCGGCGTCCCGCAGGTGCGCCTCCACACCCTCGGTCTCGCCGCTGACCATGAGGGCCGCGGCATAGCCGATGCTCAGCACCGGCCGGGCACGCAGCACCTCGGCCGGCAGCGCCGCCAGCCAGCGGCGGATGCTGGCTTCCTGCCGGCCCTGCTGCAGCGCCGGCAGCATCAGCTCGATCAGGTCTGCTGCGCGCGCGGCGTCACCGCCGGCCAGCGCGTGGTGCGCCGCGTCAGCCCGCTCGCCGTGGGCCGCGTACCAGTCGCCGGCCCGCCGGTGCAGGCCCGCGACAGCGTCGATCTGCTCGTCGTGCAGGTGCGCCTGCAGGACGTCGGCGAAGAGGTGGTGGTAGCGGTACCAGCGGCGGCGGTCGTCGAGCGGCACGAGGAACAGGTTCGCCCGGTCGAGGGCCTCGAGCATGGCCTTGCCTCCGTCTGTGCCGGTGACGGCATCGCACAGCGGGCCGGTCAGCCGGGTCAGGACCGAGGTCTGCAGCAGGAAGCTGCGGACCTGGTCGCTCTGCCGGGCCAGCACCTCCTCGACCAGGTAGTCGACGATGTACCGGTCGTCTCCGGCGAAGTCGGCGATGAACTCGGCCGGGTCACTGCGGCCCTGCAGCGACAGCGCGGCCAGCTGCAGCGCGGCGATCCAGCCCTCGGTGCGGCCCTCCAACACCGCGACATCGCCCGCTGTCAGCGGCAGCCGCATGGTCTCGGTCAGGTAGGCCGAGGTCTCCTCGGCGGTGAAGCGCAGGTCGGTGGCGCGCAGCTCGACCAGATCGCCACGAGCGCGCCACCGCGCCAGCGGCAGCGCCGGGTCGGCGCGGCCGGCGATCACCAGGTGGATCTGCGCGGGCAGGTGCTCCACCAGGAACGTCAACCCGCGGTGCACCTCGGCCGTGTGGATCAGGTGGTAGTCGTCGAGCACCAGGACGACGTCGTCGTTGATCTCGGACAGCTCGTTGACCAGCGTCGCGAGGACCGCGTCCGTCGAGGACTGCGGCGACTGCAGCAGAGCCAGGGCACCGGCGCCGACCTTCTCCGCCGCGGTGCGAAGCGCGGCGACCAGGTAGGTCCAGAACACCGCCGGGTCGTTGTCCCGCTCATCGAGGGACAGCCACGCAACCGCCTGGCCAGTCGCGGCCCCGGGCGCCAGCCACTCGGTCAGCAGCGTCGTCTTGCCGAAGCCGGCTGGGGCCGACACCAGCGTCAGGGCCCCCTCGGCTCCGCGGTCCAGGTGCTCGATCAGGCGGGGGCGGGCGACCGCGCCGTGCCGGCGCCGCGGGATGTGCAGCTTGGTCTGGAGCAGCGGGCCGGCCATGCCCATCACTCCTCGGTTCGGTCACCGGGCGGCCCGGAGGATGCCGGGCGGGCGAGCTCACCGTAGCGGCTCGGCGGCGTGAGATCGGCTGGGAGCTGACGCTCCGTCGGGGGCAGAGCGATCTGGCGGTGGCCATCTGCTCACGCCGGTGCGGCGGCGCGCGGCCGCGGGCAGCCCCGCTGTTCGTCCTGGAGCCCGACCACAACGCCCGACTGCAGGACGTCGCGACGGCTGCGGTCACGCTCGGCCTCCGGCCCTGACCCGACGCCGGTCGGGCCGGGCACCACGACCGGGCGTAGCGGGGGGCCACAGCCATCTGGCTGCCGCTCCTGCCCACGGCGGACACAGGGTCGCTCCAGCATCTCGGCGACGCCGCGACAACGCGTGCGAACCGAGGTGTCATGACCATGTCCGACGTCCGGGTCCTCGACCAGGGGGCGGGCCTCTCCGCTCTGTCGGTCGGACGACCCGCGTCGCCGTCCGGCGACCACCTGCACGTCATGGACGGCGACGACGCCTCGCTGTGCGGGCGCGTCGACGCGGAGGACCTGATCCAGGTCCACGACCTGCAGTGGCGCGACGTGCCGATCTCACTGCGCTGCCGGGTCTGCCGCGCGATCATGCAGGTGGCCGCGCCGTTCGCCGGCTGAGTCCGCGCCTGACGCCGGAGGACCGACCTCCGGCGTCGGCGGCGCGGCGGGCGACAGCTCAGCAGGTCGGGGCAGTGGACGCAGGATCCCTGCGTCACCGGCCGGTCCGGTCGCCGCGCGGGACCGCAGCCCGTGCCAGGGTGACGGCGTGGCTCGCGTGCTGAAGGTGTCCGGACCGCTCGACTTCGCCGCGGTCCGGCAGGAGGCCGGGGTCCCCGACGAGTTCCCGGCCGACGTCCTGGCCGAGGCCGACCGGGTGGCCACCGACCCCGCGCTGCCCGAGCACGACGCGACCGACCTGCCGCTGGTGACCATCGACCCGCCCGGTGCCCGCGACCTGGACCAGGCCGTGCACCTGACCCGCACCGCGGGCGGCTACCGGGTGTCCTACGCGATCGCCGACGTCGGCGCCTTCGTCGCGTTGGGCAGCGCGCTCGACACCGAGGCCCGCCGCCGCGGTCAGACCGTCTACTGCCCCGACGGCAGGACGCCGCTGCACCCGCCGCAGTTGTCCGAGGGCGTGGCCAGCCTGCTGCCCGGCCAGCTCCGCCCGGCCGCGCTGTGGACCATCGACCTGGACGCCGAGGCCGAGGTCACCGCTGTGGACCTGCGCCGGGCCCGGGTCCGCAGCCGGGCCCAGCTGGACTACGTGTCGGTGGGCGGGCAGGTGCCCCCCGAGCTGGAGCTGCTGCCCGAGATCGGCCGGCTGCTGCAGGCCCGCGCCCGCGACCGCGGCGCGATCGAGCTGGGCACGCCGTCCCAGGAGGTGGAGCCCGGACCCGACGGCGGCTGGACGATCGCCTTCCGCGGCCAGTCCGACGTCGAGGGCTGGAACGCGCAGATCTCACTGCTCACCGGACGGTGCGCGGCCCGGCTGATGCTGGACGGCGGGGTCGGGGTGCTGCGCACGCTGCCGCCGGCCGACCCGGGCGCGGTCGACGCGCTTCGCCGGCTGGCCCCCGGGCTGGGCGTCGACTGGCCGGACGGCGCCGGGCCCGGTGACGTCATCGCCGGCCTGGACCCCGCACGGCCCCGGCACGCCACCTTCCTGGACGCCGCCACCTCCCTGCTGCGCGGCGCGGCCTACACCGCCTTCGACGGGGCGCCGCCCGCCCAGCCCGGCCACGGTGGCGTCGGCGCCCCCTACGCGCACGTGACCGCGCCGCTGCGCCGGCTGGTGGACCGGTTCGGCACCGAGGTCTGCCTGGCGCTGGCCGCCGGCGCGCAGCCCTCCGCCGAGCTGCGCGCCGCACTCCCGGAGCTGCCCGGCCTGATGGCCGCCTCCGACCGGCGCACGCACGAGGTCGAGCGCTGCGTCATCGACCTGGTCGAGGCCACCATGCTGGCCGACCGGGTCGGCGAGGTCTTCGACGCCGTCGTGCTCGACGCGGAGGAGGAGCGGTCCACCGTGGTGCTCACCGACCTGGCCGTGCAGGCCCGCTGCGAGGGCCGGTCGACCCCGGGCGAGCGGGCACGGGTCCGGTTGATCACGGCGGACCCGGCCACCCGCACCGTGCGGTTCACCGCCGCCGGGGACTGACCCCGCGGCTGCGCCCGGACCCGCCCAGCCCGGGACGAGTCGTCACGACACCGCGACCCGCATCAGGTCGGCGATCCTCTCCTCGACCTCGGACGTCCACCGCGTGAGGGCGAACGACACCGGCCACATGTCGCCGTCGTCGAGGTGGGCCGGGTCCTGGAACTCCATGGTCGTGTAGCGCTGGCCGAACTTGCCCGCGTTCTTGACCGCGACGACGACCTTGCCGTCGGCGTTCGTGTAGGCCGGCATGCCGTACCAGGTCTTGGGCAGCAGATCCGGAGCAGCGGCGGTGACGGTCACGTGGACGCGCTCGGCGAGGGCGCGGTCCTCCGGCGACATCTTCGCGATCGCGTCGAGGAGCGCCTGCAACCCGTCCGCCTTCTTCGCGCCGCCCCTGCCCTCGGCCCGCAGCTCCTCGGCACGGGCCTTCATCGCGGCGCGCTCCTCGGCACTGAAGCCGCCCGCCTCGGTCGTGATGGTCTCCGCGGTCATCTCGACACTCCCTCTCCCACTCCCGGGCCCCGACGTGGCGGGGCCGATCGAGGACGAGGCTAGGACCGACGACCGGGCCCGGGCTTCTCGATTCCTGACGCATGGACGGCGGCGCCGATTTTTTTTCGCGCCTCCACCCAGGGACCACCGCAAGGCCGTGACCAGTCCAGCTACCAGATTCCTCCGGCGCGGCGGACGTGCAGAACCTGCCAGATCCGACGTTCTCCCGTTGTCGCAGATGCACAGCGGCCCTACGGTCTGGGCGTCCAGTCGGTCGTCACCTCCCCACCCGGGGACCCCGACCGGATGCCGCCGGGTCCCGTCCGCCGTCGCGGGCGCGAGCCGGGGACCCGACAGGCGGCCCTCGGAGAACGGAGAGCCACCGCTTGGTGCGTTCACGGGCCTGTCCAGTGCCCGCGAGCACCCGTCGCGCACGACACCGCGACGCCTCGCCGCGCACCTGAGCCGGCGCAGCCACAGCACCCGTCCTTCCCGCGGTCTCCCCGCGTCGAGCCGGATCGCCCGGACCTCACCAGGTCCGCGGGCTCTCCGGTGGGTGCCGCACGCCCGGCTGCCGAACCGGCCGTCCACCCGGACGACGAACCGATGCACCGCCACACCGAGGTCGTACCGATGACGGACGACCCCAGCCCTCACCAGGAGCTCCTCTCCATGCGCATGAACAGCCAGCACACCGTCCTGCCGCACGACCACGACCTGCACGCCGGCGTCCGCCCCCGGGTGCTGCGGGGAGCGGCCGTCTGCGCGTTCTCCCTCGCGTTCGCCCTCGCAGGCCAGTCGGTCGCCCAGGCCGACGGCCACTGGGACGGTCCGCCCGGTCACAGCCAGGGGAACTGGGCAGGGGCGGCCCCTGCACCAGCACCCGCGCCCGCACCGGCGCCCGCCCCGGCACCGGCTGCCGCACCGGCTGCCGCCCCGGCACCGGCTGCCGCCCCGGCGGCAGCTCCCGCCGCCGACTTGACGGGCAAGCCCACCAGCACCTCGACCGCCTACAGCGCCTGGGCGCCGCACGTCCGCCCAGTGGTCGCTGAGGTCGTCGCCGAGTTCGGGGTCTCCACCGTCTACACCCGGCCCGGCCACTCCCCGACCCAGCAGCTCGCCGCCGACTTCATGGTCTACAGCGACGGCGCCAAGGGCAACGCCGTCGCGCAGTACGTGATCGACAACGCCGCCCGCTTCAAGGTCGACTACGTCATCTGGAAGCAGCGGATCTTCATGATCGGCGGCTCCGGCTGGCAGGCCATGGAGGACCGCGGATCGCCCACCGCGAACCACATGGACCACGTCCACGTCAGCTTCAACCCCTGACCTGACAGCGGCTGGAGGGTGCCCCGACGGTGGTCGGGGCACCCTCCGCTCGGACCGCTGAGGTCACGACACGGGGCGTCGGCGGGTGAGGACGACCCCGGCTGCCGTGGTCACGACCACCCAGCCGACGAGCGTCAGCACGTGGCCGGTGGTGCCGTTGCCGATCGCCAGCTGGAGCACCGCGTTCGCCGGGTCGAGCCGCTCCGCGACCTCCGGCCGGACCAGCCGCAGCGCCGGCATCGCGCCGAGCACCGTCAGGTAGAGGCTGGTCAGCGCCGCCGGGGTGTTGCCCAGCGCCGCTCCCACCCCGGCGCCGACCACCGCGAACGCAGCACCCGCCGCCACCGAGACGGCCAGCGCCTGCGCCACGCCGTCCCACGTCGGGTTCCCGATGGGGGCAACCGACAGCACGGCCGCGGACGCCGCACCGGCGAGCGCCGCCAGCACCGCACCCATCACGGCCACGGCGAGCGCCTTGGCCAGCACCACCCTGGTCCGGTTCGGCACGAGCAGGAACGTCGTCTGCGCGGTGCGGTGGCTCCACTCCCCGGCGGTCGCGAGGACCCCCAGCGGGAACAGCACGAGCGCCGTCACCATGCCGAGCGCGCCGATCGGACCCTTCGCCGCGTCGAGCTCGTCGCCGCTGGACGAGAGCATCGCGGTGGCCGCTGGGGCGAGGGCGGCCGCGGCGAGCGCCACGGCCTTGCCCGACCGCGTGGACAGGGACTTTCGGATCTCCAGCCCCACCAGCGGGACAGCCGAGACCCCGATCGAGCGGGCGACCGGTCGCGGAGCGGAGGTCAGGATGTCGGTCATCACAGGCTCCTTCGTGGCAGTGCGGGTGGTGGTCAGGTGCACCGCGGCGGTCATGACGCGGTGGTGAGCTGGAAGAAGAGGTCCTCGAGGCCGCGCTCGTCGGCACGGAGCTCGGTGAGGACGTGGCCGCCGGCAGCCGCGACGGCGAAGACGCGGGACGGCTCGGCGCCCGGGACGACCAGCGCACCCTCCGAACCGAGCTCGACGGGCAGGCCGGCCGCCGACAGGTCCCGCGCCAGCGGGGCCGGGTCGAGGGCACGAACCGTCGTCCCGTCGCGGCCGAGCAGCGAGGCGACCGGGCCGTCGGCCACGATGCGGCCCGCACCGATGACCAGCAGCCGGTCCACCGTGTGCTCGACCTCGCCGAGCAGGTGGCTCGACAGCAGGACCGTGCCCCCGCGGGCCGCGTGGCTCCGCAGCAGGTCGCGCATCCACCGGATGCCCTCGGGGTCCAGCCCGTTGGCCGGCTCGTCGAACACCAGCACCGGCGGGTCCGCGAGCAGCGCTCCGGCGATGCCCAGCCGCTGCCGCATGCCCAGCGAGTAGCCGCCCACCCGCCGGCGTCCGGCATCGGCGAGCCCGACGAGGTCGAGCACCTCGTCGACGCGGGACGCTCCGACGCCCACCGCCGACGCCAGCAGTCGCAGGTGGGTGCGCCCCGTCCGTCCCGGGTGCACGGCCGAGGCGTCGAGCAGGGCCCCGACGACGGCGCCCGGGTTGGGCAGATCGGTGTAGCGGCGGCCGTCGACCAGCGCGGTGCCTGCGGTCGCCGGCACCAGGCCGGTCATCATCCGCATCGTCGTCGTCTTGCCGGCGCCGTTCTGCCCGAGGAAGCCGGTGACGGTGCCCGGCTCCAGGGTGAAGGACACGTCGTCGACGACGGTCCGCTCGCCGTACTCCTTGGTCAGTCCGCTGACCGTGATCATGATGGCCTCCGTTCGACCGGCTCGTCCGGTCTCGATGGCAGAGGTAACGCCGTCGAGGTCGGTCTCCGCGTCACCCGGAGGCCGCGAATGCGCTGGCCGGACGTCGATCCCGGGTCATCCGGAAGTTGACGGTGACCGTCCACTCGCGGACGACCCGACGACCGCCCGCCGCGCCCTACGCTCGCCGGCATGGGCATCCGGACGCGGCTGTGGCCGGGGTTGCCGCTGCGCGCCGTCTGGCTCGAGGTGCTGCTCGCCACGGTCAGCGCGGTCGCGGTCACCCTCACCGGCCGCGCCCCCGACGACGCGGACCTCCTGCCCCTCCCCGTGGACGTGGCCGGCACCGTGGTGCTCGTCGTCCTGCTCCTCGCCTTCCGCCGGCGGGCACCGCTGGTCCCGTTCGCGGTCAGCGTGCTGCTCACCGCCCTCTCCCCGCCCGTCACGATCGCGCTGCTGGTCACCGCCTACGCCGTCGGGCGCTACGACGGGCGCTGGCCGGTCCGGATCGCCGCGGCGGTCCTCGGCTCGGTCGCCGTCCTGCAGCCCTGGGGCCTCCCGACCGCCAACGAGACGATCGGGGCGGTGGGCCTCGCCCTGGTGGCCGTCGTCCTGCCGGGCGCGCTGGGCGCGTGGGCGCGGACCCGTGCCGAGCTGCTCGCCGCGCTCACCGAGCGGGCCGAGCGGGCGGAGTCCGAGCGCGAGCTGCTGGCCCGTGAGGCGGTGCTCAGCGAGCGGACCAGGATCGCGCGCGAGATGCACGACACCGTCGGTCACCGGGTGAGCCTCATGGTGCTGCAGGCCGGCGCCATCGAGATGGCCGCGGCCGACCAGCGACGCGTCGAGCAGCTGGCCGGCAACGTGCAGTCCGCCGGCCGGCAGGCGCTCGACGAGCTGCGCCAGATGGTCGGCGTGCTGCGCGGCAGTGACGTCGACGAGGGTGCGCCGCTCGGCCCGCAGCCGGGCATCGACGACCTCCTGCGGCTGGTCACCGACGCGCGGAGGGCGGGCATGACCGTGGACCTCGTCGCCGGCGACCCGGACGCCGCTCCGGTCGATCCCGCGGTCGGACGCGCCGTCTACCGGATCGTGCAGGAGGCGCTGACGAACGCCGGTCGGCACGCACCGGGCGCCCCGGTGTGCGTGCGGGTCGACCGTGCCGGCGGGGAGCTCGTCGTCCGGGTGGTCAACGGGCCGCCCCGGGAGGCCCGGGTCGCCGAGGCGCGCGGTGGCGGCTACGGGCTCGTCGGGCTCGCCGAGCGGGTGCGCACGCTGGGCGGCCGGCTGACCGCGGAGCCGCGGCTGGACGGCGGCTTCGGCGTCGAGGCGGTGCTGCCGACGTGACCGGACCGATCAGGGTGCTGCTGGTGGACGACGAGGAGCTCGTGCGGTTCGGCCTGCGCACGGTGCTCGAGGCAGCCGGCGGCTTCACCGTCGTCGGCGAGGCCGGTGACGGCGCCGCCGCGGTCCGGGCCGCCCGGGACCTGCGCCCCGACGTCGTGCTGATCGACATCCGCATGCCGGTGCTCGACGGGCTGGCCGCCACCCGGGAGATCCTCGCCGAACCCGATCCGCCCCAGGTCGCCGTCCTGACCACATTCCACGTCGACGACTACGTCTACGCAGCGCTCGCCGCGGGAGCTGCGGGCTTCCTGCTCAAGGACACCCCACCGCGGGAGATCGCCGCTGCCGTCCGGGCCGTCGCCGACGGCACCGCCACCCTGTCGCCCAAGGTGACCGCGGCGCTGATCGAGTCCTACGTGGACAAGAAGGCCGCTCCGCGCCGGTCCCGCGCGTTGCGCCGGCTGGCCGCGCTGTCCGACCGTGAGCTCGAGGTGCTGCGGCTGCTCGGCACCGGGAAGTCCAACGCTGCGCTGGCCGAGAAGCTCTTCGTCAGCGAGGCGACCGTGAAGACCTACGTCTCCCGGCTGCTCACCAAGCTCGACCTGAGCAACCGCACGCAGGCGGCCATCCTCGCCCACGAGGCCGGTCTGCTCGAGGGCTGAGTCAGGACTCGGCTGGGAACGCGGCGACGCCCCGGGGCAGCGAGGATGAGGCGTGGCCATCGACTTCTCCGCGTCCTACCCCGCCCCGCCGGACGCCGTGCTCGCCCTGCTCACCGACGAGGCCTTCCTCCACGACCGGGCCGCGGCCCTCGGCGGGCAGGCCGAGGAGGTCACGGTGGCCGGACCGGTCAGCACCGTCCGGCTCGCCGCCCCCACGGCAGGCATCCCGACGGTCTTCGCCCGGTTCGTCGGGTCCTCCGTCTCCGTCGTCGAGCGCACCACCTGGGCGCCGGACGGCGCGGGTCACCGTGGCGCGCTGGACGTGCGGGCCGAGGTCTTCGGCCGGACGGTCCGGGTCACCGGCGAGCGGCTGCTGACCGCGACCGGGGACGGCACCAGGTCGACCGTCACGGGGAAGGCGAAGGTCGACGCACCGCTCATCGGGCGGCAGGCCGAGGGCGCGGTCACCGAGCTGGTCGCGGTGGTCCTGCGGCGGGAGGACGAGCTGCTCCGGCGCCGGCTGGGCTGACTGTCGGTGCCGGCTGCGACGATCGCGGCATGGTCGCCTTCTTCGTCCCCCGGGTCAGCGACGACGAGCAGGCGGAACGGCTCTACGACGCCCTCGCCGAGTTCGCCGGCTGCGATCCGGCCGCACCCGCCGACCGGGTGCAGGCCATCGACTTCACCCACGACGGCGCGCAGTGGCGGGCGGAGGTCGGCGAGGAGCTCCGCGGGCGCCGGACGACCCAGCAGCTCCGCCGCGGCGAGCTGCTCGAGCACACCGTGGAGCTGACCTCGAGCTCCCGGGTGCTGGCCGTCTACCCGGGCAGCCCGTTCACCGTGGTCACCGACGCCCAGCCGATCACCGGGGCGGCGTCGGAGTGGGCCAACCCGTTCACCGCCGAGCCGGACCGGGTGACCCGGTTCGACCGGCGATGACCCCTCGGCCGGCCCGGGTGCCCGCCCCACGCGCCGACCACGCACCGTGGCGAGCCGACCACGGGGAGGGTGGATCGCGGCAGTACCGGATCTGCAGCGTGCGAAGTGATTGACGGGGGGAACGACACCGACGTAACCAGGTGCATGAGCACGATCCTCGTGGACGACGTCGTCCCCTTCGAGGACTGGACGTCGGCCGCTCGTGCCTCGCTCGCCTTCCTGCACCGCACCGTCGGGCTCGACGTCTGGCTGGTGACCGAGGTCCAGGAGCCGTTGCAGGTGGTGCTGCACTCCCATCCCGCGGAGGTCCTGCCGCCGGGCACCTCGATCTCCTGGAACCGCAGCTTCTGCCACTCCATGGTCAGCGGGAACGGTCCGCGGGTCGCCACCGTCACCGCCGCGACCCCGGCCTACCGCGACCTGGAGACCGGCCTGCCGCACCGGGTCGCCGCCTACATCGGCGTCCCGCTGGTCACCCGCCAGGGCACCCTGTTCGGCACCCTCTGCGGGCTCTCGGTCCGCGCCCAGCCGCGCACCCTGGTCCGCTTCCTGCCGGTGGTGGAGATGACCGCCCGGATGCTGAGCACCATGCTCCCCGCGGACGCGTCGGCTCACCGGGCCGCGAGCAGCCCGTCGTCGGCGATCCGCGAGCGGGCGACGTAGTACAGCGTCGTCCCCTCCGGGAGGGGGGTGTCCCAGGCCGGGCTGAGCTGGAGGCCCTCGGCCGTGCGGACGGCGAGCACGGTCGCCCCGTACGTGCGCCCGAGGTGCTGCTGGCAGTCCCCGAACGCGCCGAACCCGTGCCCGGCGGGCAGCCGCACCGAGTAGGTGTTGCCGCCGCCCCCGCTGCTCATCAGGTCGCTGTAGACCTCGGTGATGCCCGGGTCCAGCGCCTCCTCGGTGATCAGGGAGGGCATGTGCCACTGCACGCAGGCGATCCCCGGGTTGACGTAGCGCAGGTTGTCCCGCCGGCCCAGGTCACGCAGCGCCGCCACCGTGTGCACCCCCGGGTTGGCGTGCTCCACCGCGACGGCGATCGCCAGGGTCTCGTTGTCGTCCCGCCCGTCGACGACGACCGTCCGGGCCCGGCCGACGCAGGCCCGGTCCATGACGTCGGCGTGGGCGAGGTCGCCGCGCACGAAGGAGACGACCGGGTCCTCGGGCACCGGGTTCTCCGGGACGTCGTCCCAGGCGCACAGTGCGATCGGCGTCGCGTTCTCCGCGTGCAGTTCGGTGAGCATCCGCTCGGTCCGCCCCGGCACGTAGCCCAGGACGACGACGTGGTCGGTCAACTGCAGTGCACTCATCCCCCTCCGGCGCCGCCCGCGAGCCGACTGCAGGTAGTCGGCGAGCCGGGTGAACAGCAGTGTCAGCGTGACGATCCCGCCGACGATGACGTAGGTGCCGACGAGGTGGCCTGCCGTCGACACCGGGAAGAAGTCGCCGTAGCCCACCGTCGCGGCGGTGACCACGAAGTACCACCAGTAGGTGGCCGGCTCGGCGATCGGGCTGCCGGCCGGCTCCACCAGCGCCATCGCCAGCCAGCTCGTCAGGAAGACGAGCACGATGACCAGCAGCGGCAGCCGCCAGCCGTGCAGCCGGCTGCCCACCAGGCGGGTGAGCCGGGAGAGGAAGAAGAACACGGGCCTCCTGCCGGGACGGACGCCCGGGGAACCTACCGCCCACCGCCGGGGACCGGGCATGCTGAGGCTGCCGCGGGCCTCGTGCTTGCGCGCGTCCGGGCCAGGGAAGGACCACTCCCGTGATCGATCCAGAGGCAGGCGCCCGAGTGGTCGGCGGGCGGTACGAGATCGCCGGCGAGCTCGGCCGCGGCGGCATGGGCGTCGTCTGGCTGGCCAACGACCGCGTGCTGCAGCGCGAGGTCGCGCTGAAGGAGATCAGCTACCCCATCTACCTCGACGACGCCGAGCGCGCCGTCCTCCGGGAGCGGACGTTCCGCGAGGCCCGCGCCGCGGCCCGGCTGGAGGACCCGCACGTCGTCGCGATCCACGACGTCGTGGAGGAGGACGGCCGCCCCTGGCTGGTGATGGAGCACGTCCGGTCGCGCAGCCTGCAGCGGATCCTCGAGGAGGACGGGCCGCTCTCCCCCGCCGAGGTCGCGCGGATCGGACTCGACGTCCTGTCGGCGATCGAGGTGGCCCATGCCGCCGGCGTCCTGCACCGCGACGTCAAGCCGGGCAACGTGCTGGTGGACGACCACGGCCACGCCTGCCTCACCGACTTCGGCATCGCCACCACCACCGAGGACTCCTCGCTCACCACCGACGGCGCGGTGCTCGGCTCCCCCGCCTACATGGCGCCGGAGCGCGCCAACGGTCGGCCCCCCGGTCCCGCCGTCGACCTGTGGTCGCTGGGCGCGACGCTGTACGCGGCCGTCGAGGGGCACAGCCCCTTCGACCGGGACACCCCGATGGCCACCCTGCTGGCGGTGGTCGGTGAGCAACCCGCGCCGATGGTCGCTGCCGGCCCGCTCGAGCCGGTGCTGCGCGGGCTGCTGACCAAGGACCCGGCCGCCCGGACCTCGGCGGCCCGGGCCCGCGAGCAGCTCGCCGCGGTCGCCGCCGGGCCGCAGCCCAGGAGGACCGGTCGCGCCCGCCCGCGGCTGGGCATCCGCAGCCCCGCCGGTGGGGACGTCGTGCGCTTCGACCTCGCCGACCTGCTCTCCCTGGCGTCGTCGTCCAAGGCCGTGCTGGGCACCGCCGTCCGGGACGCCCGCGAGCAGGTCAAGGAGGCGAACGAGCGCCGGCACGAGCCCCCGCTGCCCCGGCGGGAGCGGCGGGCGGCGGCCAAGCAGCGCCGGTTCCGGTTCAAGCGCCGCTGGGTGGTCGTCCCGATCGTCCTGCTGGTGCTGGTCGTCGTCCTGGTGCTGGCGACCCTGGCCCTGCTGGTGACCGGCGTGATCACCCTGTCCTGACCCGGCGGGTGGGGCAGGGTGAGGTCATGACGACGCCGGAGCACGACGAGCCGCAGCCCCGCGACATCGCACTCGAGCAGGCCACCCCCGAGCAGGTCGAGCAGCTCGAGGCGGCCAGCGACGACGAGGGCACGGACTGACCTCAGGACCCGGGGGCCGCCCGGACCGGGGTCAGCGCGTCGACGCCCGGCGGCGTGGGCGGGAGACCCGCCGGGTCGGGCGCAGCCGCCGGAGGAGGAACTGCCCCAGCGCCACCACGCCGGCCCCGGCGAGGAAGGCCAGCGCGGTGGGCGCGTCCGGCCGGGCCGCGGTCTGCTGCGGCGGCGGGAGCTCGGAGCGCCGTCGGTCCACCGCGGCGGCGAAGGCGGACACCGTGGGGAACTCCATCAGCAGGTCCGCCGACAGCTCCCGCCCCGGCACGCCCAGCTCCTCGGCGACGGCGGCCAGCAGCGCCTCCGCGGCCAGCGAGTCGCCGCCGAGCTCGAAGAAGTCGTCGTCCATCCCGACGGCGTCGAGCTCCAGCACCCGGGCGACCAGGCCGGACACCACGCGCTCCCAGTCCGACCGCGGTGTGGCGGCGGAGACGGTCAGCCCCGGTGCCGGCGGGAGCGCGGCGCGGTCCAGCTTGCCCCGCTCGGTGCGGGGCAACGCGGGCAGCAGGACGACGTCCTGCGGGACCATGAACGTGGGCAGCGCGTCGGCCACCACCCGCCGGACGGCGGCGGCGTCGAGCCCCGGGGCCGCCGGGACCACGTAGGCGGCGAGGTGCACCCGGCCGGTGGCGGGCGCGGTGACCCCCACGACGACGGCCTCGGTGATGTCGGGGTGCGCGAACAGCACCGCGTCGATCTCCCCGGGCTCGACGAGGTGCCCGCGGACCTTGACGCTGTGGTCGGTCCGGCCGAGCAGGCGCATGCACCCGTCCTCGGCGATGCTCGCGGTGTCGCTGGTCAGGTACGAGCGGACGCCGTCGGCCCCGTCGGTGTAGACCGCGTCGGTGAGCTGCTGCTCGCCCCAGTAGCCGCCGGACAGCCACCGCGAGGAGACGACGAGCCGGCCGGTGCCGTGGTCGTGCAGGGCGCCGTCCTGGTCCTGCACCTGCAACCGGAGCCCGGCGACGGGCCAGCCGACCGGTGTCGCCCCGCTGGGCGCCGGGTCGTCCGGGCGCACGACGAACTCGGCGATCAGGCCGGTCTCGGTGGAGCCGTAGCGGTTGCGGATCTCGCACGCCGGGCCGACGACCGAGCGGATCGCGGCCAGCTCGCTGCCGTGGACCGTCTCCCCGGCCATGGTGACCATCGCCAGGGTGTCCAGGGTCCGGCCGGCCGGCAGCGTGGAGACCAGGCCGCGCAGGATGGCCGGGCTGGCCAGGAACACGGTGGCGCCCACCTCGTCCAGCCAGCCGGGCAGCTCGGTGATCGACCGGGTCCGCGGGTCGAACAGCCGCTGCGTGGCCCCGACGACCAGCCCGGCGAGCGCGCCCCGGAGGCCCGCGTCGAAGCCGAGCGGCAGCAGGTTGGCCACCACGTCCCCGGCCGCGTAGCAGCCGGTGGCGACCGAGTTGGTCCACGCGTCGTGCAGCTGCGACCGGGAGTCGGAGAACACGCCCTTCGGGCGGCCGGTGGACCCGGACGTGAAGACGATCGCCACCGGGTCGGCCGGCCCGGTGGGGGCCGAGCGCAGCGAGTCGGCAGCCTGCTCCGGGCAGGTGTGCGGCAGCGGGGCGGCGTCCTCGGGCACCAGCACGGTGGCGCAGACCTCGGCGGCGACCTCGGCGTCCTCGGCGTCGGCGACGCAGACGGCCGCCCCGGCGGCCTCGACGTAGTGGCGCAGCCGGGCGACCGGCGTCGTCGGGTCCAGCACGAGGACCGGCCGGCCGGCCGCGATGACACCGACGACCGCGACGACGGCGCCGACCCCGGGCCGGCGCAGGACGGCGACCGGCGCTCCCGGGCCGGCCGCCCCGGCCACCGCTGCCCGGACGACGTCGGCGGCGCCGACGAGGTCGCCGAAGCGCAGCGTGCGCCCGTCGTCGGCGAGCGCCACGACCTCGGGCTGGGCCAGGGCCACGTCGACCAGCCGGTCGATCAGCCGCCCGTCGGCATCACCCTCCGCGAGCGGGGCCAGGCCGCTGGCAGTTGCTCGGTACGCCACGCCACCTCCCCTGCCCCGGGTTCCCGACCTGCACGCATCGTCCGCAGCACGATCGGGTACGAACATGTTGACCGCGACAACTTACTCGCTGCGCGCCACCCGGCGTCACCGGGCGTCCGACCGACAGCCTGGGTTGACGCAGGGCGGCGGACGGGTAGCGGCCCGGCATGGAGAGCCGGGACCTGTTGCTGACCGCCTTCGACAACGTCGAGGAGTCCGTCCGTGGAGCCCTCGACGGGATCGACCCCGCACTGCTCACCGTACGACCGGACCCCGGGGCCAACACCATCGCCTGGCTCGTCTGGCACCTGACCCGGGTGCAGGACGACCACGTCGCCGAGGTGGCCGGGGTCGAGCAGGCCTACACCGAGGCGGGCTGGGCCGACCGCTTCGCGCTGCCCTTCCCGCCCAGCGCGCACGGCTACGGCTTCTCCAGCGAGGACGTCGGCCGGACCGAGATCACCGATCCGCAGCTGCTCCTGGACTACCACGCCGACGTGCACCGCCGGACCGCTGCGTTCATCGGCACCCTGGGGGCCGAGGACCTCGACCGGGTCGTCGACCGGCGCTGGGACCCTCCGGTGACCCTCGGCGTCCGGCTGCTCAGCGTCATCGGCGACGACCTGCAGCACGCTGGGCAGGCAGCCCTCCTGCGGGGCTCCCTCGAGCGGCGCTGAGCACACGGCACCGGCGGTGACCCGCAGGTAGCTTCGGCACCGTGAGCAACGCTGCTACCGCGGACTTCTACGCCCTCGAGGACCTGCTGGAGCCCGCGGAGATCGAGGTGCGCGACCGCGTCCGCGACTTCTGCGAGCGCGAGGTGACGCCGATCATCAACGACTTCTGGGAGCGGGCCGAGTTCCCAGCAGGGCTCATCCCGAAGATGGCCGAGCTCGGCATCGCCGGCGGCACCGTGGAGGGCTACGGCTCCCCGGGCATGAGCGCCGTGGCCGCCGGCCTGGTCGCCGCCGAGTGGGCGCGGGCCGACGGCAGCCTGGGCACCTTCTACGGGGTGCACAGCTTCCTGGCCATGCAGTCCATCGCGCTGCTGGGGGACGAGGAGCAGCGCCAGCGCTGGCTGCCGGAGATGGCGCGGATGGAGAAGATCGGTGCCTTCGGCCTCACCGAGCCCGAGCACGGGTCGGACGCCGTGGCGCTGTCCACCTCCGCCCGGCGGGACGGCGACGAGTACGTCCTCAACGGCGCCAAGAAGTGGATCGGCAACGGCACCATCGCCGACCTGGTCCTCATCTGGGCCCGCGGCGAGGACGGCAACGTCGGTGGCTACGTCGTCCCAAAGGGGTCGATCGGCTGGACCGCGACCCGGATGACCGGCAAGACGGCGCTGCGGGCGGTGTGGCAGGCCGAGATCACCCTCGAGGACGTCCGGGTGCCGGCGGAGAACAAGCTGGCCCACTGCTCCTCCTTCAAGGACGTCTCGGTCGTGCTGGACCGCACCCGGTACACCGTCGCCTGGCGCGCGCTGGGCATCGCCGAGGCCGCCTACGACCTCGCGCTGGCCCACACCCTGCGGCGGGAGCAGTTCGGTCAGCCGATCGCCGGTTACCAGCTGGTGCAGGAGAAGCTGGCCCGGATGCTCGCCGAGATCACCAGCATGCGGCTGCTGTCCTGGCGGCTGTCGAAGCTGGCCGACGAGGGCCGGATGACCGCGGCCATGGCGTCGATGGCGAAGATGAACAACTGCAAGAAGGCCCGGGCGATCGTCGCCGACGCCCGCGACCTGTTCGGTGGCGACGGCATCCTGCTCGAGCACCACATCGCCCGGCACCACGCCGACATCGAGGCGATCTACACCTTCGAGGGCACCGACCACGTGCAGGCGCTGATCGTCGGCCGGGAGATCACCGGCATCTCGGCGATCACCGGCCGCCGGTCGTCCCGGCCGCGGGAGGAGCAGGCGGAGCCCCCGCAGTCGATCTAGCCCGGCGGCCGCCGCCGGGGCAGCCGCAGGTGCGCCGGGGCGTGCGGCATCGCCTTCACCGCCGCGGCCGGGATGCTGTGTACGCCGAGCCGCTCGCGCACGTGCTCCATGTGCTTGCGCACCGTGCCCACCGAGATGAACAGCTGGTCGGCGATGGCCGCGAAGGGCACGCCCTCCGCGGCCAGGGCCAGCACCTCCCACTCCCGGGGCGTCAGCTTCGGGACGCCGGACCGGCGCCGCTCGGCGTCCAGCCAGATCTCCTGCAGGTGTGGCCGCAGCAGCATGGCGATCTGCCGGTCGCGTTCGGTGAACGGCGGTCCGCTCCCCCGCATGAAGCAGATCCGCCGCGCCTCCCCCGGCGGCGCCGGCAGCGACACGAGCATGCAGTCGTGCAGCTCGGCGCCGAGCACGTCGCTGATCGGGTCGGCGAGGCGATCCCGTTCGGTGGGGAAGAAGTCCCGGATCATGGTGACCCGCCGCAGGTCACCGGTGCGCTGCGGCCAGGAGCACGGGCCATGCCACCAGTAGACCCAGAAGGGGTCGTCCGGGTCCTCCGGCGTGCTGAAGGGCCCGGACCGGACGCCGCCGGGCTCCACCACCTGGTGGAGCGGCATGCGGTACGCCGCGTACTCGTGGTGCTGGTAGCTGACCTCGAGGTCGCACGGCACCAAGTGCAGGAGCCCTTCGAGCAGGGCCCACGGCATCGCCGGTCCGGGGTCGTCCGACCGGGCGTCCTCGAGCACCGCCACCAGCCGCTCGACGTCAGCAGCGTGCAGCTCGCTGGTCGTCATGGGCTCCCCTCCAGCCGACGGACCGACGGTAGGCCGGGACGACGGCCGGCGGAATACGCCTGAGTGCGTATACCCCGCGGAGGGCCGGATGCGGAGCCTGGTGCTGCGCCGGTCAGCCAGGCCGGGATCCGCACCCCGTCCAGCGAGCCGCACCCGCGGCCGGAAGGAACCCCGATGTCCGCGATCACCCA
Source organism: Modestobacter excelsi (assembly GCF_005930495.1). Lineage (GTDB taxonomy): Bacteria > Actinomycetota > Actinomycetes > Mycobacteriales > Geodermatophilaceae > Modestobacter > Modestobacter excelsi. The sequence continues at coordinate 55,446 of NZ_SJEX01000001.1, read as the reverse complement.
CGTCCCGGGCGCCGGCTGGGCCGGCGCCCACCGCGCCCTCACCGTCGTCATGGCGATGGTCCTGGTGGCGGTCGCCGTCACGCTGGCCGTCGTGCTGCTGACCCGCGACACCACGGCAGCCGTGCCGGGCTTCCCCGACCTGCCCGCCTACGACGGCACCTGCGCGAACGCGACGGTCGGCGCCGCCTGCTGATGCCGGGGTCCGCCCTCCGCGCCCGTCCCCACGACGCGGAGGACAGCGCCTTCCGCTGCACCGGTCCCGGCGTCATCCTGGGGCCCGACCACCCCTCGGGAGGACGGCCGTGCCGACCACCACCCGCATGCCGGACCACGGCTGGGGCTGGGCCCTGGGCTGCCTGGGGACAGTGGTCACCGCGTGTGCCGGCTGCGGCCACCCGCTGTGCCCGTCCACCACCTTCGCCGCGAGCATCTCGGTCGGGCTCGATCCGGCGTGGACGTCGCTGGAGGACCTGGTGGTGACCGTCGGCTGTCCGCCGGACACCGACACCGGGTGCGGCTTCCTCGACGGCCCGGTGGGCGCGCCCGCGACCAGCAGCGTGCTCGTCTACACCGTGCTGCGACCAGCGGAGGTGGACGTCGTGGTCAGCTCGACTGCCACCGGCGACGTCGTGGCGCACCGGCGGGTCCCCGTCACCTACGAGCCGCTGGGGCCCCGGCAGACCGAGTGCGGCGGCGATGCACACGCACTGGTGGTCGTGCCCGCGCCGTGACCCGGGAGTGACCCCGCGCGTCAGCCCACGGAGCGGAGGGCCGGGGCGGTGCGCTGCCGGCACTCCGCGCAGGCGGAGCGGCCCGCGCTCACCCGGTCCCAGTCCTGCGTGCCCCAGATCTGCACGATCGCGCCGCACACGGCCAGCTCGACCTCGCCGTCGAGCTCGTCAGCCGGGCGGTGGGCCTCCACCGCGTGCCACGACATGGCCTGGTCCGCCGGCTGAGCCCACGACCGACGATCGGGACGGGAGAAACCGACGGCGTACGTGCTCACGGGGACGATGTGCCCGGCACCACATCGTCCCAATCATGCTGGCCGGAGCCGGCCAGCGGACCGCCGGCTCACCCTCGGTCCACGAACTCGGCCAGGGCCGCGACCAGCGCACCCACCCGGTCCTCGCCCAGCGACCGGGCCAGCGCGGCCTCCTGCGCGGCGACCAGCCCCTCCCACCGCGCCAGCCGGGTGCGGCCGAGCGCCGAGGCGTGCACGACCACCCGGCGCCGGTCGGCGGGGTCGGGGAGCCGGTAGGCGAGGGCGGAGTCCACGAGACCGTCGACCACCCTGGTGGCGGTGGGTCCGGGCAGGTGCAGCGTGGCGACCAGCTGGCCCATCGTGCGGCCGGGCGAGGCGGCCAGCAGGCGGAGCACGCGGTAGCCGTCCAGCGTGCCGCCGTCCTCCGCGAGCGCCCCGGCGACCGCCCGGGAGACCCGCCGCGACGTGGCGGTGAGCAGCTCGACGAGGTCCGCGCGCGGAGCGGCGGAGGTGTCCACCTCTCGCCCCGGCATGCGGCTGACGATACTCAACTGCGTGCGTGGCGACCCGGCTCCGCTGCGGGACCCCTGGGACGTCCTCGTCTCCGGTCCCGCACCCGACGCCGTCCGGATCGGCCTGGCCGTGCCGCTGTCCGGGCCGCTCGCCCTGACCGCGCCCTCGGCGCTGGACCTCGCGGCGCTGGCCGCCGAGGAGTGCACCGAGACCGGCGGGGCGTCCGGGCGGCGGGTCGAGCTGGTGCCCGTGGACTCCGGTCGCGCGCCGGACGTCGTCGCCGCCGAGGCGCTCGCGCTGCGGGAGGCCGGCGTGTTCGACAGCCTCGTCGGCTTCCACACCAGCGACGTGCACCGCTCGGTCGCCCGGGCGTGGGCCGGCCGCGGCACCTACGTCTTCACCCCGCCGCACGAGGGCGGGCGCAGCCTGCCCGGCGTCCGGCGGACCGGTCTCGGCCCGCACGCCCAGCACGCCGCCGCGCTGGCCTGGCTGGTGACCCGCCGCCGGGCCACCCGCTGGGTGCTGCTGGGCACCGACTACGTCTGGCCGCGTGCGGTGCACCGTGCCGCCCGCACGACGCTGGCCGGGCTCGGCGCCCAGGTCGTCGGCGAGGCGCTGGTGCCCTTCGGTCCCGGGGACCCCAACCCGCTGCTGGACCTCGTCGTGCGCAGCCGCGCGGACGCCGTCCTGCTCAGCCTGGTGGGTCGGGACCTCGCGCTGTTCCACCGGGAGTTCGCCCGCGCCGGCCTGGACCGCCGGGTGGTGCGGCTGTCCGGCGCGCTGGAGGAGAACGGCCTCTACGCACTCGGCGGGGACGCCACCGGGGAGCTGTACGCCACGATGCCGTCCTTCGCCGCCACCCCGGCCTCCGGCGACGAGGGGCAGCTCGCGCTGCAGGAACGGCACGCCCGCCGTGCCGGGGCCGACGCCCCGGTCGTCTGCGCGTACGCCCGCGGGCTCTACGACGGCGTCCGGCTGGCCTGCGCCCTGCTGTCGACCGGCGGCGGGACGCAGCCGCCGCCTCCTCCCCCGCCGCCGAGGCTGGCGCGCGCAGACGGGTTGTCCTTCACCGAGGTGGCCGCCGGCTGACCACCGGAGGACGAGTTTCCACCTGGAAACAACTTCGTCCTACTCTCCACCCGTCCGGCCGAGGGCCGGCAGTCGAGAGGAGTCCTCGTGACCGACCCCCGCACCACCCGGCCACCGGCCGTCAGCACCGGCGAGGACACCCCGGGCGTCGAGGCGTTCGGGTACCACCAGGAGCTGAAGCGCTCGCTGAGCTTCACCGACCTGCTGGTCTACGGCCTGGTCTTCATGGTCCCGATCGCGCCGTTCGGCATCTTCGGCAGCGTCTTCCAGGCCTCGGGCGGGATGATCGCGCTCGCCTACGCCGTCGGCGGGCTCGCCATGGCCTTCACCGCGGCCTCGTACTCGCAGATGTCCCGGGCCTTCCCGATGGCCGGCTCGGTGTACACCTACGCCGGCCGCGGCATCGCCCAGCCGGTCGGGTTCCTGGCCGGTTGGATGATCCTGCTGGACTACGTGCTCGTCCCCGGCCTGCTCTACCTGATCGCCGCCGTGGCCATGAACGCGATCGTCAGCGGCATCCCGGTCTGGGTGTGGCTGGTCGGCTTCGTCGTCCTCAACACCGTCGTCAACTACCTCGGCATCGAGTTCACCGCGCGGATCAACAAGCTGATGCTGATCGGCGAGCTCATCGTGCTCGCGGTGTTCCTGGTGATCGGCGTGATCGCGCTGGCCGCCGGGAAGGGCAACGGCCTGGACGCGCTGACCCCGATCTACAACAGCGACACGTTCTCCTTCAGCCTGGTCTTCGGCGCCGTCTCGATCGCGGTGCTGAGCTTCCTCGGCTTCGACGGCATCTCGACGCTGGCCGAGGAGAACCGCGACTCGGCCCGCTCGATCGGCAAGTCGATGATCGCCGCGCTCGCCCTGGCCGGGACGTTGTTCATCGTGCAGACCTGGATCGCCGCCCTGCTGGTGCCCGCCCCCGACACCCTGATCTCCGAGGGTGACGCCGGCGGCACAGCGTTCTACGACGCCGCCGAGGCGGCCAGCGGTCACTGGCTGTACGTGGTCACCGCGGTCGCCACCGCGATCGCCTGGGGCTTCGCGAACTCGCTGGTCGCGCAGGCGGCGACCTCACGGCTGCTGTTCGCGATGGCCCGCGACCGGCAGCTGCCGTCGTTCCTGGCGAAGGTGCACCCGACCCGCCGGGTGCCGGTCAACGCCACGCTGCTGGTGGCCGCGGTCAGCCTGGTGCTGGGCCTCTACATGAACAGCCGGGACGACGGCATCTCGCTGCTGTCCACGCTGGTCAACTTCGGCGCCCTGTCGGCGTTCCTGCTGCTGCACGTCTCGGTCGTCGTGCACTACGTGGTCCGGCAGAAGAGCCGGGACTGGTGGCGGCACCTGGTCGTGCCCGTCATCGGCTTCGCGATCCTGGCCTACGTCATCTACAACGCGAAGGTGGCCGCCCAGGAGCTCGGCTTCGTGTGGCTGGCCATCGGCCTCGGGCTGCTGGTCTTCCTGCTGGTCACCGGCCGCAAGCCCGTGCTGGCCGAGGAGGAGAGGTGACGGCCCAGCTGGAGGTCGTCCCGCTCGACCCGGCACCGGACCAGCTCCGCTACGTCTTCGGCGGCGCGGAGCCGCTGCTGCGGGTCCGCCCCGGCACGGTGGTCGAGCTGACCACCGAGGACTGCTTCGGCGGCCGGGTGCGCTCGGTCGAGGACCTGCCCAGCCAGGTCTGCGAGTTCCCCTACCTCAACCCGGTGACCGGGCCGGTGCACGTGGAGGGCGCCGAGCCAGGCGACACCCTGGCGGTGCACGTCGTGGACATCGCACCGGCCCGGGACTGGGCGGTCTCCACGACGTTCCCGCACTTCGGGGCGCTGACCGCCACCCACGAGACGGCGATGCTGCACGACCCGCTCGAGGAGGTCGTCTGGGTCTACGAGGTCGACCGGGAGCGGGGCACCTGCCTGTTCCGGCCGCGCCGCGGCGGCCCGGAGGTGGAGCTGCCGCTGGACCCGATGCACGGGACCCTCGGCGTGGCCCCGGCCGCCGGCCAGGTGTTCATGTCGATCACCCCGGCGGCGCACGGCGGCAACATGGACACCCCTGAGCTGCGGGCCGGCACCACGGTCTACCTGGGGGTCAACGTGCCCGGCGCGCAGCTCTCGCTCGGCGACGGGCACTGCCGGCAGGGCGAGGGCGAGGCCTGCGGCACCGCGGTCGAGGCGGCCATGCGCACGGTCGTCGTCGTCGACCTTGTCAAGGGCGGCGCACCGGCGTGGCCCCGGCTGGAGAGCGACGAGTTCCTGATGTCGACCGGCTCGGTGCGCCCGCTGGAGGACGCCTACCGGGTCAGCCAGCGCGACCTGGTCGGCTGGGCGGCGGAGCTGACCGGCTGGGACACCCTCGACGCCTACCAGCTGGTCAGCCAGGCCGGGCTGGCGCCGGCTGGCAACGTCGTGGACACCAACTACACGATGGTGGCCAAGCTGGCGAAGCGGTACCTGCCCGGCGCGGCCGCGTTCGACGGCGTCCACGCCCGGCTCCGCGACACGGCTGCCGCCTACCTCGCGCAGCGCTGACCGGGGTCCCCGGGCCCGCTCCGGCTGGCCCGGGACCCCGGCCTTGTCGGAACTGTGACCTTCCTCCGACGTGCTTCACGGCGCCGAAACACAATGCCCGCTCGACCGACATCTGCGTCGGTTGGAGTTCGACCCGCACCCCGCCGGTGATCGGCGGCGGGTCTGGTGCCACCCGAACACGACGTCGAGCGAGGACCTCCATGAGCCTGCCCACCTCCCCTGGCCGGAACACCAGGCGCACCGCCGCCGCGGTCACCGCCGCCGGCCTCGTCCTCGCCCTGGCGGCCTGCGGGAGCGACGACGCCGACGCCAGCTCCTCCGGCGGCGCCGAGGACGGCCACGGTGAGCTGAGCCTGCAGCTGTCCTGGATCAAGAACGCCGAGTTCGCCGGCGAGTACCTGGCCGACTCCAACGGCTACTACACCGACGCCGGGTTCTCCGCCGTCAACCTGGTCGCCGGCCCCTCGACCGGCGTCGCGGAGCTGGTGCAGGGCTCGGTGCAGGTGGCGCTGAGCGACGCGGTCTCCATCGGCACCGCGGTCGCCAACGAGGACGCACCGGTGAAGATCATCGGCACGACGTACCAGAAGAACCCGTTCACCATCCTGTCGCTGGCCGACGGCGGCAACATCGCCACGCCGCAGGACATGGTGGGCAAGAAGATCGGCGTGCAGGACTCCAACACCAGCCTGTTCAAGGCACTGCTGGCCGCCAACGGGATCGACGAGGGCGAGCTGACCATCGTCCCGGTGCAGTACGACCCCTCGGTCCTGGTCAACGGCGAGGTCGACGGCTTCGTCGCCTATCTGACCAACGAGTCGATCACCGTCGCGGCGCAGGGCAAGCCGGTCACCAACCTGCCCTTCGCCGACAACGGCCTCCCGTTCGTGGCCGAGACCTTCACCGCCACCGACCAGACGATCGCCGAGGACCGGGAGATGCTCAAGGACTTCCTGGTCGCCGAGATCAAGGGGTGGACCGACGCCATCGCGGACCCGGCCGCCGCCATCGACCTGGCCCTCGCCGACTACGGCTCGGACCTCGGCCTGGTCGAGGAGAACGAGGTCCAGTCGGCGCAGGTCGCCAACGACCAGCTCATCACCTCCAGCGACACCGATGCCGACGGCCTGTTCACCATCTCCGACGAGCTGCAGCAGGAGACCCTGAAGAGCCTGGCCGGTGCCGGCATCGACGTCTCCGCCGACGACCTGTTCGACCTGTCCCTGCTCGACGAGGTCTACGAGGAGCACCCCGACCTCGTCGACTACGCCGGCTGAGGCCGTGACGGAGCTCGCCAGCACCGCCGGCGCCCCGGGTGCCGCCCGGGGCACCGGGGTGCAGGTCTCCGGGCTGACCAAGGTCTTCAGCATGCGCAGCCGGTCGGTGACCGCGCTGCAGGACGCTGACCTGCACACCGCCCAGGGGACCTTCCTGTCGCTGCTCGGGCCGTCGGGCTGCGGCAAGTCGACCGTCCTGCGCATCCTCGCCGGACTCGAGGAGCCGACCAGCGGCTCGATCCGGGTCGACGGCAAGACCCCGCAGGAACTGCGCCGCGGCCACCAGCTGGGCATCGCGTTCCAGGACGCGGCCCTGCTGCCGTGGCGCAGCGTGCTGTCCAACATCCGGCTGCCCTTCGAGGTGTCCGGTCAGCGGGTCGACGAGGCGTACCTGCGGGAGATGGTCGCGCTGGTCGGTCTCGAGGGCTTCGAGGACGCCAAGCCCGCCCAGCTGTCCGGTGGCATGCGGCAGCGGGTCTCGATCGCCCGCTCGCTCATCCTCAGGCCCACGGTGCTGCTGCTCGACGAGCCCTTCGGCGCCCTGGACGACATGACCCGGCAGAGGCTGAACCTGGAGCTGCTCCGGATCTGGACGGAGAAGCCGGCGACCACGCTGATGGTCACCCACGGCATCACCGAGGCCGTGTTCCTGTCCGACCAGGTCGCGGTGATGAGCCCGCGGCCCGGCCGGGTCTCCGCGGTCATCGACATCGACCTGCCCCGCCCCCGCACGCCGCAGATGCAGCGGACGCCGGAGTTCCACGCCTATGTGGACCAGGCCTCCGAGCTGCTCTTCGGCGCCGGCGGCGCAGCGGCCGACGGCTGACCGCGATGTCCCGGCTGCGACTGCCCGCCTGGGCGATCGGCGTCCTGGGCACCGGAGTGCTGGTCGCGCTGTGGTGGCTGCTGGCCGTCACCCTGTTCTCCGGGGTGGGCGCGGGGAACGCCGACGCGATCCCCACCCCGCCGGAGGTGGTCCGCCAGTGGGCCACCGACGGCTGGTCGTTCTACCGGCGGAACGTCGGCATCACCCTCGACGAGGCCGCCCGCGGCTTCCTGTGGGGCAACGCGCTGGCCCTGCTGCTGGCCGCCGTCGTGCTGCTCGTCCCGCGCAGCGAGGGCCTGGTCATGCAGGTCGCCACCATCACCTACTGCATCCCGATCGTGGCGATCGGGCCGCTCGTGCTCATCATCGCCGGGGCGCCGGACCCCGGTGACCCGTCCGGGACGGCGGTCTTCCTGGCCGCGCTCAGCTGCTTCTTCACCACCGTCGTCGGTGCGCTGCTCGGGCTCAAGGCCGCCGACCAGGCCGCGCTGGACGTCGTGTCGGTCTACGGCGGCACCAGGCTCACCCAGCTGCGCAAGGTGCGCCTGGTCGCGGCGCTCCCCGGCATCCTCAACGCGCTGCAGATCGCCGTCCCGGCCGCCTTCCTGGGCGCCGTCCTGGGCGAGTACTTCGGCAAGGTCGACCTGGGCATCGGCCCGGCGATGACCGCGGCCCAGCAGGGCCTCAACGCCCCCCGCGTGTGGGGCATCGCGCTGGCCAGCGGCGCGGTGGCGATCCTCGGGTTCGCGTTCTTCGGGCTGCTCGCCCAGCTGATCACGCCGTGGTCGAGAGGAGGTGGGCGCTGATGCCGGACGCCGTGACCAGCGGAACGGCCGCGCGCCGCAGGGAGGTCCGCCGGGAGGCCAGCCGGCAGGTGCTGCGCGCGCTCGGCCGCTCGCTGCTGACCTTCGCGCTGACCCTGGTGGTCGTGCTGGTGCTGTGGACCGGCGCCATCGAGCTGTTCGGCATCTCCTCCTACGTCGCCAAGGGCCCGGCCGACGTGTGGGCGTACCTGGTCACCGACGAGGACGCCGGCGAGCACCTGGCGCTGCTGCGCGATGATCTCGGCGTCAGCCTCGTCCACGCGTTCATCGGGTTCGTCGCGGGGCTGGTGGTCGCGCTGCTGGGTGCCACGGCGTTCCGGCTGTCCCAGGGCGTCGAGCACGCGCTGATGCCGGTCGCGATGCTGCTGCGCTCGGTGCCGCTCATCGCCCTGGCACCGCTGATCATCCTGGTGTTCGGCCGGGACGTCGCCACGGTCGCGGTCGTCGCCGGCATCGTGGTGCTCTTCCCGGCACTGGTGAACATCGCCTTCGGCCTGCACTCGGCATCGCCGCAGATGGTCGACGTGATCACCGTCCACGGCGGCAACTCGCTCACCGCGCTGCGCACGGTGGCGCTGCCCGCGTCGGCCCCGTCCTTCTTCGCCGCCGTGCGCATCTCGGTGCCCGGTGCGCTGACCGGTGCGCTGCTGGTCGAGTGGCTGGCCACCGGCGACGGGATCGGCTCGACCATCCAGACCGCCTACTCCCAGGTGCAGTTCTCGCTGGTCTGGTTGGCGGTGGTGCTGGTCACCGCGGTGTCGCTGGTGCTCTACGACCTCGTGCAGGTGGTCGAGAGCATCGTGCTCAGCCGGATGGGGATGACCCCGCGGCAGGGCAGTTGAGTCAGTGGTGCCGGTGGACGACGGCGTGCCCCTTGCCACGCCCCATCAGCGAGCGGTTGACCGGGACGGTGAGCACGAAGGCCAGCGCCAACGACCCGGCCAGCGACAGCCAGAACAGCGCGCTGCTGATCCCCGCCTCCATCGCACCGGGCACGGAGAGCATCACGGTGTTGTCGATGACCTCCATGACGGTGATCGAGACGGTGTCGGCGGCGAGGGCCACGCCGAGCGCCTGCCGGAACGGCAGCCCCGCGCGCAGCACCCCGCGCATGGTCAGCGCGTAGCCGAAGACGAAGGCCAGCGCGATGGACAGGACCACCGTGCCGGCGTCGGGCAGGCCCAGCGCCGTCCCGACGACCATCCCGAGGACCTCACCGATGGCGCAGCCGGTGAGGCAGTGCAGCGTCGCCTGCCGGGCCATGGCCCAGCTGACCGACGTCCGGTGCTCTGTGTGCTGCGCGTGCTCCATGCCAGCCGTAATACCCCCCGGGGGTGTGTTCCGCAAGTGGCAGCTGCACTGTTCCGGGACGGACGAAGCCTGTGCCTGGCGAGATGCGCCAGCGATCCGGCGATCTTCTGGTGACCTGGGACACAGCCGACGCACCGACCGACTGCCGATGCTCTGTCCATGGCATCCCGGCTCGCAACGGTGCGGACCTCGACCGAGCACTCCGTCGCGTCCGGGCAGGCCCCGGCCGACTGGTGGCGGACCGCCGTGGTCTACCAGGTCTACCTGCGCTCCTTCGCCGACAGCAACGGCGACGGGATCGGCGACCTGGCCGGTCTCCGCTCCCGGTTGCCCTACCTGTCCTGGCTCGGGGTCGACGCGCTGTGGATCAACCCGCACTACCCCTCGGGCGGTGCGGACGGCGGCTACGACATCGTCGACTACCGGGCGGTGGACCCGGACTACGGCGACGTGGCCGACCTCGAGGCCGTCGTGGCGGACGCCCGGCAGCTCGGCCTGCGGGTCATCCTCGACGTCGTCCCGAACCACACCTCCGACCGGCACCCCTGGTTCCAGGCCGCCCTCGCCGACCCGGACTCCGCCGAGGCCGCCCGCTACCACTTCGCGCCGCCCTCGGACGAGCCGCCGAACAACTGGCAGTCGCTCTTCGGCGGGCCGGCCTGGTCGCGCACGCCGGACGGCCGCTGGTACCTGCACCTGTTCGCGCCCGAGCAGCCCGACCTGAACTGGCGGGACCCGGCCGTGGCCGCCGACTTCGACCGCACCCTGCGGTTCTGGCTGGACCGCGGCGTGAGCGGCTTCCGGGTCGACGTCGCCTACGGGCTGTTCAAGGACGCCGAGCTGCGGGACAACCCCGGCAGCTACTCCCCCACGCTGTTCGGGCACGGGCCGGAGCAGGCGATGACCTGGAACCAGCCCGAGGTGCACGACGTGTGGCGCCGTTGGCGGTCGGTCTGCGACGAGTACCCGGGCACCATGCTGGTCGGCGAGGTCTGCCTGGCCGACCTGGAGCAGGTGGCGCTGTACTCGCGGCCCGACGAGATGCACCAGTCCTTCTCCTTCCGGCTGCTCAAGTCGCAGTGGGACACCGCGGCCTTCGCCGACGGGGTGCAGTCCGCGCTCGACGCGTTCCGCCGGGTCGGCGCGCCGGTCTCCTGGGTGCTGGGCAACCACGACAAGGACCGGCAGGTGACCCGGTTCGGCGGCGGCGCGCTCGGCACGTCCCGGGCCCGCGCCGCCGCGCTGATGATGCTGGCGCTGCCCGGCTCGCCGTACCTGTACGCCGGTGACGAGCTCGGGCTGCCGCAGGCCGTCGTCCCCGACGAGGCGAAGCTCGACCCGATCTTCTGGCGCAGCGGCGGTGCGCGGGCCGGCCGGGACGGCTGCCGGGTGCCGATGCCCTGGAACGAGACGGCCGGCGTCGGCTTCTCCCCCGACGGCGCAGCCGAGCCGTGGCTGCCGATCCCGGCGGACTGGGAGGGGTTCGCGGTCTCTCGGCAGACCCGCGATGGCGGCTCGATGCTGACCCTCTACCGCCGGGCGCTCGCCCTGCGCGCGGCGCACTCCGCGCTCGGCTCCGGGGACGCGACCGTCCAGACCCAGGGGGACGTGCTCACCGTGCGCAGCGTCGGCGACGACGAGACGGTGCGGTGCGTGGTCAACATGGGCACCGGGACGGTCCTGGTGCCCAACCCGGGCTCGGTGCTGCTGGCGTCCTCCACGCACGTGAAGGCCTCGGCGGCCAGCGTGGCGCTGCCGCCGGACACCGCCGTCTGGCTCGTCGAGGGCTGATCGGGCTCAGTCGGGCGGCGCCGTCCCGGCACCGGTCGTGGACGGGACGCCGCCGGGCCGGAGCTCGGCGACCAGCGCCTCGAGCGTCGCCCGGGCGCCACGGTCGTACAGCGAGCGCAGCGTCGTGGCGTAGGGAACGGTGAACCGCTCGTCGTCGACCAGGTCCCCGAACAGCTCGCGGTCGGCGATGAACGCCAGCGGGTCCTCCCGCTGCCGCTCGGCCAGCGCCTGCAGCGCGTCCCGCCGGCGGTCGGCGATCTCGATGGGCTGCCCCTGCTCGTCCACGCCCTCGGAGTACCGCGCCCAGCCGGCGACGACCGCGGCCGACCGGCGGACCTCACCGCCGGCGGCCAGGTTGTCCCGGACGACGGGGAGCAGCCACTTGGGCAGCCGCTCCGAGCCGTCGAAGGCCAGCCGCGCCAGGGTGTCGCGGACGGCGGGGTTGGAGAAGCGGGCGATCAGGTCCCGCCGGTAGTGGTCGAGGTCGATCCCGGGCAGCGGCCGCAGGGTCGGCGTCGCCTCCTCCTCCATGTAGCCGAGCAGCAGCTGCTGGAAGAGCGGGTCCTGCGCCGCGTCGTGCACCAGCCGGTACCCCACGAGGCGGCCCAGGTAGGCCAGCGCCTGGTGGCCGGAGTTGAGCAGCCGCAGCTTCATCATCTCGTAGGGCTCGACGTCGTCGACGACCTGCACGCCGACGTCCTCCAGCGGCGGGCGGCCGAGCGGGAACCGGTCCTCGAGGACCCACTGGGTGAACGGTTCGCACACCACCGGCCAGCCGTCCTCGATGCCGAAGCGGGAGGCCACCTCGGCCCGGTCGTCGTCCGTGGTCGCCGGGGTGATCCGGTCGACCATGCAGTTGGGGAAGAACACCTCCCGCTCGACCCAGGCCCCGAGCTCGGGGTCGCGCAGCGTGGCGAAGGAGGCGAAGCTCCGCCGGGCGACGTCGCCGTTGTGCTGGATGTTGTCGCAGGACACCACGGTGAACGGGGGCAGCCCGCGCTCCCGGCGGCGGACCAGCGCCTCGGTGACGAACCCGAACGACGTGGTCGGCGCCGCGCCCGCCTGGAGGTCGTGGACGACGCCGGCGTCCCCGGCGTCGAACCGCCCGGTCACCGGGTCGATGGCGTAGCCGCCCTCGGTGACGGTCAGCGTGACGATCCGGGTCGACTCCGCCGCCATCTTCTCGACCACCGCCTCGGGGTCGTCCGGTGCGAACAGGTACTCGACGATCGACCCGATGACCCGGGCGTCCCAGGTCCCGTCGGCGTGCTTCACCACCAGCGTGTAGAGGCAGTCCTGGGCGGCCATGACCTCGGCCATCCGGCGGTCGGACGGGAGCACCCCGACGCCGCAGATGCCCCAGTCCCCCGCCGCGCCCCGCTCGAGCAGGCCGTCGAGGTACATGGCCTGGTGCGCCCGGTGGAAGCCGCCCACCCCCAGGTGGACGATCCCGGTCCGGACCTGCGACCGGTCGTACGTCGGCCGGGCCACCTCCGGGGGGAGGGACGACAACGACTGCGCGCTGAGCGGTGCCACGGGGTCCTCCTCAGGACGGCGGCGTGCGGGGTCAGGCCGGCAGGCGCCGACCGGTCGACGGGGAGAAGAGGTGCTCCTTGCCGGTCTGGATGCGCAGGTGCAGCCGCTCGCCCTTGACCGGGGGGTGGGCCGGGTCGACCCGCGCGATGACCCGCCGGGCGTCGGCGTCGGCGCCCTCGGGGAGCTCCGGCAGCGTCCCGTGCAGGAAGGCGTCCGACCCAAGCTCCTCCACCACGACCACGTCGACCGGGAAGGAACCCGGGTCGTTCTCGGAGACGACGTCCAGCGCCTCGGGCCGGAAGCCGACCACCACCCGGTCCGCCCCCTCGGCGGACAGCGCGCTGAGCGACTCGGTGCGCAGCGGCAGCCGGGCGCTGCCGAGCACGGCGTGCCCGTCGGCGATCGAGAACTCGGCGAGGTTCATCCCGGGCGAGCCGATGAAACCGGCGACGAAGACGTTGGCCGGCTGCTGGTAGAGCCGCAGCGGGGTGTCGCACTGCTCGAGCAGGCCGCTGCGCAGCACGGCGACCCGGTCGCCCATGGTCATCGCCTCGACCTGGTCGTGGGTGACGTAGACCGTCGTCGTCCCGAGCCGGCGCTGCAGGTCGGCGATCTGGGTGCGGGTCTGCACGCGGAGCTTGGCGTCCAGGTTGGACAGCGGCTCGTCCATCAGGAAGACCTGCGGCGAGCGGACGATGGCCCGGCCCATCGCCACGCGCTGCCGCTGGCCACCGGAGAGCGCCTTCGGCTTGCGGTCGAGGAACTCCTCGAGGTCGAGGATCTTGGCCGCCTCGGCCACCCGGGTGGCGATCTCGTCCTTGCCCTTGCCGGCGATCTTCAGCGCGAAGCCCATGTTCTCCCCCACCGTCATGTGCGGGTAGAGGGCATAGCTCTGGAACACCATGGCGATGTCCCGGTCCTTGGACTTGAGGTTGGTGACCTTGCGGTCGCCGATGAGGATGTCGCCCCGGTCGACGTCCTCCAGGCCGGCGAGCATCCGCAGGCTGGTGGACTTGCCGCAGCCGGAGGGGCCGACCAGGACGAGGAACTCGCCGTCGGCGATCTGGAGGTCGAGCGAGTCGACCGCCGGCTTCTCGGACCCGGGGTAGATGCGGCTCGCCCGGTCGTAGGTGACAGAGGCCATCGGGTGCTCTCCTCGCTTCGTGCGTGGGTGGGGCGGGGCTTCTCAGGTCTGCGGGTGGACGACGACCTTCACCGACTGCGGGTCCCGCCGGCCCGCGGTCAGCGCGTCCTCCGCCTCGGCCAGTGCGTAGCTCCCGGTGACCAGCCGGTCCAGGTCGATCCGCCCGGCGGCGACGAGGTCGATCGCCGTCGGCCAGGTGCCGGCGTAGCGGAAGACGCCGGTGACCTCCAGCTCGCGGTCCTGGACCACCGACAGCGGCAGCTGCAGCTCGTCGCCGCCCATCCCGACCAGGACGGCGCGGCCGGCCGGGGCCAGCGCGCGGATGCCGGCCACGGTGGCCGCCGGGTGACCGGAGCACTCCAGCAGCACCCCGGGCGCCCGGGGCAGGTCCTCCAGGCCCGTCGTCCGCGCGTCGACGACCTCGGTGGCGCCGAGCTCCCGGGCGAGCTCCAGCCGGGCGGGGTTGACGTCGGACACCACGATGTCGGTGGCGCCGAAGGCCCGGGCGGCCTGGACGCTGACCAGCCCGATCGGCCCGGCCCCGGTGACCAGCACCCGGGAGCCGGCGCTCACCCGGCCCTTGCGGCAGGCCCAGATGCCCACCGACAGCGGTTCCAGCAGCGCGGCTGCGTCGTCGCTGACGGTGTCGGGCACCGGGTGGGCGAAGGCTGCGTGCACCACCACGTACTCGGCGAAGGCGCCGTCGATCGGTGGGGTGGCGTAGAAGCGCATGGCCGGGCAGAGGTTGTACCGGCCGGCCAGGCACTGCTCGCAGGTCAGGTCCGGCACACCGGGCTCGATCGACACCCGCTGGCCGACGGCCGGCGACGTCACCCCGGCGCCGACCGCGGTCACCTCACCCGCCGCCTCGTGGCCGAGCACCAGCGGGGACTCCACCACGTGCTGCCCGATCCGCCCGTGCTCGTAGTAGTGCACGTCCGAGCCGCACACCCCGACCGAGGCCACCCGGACGACGACCTCCCCGGGGCCCGGCTCGGGCTCCGGCCGCTCGACGAGCGCGACGTCCCCGACGCCCCGCAGGACCGAGACCCTCACTTGACCGCGCCGAGGGAGAGGCCCTGCACCAGCTTGTCCTGGGCGGCGAAGCCGGCGATGAGCACCGGCAGCGACACCGCGAACGCCGCGGCGCAGACCTGGGCCAGGAACAGGCCCTGGCTGGTGACGAAGCCGGTGAGGTACACCGGGGCGGTCCCTGCCCGGGTCCCGGTCAGGGTCCGGGCGAGCAGCAGCTCGTTCCAGCTGAAGATGAAGCAGATCAGCGAGGTCGCGGCCATGCCCGGCAGCACGATGGGCGCCACCACCCGGCGCAGCGTGAGGATCAGACCGGCGCCGTCCATCGACGCGGCCTCGAGGATCTCGACCGGGACCTCGGCCAGGAAGGACCGCATCATCCAGACCGCGATCGGCAGGTTCATCGCCGTGTACAGGACGATGAGCAGCCAGATGTTGTCCAGCAGGCCGCTCCACTGGGCGAACAGGTAGATGGGCAGCAGCCCGGCCACGATCGGCAGCATCCGGGTGGACAGGAAGAAGAACATGACGTCGGTCCACTTGCGCACCGGCTTGATCGACAGCGCGTAGGCGGCCGGGATGGCCAGCAGCAGCACGATGATCGTCGAGACGACGCTGGCCGTCAGCGAGTTCAGCAGCGAGGGCCACGGGTTGGCCCCGGTGCCCACGCCGAAGAACTCCTTGTAGCCGCTCAGGGTCAGCGGCGCGGCGAGCGAGGGTGGGTTGGTGGCGGCGTCCTCCTCGCTGTGGAACGACGTGAGGATCATCCACAGCACCGGCACCACGAAGAGGAAGCCGATCAGCCACGCGGCCACCCCGAGCAGCGCACCGCTGCGCGGCTTGCGGGGGGCCCGCTCCTCGCCCTGGTCGGTGCGGGTGGCGGCCACCGGGCCCACGTCGGTGAGAGAGCTCATCGCGCGTTCTCCTCCTGGAACAGCGTGGACACCGTGCGCAGCGCCAGGGTGGCGATGGCGATGGTGGCGATCACGACGACGACGCCCGCCGCGGACGCCCGGCCGTAGTCGTGCGCCTGGTAGAAGGTCTGGTAGATCACGTACGGGAGGTTCGCCGTGCCCAGCCCGCCCGAGGTGATCGTGAAGACCGCGTCGAAGTTCTGCACGATGTAGATCGAACCGAGCAGGCCACCCAGCTCCAGGTAGCGGCGCAGGTGCGGGAAGGTCATGTACCGGAAGATCTGCCAGGTGCTGGCGCCGTCGATGCGCGCGGCCTCGATGACGTCCAGCGGCCGGCTCTGCAGGCCCGCCAGCAGGATCAGCATCATGAACGGCGTCCACTGCCAGATGAGCGCGATCTCCACCGAGATCAGCGGCGCCTGGGTGATCCAGTCCGGCTGCGGCGGGTTGTCCGAGCCGAACAGCGACCAGATCCAGGTCAGCGTGCCGTTGAGCAGGCCGTACTCGGGGTTGAACAGGGCGTGCTTCCAGAGCAGCGCCGCGGCCACCGGGACGATGAGGAACGGCGTGATCATCATGGTCCGCACCACGCCGCGGCCGGCGAACTTCCGGTCCAGCAGCAGCGCGATGCCCATCCCCAGCAGCAGGCTGACCAGGACGACGACCACCGTGAGGACGACCGTCACCCAGATCGCGCGGCGCATGTTGACATCGGTCAGCACGCTCGCGTAGTTGCTCAGCCCGGCGAAGCCGCGCTCGTCGGGGTAGTAGGCGTTCCAGTCCATGAACGAGACGATCAGCGTCACCACGAACGGCAGCTGGGTCACGATGATCGTGAAGACCAGCGCCGGGAGCAGCGGTGCCCGGCGGGCCCAGTCGGCGGACCGGCGGAGTGCTCCGCTCGGCGGTTGCGAGGGCGGCGGGGGCGGCGGGGGTGCCGGCGGCTCACCGCGTCCGCGGCTGGTCTCCAGGGTGGTGCTCATCGCGCCGCCTTCCTCTGCTCTGGTGCTGCCCGCCCGGTCACTTGGCCTCCCGGTCGCGGTACCGCTGCGCCACGTCGTCGGCCAGCTGCTGTCCCCGTTCCAGCGCTTCGTCCACGGTCATCCGGCCCGCGATCGCCGAGCTGACGTCCTGGGACACCTGCG
Organism: Modestobacter excelsi; assembly: GCF_005930495.1. Classification (GTDB taxonomy): domain Bacteria; phylum Actinomycetota; class Actinomycetes; order Mycobacteriales; family Geodermatophilaceae; genus Modestobacter; species Modestobacter excelsi. Next base: position 38,531 of record NZ_SJEX01000001.1, on the reverse strand, counting down.
TGCCCAGGTCGGGGAACTCGGGGACGTCGACGAACTGGATCCCGGGCGCCGGCCGGGGCTGGACACCCGGGTTGTTCGGGTCCGCGGCCTGGATGGCGGCCAGCGTGGGCTCGGCGAACGCCGAGGCCTCGGCCAGGTAGTCGGGGTTCGTGTACGTGGACGCGCGCTTGCCGGCCGGGACCCGCGACCAGCCCAGCTCCTGCCCGACCAGTTCCTCGTACCGCTGGCTGGAGGCCCAGGAGATGAACTTCCAGGCGTCGTCCTTCTTGGCGCTCGCCTGCTGGATGCCCCACGACCAGGCGTACAGCCAGCCCGAGCTCGCGGTCTCGACCACCGGCGCGGCGACGTAGCCCATCTTCCCCTTCACCGGGGAGTCCGCGGACTCGAGCGACCCGGCGGCCGACGTGGCGTCATACCACATGGCGGCGTTGCCCTGGATGAGGTTGTTCAAGCACTCGGTGAAGCCGGCCTGGGGGGCGCCGACCTCGCCGTGGTCACGGACGAGGTCGACGTAGAACTGGGTGGCCTTGCGGAACTCCGGTGCATCGACCTGCGCCTGCCAGTCCTCGGTGAACCAGGTGCCACCGAAGGTGTTGACCACCGTGGTCAGCGGCGCGAACACCTGCCCCCAGCCGGGCTGGCCGCGCAGGCAGATCCCGGCCATCCCCGGCTGGATCCCGTCGACCTTCGCCGCGATGTCCGCGACCTCCTGCCACGTCGGCTTGGCCGGCATCTGGATGCCGGCGCCGTCCAGCACGTCCTTGCGGTACATGAGGAAGGAGGACTCGCCGTAGAACGGCTCGCCGTAGAGCTTCCCGTCGTCGCCGGACAGGGACGCCGTGAGCGGCCCGAGGATGTCGGCCTGGTCGAACTCCTGGTCGGCGGCGACGTAGTCGTCCAGCGGGGCGATCCACTTGCTGCGGGCGTAGATCGGGATCTCGAAGTTGCTCACCGTGGCGATGTCGTACTGGCCGGCCTGGCTGGAGAACTCCTGGCTGATCTTGTCCCGCACGTCGTTCTCCGGCAGGACGGTGAAGTTGACGTTGATGCCGGTCTCGGCGGTGAAGTTCGCGGCGGTCAGCTTCTGCAGGTCGATCATCTGCGGGTTGTTGACCATGAGCACGTTGATCGTGTCCGGTCCCCCACCGCCGGGTCCGCCGCCCCAGCCGGCGCACCCGCTCATCGTCAGGGCCGCGGTGAGCGCGAGGACCGGGACCGTCCTCCTCCCCCCGGTGCGCGGGCGGGTACGACGGAGTTCGGCTGCAGGCATGGACCTCTCCCCGGACAGGCCACAGGGACGCCGCTCACATGAGCAGCCTGTCCCTCATCTGTGTGACGTGAGTCTCTTTCGTCCGGCTTCATGCGTCAAGACACCTGAGAGGATGAGGCCCGTCGTGCTCGGATGAGCGGAGTGTGAGAGTGATGGCCGACCAGTTCCGCGGCCCTGCCCAGGTCGTGCTGACCGCCTCGGTGGCGCGCCGCTACTACCTCGACGGTCGGTCGAAGGTCGAGATCGCCCAGGAGTTCGGCATGAGCCGGTTCAAGGTGGCGCGGCTGCTCGACGACGCCCGGGAGAGCGGGCTGGTGCGCATCGAGATCCGGCACCCGGGCGAGATCGACGTCGACCTGTCGGCACGGCTGCGGGACCGGTTCGGGCTGCAGCACGCGGTCGTCATCGACGTGCCGGACGACGACGCCGCCTCCCTGCGCGGGCACGTCGGCCGGGCCGCGGCGCGCCTGCTCGCCGAGATCATCACCCCGCAGGACGTGCTGGGACTGGCCTGGGCGCGGGCGGTGAGCGCGATGGCCCGGGCTCTCCCCGCGCTGCCGGGGACACCCGTCGTCCAGCTCTCCGGCGCCCTCTCGATGCCCGAGGGCCCCGACACGTCGGTCGACGTCGTCCGGGAGGTCGCCCGGCGATCGGGCGGGGCCGCGCACCTGTTCTACGCGCCGCTCACACTGCCGGACGCCGCGACCGCGCGGGCGCTGCGGCAGCAACCGGAGATCGCGCGGGCCTTCGACCAGCTGCCGTCGGTCACCAAGGCCGTCGCCGGGGTGGGGCTCTGGGAGGCCGGCCAGTCGACGCTGTACGACACCGCCTCGGACGACGACCGCCGCCAGCTGCGGGAGCTCGGGGTGTGCGCCGACATCTCCGGGGTGTTCGTCGCCGGCGACGGCACCCCGGTGCCGACCGAGCTGGCCGAGCGGATGATCGCGCTCAGCGCTGAGCAGATGCAGGCCATCCCGGAACTCGTGGTCGTCCCGTACGGCACCCGGAAGGCGCCCGCCGTGCGCGCCGCCCTCCGCAGCGGCCTGGTGTCGGGCATCGTGACCCACAGCACCCTGGCGAGGGCCGTCCTCGACGAGCCGTGACGGTCCTCGCGGGGACGCGGCCGGACGAGAGCCTGGAGGCGACGGTGCTCGAGCGGAGGAAATCCCCGGTCCTGCTCGTCGGCGGGACCGCGAACCGCGGTCGGGTCGTCCGGATCGGGGACACCGTGCGCCGGCCGCTGCGCCCCACCAGCCCGGCCACCTCCGCCCTGCTCGACCACCTGGCGGCGGTGGGGTTCGACGGGGCGCCGCGGTACCTCGGGGTGGACGACGAGGGGCGCGAGGTCCTCTCCTACGTGCGGGGCACCGCGGTCACGCCGCCGTACCCGGCCTGGGCGCTGACCGACGACGCACTGACCAGCGTGGCCCACCTGCTCCGCGACTACCACCGGGCGGTCAGCAGCTTCGACCCCGGGCCGCACGCCTGGCCGGCCTCACCCCCTCCACCCTTCGCGGGTGGGCTGGTCAGCCACAACGACGTCAACCTGGACAACGTCGTCTTCCGCGGCCAGCGCGCGGTCGCGCTGATCGACTTCGACCTGGCGAGCCCCGGCTCCCGGGTCTGGGACGTCGCCTGCGCCGCTCGGCTGTGGACCCCGCTGCGCCCCGACCGCCACATCGACGACGCTCGCCGGGGCCAGGTGCTCAGGCGCCTGCGGCTGTTCGTGGACAGCTACGGGCTGGGCGACGCCGACCGGCGCCGGCTGGTCGCCGCCGTCCGGGAGAACCACGAGTGGTGCTACGACGTCATCGGGACGGCGGCCGCCGACGGCCACGCCGGGTTCTCCGAGTACCTCGCCGCCGGCGCCGGAACCCGGGCCGAGCAGGTCCGTGCCTGGTACGACGAGGCCGCCGACGTCCTCGCCGCGGCGCTGCGCTGACCGCCCGGCGCGGCTCAGCGGACCACGGGGAACACCAGGTGCGTGACCCGGTCGCCCTGGACGCAGACCGTCGGATCACCGAGCGGCACGTCCTCCTGGGTGAGCTCACCGAAGAACGGGCGCCCCCTCCCCATGACGACCGGGACCAGGTCGACGGCCACCTCGTCGAGCAACCCCCGTTCCAGGCACTGCCGGGCGATCGTCCCGGCGGTGACCGCGACGAGCCGGTCGCCGGCGAGCTCCTGTGCCCGCGCGACGGCCGCCTCGACGCCGGCGGTGACGAACGAGAAGGGCGCGTCCGGATGGGCGTCGACCCACTCGGTGGGGACGTGGTGGGTGACGACCACGACCGGCGCGTCCATGGTGTGCCGCCCGCCCCACCCGTCGGTGACGTCGAACAACGTCCGGCCGCAGACGATCGCACCGAGCTCGGACGTCCACCGACGCCAGTACTCGGCGCTCTGCGGGCTCAGGTGGAAGGTGATCCCGGGCGATGCGGTCGGGATCTCCACCTCCCCGTTCTGCAGCCAGTCGAACAACCGGCCGATCGTGTTGTCGTCCTTGGCGATGTAGCCGTCCAGCGACATCGACGCCGACGCGATGACCGTGCCCATCGGGTCCTTCCTCGGTCGCACCTCTTCCCTGGGACCGGTCCGGTCGCCGGAAGTCGTCGGTCGGATTCGTCTGCCCTCCACTGGTCAGGGGCGTTGGTCCGGGGCATGGCCGATCTCCAGGGCTCCTACGACGAGCTGTTCACCGCCGTGCCGACCGTGCTGGCCGGCCTGCTGGACGAGGGGGACGCGGGCGCCTCGGTCGCGGTGTTCGTGGACGGCGAGCCGGTGGTGGACGTCTGGGGCGGCTCGGCCGGCGCAGGCCCCTGCGTGCCTGACCGTCCACCTCCCGTTGTCCGGCCCCGCTGCCGATGTGTCCGGTGACCGTGTCGGTCGCGGCACGCACATCGGGGAGGATGGGGTCATGGACTACTTGCGCCGGCTGCAGTACGAGCGGCCCTGGCTGTTCTGGGCCGTGTTCGCGGTCGCCCTCTGGCTGGGCTTCCGGCTCGTGCTGTTCGTGGCGGCACTGCTGCTCGGGCCGTTCGGGCTGCCGTCGTGGGTGCCCCTGGTCGTCGTCATCGGCGCCCTCGTGGTGATCGCCCGCAGGCAGCAGCGCACCCGGTAGCCGGGCACTCCCTACCCCTCCGCGAGGTAGCGCGCCAGCCGCCCCTCGGCGGCGATCCGGGACAGCCAGGCGACCGCACCGGCGTGGTCGGTGAACTCGCCGTCGTCCTGGGCGGCGAGGGCGGCGCTCATGACCGCGCGGTACTGCGGTCCGGGAGCGTGCCCGAGCGCGATGAGGTCGTCGCCGCGCAAGAGCAGCCGGGACGGCCCGCGGTCCACGCCCGACTCCTCCGCGACGGCGAGCCACCCGGTGGTCGGGTTGGGGCCGGAGCCCGAGCCGCGGCCGGCGTGGTCGGCGCCGCAGACCAGCGACCACTCGGCCATCGCGGCCGGCGCGAGGCGGCGAGCGAGCCGGCGGACCGCCGCGGCACTGGGCCGGCCCTCCACGGTCACCGCGGTCATGTGCTCCCGGATGATCGGCGTGATCCGGCCGATGACGGCGGACGGCGCACCGATCGAGGTGAGCAGCTCCCGGGCAGGAGCCACCCCGCCGTCGGCGTGACCGTGGGACGTGATCCGCCCGTCGGCACGGACCTGGGTGTACGCCGCCTTGCCCACGTCGTGCAGCAGCGCGCCGAGGACGACGACCGTGCGGTCGTCGCCGGTCAGCCCGGCCTCGTCGGCCAGCACCGCCGCGGCGTCGGCAGCGAGGCCGGAGTGGGTCAGCACGTCGCCCTCGGGGTGCCAGCGGGGGTCCTGCGGCACCCCGGCCAGGCGGGCCAGTTGCGGGAGGTGGGCCAACCAGCCCGACTCACCCAGCACCGCCACCGCGGCGCTGACGTGCCGCCCCTTCTCGCCGATCTTGCGCCACTCCTCCCAGATGCGTTCTCCCGGGAGGTCGACGAAGGCGGGCGCGAGGCTGCGGCACAGCAGCGCCGTCTCGGGCGCCAGCCGGAAGCCGAAGCGCGCAGCCAACTGGGCGCCCCGCAGCACCCGCAGCGGGTCCTCGCCGAAGGACGGACCGCTGTGCCGCAGCACGCCGGCGCGCAGGTCGGCCAGACCGCCGACGGCGTCGAGGACGACCTCGGTCGTCGGGTCGAACATGAGCGCGTTGACCGTGTAGTCGCGGCGGCTCGCAGCTACGCTCGGGTCGTCCCCGCCGCCGGTGCGCGGCACGGAGACGTCGAAGTCCTCGCCGTCGCGACGGACCTTGAGCACCGCGAACGAGCGGCCGACCTCGTCGACCGGACCGACCCGCCGCAACGCGGCGGCCACCCGGTCGAGCTCGAGACCGAACACCTCGATGTCGACGTCCTTCGGCCGACGCCCGGGGGCGAGCAGGGCATCCCGGACACAGCCGCCGACCAGGTACGGCCGCCCACCCGCCGAGCGGATCGCCTCGAGGACGGTCGTGGCGGCACCACTGAGCTGCACCAGGCCGACTCCGTCCTCCGGCACGTCCCCTCACCCTCGATCAACTCGCTGCCAAGGACCCGGTGCGATGGCAACCTGACCCCGTGACCGCCCGACCCGCTGCCAGCCCGGTGCCCCTCGTGCTCGGCTCCCGGGCACTGCCGGCCGGCTTCGCCCATCCGCACGCCTCCGAGCAGGCCCGACGCATCGCCGAGCAGGGCACCATACTGCGTGCCCAGGTCGGCTCCGGGGTGCACGGCACGTCGATCGCCGGGCAGGACGACCGGGACGAGATGGGCATCTGCCTCGAGCCGCCCGAGTACGTCACCGGTGTCGCGCGGGTGCCGGCAGGCGTCGGTGCCGAGGCCACGGTCGAGTTCGAGCAGTACCAGCGGCACACCGTGTGGGACTCCCCCGGCGGGCTGGCCAACCGGTCGGGCGCCGGCGACCTGGACGTCGTCGTCTACTCCGCGCGCACGTGGGCGCGACTGGCGCTGGCGGGCAACCCGACCGTCCTGCTGCTGCTGTTCGTGCCCGACGCCGACGTCGTCCACCGGGACGAGGCCGGTGCGGAGCTCGTCGGGAACGCCTCCCGGTTCGTCTCGCGGCTGGCGGCCGACCGGTTCATCGGCTACCTGTCCGCGCAGCGCGACGCGATGACCGGGCGCTCCGGCGCGCACACCAACCGGCCGGAGCTGGTGGCCGAGCACGGCTACGACACGAAGTTCGCGATGCACGCCCTCCGCCTGGGGGTGCAGGGCACCGAGCTGCTCAGCACGGGTCGGATCACGCTGCCGGTGCCCGAGCCCGACCGGACGTACCTGCGCTCGATCCGCCGCGGTGAGGTCCCGCTGGCCGAGGTCGTCACCGCGATCGACGACGCCGAGCAACGGCTCATCCGGCTGCGCGAGAGCCCGGCTGTGCCCGCCGAGCCGGACCGCGGCTGGGTCGACGCCTGGCTGCACCGGTCCTACCTGGCCTTCTGGGAGTCCCGATGAACCACGCCGATGACCGCGGTCCTGACCGGTAGCTTCCACAGGCCGCGCCGACCGCGCCGGCCGACGACGAGGGGTACCCGACCATGACCGACCTGCAGTCCTGGGTGGCACCGACCTTCGACGGCCTCGCCGACCTGCTCGAATCCGCGCCCGCGGAGACCTGGGACGCCCCGTCGCTGTGCCAGGGGTGGCAGGTCCGGCACGTGGTCGCGCACGTGGCGATGCCGGTCCGGTTGACGCCTGAGACGTTCGGCGCGGAGATGGCCGCGGCGGGCGGGGACTTCGGCGTGCTGTCGAACACCGTGGCCGCACGCGACGCCTCCCTGCCGCTGGCCGACCAGCTCGAGGCGCTGCGCTCCCCCGCGCTGCACGCCTGGCAGCCGCCGGGTGGCGGCGCCGTCGGGGCGCTCACCCACGCCCTCATCCACTCCCTGGACATCACCGTCGCGCTCCACCGGCCGGCGGTCGTGCCGGGGAACGCCGTGGTCGCCGTCCTCGACCAGCTCACCGCGGCCGAGGGCGCCTGGTTCGGCATCGACCTGACCGGCGTCCGCCTGGAGGCCGCCGACACCGACTGGAGCTGGGGCGAGGGGAACACCGTGCGCGCCGACAGCGGCCGGCTCGCGGCGCTCCTGGGCGGCCGCGCCCTGCCCGACGGCCGGACCCTGCCCCGCCGTTGAGCCACGTCCGAGCGTGGCCGGCTCAGGACGCCGGCAGCCGGGAGACCAGGAATCGGGCCGTCTGGCTCTCGGCCACCGTCGCGACCTGCTCGGGGGTGCCAACCGCCACGATCCGCCCACCGTGGTCCCCGGCTCCCGGGCCCAGGTCGATGACCCAGTCGGCGCCGGCGACGACGTCCATGTCGTGCTCGACCACCACGACGGTGTTGCCGGCGTCGACGAGCTGGTGGAGCTGGCGCATCAGCAGCTCCACGTCGGCGGGGTGCAGTCCGGTGGTCGGCTCGTCGAGGACGTAGAGCGTGTGCCCGCGTCGCGCCCGTTGCAGCTCGCTGGCCAGCTTGACCCGCTGCGCCTCGCCGCCGGACAGCTCCGTCGCCGGCTGCCCCAGCCGCAGGTAGCCCAGGCCAACCTCCTGCAGCACGCGCAGGCTGTTCGCCACCGCCGGCAGCTCGGCCAGGAACTCCGCGGCTCCCTCGACGGTCAGGTCGAGCACCTCGGCGATGTTCTTGCCGCGGTAGGTGACCTCCAGCGTCTCCGGGTCGTAGCGCGCACCGGAGCAGGTCGGGCAGGGCGAGTAGGTGCCGGGCAGGAAGAGCAGCTCCACGGTGACGAAGCCCTCGCCCTGGCAGGTGGGGCAGCGGCCCTCGGCCACGTTGAAGGAGAACCGGCCGGCGGTGTAGCCGCGGGCACGGGCCTCCTCGGTCTCGGCGAAGACCTTGCGGACCGCGTCGAAGAGACCGGTGTAGGTGGCCAGGTTGGAGCGCGGGGTGCGGCCGATCGCCTTCTGGTCGACGCGGACCAGGCGGTCGACGGCCTCCAGTCCCTCGGCGCGCACGTCGGTGGCGGGGACGTCGGTGGCGTCGTCGTCGGCCTCGTCGTCCGCGGGCTCGTCGGTCTTCGGGGTGCCGAGCCACTCGGTGACGACATCGGTGAGCACCTGGCTGACCAGCGTCGACTTCCCGGATCCCGAGACGCCGGTGACGGCGGTGAAGACGCCGAGCGGCAGGTGCACGTCGACGTCCCGGAGGTTGTGCCGGTCGATGCCGTGCAGCCGCAGGTGCCCGGTGGGCTGACGGCGCGTGCGGTCGACCGGGCGCTCGCGGTCGAAGAGGAAGCGCCGGGTCACCGACTCCTCGACCTCGGCCAGGCCGGCGACCGGCCCGCTGTAGAGCACCCGGCCGCCCCGCTCCCCCGCGTGCGGCCCGACGTCGACGAGCCAGTCGGCCCGGCGGGCCAGGGCCATGTCGTGCTCGATCACGAACAGCGAGTTGCCCGCGGCCCGGAGCCGGTCGAGGACGTCGAGCAGCGGTTCGGCGTCCGCCGGGTGCAGCCCCGCCGACGGCTCGTCCAGGACGTACACGACGCCGAAGAGCCCGGACCGCAGCTGGGTGGCGATCCGCAGCCGCTGCAGCTCGCCCGGGGAGAGGGTCGGCGTCGTCCGGTCCAGGCTGAGGTAGCCCAGGCCCAGGCCGGTCAGCACCTCGATGCGGGCCACGAGGTCAGCGGCGATGCGCACCGCGACGTCGGTCGACTCCCTCGAGCCCGCCGACGCCGCCGTCTGCGCTGCCTCCCGGAGCGTCTCGACCAGCGAGGTGAGCGGCAGGCCCGCCAGCTCGGCGATGTCCTTGCCGGCGAAGGTGACGGCCAGCGACTCGGGCCGCAGCCGGCTGCCGGAGCACACCGGGCAGGTGGAGGTCTGCACGAACCGGAGCACCCGCTGGCGCATGGTCGGGCTCTTGGAGTTGGCCAGGGTGTGCAGCACGTAGGCCCGGGCGCCGGTGTACCTGCCCTGGTAGTCCCGCTGCACCTGGCCGGGCCCGCGTACGGGGTGGACGGTGACCTCGGGCTGCTCGTCGGTGAACAGGATCCAGTCGCGCTGCTCCTGCGGGAGGTCGCGCCAGGGACGGTCGATGTCGTGACCCAGCTCGACCAGGATGTCGCGCAGGTTCTTGCCGTACCAGGCGCCCGGCCAGGCGGCGATCGCGCCGTCCCGGATGCTCAGCGACGGGTCGGGGACCAGGGTGTCCTCGGTGACCAGGTGGACCCGGCCGAGGCCCGAGCACTCCGGGCAGGCGCCGGCGGCCGTGTTGGGCGAGAAGGCGTCGGAGTCGAGCCGCTCGGCACCGTCCGGGTAGCTGCCGGCGCGGGAGAACAGCATCCGCAGCGAGTTGGACAGCGTGGTCACGGTGCCGACGGTGGACCGGCTGCTGGGGGCGCCCCGGCTCTGCTGGAGCGCGACCGCCGGCGGCAGACCGCTGATTTCGTCGACGACCGGTGCACCGACCTGCTGGATGAGCCGCCGGGCGTAGGGGGCCACCGACTCGAGGTACCGGCGTTGCGCCTCGGCGTAGATGGTGCCGAAGGCCAGCGAGGACTTCCCGGAACCGGAGACGCCGGTGAAGACCACCAGGGCGTCCCGCGGCACCCCGACGTCGACGTTGCGCAGGTTGTGCTCGCGCGCGCCCCGGACTCGGACGTAGGGGTCCGCCTCGTCGATCATGCCCTCAGCCTGACCGGCGCTCCGCGCAACGGCGTCGGCGGGTAGCCCTGCGCCGGGTCGGCACCGATGAGTTCCGCCGGCAGGGCTGGTCCTTGCCGGCGTACCCACTCACACCACCGACGGGAGACCGACCGTGACCACCCCCGCACACCCCGGCCGCGCGTTCTTCGTGACCATGCCCGTGGCCGACGTCCAGCGCAGCCGGGCGTTCTTCGCCGCGCTCGGGTTCGGATTCGACGAAGGCTTCTCCGGCGAGGGAGCCGCCTGCATGCTGGTCGGCGAGCAGGCCACCGTCATGCTGGGCAGCCGCGAGCAGTTCGCCGAGCTGTCGAAGCTGCCGACGGGTGACCCCCGGACGCACGCGCTGGCGCTCTACTGCTTCAGCGTGCCCACCCGGGAGGACGTCGACCGGGTCGCCGACGCCGCGCTGGCTGCCGGCGCCGTCGAGGCCGACGGCCTGGAGGACCTCGGCTTCATGGTCACGCGCAGCTTCTTCGACCTCGACGGCCACGGCTGGCAGGTCATGTGGGTGGACCCGGCCATGACGAGCCCGGCGTCCGAGGAGTCCGCGGCCGCGCCGGCCTGAGCACGCTACTCACCCAGCGCGTGAGCGGCCTCGGCGATGTCGCTCGCGGTGAGCGTCGTGACCTCGGCACGGTCGAGCGCATCAACGCTCCGGCCCTTGTCGCGGGTCAGCCGCAACGCCTGGCGGTTGAGCGCCTGCTCGAACAGCGTGCGAACGAAGCGCGCGTTGCCGGACTCCTGGTCCGAGGTGAGGCCGCCGAGGGTGCGGCGGAGCGTCACCTCGGCGCCGGGCGCCAGCACGTACTCGTGCTGGGCCACGATGCCGGCGAAGATCGCTTCGAGTTCATCCGTCGAGTAGTCGGGGAACTTGATCTCGCGGGCGAAGCGCGAGCGGAGGCCGGGGTTGGAGAGCAGGAACTGCTCCATCAGCCGGGGATAGCCGGCCACGATCACCACGAGGCGGTGGCGGTGGTCCTCCATGCGCTTGAGCAGGACCTCGACCGCCTCGGGCCCGAAGTCCGGCCGCCCGTCGCCCTCCGGGGACAGCGAGTACGCCTCGTCGATGAACAAGACGCCGTCGAGTGCCCGGCGGATCACGCGGTCGGTCTTGATCGCGGTCGCACCGACGTACTGCCCAACCAGGGCGGCGCGGTCTACCTCCACCAGGTGACCCTTCGACAGCAGGCCGACCGCCCGGTACATCTCCGCCAGGAGCCGCGCCACCGTGGTCTTGCCCGTGCCTGGGTTGCCGAGGAACACGAGGTGCTGGGACGTCGCCGCCTCAGGCAGACCGTGCGCCTTGCGTCGCGCCTGCACCTGGAGGAAGGCGACGAGCGCCTGCACCTGCTCCTTGACCGCCTCCAGCCCGATGAGCCCGTCGAGTTCGGCCTGGATCACCGCGAGCGGCCGGGCCGGGCCGGGGCGGCCGCCGAAGAGGTCGCTCACCAGGTCGTCCACGCCACGCAGACCGGATCGCGGGAGTTGATCGCTCAGCCGGCCGACGGTCTCACGGAGGTCGTCCAGTGGCTTGCGGTTGGACGCCATGCCGGGAGCGTAAGCGCCCGCGGGACGGCGAGCCCGTCGTGCGCTGCTGCCCAGCGGCAGCGGCGGACGGCCCTCAGAACAGCTCCGGCCACGGGTGCCGAGTAGCTCGGACTGCCTGTGAGGAAGGCAAGAGAAAGCCCTGCCAGCGACATGTTGGTCTGGCTTGGCTCGCTCCCCCGATGGGACTTGGACCTACAACCCTGCGATTTGATCTTGACCTAGTTGGTCGATATTGGCAGCTTACGAAAACTGGCGCTGACCAGCAATTATGACGTTGGACAACGTTGGGTGTATGAGCCCGGCTTAGTAGGTTTTCGATGAGTAAACGATGCCTGACCGGGCCAATTAATCGCCTGATCGGGTGTCCGTCTACCCCGGGAGCGTCGTTCGTTTCCACGCCGCCCGTCAAGCAGGAGGGTCTCGGGCTCCACGCCGAGTCGGGTTAGCCCTCGACCCGAGCTCGTCTGTCTCGCTCACGGAGGAGCCGTGGCGGCCGCCGCTTGCCGGCGAACCTGACCTGAGGGTCCGGGGCAGACCGGGACATGCGACGAGCCTGTCCGCGGACACCGCAGGGGGCCAAGCTCCATTGCGTCTCGGCCGCTCCGGCTACCGGGACAGAATCGCTGTCACTGAGTCGGCCACTCAGCGCTTCGAGCTCCGCGCCACCCCCCCCCCCCGTGGCCGCATCAATAGTCGGACGAAAGTGTCCGCCGTCCGTCCTAGCCTCGTGTCGTGACCTCCGGCGACCTCCACACCAGCCGACCGTCGGTCTATCTCGATCAGTGGGTGTGGGTACGCCTCGCCCTCGTGGTCGAGGGCAGACCTCGTGAGCCGGGTGACTTGAAAGCTCTGCAGACTTTACAGGAGGCAGCCGCTGCCGGCGTTGCCTTCCCGCTTTCCAGGACGCACTACATCGAGACGTCGAGCATCAAAAGGCCCAAGCAACGCCAAGACCTGGCCCGGGTCATGGCGTCCATCTCGTTCTTTCGCACCCTGCGCGGCGGCCAGGTCCTCATCCGCCATCAGATGCTGAACGCCATGCATGAGACCTTCGGTCGGCCCGCCTTCCGGCCTACAGCGCCGGAGGCCCTGGGCCTCGGAGTGAGCTGGGCCTTCACCGGCCGGCAGGGCTTCATGCGGGTCCTGGACGAGGCAGCCGGCCTGGAAACCACTGAGGCTGCGCTGCCTGGCGTTGGCAAGCTGCGCCGCGAGATGTCCCAGTTGGCTGAGACGATGCTCGTCGCCGGGCCCGCCGACGACGAGGTCGAGGCTCTGCGGGCGAACGGATACCGGCCTGAGGCCACCCAGGAGGGCCATACGAGCCGACTCGCCTGGGAGGAGCTCTTGGTCGGCATGCTTCAAGACGACCCGGTCAACGCTGACGAGCTACGTGTCCGCGTGACTGCTCGCGAGCTGTGCCACGAGTACCTGGACCTGTTCAACGAGTTGATGGCAGAGTACCGACTCAACCTCGAACGCGCCTTGGAGTCCGACCCCGACCAGCCAGGGTCAGGAAGGCCCAAGCTGATGGCCTTCTCGGACCGTATCCCCTCGATGCGCTTGGCCGTGGACATGAAGACGGCTCTCCTCCGCAACGGAGCAAGGGTCTGGAAGCCCAACGATCTGCATGACATCGACGCCCTTAGTCAGGCCATCCCGTACTGCCATGCGGTCGTGACCGACAAGGATGCTGCGGACCGCGTCAAGCGGACAGGCGGCGACCAGCGACATGGAACCGCCGTACTGAGCAAGCTCGATCAACTGGTCGAGGTGTTGCCGGACCTCGTCTGCCAGGCTCGCACCATCAGCGGGGACCCAACCGGCTGGGACGCCGCTGGCCCCGGCGAAGGGTTCATGGCCACCCTTCCCGACGGCACATGGCCGTCACTCAACGTCGCGGATCCCCGTTGATGTCGTAGCGCCACCTAGCCTCAGCCACATGGACGCCTCGCGGAACCCCGACTACCTGAGGGCCCTTGCTGAGGCGGTGCAGGCGTTTCGTGATGCCCTCGAGGACTTGCTGAAGCTGTACGTCCCCTTCGGCGTCCACGTTGCCCGCGGGATTGCGCCGCCGGTGGTCCCTCGTGACGGTGCCGGCGATGAAGAGCTTGCCAAGCGACGCTCCCGAGTGGCGCGCGCCGCAGGCCGCGCCACTGAAGCAGTTGGGCTGACCAACACCTACATCATGGTGTCTGGCGCCGGTCCGATCGATCCGATCGCCGCATGGTCGACGATCACCGAGCCAAAGCCGCTGCTGGAGCCGGACAACGTGCTGAGTGCATGCGACTCGATTCTTGGCCGGTTAGACACCAAGATCCGCCGCGCTGAGGCCGAAGCACCGCCGACCATTGGTGCGGCATCAATGCACCCGTTGGTGTGGGGAGCCGCCCGACCGCTGTGGGTCGACAGACACTTCCGCCAGGCCATCTCCGCGGCCGCCGAGACGCTCATCGCTCAGATGAAGGCGCGGACTGGGCGCTACGACTTGGCCGAGACGGCCCTGTGGCAGCAGGCGTTCTCGGACAAGGCGCCCGAGGCCGGGAAGCCTCGCCTTCGTTGGCCCGGAGACCCCATGGCAAAGCAGGACGTCAAGAACATGAACGACGGCCTGCGCTTCTTCGCACCAGGCGTGCAGATGCTTATTCGCAATCCGGCGACCCACTCCATCAACGAGATGCCCGAGCAGGAGGCCCTCGAGCGGTTGGCCGTCATGAGCTTGCTGGCGAGGTGGGTTGAGCAGTGTCAGGTTGAGGAAGCGCCGACAAGTCCCTGACCTACCGACTGGAACTCTCGAGGGTCGTGCTCGGCGACAGCACGCTGATCGCGCCGGCTTGCCAACCAGGTCACTCGGGGAGGTGCGAGTACCGGCCGCGAGCGCATCCGACGGCCAGCCCAGCGTGCCGCTGTCTGCATCAACTGGTTGGCCAGGGCGTCTAGAGCCCGTCAGACGGTGAAGGGGAACGTTGACGCGGTCTTCGATCTTTAGTGACTGATGCTCGAAAAGGGCTCTGACTAGCGACTATGTCGTCGGGTACCGACGGGCCGGAACGGCTGCGGTCGAACGTCTTGCCGACTTTTGGGACTGCCAGCGGCCGTAGGCGGACAGCCTCCGGACGTTCAACGAGCGCCCCTGCTGCCGGGCAACCTGCACGTGGTCGACGGCGGGCTCTCCGGCGTCATCGACTTCGGTGGGCTCCATGTCGACGCCCCGGCCTGCGACCTGCAACTGGCGCGGAACCTGTTCCCCAACTACCGGATGGAGAAGCACGCCGGCCGCCCAGAGGAGCTGGCCATGCACCTGAGGCAACGGGAGCTCACGGTGCTCCGGCCCGACTGTTTCTCCCGTTCGTGGTCCGCCGAGACGGCGATGGGCGGCGGGCGCGAGAAGACGGGGACGTCACCGTCTACGACACCGAGCGGATCGCCGTCTGGCCGCGCAACGACGCGCCGACCGTGGCTGGCGCATGGTTCAGGCCCCGCCCGGATGTTCCCTTGACTGCTGCCGAGCAGAACTGGGCCGTCGCACCCCCTGCCCCCATACCGGGGTTATGGACCGCGGCGCTCCGTCAAGGCACCTCGCCCAGCCGCGGTGCCACCGACCTTCTACTGTGCCGATACACAAGTCGTCGGGGGGACAGGGCGTGGCCGAGGAGCAGCCAGACCGGTTCGTCGTCGTGGTCGTGACCTGCCTGCGGGCCTTCAAGTGGTTGATCGCCGGGGGTACCACGGTCGGGAGCATCTTGGCTCTCCAGCCGCTGGTCCACGAGATCGCCGGGGAGAGCACGACCTTTGACTTCACAGCAGGCCTAAACGTCAGCATCGGGATCAACGTCGTCGTGGGAGGCGCAGTGATCCACCTTGTCCGCCAGAACCGGGCCCTCCGACGCCAGGTTCGACAACTGGAACGTGATCGGCCCCCAGCTGCGCCCGGAGCGAAAGCACTCCCCCTGCCGGGTGATACCGGCGAAGATGGGTCCATGAGAGCGTCTCGATGATGAGAGGAGTGGATCGATGACGACAGCGGAGCTAGCGACCTTCCTCGTAACCCTCGGCCTCGCCGCGCTTCTCGCGTATCTCGTCTTCTGGGTCGTCCCGTCGTTCGCCGTCAACCGCATGATCATTGAGTTGAGCGAGGTGCGCACCATCCTCCGGGATCTCGAGGAGCGCGAACCCGGCCTCATGGTCAACACCGAAGTGCAGCTATTCGACGATCTGTTGGGTCGTGTCATCGCCCACGGTCGGAGCCTCGGTGTCACCTACCTCGTAGGCGCCGTACTGCAGGCCCGGCACGACCACGCACACGGCAAGAGCATGGCGAAAGACGGCTTCGACGCAGGCGGCTCGTTGAACAACCTCAGCCCCAGCCAGCAGGTGGCATTCCGCCTGCTGGCAGCGCGCGCCTTTCGCGAGTTCTACCGCGCGACCTTCATGGCCAGCCGCTGCTGGTTTGTGTTCTGGCCGGTGTGGCTGCTCATGTCGCGTGCCCTGCACCGACTGGAGGAGCACCCTTTGACGCCGCTGAGCGCAGAGTCCCAAGGAATCGAGCAAGCGGTCTGGCGAGGCTTCGCCCTCGATTCGGGTGTTCTGCAGCCGTCCTAGCTCTCGCCTCCGGAGCCAAGGCTGGCAGTCGGCAGCAATCATCGGGCCCGGTGCCCGGTGGCGTCCGGCCATGGGGGGCAGCGCGGTGGTCGAGTTCGGCGGTGGGGCTTGAGTCGGCAGACTGATCAGGCGCCGTCGAGCGGCGGGCTTTCGTGTGCCCCGTCGGGGCCCCAGGGCGAGTGGGCGGCAAGCTGGATTGCGCCGTCGTGCGCCATAGCTGTCGCAGCCGTCACCGCTCGCCGTGGGGCCCCGCTCGACGGTAGGGGACTGCCCCGGTTCGGTTGACTCCTGCGCTGTGAGGCTTCGGCCTCGCTGGAAGCAATCAGCATCGTGCTCAAGCCGTTCCCGCCGGAGTTCCATCGTGACGTCATCGCCGTGCCCCGGAAGGGCGAAGCGTCAATTTCCCAGGCCGCCCGAGATTTCGTATCCCGGAGTCCTGCCTGCTGCGCTGGCTGAGGATCGCTGACCGTGACGATGGCCTGACTCCGCCGGCCAGCGGTGAGCGCGGTGGCGGCATCAAGGACGAGTCCGCGGAGTTGCGGGAGCTGCGTCAGCGCAACAAGCTGCTGGACCAGGAGAACGAGGTTCTGCGGCGGCCGACGGCCTACTTAGCCCGGGGTGTTTTCACCAAACGACGTACCCGCTGGGCCGTGAGCTCGCGGTGGCGTCCACCAAGGTGGTGTGCGACGGCCCAGGTGACCAGCGGGCCGAGGACATGAAGGCGGCCACCGCGTGATCTTCTGGATGACCTCTCACAGTCCTTCAGGAGTACGACGCGATGACCGCTCCGAGCAGTATCGACCCTGCCCACTTTCTGCACGAGCAGCTGGCCCAGGCCTCACCTGACCTGCTGCGCCAGATGCTGACCACCTTCATCAACACCCTCATGTCGGCTGAGGCCGACGCGGTCTGCGGCGCCGACTACGGCCAGCGCAGCGACGCCCGGACCAACGTGCGCAACGGCTACCGGTCCCGGGGCTTCGACACCCGCGCCGGCACCCTGGACGTCGCCATCCCCAAACTCCGTTCCGGTTCGTACTTCCCCGACTGGCTGCTGGAACGCCGCCGGCGGGCGGAGCGGGCCCTGACCACCGTGGTCGCCACCTGCTACCTGCTGGGGGTGAGCACCCGGCGGATGGAGAAGCTGGTGGAGTCCCTGGGCATCACCCGGCTGTCGAAGTCTCAGGTCAGTGAGATGGCTAAGGACCTCGACGCTCAGGTCGCAGACTTCCGGCACCGCCCGCTGGATGCCGGGCCCTACACGTTCGTGGCCGCCGACGCCCTCGTGCTCAAGGTCCGCGAGGGCGGCCGGGTGGTCAACGTCCATGCCCTGGTGGCGACCGGGGTCAACGCCGACGGGCACCGGGAAATCCTCGGCCTGCAGGTCGCCTCAGCGGAGGACGGTGCCGGCTGGCTGGGCTTCTTCCGGGATCTGACCGCCCGCGGCCTCAGCGGAGTTCAGCTGGTCACCTCCGATGCGCACCGCGGGCTGGTTGACGCGATCGGGGCGACGCTGCCCGGTGCCGCCTGGCAGCGCTGCCGCACGCACTACGCCGCGAACTTGATGGCGGTCTGCCCCAAGAGCAGCTGGCCGTGGGTGCGGGCGCTGCTGCACTCGGTCTACGACCAGCCCGACGCCGGCTCGGTGCACGCCCAGTTCGACCGCGTGCTGGACGCTCTGGCCGACAAGCTGCCCAAGGTCGCCGAGCACCTCGAGGGCGCCCGCGCTGACGTGCTGGCCTTCACCGCGTTCCCGCAGGAGGTGTGGCGGCAGATCTGGTCCAACAACCCCTCCGAGCGGCTCAACCGGGAGATCCGCCGGCGCACCGACGTGGTCGGCATCTTCCCCGACCGCGACTCACTCATCCGCCTGGTCGGCGCCGTGCTCGCCGAGCAGCACGACGAATGGACCGAAGGCCGCCGCTACCTCGGCCTCGACGTCCTCGCCCGCTGCCGCATCCGCCCAGTCACCGGCGACAACACCGCCTCCGGCACCACCGAGGAGGTGACCGCACAGACGACCATTCCGGCGCTCAGCGCCTGACCAGACAGGAAGATCACGCGGAAGCCGTCACACACCACCCCAGCGGACTTGACCGAGCTCGCCGCCGATTGATCCCCATCGCAGTGCCCTCTCGGGTGCTTAGTTTCTCCAAGCAGGCCTACTACGCGTGGCGCAAGCATTCAACCCGCCAACGCGACTCGGACGACGCGCACTCAATCAACGCCGCCCGCGACATTCACGGCGACGACCCAGCATTCGGCTAAAGGTTCATCGCCGACGGGCTGCGACAGCAGGGCAACACCGCAGGTGAGAACCGAGTCGGCCGCCTGTGCTTCCAGTAGCGCATCTGGTTGATCTTCGACACGAGGCGAGGCCTGAACCGGAAGTCCGGCCCGCCCGTGCCCGACGACCTGGTCGACCGGACGTTCACCACCACCGCGCCCGACAAGGTGCACTCATCCACATCGCCGAACACAACACCGCCGACGACAAGGTCACGTCTGTGCGATCAAGGATGTCCACTCAGGCCGAATCGTCGGCTACTGCATCGACTCGCGCATGACGGCGTCCCAGGCGGTGGCAGCACTCCGCAACGCCATCGTCCCACGGGATCCGGTCGGAACCCTGGTCCATTCGGACCGCGGCAACTAGGAGGCAGGCAAAGTTCGAACCCTGCGGCCGTCCGATGTCACCTCAGTTCCTCCCGCCATTGGCGGCAGCGTGCCCCCGCTGCAGTGCGGTTGGGGTCACCGGCGCCACTGGTCTGCGTTACCCGAATCGCAGCGCCTGCCGTCGCCGCATACAAGGGCTGCGTGACCTCGAGCAGACGGCCCACCGCGCCGAAGTGTTCCAGGGCACGCTTGCCCACAGGCTTCAGATCGTTAGCCGACACACCTCATGCACCAAGGGTCTGCCCGATTCGTTGTGACGAGTTCATGCACCCTGATGCGGACCCTCGCCTGTATGGGTACCCGACGAACCGACGACTACCGCGCTCGCCGACGAGAGCAGGAGCGTCAGCGACGTCATCAGCACGAGCGGGCCGTGACCCGCCAGGACCGCGCACCGGTCCAGGAGCCGGTAACGACTCCCGCGAGCGCAGCGTGCGGCGGTCCGCTGCCGCGGCCTGCGGCTGGTGCAGCGGTCCCACCGCAGCGCGGGCGAGTGGACCGATCCCGAAGTGGTGCTCGAACACTTGCCGGAAGCGTGCCTGGGAGCAGAAGCGCGCTGCAGCCTCTGGCCGGTCCGCAGTTGAAATTGTCGAGCGAGTAGTCACGGTGCCGACCCAGCAGCCTCCCCCGCTCCCCCGCCAGCTCGCCTGGGTGAACCTGCTCCGCGTGCTCGCCCGGCAGCTGGACGGCGGCGCGGTTCACGACCGGCACTTGCTGGCCATCGCCGCTGCAGCGCAGGACGTCCTCCGGGCCGCCCAGCGACGCAGCATGGGCACTCACCCGCCCGTCAACCGATGGGAGTAACCGCACCGGTCGGGGTGACAACGGGGTGACGTGTCAGCAGGCCGCCCCGGGAGCGCCTGGAGCGGTGTCACCCCAACGCCGCTGGCAGCAATCGAACGGAACCAGCGCCTTTTGAGGGATGACCGGCTTCACCCGCCGTCGTCATCTCAGGAGATGCCATGACTGTTCGCCTGCTGACCACCGAGGAAGTCGCCGCCCGTTTCCGCACCAGCCCGGCCACCGTCCGCTACTGGCGTCACGTGGGCATCGGCCCCTCCGGGATCAAGGTCGGCCGTCGGGTGCTCTACGACGAGGCGGAGTGCGACCGATGGTGGGAAACGAAGGTCGCGGCGTCGCTGCACGACGCCCGCTGAGCCGATCGATCCGCCACCGGCATATCCCCACCTGCGAAATGCACTGTCAGCTGGGCTGCCATAGCTCAACCCGGTTGCCCTCCGGATCGGTGGCCAGCCGAATCGACCGACGCCTTCTAGGTCGTCTGACCGCTCCACCACGTCCGGCCTGTTTGCCCGCAGTCGCCCGAGCATCACATCTACTTGTACCTCCGGCGCATCAACGTCTCCGGGCAGCACACCTAGTCGACCCGCTCTGAGGCAGGAGGTTACGGCCGCGCCGTCGAGAAAGTGACCCTCCCGGCGCTGACAATCAACGCATCAACCTCGCAAAGGCACTGTTGATCAAGCTTCTCTGGCATCATGACACGTGTTACCGCTGCGGCACGGGGGGACGTCGGGGTGGCTCATACGCCGGGAATCAGGGACCTATCTATTGCAGCAATGGCGGCAGTGTTGGGAGGGGTTTTACTCATGGTTGTCCAGGAGACTAAGAGCGGTGAGCGCATTCAAAGGGACGCCGCTGAAGATTTCATCAACGACTTCTACAATACTGTCCTCGATGATCCCAAGTCCGTATGGGACACCATGCTCACCGATCACCTGCGCGCGAGGCATGACCGCGGTTTTGCGGACTTTGAGTCGAACTGGTCACAGTGGAGCGGAGTCGAGCGCGAGCGCGTTCGCGTTAAGCCTGACTCGCAAAACTGGTTCATCATTGATGTGGCTTACGTGGACCAAGGCGGGAATGTGCAGTCGGTTCGGCCGATCGAGTTCTCGCTCGTGTGCGATGATGTTTTTGCCAACCGGTTGCCGATAATCACATGCAATCAGGACGACCTGCGGCTACAGGACGCATACAACCTATCCTCGCAGCTGATCGACCAGAACACTGATTAATTGCGAAGCATTCGGCTTCCATCCACCAGACCGGCCCTCCTCCTTCACGCTAACGAGGCGGACAGGTGCGGGCAGTCAGCCCTGCCCAGTCGCCGCTGAGCGCATGCGCTCGGTCCGTTCGACCACAACTGGGGCACTTCAGAAGCACCCAGGGAGCGTTGACAAGTTGCCTACTTGTCAAAGCAGGTGACCCGGTCAGCGACCAAGTACACGCGCGGCTTCGGCGCTGACCACCTGGCGGCCGAAGTAGACGTCTAGCGTCATCGACGCGTTGGCGTGGCCGAGCTGGTCGGCCACCTGCCGCGGGGTGAACCCGGCTTCGTCCAGGCGGGTGGCGACGGTCTTGCGGAACGTGTGCGAGGTGACCCACGACCTCGGGCCCTCGGCGCAGCGTTCCGGGCGGCCGGCCGCCGACGTGCTCGTCGGCGTCTAGCAGCCGGTCCCGTCGCAGGCCTCGCACTCGAAGGAGTCCAACAGCTGGCGCAGATCCCCGGAGACGCTGTTCGGGTCGCGCAGCTCGCCGGCCACGACGTGCGGGTGGTGCCGCGGCGCAATCACCCCGCGGTCGCACGGGCCCATCCCGAAGTGGTGCTCGGCGACCTGCCGGCACCGGGCCTGGGAGCAGTCCCGCGTCGCAGCATCCGGACGCAGCGCCGTCACAATCGTCGAACGGGTGATCACCGTCCCGGCCCGGTCGCCGACGTCAGCGCCGAAGCCCCGGCAGGTGGTCTGGGTGGACCTCCTGCGGGAGCTCGTCACCGAGATCGAGCAAGGTGCGCTGTACGACCGGCACCTGCTCGCCCTCACCGCAGCCCTCGACGACGTTTTCCGTGCCGTGCACCGACGCGGCAGCCCGTCCCTACGTTCATGATCCCCGCGGCCGGGGGAGGTGACATCGGGGTGACGTAGCGCGCCACCACGCTTTCGGCGCCGCTACCCCGTTGTCACCCCAGTCGGGCGCCTTGTCACGGTGACGGACATCCGTCCCTCGTCGCCGCCCCGCAGGAGACCCGGTGACCATTGGCGACGTTCGTGGACTCCGAACCCTGCGTCCCCTGGGGCGAAGTTGGAAAATGGGAACAGCTGGAAGAACACGTTCGCCGAGTCGTCAACGGAGCGCCCCCTTTGACGGCCGAGCAGCGTGACCGACTTGGTCTGCTGCTTCACTGAAGTCGCGTCTGACCCGTCCAGCCCGGGACACCACCCGCGGAGGCGCTCAACCGCGGCCAAGACGTTGCCCCGCCGATGCAGCGCAGGAGGCGGGCTGCGCATCCGGAACGACCCACTCAGACGGGTTGCGTCGGGAGATTTCTCCCGGTTTGCCCGGGACATGCCCCATGACGGGGGACAAGTGTGCCGACGACGCTCCTCGGTGCGGGCATCGGGCCCGTCAAGACCAAGGAGGAGCGATGTTCAACATCATGATCCGGTTTGGTGGTGCGGCGACTGCCGTTTCCGGAGTGCTGGTGATCGCGCAATCAGCCTGGGACATTGCCGTCGGCGGGCTGCCGGAGGGGCGGGCCGAGTCCAGCCTGCATACGGCGCAGATGCTGTTGTTGGTTCCCGGGGTCGTGGGGCTCTATCTGGCCCAACGACAGGCCATGCGGACATTCGGTCAGATCGCGACGCTGGTCGCCGTGGTGGGGAGCACGCTGATGTTCGGTTCTGCGCTCACCGAGGTGACCCTGCTGCCCGAGCTCTCGGCTGCCGGCTCCCCACTCGCGGATGACCCGGGTACGACGACCGTCGGCGTCTTCCTTACCTCCTTCACCCTGTGGGTCGCAGGGCTGCTGCTGTTCGGTGTGGCGAGCTGGCGCGCGGGGGTCCTGCCGCGGCCAGCGGCGGCGCTGCTGGTTCTCGGGCTACTGGCGGCTCTCGGCTTGAAGGACGTCGTGCCGGGCGTCCTGGTGTTCTACGCGGCCGGCCTCATCTGGCTCGGCGTGGCAACCGCCGCGCGAACGAGCGCGGCGTTAGCGGATGCTCCGGAGCCCGCACTGGCTCGGCCATAATCGCAAGCCTCGGTATCCGGGCAGGAGGTCTCTCGGTGCCTGCGGTCCTGCTCAGCAACCGGTGGCTTCGTACCGGTTCCGGTCCCGGCCGCCTCATGGGGGCGGCCGGGATCGCGGCGACGTGCGTCCTCGGTGTACTGATCCTGCTCTGGAGTTTCCGTACCGGGGCCAGTCGGTCCCTGTTGTTGCTGATCCCAATGGTGCCGACAGCCCTGGTGGGCAGCGTGGTGCTCGCCGCCCGGCCGCGAGACCCGGTCGGTTGGTCTTTCTTCGTTTCAGGCGAACTGTTCCTGACCGGCCTGGCCGGTGAGCAGTGGGTGCTCCTGGGGCTGCCTGGTGCACCGGTTGCCGTGTGGCTGCAGACGTGGACCTACCAGGTCGCCCTCATCCCGTTGTTCGTGCTGGCACCGCTGTACTTTCCCGACGGCCGCCTGCCCTCGAGGCGATGGCGTCCGGTCGTGCGCGCAGCACTCCTCGTTCTCCCGCTGTTGGGATTGACTCAGGCATTCCGCCAGGGCTTCATCCCTGTGGGTAACCGGCGCCTGCCGAACCCGTACGCGGCCGAGTTCCTGACCGGAGCCGAATGGCTTGACCCCATCCTCGGACTGGCAACGCTGGCGCTGGTGCTGCTCGCCGCCAGCAGCCTCGTAGTCCGTTTCCGCTCTTCACCGCCCGATTCCCGAGCGCGTATCGCACTGCTGATGGCCGCGTTCGCCGTCGCCGCCCTCGCGTTCGTCCTCGACGTGGTTGTGGCGCTGGGGTCGCCGGACTCGTACGACGGTGTGTTCGTCTTCGTCCAGCTCGCGCTGGCGGCGGTTGTCCTGGCGGTGGCGATCGGAGTGCTCCACCACCGGTTGCTTGATGAGAGACCCGTGCTGGATCGAGCGCTGCTCTATGCGCTTCTAACCGGCTGTGTACTGCTGGTTTGCGTTGCAGTGGTCGCCACCGCCGGGCTGCTCTCCTTCGACCGCCAGGCGTCGACCGTCGTCGCCGTCGTCCTGGTCGTCGCCGTGGTGCCGGCCCTCCGGGGATGGCTGCAGCGGGGCGTCGACCGCCTCGTCTACGGGGATCGAGCCGATCCCTATCGGGCCCTCAGTCTGTTGGGCCGCCGCCTGGAGGCGGCGCTGACCCCGGCGACAGCCCTGACCACCGTCGTCGCCGCGGTCGCAGACGCCCTCCACGTTCCTTTCGTGGCGGTCGAATCGGTGACGAGCACGGGCTTTGAGACGTCGGCCGCGCACGGACGACCGCCGTCCAGTCTGGCCTCGCTCACCTACGTTCCCCTCGTGCACGCCGGGGAGACGGTCGGCCGACTGACGCTGGCCGGCCGATCTGGGCGGCTGGAACTCGCGCCCGGCGATCTCAGGGTGCTGCAGGATCTGGCCCGTCAGGTCGGCATCGCGCTGCACGCCGTCCAGGCGGGCGAGCAGGCCCGACGGCTGTCCGAGGACCTGCAGCAATCCCGGGAGCGGCTGGTCATGGCCCGTGAGGAGGAACGCCGTCGCATCGGCCGTGACCTGCACGACGGACTCGGGCCACAACTCGCCGGCCTGACGATGACCGCCGAGGCAGCGCGCGACCTCATCGGCGTGGACGACGATCGCGCCCAGCACCTGCTCAACGGCCTGCTCGAGCAGACCGACGCCGCTGTGCACGAGGTCCGCCGCATCGCCCACGAATTGCGCCCACCCGCCCTTGATGCACTCGGGCTAGTCGGCGCACTGCGCAGCCACGCCGCCACGATGGCCGGGCTCGCCATCACCGTGGACGGCCCACCGCTGGGCGCGCTTCCCGCGGCGGTGGAGGTTGCCGCCTACCGCATCGCCTTGGAGGCACTCCACAACGCCGCCGCGCACGCACATGCCACCCAGTGCGCAGTGCAGTTGCGGATCAACGGCGAAGATCTGGCCGTGACCGTGATCGACGACGGCCGCGGGTTCCCCGACCTGCCACCGCTCGGACTGGGGCTGCAGTCCATGCGAGACCGAGCCGCCGAACTCGGCGGAGCGCGTGCAACATTGAATCGGCTGCCGATGGCGGCACAGTGCTGCACGCCAGCCTGCCCTGCGCTTCGCCGCCCCGGGGTGCCCGGTGACTCCAACCCGAGTGCTCATCTGCGATGACCACGCCCCCTTCCGTGAGGGCCTGCGCGCGCTGCTCAGCACCACAACTGAGGTGGAGGTCGTCGGCGAAGCCCCCGACGGGCGAGCCGCGATCGCGGCGGCGCTCGCCCTACAGCCCGATGTCGTCCTGATGGACCTCACCATGCCCGGAATGAGCGGCGTGGAGGCGACGGAACGGGTCCTGGCCCGCTGTCCGCACATTGCCGTCCTCGTGCTCACCATGGTCGAGGACGACGAGGCGCTTTTCGCCGCCCTGCAGGCCGGCGCACGCGGCTACCTGCTCAAAGGCGCCCGTAAGGCTGAGATCCTGCGGGCCGTACAGGGCGTTGTCGACGGCCAAACCATCATCGGCGCACCTGTCGCCGCGAAGCTCACCACCCTGCTGGGCGCCAGGCCCAGGCCGGCGCAGACCTTTCCCCAGCTTTCCAGTCGCGAACGGGAGATCCTCATCCTCCTCACCCAGCAGCTAACCAATGGGGAGATCGCTGCGAAGCTGGGCCTGAGCGAGAAGACCGTGCGCAACCACGTCTCCAACATCTTCACCAAACTCCAGGTGTCCACTCGGGCGGAAGCGATCACGACCGCTAGGGCCGCCGGGATTTAAGCCGCTGCCCATGCCCGGCGTCCGGTCCTGAACCTGACAACGCCGCACCTGGCCCAGGCCATCAAGATCAACCACACCCGCCGGCTGGCGATGCTTCCTTGATCCGGGTGAGTACGGCACATGAGTCCGATGGCGCCAGGCTGGTTCTCTCCGGGCCCCAGTCGCACAAGGGTATGGCTCACAGTTTTCGGCACCGACCGCGGCAGCACGTAACCGCTGGCTCACTCCAGGTGGGGCTGGCTGTACCGCGTCGGCCCCCTCCGGATCGTCGGCGATCCCCATGCGTAGACGGGCCATCGTCGGGCGGCGCACCTGCTGGCCATCGCCGCTGCCGCGCAAGACGTCCTCCGGGCTACAAGGCGGCGCAGCCTGGGTGCTGATTCCACCCACGCATCGGGCGGCGGGAGTAGCCGCACCAGCCGGGGTGACAAAGGGGTGACACCTCGCTAGGCCGCTGCCGGAAGCACCCGAAGCAACGTCATCCCCACGCACCTGGCAGCAATCGCACGGCATCAGCGCCTTCTCCGGTCGACCGACTCCACCCCGTCGTCGTCTGAGGAGATGTCATGACTGATCGTCTGCTGACCACCGAGGAGGTCGCGGCGCGGTTCCGCACCAGCCCGGCCACCGTCCGCTACTGGCGCCACATCGGCATCGGGCCGTCGGGCATCAAGGTGGGCGTCGGGTGCTCTACGACGAGGCCGAGTGCGACCGATGGTGGGAGTGCAAAGTCGCGGCGGCGCAGCGCGGCATCCGCTGAGCAGAAGTAGCCGGCGGTCGGGCAGCTGCGTCGGCGCCGTATTGACCCCACTGGGGGAGGCGCCTTTGAGGCCAGAGGCAATACGGTGCCGCTATTACAGCCGTACGGCAGCCGTGGCGAACTCCCACTGCGCCGAGTCTCAGCGACAGATGGGGGAACGAAGGCATGGGCCTGATTCGCAAGATGATGTCGGTGTCCAGTGGGGGTGTCGTCGACTTTCGGTCAGACAAGGAGCGGACCGCCGCCTACACAAAGGCTGCGATGAAGGAGGCGAAGAAGCAAACTGAGCTGCTGCGCCAGCAGGCTGCTCAACAGGCCTCGAACCAACGCCTGACGCAGCCGGCCTCGGTTGGCTTGGCCGTCCCGCGTGGGACCGTCGCCGAGCAGGGCGAGTTCGACGTCATCCTCGAGGCAGCCGGCGACAAGAAGATCCAGGTCATTAAGGAGCTGCGCGAATTGACCTCGCTCGGCCTGAAGGAAGCCAAGGATCTGGTCGACAACGCGCCCGTGGTGGTCCTGGAGAACGTCGCCAAGGACGCCGCAGAGAAGGCCAAGGCCAGACTTGAGGGCGCAGGCGCCGCTGTCACCCTCATCGCCGAGCCCGTTCTCTCGGTCGACCCTGTCACGGTCTACCCGAGCGCCATGGACGAGTTGGGCAAGCTCGCCGAGCTCCGAGCCGCGGGCGCCGTGTCGCAGGAGGAGTTCGACGAAGCGAAGGCCAGAATCCTCAAGACTCTCTAGCTGGTTGCCACCGTTTGGTCCGGACGGCCCAACGACCCCACCGTCCCGCCCTGGGCGGTGGGGTCGTTGGCGTGTCGCCAGGTGTACACGGTTTAAGCAGATGAAAGAAGACCGCGGCGACGTCCAGCTTGTGGACGCGAGCGTTCTGGATCGGCGAGGCGAATGCAGCGATCGCGGTGCTGGTCGGCGTCGACTCTCTCGACTGGTTGTCGAAGCGAGCGAACCGGTCACCTGCCCAGCACCCGGGCAGCCTCGGCGCTGACGACCTGGCGGCCAAAGTAGACGTCCAGGGTCATCGACGGGTTCGCGTGGCCGAGCTGGTCGGCCACCTGCCGCGGGGTGAACCCGGCTTCGTCCAGGCGGGTGGCGACGGTCTTGCGGAAGGTGTGCGAGGTGACCCAGGACCACGGCCCCTCAGTGCAGCGAACCGGGCGACCGGCCGCCGACGTGCTCGTCGCCGGCTGGAAACCGGTCCCGTGGCAGGCGTCGCAGTCAAAGGAGTCCAGCAGCTGGCGTAGTTCACCGGACACGCTGTTCGGGTCTCGCAGCGTCCCGGCGAACGGCGCTGGGAAGACCAGCTCAGTGTCGGGCCGCAGCGGCGCATCCAATCGACGGCGCACCATCTCCACCGCGAACTCGGGCACCGCGATGATCCGCCAGCCGGCGGCGGTCTTGGTCCGCGGCTGGACGACCATCCCCCGCTTGGGCACCCGCACCGCGGTGGCGTTGACCTCCCAGGTGCCGGCGTCCAGGTCCAGCAGTGGCCGTCCGGCGGTCTCCCCGGTCCGCAGTGCCACCGCCTCCCCGATCCGGGCGCCGGTGGCCAGCATCCAGTCGACGATGTCGGCCAGATCCAGTTCGGCCGCCCGCGGGCTGTTGCGGAACAGCTCCACCAGTTGGGTGGTCTGCTCGACGGTCAGCGCCCGCGGTGCCTTCTTGGCGGTGGTGTCGATCCGGACGGTGGCGTCGCGCACGGGGTTGGCGGTGAGGGCGCCGTCGTCGATGGCGAGGGAGAACATGCTCGACAGGCAGGCGCGGGCGGTCTTGGCGGCACCGGGCCCGCTGGTCTTGGCGATCGCGGTGAGCGCGCGGCCGACCAGGCCGGGGGTGACCTCCTGCAGGGTCAGCTGGCCGAAGGCGGGCAGCACCGAGGTGCGGATCACCGAGCGGTAGGTGCGTTCGGTGCCGGTCGACCAGCCGTGGTCGGTGTCCAGCCACACGTCGACGAGCGCCGACACCCGGGAACCCGCAGTGATCGCACCGGCTCCCCCGGGCCCACGGCGGGCGGCCAGCTCGGTCTTCAGCGCCCGCTCAGCGGCAGCGCGGGAAGCGCCGGTCTTGGAGACCAGCCGGGTGCGGCCGTCGAAGTCCCGGAACCGGGCGCGGGCCTGGACCTCACCGCTGGACAGGAGCAGGAGGCCGATCTTGCCGAAGGTGCCCACCGGCAGCGGCGGTCGTCCCATGCGGCACCGCCCCTCATCGGTTTCCGATGAGTTGATGATGCCTGGTTCGAAGCTCCGAAGCTATAAGCCCTGGTCAGAGCTCCCCCGATAGGACTTGAACCTATAACCCTGCGATTAACAGTCGCATGCTCTGCCAATTGAGCTACGGGGGATCGGCGGGCCGTGGCCCACGCGCTCGTAGAGGTTACCCCACCACCGGAGAGCGCCCGGTGGGGGGCTCTCAGCGCGTCGGATCCGGCTCCGGCCGGTAGCGTGATCATCTCCCCGAACCCAGGAGGTCCCTCGTGGCCAAGCTGTCCTTCATCGCCGGCTTCGGCGCCGGTTACGTCCTCGGCGCCCGGGCCGGCCGCGAGCGCTACGAGCAAATCCGCCGCGCCTACCAGCACGCCAAGGACGACCCGCGCCTGCAGAGCGCCGCCGGCATGGCCCAGGCCCGGGCCGACGCCGCCGTCAGCTCGGTGAAGAACCGCATCGGGAACGAGACCGGCAGCCGCTGAGGACCGACCCCGCCCGCTCAGCGGGTGGGGTCGTCGGCGGCGACCGCCGCGGCCAGCCGCTCCCGCGCGACCGCGCGGGCGACCGGGTCGTCGCGATCCACGTCGTCGTCGAACACGACGGTCCACTCCCGGGCCGCCTGGCCGGGCACCCGCCGCGCCACCAGCAGCACCGCTCCCCCGGTGGGCAGCGGGTGCCGCTGGCTGGTGACCACCGTCAGGTCCACCCGCTTCTTCAGCACCGCCGGGAGCTCTCCGGCCCCGCGCAGCACGTGCCGCTGCGGCGCCAGCCGCGCCTGGACTCCCGGCTCGACCTCGGTCAACGGCGTCACGGTGAACGTGCCGCCGCTGCCGGCGGCGCTCCAGCGGGCGGTGCCGATCTGGTGCCACGGCAGCACCGGCACCTCGGCAGCAGCGCTAAGGTCCAGCTCGGCCGGGACGACGCGCAGCCCTCGCGACGTCGCCACGGTCCAGCCGCCGTCGACCCGCTCCCCCCAGGCGAGCACCCGCTCGTCGACGTTGGTCGCGACGACCGCCCGGACCGCCTCCGGCGGCCGGGCGAACCGGGAACGGACCCGCTCGACCAGGCTCACAGCCCACCCGCCGCCCGGGCGCGCAACGACCGGGCCAGCTGCTCCAGGTCGATGAGCTTCTTGAAGGCCTTCATGTACTCGTCCTGGGCCTCGACCGGGTTGGTGCGCTGCAGCTTGCCCTTCACCGCCACCACCTCACGGTCGGTCGCCATCAGCTGCAGCCGGGCCATCAGCGCGTTGACGTAGCCGGGGTCGTTCTCCCCGACGCTGTGCATCGGCTCCACCGCCAGCGCGGTCAGCATCGCCTTCGCCGAGTCCCGGTCGACGTGCGCGGAGACCTCCTCCAGCCACGCCGGCCCGGACGTCGTCGCGCCAGCCGCTCCCCCGGCTCCGGCGACCGCGGCCGCCACCGCGGCGTAGTCCGGGTCGGTGTACGAGCTCGGCGCGACGGCGTCGAAGTCCGGTCCGGCGATCTCCGGGCACTGCAGCGCTGCCTTGACGGCCTCGCGCTCGACCTCGAGCGCGGCGTCCTCCGGCGAGCGCTGCGGCGTCCGCGGGCGGGAGCGCGGCCGTTCCTGCCCGCCCTCGCCGGAGAGCTGGCGCACCTTGGCGACGACGTCGGCCTCGTCGGGCAGGCCGAGCAGGCCGGCCAACCGGCGGGCGTAGGCGGGGCGGAGCGCGTGGTCCTTGATCTGCGCCAGCAGCGGGGCGGTCTTGTCCAGGGCGGCGACCCGGCCCTCGACGGTGTCCAGGTCGTAGCCGTCGAGCGTCGTCCGCAGCACGAACTCGATCAGCGGGGTCCGCCGGGCGATCAGGTCGCGCACGGCGGCGTCGCCGTGCGCCTGGCGCAGCTCGCAGGGGTCGCGCCCGTCCTGCTCGACCGCCACGAAGGTCTGCGCGACGAAGCGCTGATCCTCCTTGAAGGACTTCATCGCCGCCGCCTGACCGGCCGCGTCACCGTCGAAGGTGTAGATCACCTCACCGCGGAACTCGTCCTGGTCCATCAGCAGCCGGCGCAGCACGTTGATGTGCTCGGCGCCGAACGCGGTCCCGCAGGAGGCGACCGCGGTGGTCACGCCGGCGACGTGGCAGGCCATCACGTCGGTGTAGCCCTCGACGACGACGGCCTGGTGGCTGCGGGCGATGTCCCGCTTGGCCCGCTCCACGCCGTAGAGGACGGTGCTCTTCTTGTACAGCGGCGTCTCGGGGGTGTTCAGGTACTTCGGGCCCTGGTCGTCGTCCATCAGCTTGCGGGCGCCGAACCCGATGACGTCGCCGGTCAGGTCGCGGATCGGCCACATCAGCCGGCGGTGGAACCGGTCGATGAGGGTGCCCCGGGAGGACTCCTTCGCCAACCCGCCGGTGACCAGTTCCTCCTGGGTGTAGCCGAGCCCGCGCAGGTGCCGGGTCAGGGTGTCCCAACCGCCGGGGGCGTAGCCGCAGCCGAAGTCCAGCGCCACCTGGCGGTCGAAGCCACGCTCGGCGAGGAACGTGCGCGCCGGCGCGGCGTCCGGGGTCATCAGCTGGGCGGCGTAGAACTCCGCGGCGGCGGTGTTGGCCGCGACCAGCCGGGCCCGCTGCCCGGCCTGCGCACGGTTCGGCCCGGCGGTGCCGCGGCCGCCGTCGTCCTCGTACTGGAGCTGCACCCCGGTGCGGCCGGCGAGCAGCTCGACCGCCTCGGTGAAGGACAGGTGGTCGATCTTCTGGATGAAGGCGATGACGTCGCCGCCTTCCCCGCAACCGAAGCAATTGCCGGTCAGCAGGTTGTCCTCGAGCGTGAAGGCGTGGGTCCCCGGGACCTCCGCGCAAAAGACCTCCTCGACCCGGTCGCTCCACTCCACCGACTGGACGACCCAGTCGAGGTCGCCAGCGACGGGCGCCGGGACGTGAGCGCCGGCGGTGTCGGCGGCCGGGCTCACACCAGCCGAGACGAGCTCTCGGGTCGGCACGAGCGAGTGGCATAGCCGGTCGCCGGGCTGGAGGTCCTTGGTCAGCTTCTCCCGGCGGTGCTGGCGGAGGGCCCCGGACGGGACGAACCAGCGGTGCTCGTCCGTCGCGTGGACGACCTTGGTCCGTCCGTTGCGGGTCAGCGTCATGCGCATCAGGCGCTGGACGCCGTAGCTGCGGAAGGGCGCCTCGACCCAGCCGCCGTCCCCGTTGAGCACCCGCACCGTCTTGCCGGCGAGCTCACGGATCGGGACGGTCCCGTCCTCCGTGAGCACCCCCGTCTCGCCCGCGAGGCAGTGGAACAGGTTCCGCGAGGGGGTGACGTTGAACGACGGCGACTTCTCGTCGTGGAACGGGCACAGCCCCTTGAGGCTGCCGCCGCCGGCGCGCTTGAGCTGCAGGTGCTCGCCGATGATCTCGTCGATCTTGGACCGCTCGCGGACCAGCGCGATGTCCGCGGCCCTGATGCGTCCCCGCCCGGCCATCAGACCGCCGCCGCAGCCGCAGCCGTGGCCGAGCGCCGACCGAGGACGAGCTCGACCCACAGCATGAAGACGGCGTGGTCGAGCGGGAGCCCCGGATCGGTGGTCAGCGTCGGCCGCGTGGACCGTCTGCCGCTCTCGGCCACCTGCCGGCCGTCGACGACGTAGCTGTGGGTGCCCTTCCAGCGGGAGGCCCACGTGACGGTGACGGCGACGCCGTCCAGCTCCATCGTCCAGGTGCCCCGCCAGGAGGACGTCTGCCGCGCCCGCAGCCGGACGGCGTCCTCAGGGTCGGCCGCCCACCGGCCGGTCAGCTCGCGCCCACCCCGGCGACGGAACACCCACGACCGCTCCCCCACCTCGGCCGTGGCCGCCTCCTTCCAGTTCGAGGCGTGCAACGTGGCCACGACGGCACCGTCGGAGAGCACCGGGATGGTGCCCTTCCCGGTGCCCTGCGACCCGCTCTTGCCCAGCTCCAGCACGATGTCCTTCCTCAGCCTCAGCCGATGCCCGGGGCGCCGGCGACGCTCTCGCCGGTTCCGCGGTAGAGCAGGTAGGCAGCCGTCTCCCGCAGGATGTACCTGAACTGTGTGGTGCGCGTCTGCACCGCGGGGCCCTGCCGGGTCGGCGAGCTGCTGGCGTCCATGCCGGCGTCCTCGGCCATCCGCTCCGCGCGCATCGCGTGCCAGGGGTCGGTGACCAGGACGGCGGTGTCCCAGCCCCGGTCGTCGAACTGCGTCGCGACCGCCCGCATGCTCTCCAGGGTGTCCGCGCCCTCCTGCACCGCCAGCAGTGCGTCCTCGGGCACGTCGGCGTCGGCCAGGTACTCACGGCCCGCCTCGGCCTCGGAGAACTGGTCACCGGTCGCCTTGCCGCCGACGGTGACGATCACCGGCGCGACGCCGTCCTCGTAGAGGTCCAACGCGTGCTCGAGCCGGGCTTCGAAGATCGACGACGGGACGCCGTTGTACTGCGCCGACCCGAGCACCACGATCGCGTCGGAGGAGGGCCGGGAGTCCTGCCGCGCCGTCCACCAGATGGCCAGTGCCGTGGCGACGGTCATCAGCAGCACCGCGGCCACCGCTGCCCCGATCACCCGGACGACCAACCGCCCCGCCCCCACTGCCACGCGTCATGGGTACCACGCGGCACCGACGCCGGTGTGGCCCCTGGGGACGGCGAGCCGTCAGCCCCCGGCGGTGGTGCCACAGACCTTGGTGCCGCCCTCGGGGACGACGGTGAGCTCGGTCGTCGTGGTGCTCCCGCCGTCGTCCCAGCGGACCTGGACGTAGCGCACCGGCTCGTCGTCGATGCGCTCCCCGCGGGAGCCGGTGACGGTCGGCGTGCCGGGGTGCAGGTAGTCACCCGCGAGCTGGTCGGGGGTGATCCGGCCGCGCTCGGAGTCGCAGATCAGCCCGTAGGCGGTCTCGATGTCGTCCGCGGCAAGCGCCTTGGTGAACACCCCGGCCACCTCCTCGGCCTGGTCGCTGGCGGTGCCCTTGAACAGCACCATGCCGCCGACCATCAGCACCGCGATGAGCACCGTGGCGCTGAGCAGCGCGATCAGCGTGCCGTTGCGGTTCCGCGGGGTGCCGGTGTGCAGCGGCATCGGGTCGTCGTCGTAGAGGAACGGGCCCTGCGTCATGGCTCGACTCCGGCTGTCATCCGCCACCCACCAGCATCTCGGCACCCGCCGGCGGGCGTGGGTCGTCGCGGTCGGCAAGCCAGCCCTCGGGCAGCGCGACCGGCCGCGGCGGGCTGGTGCGCCCGCGCGGGGCGCCGAGCACGGCCTCGGGATAGGGCTGGTCGGGGATCCGGTCCAGCAGCTCGGCGAGCTCGTCGAGCCCGGACACCATCGCCAGCGCCCGCCGCACGTCCGAGCCGACCGAGAAGCCCTTGAGGTACCAGGCGACGTGCTTGCGGAAGTCGGTGCAGCCGTGCAGCTCGCCCTGGTCGGCGGCCAGCAGGGTGGCGTGCCGGTGCATCACCGCGGCCACCTCGCGGAAGCTGGGCAGCGTGCGGCGCGGGGACCCGGCGAAGGCGGCGGCGAGGTCGCCGAACAGCCACGGGCGGCCCAGGCAGCCCCGGCCGACGACGACGCCCGCGCAGCCGGTCTCCGCCACCATCCGCAGCGCGTCGTCGGCCTCCCACAGGTCGCCGTTGCCGAGGACCGGGATGTCGACGGTGTCCACCAGCCGCGCGATGGGCGCCCAGTCGGCGGTGCCGCTGTAGAGCTGGTCGGCGGTGCGGCCGTGCAGGGTGATCGCGGCGGCGCCCTCGTCCTGGGCGATCCGGCCGGCGTCGAGGTAGGTGACGTGCTCGGGGTCGATGCCGATGCGGGTCTTCACCGTCACCGGGACGTCGCCGGCCGCCCGGACCGCGGCCCGCACGATGTTGCCGAACAGCACCCGGCGCCACGGCAGCGCCGACCCGCCGCCCTTGCGGGTCACCTTGGGCACCGGGCAGCCGAAGTTCAGGTCGATGTGCGCCGGCCGGGTGCCCGCCACGTTCTCGTCGACCAGCATCTGCACCGCGCGCCCGACCGTGGCCGGGTCGACGCCGTAGAGCTGCACGCTGAACGCGTCGGCCTCACCGGGGGCGGCCTGGACCATCTGCAGGGTCTTGGCGTTGCGCTCGACCAGTGCCCGCGTCGTGATCATCTCGCAGACGTAGAGACCGGCACCGAACTCCCGGCACAGCGTGCGGAACGCCGGGTTGGTGATGCCGGCCATCGGCGCGAGGACGACGGCCGGGTCGACGGTCAGCCCGCCGAGCTGCAGCGGCGGCAGCGCCGTCGCGCGCTCGAGGGTGCTGGTCACGCATCCAGGGTAGGTGGCCCGGCTGTGCGACCGGGCTCACGTCGGCCGGCCCGCCCCGTCCCGGTCCGGTGACGCCGGAGAGCCGGGTGACTGCAGTCAGCGGTGGCGCTCCCCGGTCAGCGGGCGCGGGGGTGGTCGCCGTAGGAGCTCCCGACCTACGCTCGCCCGGCCGCTGCGGGGACCCCGCGCCGGGAGCAGCGCGACGGCGGATGTGCCGACGACGGGGAGACGGCATGGCGCCGCGGATGTTCGGGCCGTACGAGCTGCTGGACCTGCTGGGCCGCGGCGGCATGGGCGACGTCCACCGCGCGCGTGACACCCGGCGCGGACGGCTGGTGGCGCTCAAGCTGCTGCCCGACCTGTACACCGACGACGCGGAGTACCTGTCCCGGTTCCGCCGCGAGCAGCTGGTCGCCGCCCGCCTGCGCGAGCCGCACGTCATCCCGATCCACGACTTCGGGGAGATCGACGGCCGGCTGTTCATCGACATGCGGCTGGTCGACGGCGAGCACGTCGGCAGGCTGCTGGAGCGGACCGGTCCGCTGCCCCCGGCGCGGGCGGTCCACCTGGTCGGCCAGGTCGCCGAGGCGCTCGCCGCTGCGCACGCCGACGGTCTGGTGCACCGCGACGTCAAGCCGACCAACGTGCTGGTCACCCCGAGCGACTTCGTCTACGTCGTCGACTTCGGCATCGCGCGCAAGATCGGCACGACCAGCACGGCTCTGACGGTGAGCGGGGCGACCGTCGGGACGCTGGACTACATGGCCCCGGAGCGGTTCACCAACCTGCCGGTCGACGCGCGGGCCGACGTCTACTCGCTGGCCTGCCTGCTGCACGAGTGCCTCACCGACACCCGGCCGTTCCGCGGCGACGACCTGCCCGCCCTGATGCACGCCCACCTCTACGGGACACCGGCCCGGGTGAGCACGCTGGTGCCGGGCATCCCGCCGGCGCTGGACGCCGTGGTCGCCCGCGGGCTGGCCAAGGACCGGGAGGACCGGTACCCCGGGCCGCTCGAGCTGGCCGCCGCGGCCCGCGAGGCGCTGCGGCCCACCGAGCCGCTGCCGCAGGCGCCGCCCGTACCGCCCACCCCCCCGGGTCATCCCGGCCGACCCGCGTCCCGGGGACCGGGCCGCGGAACGGACGACTGCGGCGCCCACCGCAGGTCCCGCCGGGGCGGCGGGCGGGCGGCCCGGGCGCGGGCGGGCACTCGCGGTCGCCGGCGCGGTCGCGGCGGTGCTGGCCGTCTTCCTCGCGGTCACCTGGGTGCTGACCTCGCGGGGCGACGACCCCCGGGACGGCGCGACGGCCGCGGCCAGCACCCCGCCGTCGTCGTCCGCGGCTCCCAGCCCGACGCCGACGGCCCCGGTCGTGTCGCCGAGCGTGCCGATCCCGGCGGCCGGCGCGGCGATCGACGTGGGATCGGCACCCGGCTACGTGCAGGTGGCGCCCAACGGGCGGTACGCCTACATCGCCGACCGGGGCGAGCAGGTCGTGACGGTCCTGGACACCACGTTGGACGAGGTGACCGGGAAGATCCCGATCGAGGCCGGTCCGCCGCGGTTCGTCACCTTCTCCCCCGACGGGCGCACCGCGTACGTGACCGTCTACACCGACGACAGGACCGTCAACGAGGTCGTCGTCCTCGACACCGCGACCAACCGGGTGCGCACGACCGTGCCGGTCGGGAAGCGGCCGTTCGCCCCCGCCACCACGCTGGACGGCCGGCTGCTCTACGTGCCGATCCACGACGAGGGCCGGGTGGACGTCATCGACACCGCCACCGGCGAGGTCGTCGACCGGCTGACCACCCCGCCGAACCCGCACTGGGTGGTCTTCAGCCGGGACGGCGGCACGTTCTACACCGCCGACCACGAGTCGGGGGTGGTGACGGCGTTCGACACCGCCAGCCACGACCTGCTGGCGACCATCCCGGTCGGGGTCTCCCCGCACAGCCTGGCGCTGTCACCGGACGGCAGCCAGCTCTCCGTCGTCAACTACGACAGCAACACGCTGTCGATGATCGACACCGCCACGCACACCGTCGTCCGGACGGTCGACCTCGGCCTCAACCCGCAGGACGTCACCTACGCCCCCGACGGCGTGCACCTGTACACCGCCGACGTCGAGGCCGGCCTGGTGGAGGTCGTCGAGACCGCCACCGGCCGGGTGACGGCCCGGATCCCGACCGGCGACAGCCCGTCGAGCGTCTCGGTCACCCCCGACGGCCGGCGGGCCTACGTCACCAACCTCGGCGACGGCACGGTCCGGGTGCTCGACACCGCCGCGCTGTGAGGGACCTCGACGACGCTTGTGCTCTGCTCACCAGGGTGAGCAGAGCACAAGCGTCGCTGGAGCGACCTGCTCAGCAGCCGGGGAGGCGGCCGGCGAGGTAGGAGACGACCTGGCCGAGCCCGATGCGCTCCTGCGACATCGAGTCCCGCTCCCGCACGGTCACCGCGTCGTCGTCGAGGGTGTCGAAGTCGACGGTCAGGCAGAAGGGCGTGCCGACCTCGTCCTGCCGGCGGTAGCGGCGACCGATGGCACCGGCGTCATCGAAGTCGACGTTCCAGTTCTTCCGCAGCTCCGCGGCCAGGTCCCGGGCCTTGGGCGAGAGGTCGGCGTTGCGCGACAGCGGCAGGACGGCGGCCTTCACCGGCGACAGCCGCGGGTCGAGCTTGAGCAGCGTGCGGGTGTCGACGCCGCCCTTGGCGTTGGGGGCCTCGTCCTCGGTGTAGGCCTCGACGAGGAACGCCATCAGCGACCGGGTGAGTCCGGCCGCCGGCTCGATGACGTACGGCGTCCAGCGCTCACCGGAGGCCTGGTCGAAGTAGGACAGGTCGGTGCCGGAGTGCTCCGAGTGCGTCTTCAGGTCGAAGTCGGTGCGGTTGGCGATGCCCTCGAGCTCGCCCCACTCCGACCCCTGGAAGCCGAACCGGTACTCGATGTCGACGGTGCGCGTCGAGTAGTGGGACAGCTTCTCCTTCGGGTGCTCGAAGTGCCGCAGGTTCTCCTCCGAGATGCCCAGGTCGGTGTACCAGCGAGTGCGCTCGTCGATCCAGTACTGGTGCCACTCCTCGTCCGTGCCGGGCTGGACGAAGAACTCCATCTCCATCTGCTCGAACTCACGCGTGCGGAAGATGAAGTTCCCGGGGGTGATCTCGTTGCGAAAGGACTTGCCGATCTGGCCGATGCCGAACGGCGGCTTCTTCCGGGAGGCACCCATCACGTTGGCGAAGCTGACGAAGATGCCCTGCGCGGTCTCCGGGCGCAGGTAGTGCAGGCCGGACTCGTCCTCGACGGGGCCGAGGTGGGTCTTCAGCATCATGTTGAAGTCCCGCGGCTCGGTCCAGGACCCGGTGACGCCGCAGTTGGGGCAGGTGACGTCGGCCAGGCCGTTCGCCGGCGCCCGGCCCTTCTTCTCCTCGTAGGCCTCCTCGAGGTGGTCGGCGCGGAACCGCTTGTGGCAGTTCTGGCACTCGGTCAGCGGGTCGGTGAAGACCCCGACGTGACCGGACGCGACCCACACCTGCCGCGGCAGGATGACCGAGGAGTCCAGGCCGACGACGTCGTCCCGGCTCTGCACGACCGTGCGCCACCACTGCTTCTTGATGTTCTCCTTGAGCTCGACGCCCAGCGGGCCGTAGTCCCAGGCCGATCGGGTGCCGCCGTAGATCTCACCGGACGGGAAGACGAGGCCCCGGCGCTTGCAGAGGTTGACCACCTTGTCCAGGCGGGCCGGGTCGGCGGTGCGG
>NZ_SJEX01000035.1 GCF_005930495.1 Modestobacter excelsi | reverse complement strand
GCCCCGGCCGCCCCCGCGGTCCCGGCCGCTCCGGCCGCTCCGGCCGCCGTCTCCGCGGCGCCCAGCCTCCCGGCGAGCGGCGCTCCCCCGGCACCGTCGGCGGCGCCCGGCGACGCCCCGTTCACCGTCGTAGCCGCCGTGGCCACCGCGACCCCGGCGTCGGCCGGGGCCGGTCCCTCGCCCACCCCGTCACCCGCTGCCGACGCGCCGGCCCCGGCCGCCGGTGTGCTGCCCGGCAGCGCCGCGGGCACCCCCTCCGGCGGCGGTGCGGCGACGTCCGAGGGAGGCACCGGTGGCTCGGGGGCGGGGTCCTCGCGCACGGCGGCCGCGCCGGCACCCGACGTCGACCCGGTGTTCGCCGGGGCGCCCACCGCGCCGGCCGTCCCGGTCGCGCCGGCGACCGCTGCCCCGGCGGCCGTGGTGCCGGGCGGCGAGCCGCCGGTCGCGGCCCAGCTGGGGCGCCAGCTCGCCGTCCTGACCAACGCCCCCGACGGCAGCCAGACCATGACCCTGGTCATCACCCCCGACGACCTCGGGCCGGTCACCATCCAGGCCACCATCACCAACGGGACGCTGGACCTCACCCTGCACGGCGCGCACGAGCACGGCCGGCACGCCCTGGCCGACGCGCTGCCCGACCTGCGCCGCGACCTCGAGGGCGCGGGCGTCTCGCTCAACCGGCTCGAGGTCGGCGCCGACGCCGGCGAGGAGAGCAGCCCGTGGGCCCGGGCGGCACAGCAGCAGCTGGCCGACTCCCAGCAGCGGCAGGGCCGGT
This sequence comes from Modestobacter excelsi, assembly GCF_005930495.1. GTDB lineage: Bacteria > Actinomycetota > Actinomycetes > Mycobacteriales > Geodermatophilaceae > Modestobacter > Modestobacter excelsi. The sequence goes on along the minus strand of NZ_SJEX01000035.1, from coordinate 45,949 downwards.
CCGGCCAGCCCGCCGCCGGGCCGCGCAGCTGGGCGCTGACTGGTGACCACCCCGGTGCGGGCAGCACTGCCCGCACCTCCGACCTGTCCACGTCGTCCGGCGTGGACGTCCTCGCGTGAGGGAGACCCCCAGATGACCGCCCCAGTCAGCGGCCCCGGGCAGGTGGCGACCCACAACGCCACCACCCAGGTGAGCGGCGCCAACGGGTTCGACTCCGAGACGTTCCTGAAGCTGCTCGTCGCCCAGCTGAAGTACCAGGACCCCAGTGACCCGGCCAGCAGCAGCGAGCTGATGGCGCAGACCGCGACCCTCGCCCAGGTGCAGAGCCTGGACGCGATCGCGAAGCAGAACAGCCAGTCGCTGACGCTGCAGAAGTCGCTGAGCGCCGGTGCGCTGGTCGGCCAGACCGTCTCCTACACCGACTCCGACGGCGCCACGAGGACCGGCGTGGTGACCGCGGTCAAGATCAGCAGCGACAGCACGGCGGAGTCCCAGGCCGTCATCGGCGGCGTCGACGTCGACCTCGCCCGCATCTCCCAGGTGGCGCTGCCGACCCCCGCCACCGGCACGTCCGCGACCAGCTGACGACGGCGTCCCCGCCCCGCATCCCCGTCACCGACCCGAGGAGCTCCCCATGCTGCGTTCCATGTTCTCGGCCATCTCCGGCCTCAAGGCACACCAGACCAAGCTGGACACCGTCGGCAACAACATCGCCAACGTGAACACGGTGGGCTACAAGTCCAGCCAGACGGTCTTCCAGGACACGCTGTCCCAGGTGCTGAGCAACGGCTCGGCGCCCACCGAGACCACCGGTGGCACCAACCCGGCCCAGGTCGGTCTGGGTGTGAAGGTCGCCGGCATCACCACCAACTTCAGCCAGGGCTCGACGCAGAGCACCAGCCGGTCGACCGACTTCATGATCAGCGGCGACGGCTTCTTCGTCACCCAGTCCGGGAACGAGCAGCTCTTCACCCGGGCCGGCTCGTTCGACTTCGACGGGCAGGGCCGGCTGGTCACCTCCGACGGGTCGATCCTGCAGGGCTGGACGGCCACCGACGGCGTCGTGGACACCAACGGCTCCATCGGCGACCTGTCGGTGCCCTACGGCCAGGTGATGCCGCCCTCGGCGTCGACCAAGGGCGGGTTCACCGGCAACCTCACCAGCGGGGCGGCTCCCAACGACGCGGTGGAGAGCCAGATCACCATGTACGACGCGCTGGGCAACGCGCACCAGGTCACCGCGACGTTCACCAAGACGGCGACCCCCAACGCCTGGTCGCTGACGCTCAAGGACGAGAACGGGGCCGACCTCACCCCGGACTCCGACGCCGGCACCGCCGGCGTGCAGGCCCCGGTGCTGAACTTCGACGCCGGGACCGGCCAGATCGCCGCGGCGGACCGGACGCTGACCTTCCGGCCGTCGGCCGCCACGGCCGCCAGCTGGCCGCAGCCCGCCGGCGGTGGCCTCACCCTGGACCTGAGCACGATCAGCCAGTTCGGTGCGAAGAGCTCGCTGAAGCCCACCACCACCGACGGCTACGCGATGGGCACGCTGCAGTCGTTCTCGCTCAGCTCCGACGGCACGATCGTCGGCGTCTACTCCAACAGCCTGCGCCAGGACATCGGCAAGCTCGCGTTGGCGACGTTCTCCAACCCCGGCGGGCTGGAGAAGTCGGGCAACTCCTCCTACCGGGTGGGCAACAACTCCGGTGTCGCCGTCATCGGCGCCGCCGGGACCGGCGGCGCCGGCACCCTCACCGCCGGCGCGCTGGAGATGTCCAACGTCGACCTGGCGTCGGAGTTCACCGACCTGATCATCGCCCAGCGCGGCTTCCAGGCGAACAGCCGCGTGATCACCACCTCCGACGAGGTGCTGCAGAGCCTGGTCCAGCTCGGCCGCTGAGCACGGACCTCCCTCCTCCCGGCCCGGTCACCTCGCGGGGTGACCGGGCCGGTCCCCGCTCAAGCACCGGCGCCGCGGCGCCGATGACACCACTGCGGCGGCGACGACGCCCGCCACCCCGACCCTGTGAGGACCCCTCCCGTGATCCGTCTGACGCGCCTCAACGGCGAGCACTTCGTGCTCAACGCCGAGCTCGTCCAGCGCGTGGAGGGGCACCCCGACACCGTCATCACGCTGCTGGACGACACCAAGTACGTCGTCGTCGAGGCCGTCGACGAGGTGGTCCGGGAGATCCGCGACTACCGCGCGGGCATCCAGGCCGTCGCCTTCCAGATGGACCGCGGTGAGTACCGCCCGCCGGTCACCCACACCCGGGAGGCGACCACGGACTCCTCCGTCGTCCGCTTCCCCTCGCGCGAGGAGCGCTGACCGATGGACCCGGCCACCCTGATCGGCATCGCCCTGGCCATGGGCGCCATCCTGCTGACGATGATCCTCGAGGGCTCGTCCCCGATGGCGATCATCCTCATCCCGCCGCTGGTCCTCGTCTTCGGCGGCACCTTCGGTGCGGCCATCGGCGGCATCTCGATGAACGACGTCAAGAAGATCGGCGCCTGGTTCAAGCTGGCGCTGATGCCACCGGCCCTCCCGTCGGTCAGCGAGCGCATCCAGACCCTGGTCACCCTGGCCGAGAGGGCCCGCAAGGAGGGCCTGCTGGCCCTCGAGGCCGAGGTCAAGAACATCGACGACCCGTTCCTCAAGCGCGGGCTGCAGATGAGCATCGACGGCACCGACCCGGAGGACCTGCGCATCATCCTCGAGGGCGAGATCTCGGCGAAGAAGTCCGAGGACAAGACCGCCGCGAAGTTCTTCAACGCCATGGGCGGCTACGCCCCCACCATCGGCATCATCGGCACAGTCATCGGGCTGATCCACGTCATGGAGAACCTGCAGGACCCGGAGTCCATCGGCCCGCTGATCGCCAGCGCCTTCGTCGCCACCCTGTGGGGCGTGCTCTCGGCCAACGTCTTCTGGCTGCCGATGGGCGCGAAGATCACCCGCACCAGCGAGCTGCAGGCCGCGGCGATGGAGCTGCTGGTCGAGGGGATCGCGGAGATCCAGGCCGGCACCAGCCCGCGCACCGTCCGGGCCAAGCTCTCCTCGCTCGTGCCGCCGAGTGAACAGCAGCGCGAGGCGGCATGAGCAGGAACTCCGGGCACGGCCACGCCCCCAAGGGCCGGCGGCCCAAGAAGCACGAGGAGGAGGAGCACGAGAACCACGAGAGGTGGCTCGTCTCCTACGCCGACATGCTGACCCTGCTCTTCGCGCTGTTCGTCGTGCTGTTCGCGATGAGCCAGGTGGACGTCACCAAGTTCAACTCCTTCGCCGAGGGCCTGCAGGAGGGGTTCGGCGCGCCGGTCACCATCCTCAGCGACGGCGCGGTGCTGGACGCGCAGAGCCAGACCCCGCTGCAGCCGGTGCAGGTCGCCGAGGACGCCGCCATCGACGGCACGGCGCAGACCGACGCGGAGAAGGCAGCCGCGGCGGAGGCCGCCGCGCAGCAGGCGCAGCAGACCGCCGCCGAGGCCAAGGCGGCCTACGACCAGCTGTCCCAGGCCGAGCAGGCCCTGCAGCAGGCACTGGCGGCGGCCGGCCAGTCCGGCGCGGCCCAGTTCGTCATCGACGAGCGCGGCCTGGTCGTGCACGTGGTGTCGGACCCGGTGCTCTTCGCCCCCGAGTCCGCCGCGCTGCTGGACAGCGGCGCCACCGTGCTCGACGCGCTCGCCCCGACGATCGCCCGGCTGCCCAACCAGGTCCGGGTCGAGGGGCACGCCAACTCGCTGCCGGTCACCAAGGGCGGCCCGTGGCCGTCCAACTGGGAGCTCTCGGCGGTGCGCGCCACCACGGTGCTGCGCCACCTGTCCGAGGCCGACGGTGTCCCCGAGGACCGGTTGTCGGCCGCCGGCTACGGCAGCACCCGGCCGCTGGTGCCCGACTCCGACCCGAGCTACGTCACCGTCAACCGGCGGGTCGACATCGTCGTCGTGTCCACGGCCTCGGCCGACGCCAACGCCCTGCTGCCCGGCATCGAGGCCGCCGCGCAGGGGACCACCAGCACCACCACCGCCAGCCAGGACGACCACGACTCCGAGGGGGGCCACCCGTGAGCGAGCTCGCGAGCGAGCCGATGGACACAGCAGCGGCGCGAACGCGACCGACGAGCGCCAGCGAGGAGGAGCAGTGAGCAGGAAGCAGCAGCAGGAGAAGACAGCGCCCGAGGAGGAGGACGCCCCCAAGGGCGGCAAGAAGAAGCTGCTGATCATCGGGCTGGTCGCCGTCCTGGCGCTCGGCGCCGCGGCGTACTTCTTCGTCTTCAGCGGCGGGTCGGCCGAGGCCGAGCCGGCACCGGAGGCCGGCTCCGTGCTGGCCGTCGAGCCGGTCGCCATCAACCTGGCCGGCGGCAGCTACCTGAAGTTCGGGTTCACGCTGCAGTACACCGTCGCCTTCGACGAGGGCGGCGGCCACGGCGGGACGGTGCAGGACGGCTCCAAGGCGCTGGACATCGCGATCAGCCAGTTCTCCGGGGCCTCGCTCACCGACGTGCAGACCAACCGCGAGGCGATGATGGCCGCGTTCACCGAGGCCGTCGTCCACGCGTACCACGACGAGGTCATGGACGTGTACCTCACCGAGTACGTCACCCAGTAGTCGAAGGACCCCGTTGCCCCCCGGCAACGGGGCCGCTCCAGCGCCTCACCGGGCGCAGCTGCACCAGCCGGGGCCGGCACCGCCGGCACCGGCTGGTCAACGGCGGTCAGGGTCGACCGGGCCCCCGCCGATGAGGACAGGCGTGAGCTTGTCCGACATCGTGGCCGACGCGCCCAGCGTGCCTGCCCCCCGCACCCCCGAGGGACAGGGCCGCTCGCGGCGGCGTCAGCCGCGCACCTACGACTTCCGCCGCCCCACGAAGCTCTCCCGTGAGCACGTCCGGATCCTGCAGATCGCGCAGGAGAACTTCGCCCGCCAGGCGACGACCATCCTGACGTCGATGCTGCGCACCGGCGCCCGGATGGAGCTCGTCGGGATCGAGCAGTACTCCTACGACGACTACATCGCCACGCTGCCGCTGTCCTGCTTCGTGGCGACGTTCACCCTCGAGCCGCTCCCGGGCAAGGGCGTCCTGGCCTACCCGCTGGACACCGCGATGGCCATCGTCGACCACATGCTCGGCGGTGCCGGCGCCGGCGACCAGCCGGTCCGGCCGATGACCGCGATGGAGAGCGCCATCACCAGCCACCTGCTGGAGCGGCTGCTCGGCGAGCTGGCCGAGGCCTTCGCGCACATCACGCCGCTGACCCCGGTGCTCGACGGCGTCGAGTACAACCCGCAGCTGGCCCAGGCCGCCGCGGGCTCGGAGACGGTGATGGTCGCGACCTACTCGATGCGCATCGGCTCCCGCGAGCCCGACGCGACGCTGGTGCTGCCGTTCTCCGCCTTCGCCGCCTCGCTGAACAACGCCGCCTCCCCGCAGCTGTCGGACTCGGCGAAGCACAAGCGGCTGCGCGCCGCCGAGGCGCTCAAGGAGCGGCTGGCCGAGGTCCCGGTCGACGTCAGCGTCCGGTTCAACCCGCTCGAGGTCCCCTCCGGCGACCTGCTGTCCCTCGCGGTCGGTGACGTGCTGCTGCTGCGTCACGCGCAGGACACCCCGCTGGAGGTCACGACCAACGACGTCATCTTCGCGCACGCGCTCCCGAGCAACCACCGGCGCCGCCTGGCGGCCGAGATCGTCCCCGGCACCGCGACCAGCGGGAAGGAAAACGCATGACCACCGCCTTCGGCACTGACCGTTCGTCGGACTCCGAGACCATCGCCACGGCCGTCGCGGCCGCGGCGCGGGCCGCTGCCGCCGCGATGCCCGCCGAGCTGGACCTGCGCCCCGGGGACACGGTGGCCGACCCCGAGTCGGTGCCGCTCCCGCCGGCGCCCGGCGCCGCGGTCACCGCAGCGCTCGGCGGCGAGGTCAGCGGCGACATCGTGCTCGTGCTGTCGGAGGAGATCGTCGGCGCGCTGACCAACTCCCCCGTCGGCGCCATGGACGTCGCCACCGCCCTGCGCCCCGCGCTCGAGGCGGCCGCCGGTGCGCTGGGCCGGGTGCGGGTCGCCGCCGAGCGGGTCGAGGACGTCGTCGCCGCACTGGACGGGCTGCGGGACAAGGGCGTCTTCCTGGCCGTGCCGCTGATCGCCAACGGCGAGGTCTCCGCCACCCTGGCGCTGCAGGTCACCCTGCCGCGGCCGCGCGAGCGCCGCGGCAGCCTGGACCTGCTGCGCAACGTGGCCATGGAGGTCACCGTCGAGATCGGCCGCACCCGGATGACGGTCTCCGAACTGCTCTCCCTCCACCCGGGCGAGGTCATCGAGCTGGACCGCGCCGCCGGGGCACCGGCCGACCTGCTCGTCAACGGCACGCTGATCGCCCGCGGCGAGATCGTCGTCGTCGACGAGGACTTCGGGCTGCGGATCAGCGAGATCGTCACCGACGCCACCGAGTACGGGACGCCGGCGTCGTGACCTGGATGATCCTGCGCCTGGTGCTGTGCCTGGCGTTCATCGCCGCGGTGCTGCTGTTCGCCAGCCGGGTCGCCAAGAAGCGCGGTCTGGGCGGGGCGACCGGTGTCATCGAGGTCGTCGCCCGCCAGCGCATGGGCCGCGCCAGCAGCGTGTCGGTCCTGCGGGTCGCCGGCCGGGTGCTGGTCGTCGGCACCACCGAGGAGCAGGTCACCCTGCTGGCCGAGGTCGAGGACGAGGAGCTGGCGGCCGCCCTGGACGCCCAGCTCGCCCGGTCGGCCACCACCGGTCCGGCCGGCGTGGACGACGACCCGGCCACCGGGGTGCTGACCCGCCGTCCGGCGCTGCCCGCCCGCTCCGGTGGTGCACTGGCCGGCTCGGTGCTCGACCGCGGCACGTGGACGTCGGTGGTGCAGGAGCTGCGCGAGCGGACGGTGCGCCGATGACCGCCGCGCTCCCCGTCCTGCTGCCGGCCGCCCCCCGGACCGCCGAGCAGGTCTCCGCGGCCCGCGGTCGCCGGATCGTCTGGCTGCTGCCGCTGCTGGTGCTGACCGTCGTCGCCCTGTGGTTCCTGCTGGCCGACCCCGCCTCCGCGGCACCCACCGCGCCCACCGCGCCCACCGCGCCCACGGCCCCGACCGCCCCGGTGGTCGACGGCAGCGGGGTCGACATCAACGTCGGTGGCAACAGCCCCAGCCAGGCCGTCACCCTGATCCTGGCGATCACGGTGCTGTCCATCGCGCCGTCGGCGCTGCTGCTGGTCACCTCGTTCACCAAGATGCTCGTGGTGCTGTCGCTGACCCGCAACGCCCTGGGCCTGGCGTCCTCGCCGCCCAACCAGGTGCTCACCGGGATCGCGCTGTTCCTGACGATCTTCGTGATGGGCCCGGTGTTCGGCGACATCAACGACGTCGCCGTCCAGCCCTACCTCGACGGCACGATCACCGCCTCGCAGGCCTACGACGTCGGCGAGGCACCGCTGAAGACCTTCCTGCTGGACAACACCCGGGACGACGAGCTGAAGCTCATGATCGGCCTGTCCGGGGAGGAGAAGCCGGCCGACGAGGAGTCGGTGAGCATGCTGACCCTGATCCCGGCGTTCGTGCTCTCCGAGCTGAAGAGCGCGTTCATCATCGGGCTGGTCATCTTCATCCCGTTCCTGGTGCTGGACATGCTGGTCAGCGCCGCGCTGATGTCGATGGGCATGATGATGGTGCCGCCGTCGGTCGTGGCGCTGCCGTTCAAGCTGCTGCTGTTCGTGATGGTCGACGGCTGGGCGCTGATCACCACGGCGTTGGTGGGGTCCTACTCGTGACCGACAACTCGAAGACGACGGCAGAGCGAGCATCGCAGGGAGCGCCAGCGACCGAGGAGCGGAACGAAGCCGGAGTCGAGAATGACTGACACCGACGTCACCGAGATCGCCACCCAGACGATGCTGGTCGGGGCCAAGGTCGCCGCCCCCATCCTGCTGACCGCCCTGCTGGTCGGGTTCATGATCTCGCTGTTCCAGGCGGCGACCCAGATCCAGGAACAGACGCTGTCCTTCGTGCCGAAGATGATCGCGGTCGCGATCGCGCTGCTGGTGACCGGCAACTGGGTGCTCTCGGAGCTCATCTCCTTCACCCACCAGCTGTTCGACTCGCTGCCGCGGCTGCTCGGCCAGAGCTGAGGCTGCGGTGGACCTCCAGGTCCCCTCGGCGACCCTGGCCGCGCTGCTGCTGGCCACGGTGCGCGCCAGCGGGTTCGTGATCATGGCGCCGCCCTTCAACTCGGCGGCCATCCCGGCCGCGGTGAAGGGCGCGCTGGCCATGGCGCTGGCCATCGTGGTGTTCCCGCACATCAGCGGCGACCTGCCGGCCATCACCGCGGGCTTCCTGATCGTCAGCGCGGTCACCGAGGCGCTCATCGGCGCGGCACTGGGCTTCGTCATCCAGGTGCTGTTCACCGCCGTCCAGCTGGCCGGCGACCTGATCGACCTCTCCGGTGGCTTCTCGCTGCAGCCGGCCTACGACCCGCTGTCGCTGACCACGCACTCCTCGATCGGCAAGCTGCACTACATGCTGGCGACCACGCTGCTGTTCACCAGCGGTGGGCACCTGCTGCTGGTCCGCGGCTTCGTCACCTCCTACGAGGGGCTGCCGGTGGGCGGCTCGATGCCCACCGACCAGCTCGGCTCCACCCTCGTCACCGTCTTCTCGATGATGTTCCTGGCCGCCCTGCAGATCGCCGGACCGATGGTCGCGGTGCTGCTGCTCGCCGACGTCGCCCTGGCCCTGCTGTCCAAGGCCGCCCCGTCGCTGAACATCTTCGCGTTCGGGTTCCCGGTGAAGATCCTGCTCACCCTGACCCTGCTCGGGCTCACCTTCCCGCTCCTGCCGCCCGCCCTCGACGCGCTGATGCACACCGGCCTCGAGGCGATCACCTCCTTCCGGAGCGGGTAGATGGCCAAGGACGGACCGGGTGGTGAGAAGACAGAGAAGCCGACAGCGCAGAAGCTGAAGCAGGCCCGCAAGGACGGGCAGATCCCGCGGACGCAGGAGCTGGGCACCTGGCTCGGCGCGGCCGCCGCCAGCGTGCTGCTGCCGATGATCGTCGGACGTGCGTTCGGGTCGGTCCGCCAGCTGTTCGTGCAGATCGGCACGGTGGCCGACGACCCGCAGCCGGCGGCGCTGTCGGCGCTGATGGGCCAGGCGCTGTTCGCGTTCCTCGGTGCGGTCCTGCCCATCGCGCTCGGCATGATGCTGGTCGGCACGCTGGCCTCGGCCGCCCAGGGCGGGGTGGTGCTCAGCGGCAAGGGGATCAAGCCGACGTTCTCCAAGCTGAACCCGCTGCCCGGGCTCAAGCGGATGTTCGGCACCCACGGGCTCTGGGAGTCGATCAAGGCGCTGATCAAGACGATCGCGCTCGCCGTCGTCATCTGGGCGACGTCGGACAAGGCCCAGCACCTGGTGTCGGCCTCCGGTGCGCTGCCGCTGTCGGAGGTCACCCGGGTCTTCACCGAGTCCGCCGTGCTGATGTTCCGGGTCGTGGGCATCACCGGTCTCGCCATCGCCCTCGCCGACTACCTGGTGGTCCGGCACCAGACCATGAGCAAGCTCAAGATGAGCCAGTACGAGATCAAGCAGGAGCACAAGAACTCCGAGGGCGACCCGCACGTGAAGGCCCAGCGCCGGGCCACCCAGATGGCCATGTCGCGGAACCGGATGATGTCCGAGGTCGCCGACGCGGACGTGCTGCTGGTCAACCCCACCCACGTCGCGGTCGCGCTGAGGTACGAGCCGCTGCGCGGCGCACCCCGGGTGGTCGCCAAGGGCTCCGGGGAGGTCGCCACCCGGCTGCGGGCGCGGGCCGAGGAGTGCCGGGTGCCGATGGTCCAGGACATCCCGCTGGCCCGGGCGCTGCACGGCTCCTGCGACATCGGCCAGGAGGTGCCCGCGCAGCTGTTCACCGCGGTCGCCCGGGTGCTGGCCTTCGTGATGCACCTGTCCAACCGCGGGGTCCGCGGCGGCGTCCACCGGCCGGGCTTCGAGGCCCCCGACGTCGCGGGGCTGCCCCGGGCGAGGCGCCGCTGAAGGAGGCCGCACCTGCACCGTCCGCACCGGACGCCCCACCTGGCCGATCGGTCTGGGGCGCCCGGCACTGGTGGTGCGCGTGGGTCGGGGTGGCGACCCGGCGCGGCCGCTGCGGTACGGACCGTTCCGGGGACTGCCGAGAACGGCGTCGAGGGCGTGATGCGCCCTCTCGCCGTCCGGCGCCGCTGCTCAGGAACGAGGTCTCGTGGGAAAGCTGACGAAGGCCGCCGTCCCCATCGGGGTCGTCTCCATCGTCCTGATGCTCGTCGTCCCGCTGCCGGCCGCCGTGCTGGACCTGCTCCTGGGCTTCAACATCACCGCGTCGCTGCTGATCCTGCTGGTGTCCATGCAGATCAAGCGGCCGCTGGACTTCGCCGTCTTCCCGTCGCTGGTGCTCATCGCCACGCTGATGCGGCTCGCGCTGAACGTCTCCTCGACCCGGCTGGTGCTCAGCGACGGCTACGCCGGCAAGGTCATCGAGTCCTTCGGGCACTTCGTCATCGGCGGCTCGCTGATCGTCGGCCTGGTGATCTTCGTGATCCTCACGATCATCCAGTTCGTCGTCATCACCAACGGCGCCGGCCGCGTCGCCGAGGTCGGCGCCCGCTTCACCCTCGACGCCATGCCCGGCAAGCAGATGGCGATCGACGCCGACCTCAACGCCGGCCTGATCAACGAGACGCAGGCGCGCAAGCGCCGCCAGGAGGTCACCTCCGAGGCCGACTTCTACGGCTCGATGGACGGTGCCAGCAAGTTCGTCAAGGGCGACGCCATCGCCGCGATCATCATCACGATGATCAACCTGATCGGCGGTTTCGCGATCGGGATCATGCAGAACGGCATGGCGCCCGCCGACGCGGTCTCCACCTACTCGCTGCTGACCGTCGGCGACGGCCTGGTCTCCCAGATCCCCGCGCTGCTGATCTCCACCGCGACCGGCCTCATCGTGACCCGCGCCGCCTCCTCCGGCGACATGGGCTCGGACCTGCTGCAGCAGCTGGGCCGCAACAAGCAGCCGGTGCGGATCGCCGGCGGCGCCGCGCTGGCGCTGTGCCTGATCCCCGGCCTGCCCAAGCTGCCGTTCCTGCTCGTCGGTGGTCTCTTCCTGTTCCTCTCCACCCGGCTGACCGAGAAGCCCGAGGACGACGACGAGGCCCTGGCCGCGGCGGACGCCCCGGAGGAGCCGCAGCCGGACTCCCCCGAGGCGATCGTCGAGCGGATGCGCGTGGACCCGCTGGAGCTCGAGGTCGCCTTCGACCTCGTCGAGCTGGTCGACACCGCCCGCGGCGGCGACCTGCTGGACCGGGTGAAGGCGCTGCGCCGCAAGGTCGCCATGGAGACCGGCCTGGTGATCCCGCTGGTCCGCACCCGGGACAACCTGGACCTGCCCGGCTCGCAGTACGTCATCTGGCTCAACGGCGTCCCGGCGGCGCGGGGCAACTCCCCCGCCGGCACCGTGCTGGCCATCGGCGACCACCTCGAGGGCCTGCCGGGCAAGCCCACGACCGAGCCGGTGTTCGGGCTGGCCGCCAAGTGGGTCCCCGCGGAGCTGCAGCGGCAGGCCGAGATGGCCGGCGCGACCGTCGTCGACCGCTCGTCGGTCATCACCACCCACCTGGCGGAGGTGGTCCGGCAGAACGCGTCGGCGCTGCTCGGCCGGGAGGACGTGAAGGTGCTGGTGGAGATGGTCCGGCGCTCGCACCCCGCCGTCGTCGAGGAGCTCACGCCGAGCCTGCTCAGCCTGGGCGAGGTCCAGCGGGTGCTGCACGCGCTGCTGGACGAGGGCGTCTCCATCCGCGACCTGGTCCGCATCTTCGAGGCGCTGTCGCTGCGGGCGAAGAAGTCGACGGACCTCGACGGTCTGGTCGAGGCGGTCCGGGCGGCGCTCGGTGGCGCGATCAGCCAGCCGTACGTGACGCCCGACGAGCGACTGCACGTGATCACCCTGGACCCGGCCTTCGAGCAGCGTCTGCTCGAGGCCGTCCGCCCCACCGAGAACGGTCAGGTGCTGGCCCTGGACGGCCACACCGTCGACACCCTCGTCCGGGGCTGCACCGAGCTGCTCGACCAGGCGGACCGGCTCAACCTCTCCCCCGTGCTCGTCTGCTCCCCGCAGGTGCGCGCCGCACTGTCCCGCCTGGTCCGCCAGGTCCTGCCCCGGCTGTCGGTGATCTCGTACAACGAGGTGTCCCGCACGGCCCAGATCGAGTCCCTGGGAGTGGTGAACGGTGCCTTCGCAGTCCGTTGAGGCCGCCACGCGTGACGAGGCCATCGCCGCCGCGCGTGAGCAGTTCGGCCCCACCGCACGGATCGTCGGGGTGCGCCGCATCCGCTCCGGCGGCATGTTCGGCTTCTTCACCAACGAGCGGTTCATCGCCGAGGCGGAGGTGCCCGAGGCCGACCCGGTCAAGGGCCCCGACACCGGCTCGCTGTTGAAGACCGGCGCCCGGGACGCGCGGCCGGCCGCGTCGCTGGACGACCGCATGCAGGAGCTCGCCGAGCTGCTCGGCTCCGCGTCGCAGGAGCCGCAGCCCGTCGGTCTCTACGGCCGGGCGGGTGTCGCTCCCGCCGCGGCGCCGACGGTCGCCGAGCGGCCGGTGCGGCGCTCGGCTGCGCCTGCCTCGACCGGCGCCACGGCGCCGTCGTCGGTCCGCACGGCCACGCCGGTCCGCGCCGCCGCGCAGGCCCGCGCCGCCACGCCGGTGCGCGCGACCCGGGAGCCCGCTGCCGCGCCGCGCCGGACGGCGGACGCCAAGCCGTTCACCCCGACCAAGCACACCCTGATGCTGTCCCCCGAGGACCTCGCTCCCGAGCCGGTCGAGCCGGCCCAGCCGGTGGCCGAGAAGCCGTCCGGCCCGTCGCCGTTCGCCGCCGCCCTCACCCGGATGGTGGCCTCCAACCCGGTGCAGGCCGCAGCCGAGGCGGCCGCCGAGGCCGCTGCTGCCGAGGCGGCGGCCAGTGAGCTCGCCGCCGCCGATGCGGCTGCTGCCCAGGTCGCCGCGGTCGAGAGCGCTGCCGCAGAGGCGGCGCGCGCCGCCGCTGCCCGGGTCGACGCCGCTGCCGCCGAGGCCGCCCGGCTGCGGGCTGAGGCCGCTGCTGCCGAGGCGGCCCGGCTCCAGGCCGTCGCCGCCGCTGCGGAGGCCGCCCGTCGTGAGGCCGAGGCCGCTGCTGCCGAGGCAGCCCGGCTCGAGGCCGAGGCAACGGCTGCGGAGGCCGCCCGACAGGAGGCGGAGCGGCAGGAGGCGGAGCGGCAGGAGGCGGAGCGTCTCGAGGCCGAGCGCCTCGAAGCCGAGCGCCTCGAAGCCGAGCGCCTCGAAGCCGAGCGCCTCGAAGCCGAGCGCCTCGAAGCCGAGCGCCTCGAAGCCGAGCGCCTCGAAGCCGAGCGCCTCGAAGCCGAGCGCCTCGAAGCCGAGCGCCTCGAAGCCGAGCGCCTCGAAGCAGAGCGCCTCGAAGCAGAGCGCCTCGAAGCAGAGCGCCTCGAAGCAGAGCGCCTCGAAGCAGAGCGCCTCGAAGCAGAGCGCCTCGAAGCAGAGCGCCTCGAAGCAGAGCGCCTCGAGGCCCAGCGTCTGGAGGCCGAGCGGGTCGAGGCAGCCCGGGTCGAGGCAGCCCGGGTCGAGGCAGCCCGGGTCGAGGCAGCCCGGGTCGAGGCAGCCCGGGTCGAGGCCGAACGGCTGGAGGCGGAGCGCCTCGAGGCGGTCCGCATCGAGATCGACCGCCAGGAGGTCGCCCGCCAGGAGGCCGCCCGGATCGTCGCCGAGCGGCTCGCGGCCGAGCGCCGCCAGGAGGAGTTCGCCGCGCAGGCCGGTTCACCGGTGTCCATGGTGGAGTCCGTCCGCAGCGCCGACGAGGCGCTGGCGGCCCTGCTGGAGGAGGTCCTGGCGGCGAACGGCTCCGGCCGCGGCCGGCACCGCCTCCCGGAGGTCGGCGCGGCGCTGACCGTCGCCGAGGCCCCGCTCGCTGCCGAGCAGGACGTCGCCCAGCCCTCCGCCTACGACGCCCGCGGCCTCGAGTCGAGTGCCTACGACACCGGCGCCTACCGGACCGACGCGTGGTCCGGCCCCGGCTGGACCAGCGACGCCCGGGTGGCGCAGCGTGCGGCGCAGGTCGCCGCCGCGCAGGCCCTCGTCGTCGACGCCGTCGTCGTGGCCGAGACCGCCGCCGAGGAGGTCCGGGTCACCGGGCCGCGCCCGATCGAGGTGCCCGTCGCGGTGGCCGTCGAGGAGCAGCGGTTCGCCGTCCCGGTCTCGCTGAGCCCGGTCATGGCGCGCACCGCCAGCGACCCGGCTCCGCTGCCGATGGACGCCACCCTCGTCCTGCCTCGGCTGGGCATCACCGGTGGCTCGTCACCGCGGTCGCAGCGACCCGCCGTCCCCCCGGCCCGCCGCGGACGTCCCCCGCTGCCGGCTGCCCGGCCGGCCGGCGCCGACCGCCCGGCGGTCCTCACCCGGCCGGTGCCGATCCCGGTGCCGATCAGCTCGCGCCGGCCCGCGGCGGAGCTGCCGGCCGTCCCGGAGACCAGCACGCGGCTCGCCACGGTGACGCGGCTGGTCCCGGCGGTGTCGCCGTCGACGGCGCTGGCCCCGTACAGCATGGACGGCGCCGAGGAGCTCGTCGTCCGGCTGCTGACGCTGGGTCTGCCGGACTTCCTGCTCGGCCCGGACTTCACCGACGACGCCGCGGTCCGCGGGGTCTACGCGGCCCTGACCCGGACGCTCGCCGAGCGGCTGCCGACCGCGCCGCACCTGCCCGCGCAGCCGGGCGACGTGCTCATGGTCGTCGGCCCGGGTGCGGAGACCTTCGCCGCCGCCCGGTCGCTGGCCCTCTCCCTGCGGCTCGAGCCGGAGGACGTGCAGTGGGCTGCCTCCGGGGCGCTCGCCGGCCTGGCCCCCGAGGGCAGCCGGATCACCTCCCTGGAGACCGCCGCGGAGCGGCAGCAGGCCAGCACCGTGCGCGGCACGGTCACGATCATCGCCGTGGACGCACCGCTGCGGACCTCGGGCGGCCCCTGGCTGGAGCACATGCTCACCATCTGGTCGCCGACCGCGGTGTGGGGCGTGCTCGACTCGACCCGCAAGCCCGAGGACCTGGTGCCGTGGCTGGACGGGCTGCCCCGGCTGGACGCCGTCGTCGTCCAGGACACCGACTCCACCGCCGACCCGGCGGCCGTCCTCGACCACGTGTCGGTGCCGGTGGCGCTGGTCGACGGCGCGCGGGCCACCGCGCACCGCTGGGCGTCGCTGCTCTGTGAGCGGCTGGAGGAGATGGAGGGGTGACCAGCCCGCTCCGCGGCGACGTCCTGCTGACCGGCTTCGTGCTGGCCGTCCCGGTGTTCCTGCTGGGGCTGCGCGGGGAGCTCACCGCGCAGGAGGTGGTCCACCGGCTGCTGTGGTGTCTGGCCGCCGGCTGGGCCGTGGTCGCCGTGGTGCGGTTCGCAGGCACCCCACCCCCGCCGCCTGACCCGCTGCCCGACGCGCTGCTGGGCCCGACCGATGGCCCCTCCGGTGTGGGCTGAGGCCGGGTCCCCGCACGAGGGACCCGGCCTCAGGCGCACAGGGGCGGTCAGCGCCGTCAGAGGGGCAGGTCCTCCAGCATCTCGGTGACCAGCGCGGCGATCGGCGAGCGCTCCGAGCGGGTCAGGGTCACGTGCGCGAACAGCGGGTGGCCCTTGAGCGCCTCGATCACCGCCGTGACGCCGTCGTGCCGGCCCACCCGCAGGTTGTCCCGCTGCGCCACGTCGTGGGTCAGCACCACCCGGGAGTTGGTGCCCAGCCGCGACAGCACGGTGAGCAGCACCCCGCGCTCGAGCGACTGCGCCTCGTCGACGATCACGAACGAGTCGTGCAGCGAGCGCCCGCGGATGTGGGTCAGCGGCAGCACCTCGATCAGGCCGCGGGCCACGATCTCCTCCACGACGTCCCCGCTGACAAGCGCACCCAGGGTGTCGAAGACCGCCTGCGCCCAGGGCGCCATCTTCTCGCCCTCGCTGCCGGGCAGGTAGCCGAGCTCCTGGCCACCGACGGCGTACAGCGGCCGGAAGATGACCACCTTCTTGTGCGCCCGGCGCTCCATCACCGACTCCAGCCCCGCGCACAGCGCCAGCGCCGACTTGCCGGTGCCCGCGCGACCGCCCATCGAGACGATGCCGATCTCCGGGTCCATCAGCAGGTCCAGCGCGATCCGCTGCTCGGCGGACCGGCCGTGCAGACCGAAGGCGTCCCGGTCACCGCGGACCAGCCGCACCGACTTGTCCGGCAGCACCCGGCCCAGCGCCGAGCCGCGGGCGGACAGCAGCACCAGGCCGGTGTGGGTGGGCAGCTCGGCGGCGGCGGGCAGGTGCGCCGCCCCCCGCTCGTACAGCGCCTGGATCTCCGCTTCCTCCAGCGACAGCTCGGCCATCCCGGTCCAGCCCGCGTCGACCACGCCGAGGCCGCGGTACTCCTCGGTGGCCAGCCCGACCGCGGCCGCCTTGACCCGCAGCGGCACGTCCTTGGTGACCAGGCAGACGTCCCTGCCATCGGCGCGCAGGTTGAGCGCGACCACCATGATCCGGCTGTCGTTGCTGTCGTTGCGGAAGCCGGCCGGCAGCACCGAGGGGTCGCTGTGGTTCAGCTCGACGTGCACCGTGCCGCCCAGGTCACCGATGGGCACCGGGGAGTCCAGCCGGCCGTGCCGCACCCGCAGGTCGTCGAGGATCCGCAGGCTCTGCCGGGCGAACCAGCCGAGTTCAGGGTGGTCGCGCTTGTCCTCCAGCTCGCCGATCACCACGAGCGGGACCACCACGTCGTGCTCGTCGAACCGGGAGAGCGCACCCGGGTCGGAGAGGAGGACGGAGGTGTCGAGGACGTACGTACGGCGAGTGCTCACGAGTCGGCTCCCGTGGGGCGCACAGCGCGCCCCGGCTCGAAGGCGGCCGGGTCCCGGCGCAGGGGCCGGGACACGGCCCCTCTGGCTGACTGACCTCGTCGCACCAACCGGGCCTCCCGTGGAGGACGAGGTCAGCTCGCCCTCCACCGCGGACGCTAGGCCCAACCGCCGACAAAAGGAGCCCCTCGACACGCCAACGGGTGACACGTGGGACCCAGTTCTTCAGCTCGACTCCTGCCGGAAACGTCGGACGCCGAACCACCAGCCCAGCAGCCCCATCGCCACCGTCAGCCCGGCACCCCACCAGGCGGTGCTGCTGCCGTAGTCGCCGTCGAAGAAGGACCGGGCGCCCTCCACGACGTGCTTGAGCGGGTTGACGTCGCTGACCGCCTGGAGCCAACCGGGGGCCAGCGTCATCGGCAGCAGGATCCCCGACAGCAGCAGGACCGGCAGGACGACGGCGTTCAGCAGCGGCGCGAAGGCGTCCTCGCTCTTGAGCGTGAGCGCGAGCGCGTAGGAGACCGAGGCGAACGCCGCCCCGAGCAGCGCGATGACGACGAGGGTGAGGACGACCCCCAGCACCGGCGCACGCAGCCCGAGCGGGATCGACACGAGCACCAGCAGCGTGCCCTGCACCAGCAGGACGACGACGTCGCGCATCACCCGGCCGAGCAGCAGCGCCGTGCGGCTGGCCGGGGTGACCCGCTGGCTCTCGATGACCCCGGCCCGGTACTCGGCGATCAGGCCGAAGCCGACGAACAGCGCGCCGAAGATGCCCAGCTGCACGAGGATCCCCGGCACGAACAGCTGGTAGGCGTTGCCCGAGCCCAGCTGGCTGCTCAGCGGCTCCAGCAGCGGCCCGAACAGCACGATGTACAGGACGGGTTGCATCAGGCTGATCACCAGCCACGCGGGGTTGCGCAGCGACATCCGCATCGCCCGGGCGAACACCGTGTAGGTGTCCCGGGCGACGCTGCTGGTCGGCCCGGTCGTCGCCGGGCTCGGCGGGGCGGTGGTCGCGGTGCTCATCGGGCCATCTCCTGCGGCTGCTCGGCGGCGGCGCGGCCGGCCGGGGCGGCCGGAGCACCGGGCCCTCCTGGGCCGCCGCTCTCCCGCAGCGACCGGCCGGTGAGGTCGAGGAAGACGTCGTCCAGGCTGGGCCGGCGGCTCTCGATCCCGGCGACGGGGATCCCGGCGGCGTCGAGCTCGCGGACCAGCCTCATCAGCGCCGCGCCGCCCTGCGGCGCGCGGCCGACGACGCGGGTGTCGAGCACCTGCGGGACCTCGGCGCCCGGCAGCGCGGCCATCAGCGCGGCGACCCGGCCGGCGGTCTCCGCGCGCTCGACGGTGACGGTGAGGACGTCCCCGCCCACCTGCGACTTCAACGCGTCTGGGGTGCCCTCGGCGACGATCCGGCCGGCGTCGATGACCAGGATGCGGTCGCAGAGGGCGTCGGCCTCGTCCAGGTAGTGCGTGGTGAGGAACACCGTCGTCCCCCGCTCCTCGCGCAGGCCCCGGATGTGCTGCCACAGGTTGGCCCGCGCCTGCGGGTCCAGCCCGGTGGTCGGCTCGTCGAGGAACACCAGCCCGGGCACGTGCACCAGGCCGACGGCGATGTCCAGCCGGCGCCGCTGGCCGCCGGACATCGACTTCGGCTGCCGCTCCCACAGGCCGTCGAGGTCGAGCTCGCGGAACAGCTGCTTGCCGCGGGCCGTCGCCTCGGCGGTGCTGATCCCGTACAGCCGGGCGTGGTCGACGACCTCCTCACCGGCACGGGCGTCGGGGTAGGTGGCGCCGCTCTGCGACACGTAGCCGATCCGCCGGCGCACGCCCACCGGGTCGGTGACCAGGTCGCAGCCGGCGACGGTGGCGGTGCCGGCGGTCGGCGCGAGCAGGGTGGTCAGCATCCGCAGGGTGGTGGTCTTGCCGGCCCCGTTCGGGCCCAGGAAGCCGACGATCTCCCCGGCCTCGACGTCGAGGTCCACGCCGACGACGGCGTGCACCTCCTGCTTCTTCTTCCGGAACGTGCGGGCGAGCCCGCGGGCGTGGATCACGCTGCCAGTGTTCAAGTTTGACTAACCAGGGTCAAGCGCGTTCTCGGGTCAGGCACCGCCCGGCGGGTCGGGGACGGCGGCCGGCCAGAGCCCCTCGACCGGCCGGTCCGGGCCCTGCGGGTCGTCGGCGAACCGGTAGTGGCCGGCGTCGATGCGGGCGCAGACGTCCCGGACCCAGCCGCGCTCCCCGTCGACCCAGGAACGGGTCGCATGGAACAGCTCCACTGTGCTGGCCGGTGCCATCCGGGACGACTCGACGCCGCGCACCGCCGAGTCCATGCCGGACACCATGGCCTCCAGCACGAGGTCCCGGGCGCGCAGCGCCTCGCGGACCTCGTGGCGGGGCAGCGTGGTGAAGAAGCACAGGCCCCCGAGCAGCCGGCTCGGGTCGCCGGGCTCGGGCTGGCGCAGCGCACTGCTCAGCAGGCGCTGGTACTCGACCTCACCGTCCGCGGTGAGCCGGTAGGACACCGGCTCACCGTCGGTCTCCTCCAGCAGCCCCCGCTTGGCCAGCGTGCGCAGACCGGAGTAGATGGACCCCGGGTTCAGGTGCGCCCAGTCCTGGACCTGCCAGGTCAGCAGCTCGCGGCGGAGCAGGTAGCCGTGCACCGGCTGGAAGATCCGCACCGCCCCGAGCAGGAGCAACCGCGTGGTCGACATGGGCCAACTCTGCCCGCTGCGCCGCGCGACCGGCGGCACCGGTCCGCGGGTCACCCCTCCCGGCGGGGCCGCAGCGCCACCAGCGCCCAGACCACCGGCACCAGCAGCACCGGCCACTCCACCCCGACGTTGCCCACCCAGAACAGCCCGATGAGCAGCAGCAGCGCCAGCCAGCCCGCCGTCCACAGGCCCAGCAGGCGCCGCTCCTGCGGCGTCCCCCGTGCCACGGCGTCAGGCGACCGGGAGCTCGGCGGTGATCCCGGCAGGGGTCAGCGGCTCGTCCAGCAGGCGCACGAAGCGGTCGGCCAGCGACTGCTCCGCGGGGCGGGCGGCCAGCCAGGACGACAGCAGGTCGAAGCCCTCGACGTAGGTGGAGATGTAGGCCCGCCACAGCGGGTCGGTGAGGAAGCGCAGCTGCTGGGCGGCCCGGTCGGCGCTGACCAGCGCCCAGCGCTGCAGGTGGGCGATCACCTCGTCGGGATCGGCGCCGCGGTCGTGCAGCATGATCGCCGCGTCCTGCCGGACCCGGTTCAGCGGCGCCGCCGCCACGGCCACCTGCTCGGCCAGGTGCCCGTCGAAGCGCAGCCCGAGGTCGCCCAGCACCTCGGCCGCCCACGGCCCCCAGCCCGCCCCGATCGACGCCTCGACCCCGAGGTCGGCCAGCCCCTCGGCCATCAGGCACTCGGGGGTGTTGACCAGGAAGACGGTGTGCTCCAGGTGCTGGTCGCGCTCGACGAGCCCGCGCTCCTTGCGGCAGTGCTCGGTGTGGTGGCCGGGGTAGGCCTCGTGGGCGACCAGGTGCGGCAGCTGGCTGAGCCGGTGCGGCAGGTCGGCGTTGATCGCCACCCGGGAGCGGTAGTCGCCCTCGTAGTAGTTGAAGCCCGACCACGGCTTGTCGGTGACCACCTCGTACCGGACCGTCTCGACCTCCGGCAGGCCGTACTGGCCGCGGACCCGGTCACGCAGGGCCGAGGAGAGCGCGTGCACCGCGGCCTCCAGCCGCTGCGGCGGGCACTCCTCCCGGCGCCGGTGCGCCGCGTAGCGCTCGGCCAGCCTGCCGCTGCCGGGCAGCAGCTGGTCCAGCGCGGCGTGCGCGGCGGCGTAGTCGGCCGGGTCGCCGAGGGTGACCTGCACCTGGAAGTAGGCCTGCACCTCGGCGATGAACCCGACCGGCTCCCCGCCCAGCTTGCGTGCGCTGCACTCCAGCCCGGTCAGCTGCCCGCGCAGGTACGCGGCCCGGTCGGCCGGCAGCTGCGCGGAGTCCAGCTCGCCCAGCAGCGCCCGGGCCTGGTCGCGGAGCCGGTGCGGGGTCGGCGCCGGCTCGTCCGCGACCGCGGCGCGGAGCCGCGGGTCGCCGGTGTACGCGTCGACGAAGCCGGGCTCCAGCCGGTCGAAGCGCAGCCCCAGCCGCACGTACTCGAGGGGGACGTCGACCGCGCCGGCTGCCATGCCGCCGATCCTCTCAGCGCCCTCCCCCGCCCTCTGCTGCCGGGGCAGGTCAGCTGCCGAAGCGGCGGTGCCGGGCGGCGTAGTCCCGCAGCGCCCGGAGGAAGTCGACCCGCCGGAAGTCCGGCCAGTACACGTCGGTGAAGTGGAACTCGGCGTTCGCCGTCTGCCAGAGCAGGAAGCCCGAGAGCCGCTGCTCGCCGCTGGTGCGGATCACCAGGTCCGGGTCGGGCTGGCCGCGGGTGTAGAGGTGCTCGGCGATGTGGTCGACCTCCAGCGCCTCGACCAGCTCGGGCAGCGTCGTCCCCCGTCCGGCGTGCTCGGCCAGCAGCGACCGGACGGCGTCGGCGATCTCCTGCCGGCCGCCGTAGCCGACCGCCAGGTTGACCGACGCGCCCGGCCGGCCCCGGGTGTCCTCCTCGGCCTTCTTCAGCACCGCCGCCGTCTCCGCCGGCAGCAGCTCGAGCGCGCCCATCGCACGCAGCTGCCACCGCCGGCCGGGCCGGGAGAGGTCGGTGGCAACGTCCTCGATGATCGACAGCAGCGCGCTGAGCTCTGGCTCCGGCCGGCCGAGGTTGTCGGTGGAGAGCAGGAACAGCGTCACCACCTGCACGCCCGCGTCGTCGCACCAGCCGAGCAGGTCGACGATCTTCTCCGCACCGCGGCGGTGCCCGTGGGCGACGTCCTCGAGACCGATCGCCCGCGCCCAGCGGCGGTTGCCGTCCATGATCACGCCGACGTGCCGGGGCAGGTCGGCGCCGGTCAGCGATCGGGCGATCCGGTGCTCGTACAGCACCGTGAGCCTCTCGCGGACCCACGCGCGCACCCCCACGCAGCCACCCTAGGACCCGGGTGCCCCACCGGCTGACCGCAGGGGCGATCGAGGGCCGGGAAGCTCACAGTGCCTCCAGGATGACGGCCCTCCCACCCCTCCGTAACCTCGGGTCATGACCGTCTCCTCGGACCGCGACGACTCCGTCCGGGTCACCGCCGACGGCGCGGAACTGGAGGCGCCGCTCCGCGACGCGCTGAGCGCCGTCCGCGACGAGGGCGTCCCGGTCGAGGGGATCACCCACCAGGGCGACTGGGCGCTGACCGACTACGGCGACCGGGACTACGACCACCCCGACACCCGCCCCCGGATGCGGGGCTGGTTGCACCTGTTCGCGTTCTTCGGCGCGATCGCCGCGGCGGCGGTGCTCATCCCGCTGGCCTTCGTGCAGGGGCCCCGCGCGGGCTGGCCGGTGACCGTCTACTGCCTGACCATCCTGGGGCTGTTCGGGGTCAGCGCGCTCTACCACCGCCGCCGCTGGTCACCCCGCGGCTGGAAGCTGATGAAGCGCGCCGACCACTCGATGATCTTCGTGTTCATCGCCGGCACGTACACGCCCTTCTCGTTCCTCGCCGTCCCGGAACCGACCGGCTGGTGGCTGCTGGGCACGGTGTGGACCGGAGCGCTGCTCGGCGTGGCGCTCAAGATGGTCTGGCCGAACGCCCCCCGCTGGCTCGGCGTGCCCATCTACCTCGCGCTGGGCTGGGCGGCCGTCTTCGTGCTGGTCGACATCCTGGACCTCGTCGGGGTGACCGTCCTGGTGCTGATGGCGGTCGGCGGGCTGCTCTACAGCGCCGGGGCGATCGCCTACGCGTCCAAGCGCCCCAACCCCTGGCCGGGGACCTTCGGCTACCACGAGGTCTTCCACGCGATGACGATCGTGGCCGCCACCTGCCACTACATCGCCGTCTACTTCGCGGTCTACAACAGCCCGTTCGTGTAGGCGGAGCTCAGCTGAACGGCTTGCGGTCGTCCAGCCGCACCGAGAGCCGCCCGGCCAGCCGCCAGGCGCGGGCCACCACGTCGCGGTCGGCGTCGGTGACCAGGTTGCCCATCACCCGCAGGGCCACCGTCATCAACGCCCGGGACCGCATGCCCACCGGCCCGGCCGCCGGCAGCAGCCGCGGCACGGTGAGCAGCCCGGCCAGCCGCCGGGCGATGGAGAACGCCTCGCCGTAGTGCCGGCGCAGGACCGCGGGCCAGGCGCCGGTCCAGTCGTCGGTGCCGAGGAGCTCGACGACGCTGCGCCCGGTCTCCAGGCCGTAGTCGATGCCCTCCCCGTTGAGCGGGTTCACGCAGCCCGCCGCGTCGCCGATCAGCGCCCAGTTGCGCCCGGCGACCCCGGAGACCGCCCCGCCCATCGGCAGCAGAGCGCTGGCCGGGGCGCGGACGGCGCCGTCGAACTGCCACTCGTCGCGCCGCTGATCGGCGTAGAGGTCGAGCAGGCTGCGCAGCCGGACGTCGGCCGGGCGGCGCTCGGTGGCCAGGGTGCCCACACCGACGTTGACCTCGCCGTCCCCGAGCGGGAAGACCCAGCCGTAGCCGGACAGCAGCTCACCCTCCGCGCCGCGCAGCTCCAGGTGCGAGGAGATCCACTCGTCGTCGCTGCGGCCGGAGCCGATGTAGCCGCGGGCAGCGACACCGTAGGCGGTGTCCCGGTGCCACTCCCGCCCGAGCACCCGGCCCAGCGGGGAGCGGGCGCCGTCGGCCACGACCAGCCGACGGCAGCGCACCGTCGTCGTCGACTCGTCGGGACGGCGGAAGACCACCCCGGCCACCCGGTCGCCGTCCCGCTCCACGTCCACCGCGCGGGCACCCTCCAGCGGCTCCGCCCCCGCGGTCAGGGCCACGTCGCGGACCTGGGCGTCGAGCTCGGTGCGCGGCACCGCGCCGCCGTGGTCGGGCAGCGAGCCGCCCGGCCAGGGCAGCAGCAGCTCCTGACCGAAGCCGGCCGCGCGCAGGCCCCGGTTGCGGCCCCTGGACCGCACCCAGTTCCCGAGGCCGAGCCGGTCCAGCTCGCCCATCGCGCGCGGGGTCAGCCCGTCGCCGCAGGTCTTGTCCCGCGGGAAGACCGCTGCGTCGGCGAGGACGACATCGGCGCCGGCGCGGGCCGCCCAGGCAGCGGCAGCGGACCCGGCCGGTCCGGCTCCGACGACCAGGACGTCGGTCTGGGTGGGCACGACGTCGGTGGTCACACGGCCCAGTGTCCCAGGTGACGCGCGGGGTCCTCGCTCAGTCGACCCGGGGTCCCTGCGCGCGGACCTGCTCGACCGCGGCCATCGCCTCGCGCAGCTGGGACAGCCAGTCGTCGGTGTGCTGCCCCACGAGCCGGACCGCCCAGGCGAGCGCCTCGGACCGGGAGCGGGCGACACCGGCGTCGACGAGGGTGTCCAGGACCAGCCGCTCGGGCTGGCGCAACCGGGTCATCACCGGTACGGACAGCGTGGTGAACAGCTCGCGGACGTCGCCGCAGGAGGCCCCCCAGGCGACCGAGCGGCCGTACCGCTCCTGCGCCGCGTCGGCGATCGCCATCCGGGCCGAGCGGGTCTGCTCGCGGAACCGGGCGATCCGGCCGGCGCGGGCGGCCGCCGGGTCGCCGTCGCCGGCGTCCGGTTCAGCCACGGCACCGATGACGGTGATCTCGTCCCGGTCGATGACCAGCTCGACCGGGCCGGTGAACCACTCGTCGGGCAGCCGGCCGGCGAACCAGCCGGCGACCTCGGCGCGCTCGACCGGCGGCGGGGCGTCGGCGGCGCGGCCGCGGGCGCGGCCACGGCCAGGGAAGCCCTCGGGCGGGAAGCGGTGGTGTGCGTGCACGGTGCCCTCCTCAGGACGACGGCTCTGCGTGCACCACTGTAATCGTGTAATCAGTCAGCCGCAGGAGTCATCGCTGCGCTCAGAGCGGACACGTCGGTGACCGGCGCGGAGCAGACGAAGCCGCGGCAGACGTAGGCCGCCGGAGCACCGCCGACGAGGGGACGGTCGGCCAGCAGCGGCACCCCGGGCGCGCCCGGCTCCCCCGCGACCACCACCGCGCCGGGGCTCGTCGCGCGGCGAGCGACCTGCTCGAGGGCCGCGCGCTCCGCGCCGGCCGGCCCGCTGACCGCTACCTCCAGCGGGCCGGCGAGCAGCGCCTCCCCCACGGCCGCCGCCCAGCCGCCGGCCTGCGGCGCGTGCGCGACCAGCCGGGCCAGCGACCCCAGCGCCTCCTCGCCCCGGGCCCGGTGCTCGGGCGACCCGGCCAGGGCCGCGTGGGTCACCAGCGCGCCGGCCGCCGCCGCGACCCCGGCCGGGGTCGGCCCGTCGGCCGGGTCGAAGGGCCGGTGGACGAGCGCCTCGGCGTCCGCGGCCGTGTCGTGCCACTGACCGTCGGCGTCGACGAACTGGGCGGCCACCACGTCGAGCAGCTCACCGGCCCAGCCCAGCCAGCGGGGCTCGGCAGTCGCGGCGTGCAGCGCGAGCAGCCCCTCGGCCAGGTCGCCGTAGTCCTCCAGGACGCCGGCGTGCGCACCGACCGCGCCGCCGCGGGAGGCCCGGCGCAGCCGTCCGTCGACCCAGTGGACCCGGTGCAGCAGGTCGGCCGCCCGACCGGCCGCACGGACCAGTCCGGCATCGCCGGTGAGCGCACCGTGGTCGGCGAGCGCCGCGATCGCCAGCCCGTTCCAGGCGGTCACCACCTTGTCGTCCCGGGCCGGTTGGGGGCGCCCGGCCCGGGCCTGCGCCAGCGCGGCACGCACCCGGGCCAGCCGCTCGCCGTCGTCCGGGTCGCGCGGCAGCTGCAGCGTGGACGCGCCGTGCTCGAAGGTCCCCTCGGGCGTCACGCCGAACACCTCCGCGGCCCAGGCGCCGTCGTCGTCGCCGAGCACGTCGCGCAGCTGGGCCGGCGTCCAGACGTAGGTGAGCCCCTCGACGCCCTCGGTGTCGGCGTCCAGGGCGGAGGCGAAGCCGCCCTCGGCGGTGCCCAGGTCCCGCGTCAGGAAGGCGGCGGTCTCGTCGGCGACCCGCCGGGCCCAGTCCACGCCGGTCGCGCGCCAGAGGTGCGAGTAGACCCGCAGCAGCAGCGCGTTGTCGTAGAGCATCTTCTCGAAGTGCGGCACCACCCACCGGTCGTCGACGGAGTAGCGGGCGAAGCCACCGGCCAGCTGGTCGTAGATGCCGCCGCGGGCCATCGCCTCCGCGGTGACCTGCGCCATGCCGAGGGTGTTGGCGTCCCCGCGGCGGGCGTGCGCGCGCAGCAGGAACTCGAGCACCATCGACGGCGGGAACTTCGGCGCACCGCCGAAGCCGCCCGCCTGCCGGTCGTACCGGTCGGCCAGGGCGCCGACCGCATCGTCGAGCAGGTCCGCCGACAGCGGCGTCGGGGCGCCGAGGTCGAGCCGGCTGGAGATGCCCTCGACGATCCGCGACCCCGCCGTCTGCAGCTCCGCGCGCCGGCTGGTCCAGGCGTCCGTGACCGCGTCGAGCACCTGGCGGAACGACGGCATCCCCGGGTGCGGGCGGGGTGGGAAGTAGGTGCCGCAGTAGAACGGCGCGCCGTCCGGGGTGGTGAACACGGTCATCGGCCAGCCGCCCGAGCCGGTGAGTGCCTGGGTGGCCGCCATGTAGACGCTGTCGACGTCCGGCCGTTCCTCGCGGTCCACCTTCACGCAGACGAAGCCGGCGTTCAGCTGCGCCGCCGTCGCCTCGTCCTCAAAGGACTCGTGCGCCATCACGTGGCACCAGTGGCAGGCGGCGTAGCCGATGCTGATCAACAGGGGTCTGCTGAGACGCCGCGCCTCGTCGAACGCCTTCGGTCCCCACTCCCACCAGTCGACCGGGTTCTCCGCGTGTTGCAGCAGGTACGGGCTCGTGGCGCCGGCAAGACGGTTCGGCATGCCCCCTTCCTTCCCCCAATGGTCCGCGTGCGAACGAACGCCGAGTGATCCCGGGTCCGCACGTTCCGCCGCATGACCACCACCGCGATGCCCGGCGCACCGGGAGTCACCGTGAGCCTTTGCGTTCTCGCGTACATTCGCAACGGTGCACACGAGCATCCACGACTTCGCCATGCCCCGGTCGGAGCGGGTGGCGGCCTTCGCCGATCGGCTGCGGCTGCTGGGCGATCCTGTCCGTCTGACGATCTGCTGTGCGCTGGCTCAGGGCGAGACGAACCCCACCTGCCTGGCCGAGCTGGCCGGGGTGCCGGTCCAGGGGGTCAGCCAGCACCTGTCCCGACTGCGGCTCTCCGGTGTGGTCCGGGCCCGACGGGACGGGCAGCGGGTCTGGTACGAGCTGATCGACGCCCATGTCCGCGCCCTGGTCCAGGAGCTGCTGGACGCCCCTGGTCCGGACGCCGCCACGGCCACCGGCATCGGGGCGGCCGCAGGCGCCACCGGCGAAGCAGCTGCAGGGACGCCGGTCCGGGCATGAGCCACGCCGCCACCCGCCGGACCGACGGTCACGACTCCGAGCACAGCAGTTCCAGCGTGCCCGGGCACCACCTCCCCGACAGCGACCCGGCCCATCTCCACCGCAACGCTGAGGGCGCCTGAGGTGCACGACGTCAACCAGCAGGGCGACGACCACCACGACCACGACCACGAGCACGAGCACCACGGCGGGCTACGCGGCTTCGTGACCGGGCTGTTCCGACCGCACAGCCATGACGCTGCCGACTCGGTGGACACGGCGCTGGAGTCATCGGCGCAGGGCGTCCGCGCGGTGAAGGTCAGTCTGGTGGCCCTCGGCGTCTCGGCCCTGCTCCAGGTACTGGTGGTCGCCGTCAGCGGTTCCGTGGCACTGCTGGCCGACACGATCCACAACTTCTCCGACGCGCTGACCGCCGTACCGCTCTGGATCGCCTTCGTCGTCGGCCGCCGCGCGGCGAACCGCCGCTACACCTACGGCTACGGCCGAGCAGAGGACCTGGCCGGGCTCTTCATTCTCGCGATGATCGCCCTGTCCGCCGTCGTCGCCGGGGTGGAGGCCGTCCGCCGCCTGGTGGACCCCTCCCCCGTGGAGCACCTGGGTTGGGTGGCGCTGGCCGGCCTGATCGGCTTCCTCGGCAATGAGCTGGTCGCGGTCTACCGGATGCGGGTGGGGCGGCAGATCGGCTCGGCCGCCCTCGTCGCCGACGGGCTGCACGCCCGGACCGACGGCTTCACCTCACTGGCCGTTCTTGCCGGCGCCGGCGGCGTCGCAGCCGGCTACCCGCTCGCGGACCCGATCGTCGGCTTGCTGATCACCGTCGCCATCCTCGCCGTCCTCCGCACCGCCGCACGAGACGTCTACCGACGACTGATGGACGCCGTGGACCCGGCCCTGGTCGACCAGGCCGAACGGTCGTTGTGCGCCACCCCAGGCGTCGTCGGAGTCCGCACACTCCGGATGCGCTGGATCGGTCACCAGATCCATGCCGAGGCCGACCTCGACATCGACGCGCGGGCCACGCTGGTGGACGCGCACCGGCTCGCGCACGACGCCGAGCACCGGCTGACCCGCGACGTGCCCAAGCTGCGCAGCGCGGCGATCCACGCCTACCCCGCCCACCCTCAGGAGCTCGCAAGCCACTGACCGGCGGGCCTGCGGCCGGTGCGGCACCCCGGGCGACAGCCCGACGACCTCCCTCACGACACGTGGGGCGTGGCCACGAGCGCGCGGGGCCGCGGTGGGACCACCTGACGAGCCGGTCCCACCGCGGCGCGGATCAGCCGCCGAGCTCGGCCAGCAGCCGCTGCATCTCGGCGATCTCGGCGGTCTGGCTGCCGCGGATGGACTCGGCCAGCGCGATCGCGGCGGTGTCCTGCCCGTCGGCTGCTTCGGTCTCGGCCATCTGCACCGCTGAACGGTGGTGCTCGATCATCATGGTCAGGAACATCCGGTCGAACTCGGCTCCGGACATGCCGGCCAGGGCACCGGTGTCCATCCCGCCCATGTCACCGTGGTCCATGCCGCCCATGTCCCCCATGCCGTCGTCGCCGGCGCTGCTGGGGGCGGCTGCACCCCAGTCAGCCAGCCACCCGGACATCGTGTCGATCTCCGGGGCCTGGGCGGCCTCGATGCCGGCGGCGAGGTCCTCCACCCGCGGGTCGGCGGCCCGATCCTCGGCCAGCTGCGCCATCGTGATCGCGGATCGATGGTGCGGGATCATGCCGCTGGCGAAGGCGACGTCAGCGTCGTCGTGGTCGGCCTCGGCGCTGGCCGAGGAGCTGACCGAACCGCTGGCTGTCGAGTTCTCGCCAACGGCGTTGGAGGGGTCGTCGGCGCAGCCGGCGAGCAGCAGGGTGCCGGCGACGAGGGCGCCGGCCAGGCCGGTGATGCGTGCGGTGGTGCTGGTCATGTCGTGCTTCTCCTGACTGGGTGGGATCGAGGGCGCGCGAGACCGCCGCCGGAGCCAGCGGGTGCTGGGGCGGGGCGGTCGGGCGGTCGGCCTAGATCCGCAGCAGGCAGAGGGCGGACAGGTCCGGTGGTCGGGGCGGGACCAGCCAGCCGGAGGCGCGGGCGCTCGGGCTCCGCAGAGCCGGGGGTCCCAGCCGGACGAGTCGGGGAACGAGCAGCGCGAGCAGGACGGCGAGAGCGGCCGCGAGCACTGCCAGGCAGGCCGTCCACAGGTGCGCGGCCCAGTCGTGCGGTGCGCTGCCGTGACCCGCACCCACCGGAACGGCAGCGGCAGCGACCGTGGTGTGGGCGGACGTCGCGTCGTCTGCGCGGGCCGCTCCAACGGCCGGAAGTGCCTGGCCGGGGGCGAGCGCGGTCATCGCGGAGGAGCCGCTGTGTGCCGGGGTGACGACGTGCACCGTGGTCGCGGCGGAGGTTGCGCTGTCGGCCGCCCCGGCGCACTGCACGCCGTGCATGGCGAAGACAGCGGCCAGCATCAGAAGCGCCGTCCACAGTCGTGCCGCCATGACCACTCCCTCCGTCTCCGAGGCTACGAGGCCTCCGCGGCGTCCGTCGCACGTGGCCCCGTGACCGCGGTGTGGAACCGTCAGCGGGACACCGGCTCCGGCTCGGGTGCCGTGGCCGTCTCGGCCGCGGGCGTCTCCGGGGCGGCGGGCAGCCGCAGCCGCCTGAGCAGCAGCGCGTTGACCGCGACCAGGAACGACGAGCCCGACATCGACAGGGCGGCGATCTCCGGCCGCAGCACGAGGCCGAACGCCGGCTCGAACACGCCGGCCGCGATCGGCAGCGCGATGGCGTTGTAGCCGACGGCCCAGCCCAGGTTCTGCCGCATCTTGCGCAGGGTGCCGCGGCCGATGGTCAGCGCAGTCGGGACGTCGAGCGGGTCCGACCGCATCAGGACGACGTCGGCGGTCTCGATGGCCACGTCCGTTCCCGCACCGATGGCGATGCCCAGGTCCGCCTGCGCCAGCGCCGGTGCGTCGTTGACCCCGTCGCCGACCATCGCGACCCGCTTGCCGGACCGCTGCAGTTCGGTGATCTTCGCGGCCTTGTCACCGGGCAGGACCTCGGCGATGACGGTGTCGATGCCCAGCTGTCCGGCGATCCGCCGGGCGGTGGCCTCGTTGTCGCCGCTGAGCATGACGACCTCGACACCGGCCTCGTGCAGCGCAGCCACGGCCGCAGCCGACGTCTCCCGCGCGGCATCAGCCAGGGGGATCACACCGACGCCCCGCCCGTCGACGGCCACCAGCACGGCGGTGCGGCCGCTGCCGGCCAACTCGTCCCGGCGCGCGCCGAGCGTCCCCAGGTCGACACCCTCGTCGGCCATGAGCTTGGCGCTGCCGACGAGCACCCGGTGACCGGCGACCTCGGCGGAGGCTCCGTGGCCGGGGACGTTGCGGAACCCGGTGGCGGTCAGCGCCGGCACGCCGAGGCTGTCGGCGTGCCCGGCGACGGCAGCGGCCAGCGGGTGCTCGGACTCCCGCTCCACCGCAGCAGCCAGCGCCAGGACGTTCTCGGCGTCCATGCCGTCGACCACGACGTCGGTGACCTCCGGCTCGCCCTTCGTCAGCGTGCCGGTCTTGTCCATCACCACCGTGTCGATCCGGGCGGAGGTCTCCAGCGCGGTGGCGTTCTTGAACAACACCCCCCGCCGGGCACCCAGGCCGGTGCCGACCATGATCGCGGTTGGCGTCGCGAGGCCCAGTGCGTCCGGGCAGGTGATCACGACGACGGTGATGGCGAAGAGCATCGCCGTGGTGAAGGAGGCCCCGGCCAGGAGCCACACGACCAGGGTGAGGCCGCCGCCGAGGAGGGCGACGAGCACCAGCCAGAAGGCGGCCCGGTCGGCCAGCCGCTGGCCGGGTGCCTTCGAGTTCTGTGCCTCCTGCACCATCTGCACGATCTGTGCCAGCGCGGTGTCGGCGCCGACCTTCGTCGCCCGGGCCCGCAGCGTGCCGGTCGTGTTCACCGAGGCGCCGATCACCGCGGCACCGGGCGCCTTGTGCACCGGCAAGCTCTCGCCGGTGACCATCGACTCGTCGACCTCGGAGTCGCCGTCCTCGACCGTCCCGTCGACGGGGATCTTGGCACCCGGGCGGACCAGCAGCAGGTCTCCGACGACGACGTCGGCCGTGGGCACCTCCACCGGCTGCCCGTCGCGCAGCACCACCGCGCGCGGGGGCGCCAGCTCCAGCAGCGTGCGGATGGCGTCGTTCGCCCCACCGCGGGCGCGCATCTCGAACCAGTGCCCGAGCAGCACGAAGGCGGTCAGTACCGAAGCCGCTTCGTAGAAGACCTCGCCACCGCCGCTCAACGTGATGACCAGGCTGTACGACCAGCCCGCGCCCACCGCGACGGCGACCAGCACCATCATGTCCAGCGTCTTCGCGCGCAGCGCCCGCCAGGCGCCGTCGATGAAGATCCAGGCGCTGTAGAAGACCACCGGCAGCGACAGGACCAGCGAGAACACGTCGTCGCGCAGGCCGAACGGTGCGGCAGCGGTGAAGCCGAGGACCTCCCGGCCGATCGGCGACCACAGCAGGATCGGGATCGACAGCAGCGCCGCCACCAGGAACCGGTTGCGCATGTCGCGGACCATGCCGTCCATCGACATGCCGGCGTGGTGCCCGCCGTGGCCCATCGCGTCCTGCGGGGTCATCCCGGCGTGACCGCCCTGCCCTGCCTCCTCCTGGCCGCCGTGGTCGGCGTCCGCGTCCGGCCGGTGGCCGTCGTGGTGCCCGACCGGCCCGCGGGGCTGCGGCTCGACCGCTGGGTCGCACACGTGCTGAGGAACCGACCGACCGGCGCAGTGGTAGCCGCACTCACGGATCCACCCGGCGAGGTCCGCCACCGAGGTCCGCGTGGGGTCGTAGGTCACCGTCGCGGTCTGGCCGACCGGGTTGGCCTCGACGCGGAGCACGCCGGGGCGTCGGCCGAGCACGCGCTCCACCGTCGCCTTCTGCGTCGCCCAGTGCACACCGGCGACCTCCAGCACGGCCGTCGTCTGCTGCGATGCCATGACCTCTCCTCCCCCGGTCTCCGCGGCCGGATCAGCCCCTCGGCGTTCGTGGGGTAGCGGTGTCCATGCAGGTGGTCAGCCGGCCGTCGCGGTCTCCCTCGCGGCACTGCCGGCGGCGTCAGCTCCGCCGCCGAGGCGATCGGTGGTCGCTGCCGAGCCGTTCGCGCTGCGGAAGCGGCGCAGCCGAAGGCTGTTGGA
The DNA here is from genome assembly GCF_005930495.1 of Modestobacter excelsi. Classification (GTDB taxonomy): domain Bacteria; phylum Actinomycetota; class Actinomycetes; order Mycobacteriales; family Geodermatophilaceae; genus Modestobacter; species Modestobacter excelsi. The sequence goes on along the minus strand of NZ_SJEX01000035.1, from coordinate 13,452 downwards.
GACGACGAACACCGAGGAGAACGCCATCGCCGCACCGGCGAGCATGGGGTTGAGCAGGCCGGCGGCCGCCAGCGGCAGCGCGACGACGTTGTAGGCGAAGGCCCAGAACAGGTTGCCCTTGATGGTGCTCAACGTCATCCGGGACAGCCGGATGGCGTCCGCGGCTGCTCGCAGGTCACCGCGCACCAGCGTCAGGTCGCTGGCCTCGATCGCGACGTCGGTGCCGGTGCCCATCGCCAGGCCGAGGTCGGCCTGGGCGAGGGCCGCGGCGTCGTTGACACCGTCCCCCACCATCGCCACGACCTTGCCCTGTTCCTGCAGCCGGCGGACGACGTCCACCTTGTCCGCGGGCAGCACCTCGGCGATGACCTCGTCGATGCCGACAGCGGTGGCCACCGAGCGGGCGACGGTGGCGTTGTCGCCGGTCAGCAGGACCGGGGTCAGGCCCAGGGCCCGCAGCTGGCGGACGGCCTCGGCGGAGGTGTCCTTGACGGCGTCGGCGACCACGAGGACGCCGCGCGCGGAGCCGTCCCAGCCGACGGCCACGGCCGTCCTGCCCTCGGCCTCGGCCGCGGCCTTCGCCCGCTCCAGGTCCCGCCCGAGGGGCTGGGACCACTCGGCCAGCAGCCGGGTGCTCCCGACCAGGACCGCGTGCCCGTCGACGACGCCCCGCACGCCGAGGCCCTCGACGTTGGTGAAGCCCTCGACGGGCGGCAGGGTGCCGACCTGCTCGGCGGCGTGGGTCGCGATGGCCTGGGCGATGGGGTGCTCGGAGGCGTCCTCCAGCGCACCGGCCAGCCGCAGCACCTGCTCGCGGTCCTCGCCGGGAGCGGCGACGACGTCGAGGAGGGTCATCCGGCCGGTGGTGACGGTGCCGGTCTTGTCGAGTACGACCGTGTCGATCCGACGGGTGTTCTCCAGCACCTCGGGGCCCTTGATGAGGATGCCGAGCTGCGCGCCGCGGCCGGTGCCGACCATGAGCGCGGTCGGCGTGGCCAACCCCAGCGCGCAGGGGCAGGCGATGATCAGGACGGCGACGGCGGCGGTGAAGGCGGCCGCCAGCCCGCCCCCGGTGCCCAGCCAGAAGCCGAGGGTGCCCGCGGCCAGGGCGATGACGATCGGCACGAAGATGCCCGAGACGCGGTCGGCGAGGCGCTGCACTTCGGCCTTGCCGTTCTGGGCGTCCTCGACCAGCCGGGCCATCTGCGCCAGCTGGGTGTCCGCGCCGATGCTGGTGGCCCGGACCACCAGCCGACCGCCGGCGTTGACGGTGGCGCCGACGACACCGTCGCCGAGGCCGACCTCGACGGGCATGGACTCGCCGGTGAGCATCGAGGCGTCCACGGCCGAAGAGCCCTCGGTGATGACGCCGTCGGTGGCGATCTTCTCGCCGGGGCGGACCACGAACGAGTCGTCGACGGCGAGCTGGTCGACCGGGATGCGCTGTTCGCGTCCGTCGCGCAGGACCGAGACCTCCTTCGCGCCCAGCTCCAGCAGCGCCCGCAGGGCGGCGCCGGCGCGGCGCTTGGACCGGGCCTCGAAGTAGCGCCCGGCCAGGATGAACGTCGTCACCCCGGCGGCGGCCTCGAGGTAGATGTTCCCGGCCCCGTCGGTGCGGACGACGGTGAGCTCGAACGGGTGGGTCATGCCCGGCTCGCCGGCGGTGCCGAGGAACAGCGCGTACAGCGACCAGGCCAGCGCGGCGAGGGTGCCCATCGAGATGAGCGTGTCCATCGTGGACGCGCCGTGGCGCAGGTTGGTCCAGGCCGCCTCGTGGAACGGCCAGGCCCCCCACACCACCACCGGGGCGGCGAGGGTGAGTGACAGCCACTGCCAGTAGGTGAACTGCAGCGCGGGGATCATCGCCATCGCCACGACCGGGACGGTGAGGACCGACGAGATCAGCAGCCGCCGCCGCAGTCGGAGGACCCCGTCCTCCTCACCCCTGGCAGGCTCGGGGTGAGCCTCGGGACGGGGCCGCGGGGGCTCGGGCAGGTGCGCGGTGTAGCCGGTCTTCGCCACCGTCGCGATCAGGTCGGCGGGCGTGACGTCGCCGGTGAAGCTGACCTTCGCCTTCTCGGTGGCGTAGTTGACCGTGGCCGAGACGCCGTCGAGCCGGTTGAGCTTCTTCTCGATGCGCGCGGCGCAGGAGGCGCAGGTCATCCCACCGATCGCCAGCTCGACGTGGTTGTCGCCGACCGGGGCCGAGGGGGTCTTGTTCTGTGTCGCGGAGTTCATCGTCTTCTTCCTCGGAGCGCGCTCGCGGTGGTGCAGGAGTGGGCGTCAGCCGTGGGCGTGGCCGTCGTCCGCATGCCCACCCGCGTCACCGGTGGCAGCGGTCCCGCTGCCGGTCGGGGCGGCGGCGGGATCACCGGCGCGAACGGTGAAATCGGCGGTGCGGACGACGTCGCCGTGCTGGAAGTCCAGGAACAGCCGGTAGTCCCCAGCTGAGGGAGCGGTGGCGTAGAAGGTGATGTCCGGGCCGGGCGCGGTGGCACCGTCGCCGGGCTCCCCGGCGGGGTGGACGTGCAGGTAGGCCAGGTCGCCGTCGCGCAGCGCGACCAGGTGCCCGTAGGCGGCCAGGTAGGGCTGCAGGTCGGTGACCGGGCGGCCGTCCCGGCCGACCGTCAGAGTCAGCTCGGACTCCTGACCCGGAACCAGCTCGCCGTCGAGGGTGACGGTGTACCCGTCGACCTCGGCCGTGGTCGACGGCTCGGGCAGCGGCTGCGGAACGTAGTCGCCGGCGACGGCGACGTCGGAGCCCAGGACGAGCCCGGCGTCCTTGCCAGCGGGATCGAAGTCGGCGAACAACCGCCACTCACCGGCGGTCAGGTCCAACGGGATCGACCAGGTGCCGTCGGCGGCCAGCTCTGGATGCACGTGCTGGTAGCCGGTCAGGTCCCGGCGCACCGCGATCAGGTGCAGGTCCTCGTCGTGGGCGGTGTCGTAGGCGGTCAGCGGCCGCCGGTCGGGGCCGAGGATCCGGAAGGACACCGGAGTGGCCGCACCCGCCGGAAGGGAGCCGGCGGCGTCGAGGGTGTAGCCGTTCTGGGAGACCTGGAGGCCACCGGGCAGGTGGGTGGTGGAGGACTGCTGGGCGCCGGTGTCCAGCGGCGACTCCGCATGCGTCTCGCCGTGCGGAGCGGCGTCGTGGGTGGCCATGTCGTCGGCGACCGCGCCGACCGGACCGACCACCGAGCCGATGCCGGCGGCCGCGCCGAAGACGGCGACCAACCCGAGCGTGTAGGCGCCGAGCTTGGCGGCGGTGTGCATCGCAGGTCCTCCTCGTCAGGAGCGGACGAGCCGGGCGATCGCCTCGGAGGCCTCGCGGACCTTCGCGTCGGCCTCGGGGCCACCCTTCTGCGCGGCGTCGACCACGCAGCCGGCCAGGTGCTCGTCGAGCAGGCCGAGGGAGAACGACTGCAGGGCGCGGGTCGCCGCGGAGACCTGGGTCAGGACGTCGATGCAGTACTTGTCGTCCTCGACCATGCGCTGCAGCCCGCGGATCTGGCCCTCGATGCGGCGCAGCCGCTTGAGGTGCTCGTCCTTCGCATGGGTGTAGCTCGCCATGTCGATCGACCTCCTCGTGATGCGGGACGGATGAGCCGGCGGATCGGGGCGGAGCACCACTCATGGAGGGAGGCACCCACCCCGAGTCCGGACTCAGGCCGTGACGACCTCGTAGCCGGCCTCCTCGACCGCCTCGGACACGGCCTCGTCGGACACCGCACTGCTGCTCTGGACGGTGACCCGACCTGACGCCACGTCCACCTCCACGTCGGTGACCCCCGGGATCTTCGTGACCTCCTCGGTCACGGCGGCAGCGCAGTGCCCACAGGTCATGCCTCGGACGGCGTACTCGGTGCTCGTCACTGCAACTCTCCTCTTCTGTGTACCCCGTTGGGGTATGCAGTACAAGTAGTACCCCCCCGCGGTATGTTCCGCAAGTCCGGTCGGTCGCGGACGAGCCGCTGTTCCACGGCGATGGCGTGGTCCGTGCTCCAGCTCGCGGGCCGTGACCCCGCCGACAGCGTGGAGGCCGCTCGGCGCGAGCGTCACCTCCTTCGCCCACCGTCCGTCTTCAGGTGACCTGTACTGGGCGATCGACGTGATCCAGACCCCCGGCCCGCTCGTGGTCACGACTTCTCCCGGCACCGTCGACGCGCGGCGGGCCACCGCACCGCCTCCCACCGGCGGTCGGGCCCGACCACCGGTGGCGGACCAGTTGGGCGTGAGCCCTGTGCCCGCTCGGACAGCACGGTGACCAGCAGCCGGGCGCCCCCGGTCCCCGGCGGCATCGGCGCGTGATCGTCGTCGACCGGCTCGGCGAGGACCAGGTCCTCGAACAGGTGCAGCTTCGGCGTGGGAGGCGCACTCGGCGGCGATGCCGCCGGTCTCGGTGGCGGCGTACACGTCGAACGGCGGCACACCCACGCCCGCGTGGCGAGCTCGCGTGTGACGGCGTGAGCACCTCGGAGGCGGAGCTGACCGCCCGCGGCGCGATCGCCAGCCGCCCAGCCGGCTGCTCCTCGGCCAGTGACCGGATCATCGAGGCGTAGCCGATGAACACCTTCTGGGACTGCAGTCGGGGAGCAGCGCCTCACCGACTGAGCGTGCCGGTGTCGCCAGCCGCCGCCGGTGCTCATCCTCGTCGATGTCCCCGGGCGGCGGAGCCACCGGCCGGGTGTCCTACGCAGCGCGACACCTCGATCATCAACCGCTCCGGCACACCGCATGCCCGACGAGATCTGCCAAGCGACTCGCCGAGACTCAGCTGTTGTGCAGCCGCTGCGCATCTGGTAAGAGGCGGCGTGTCGCGGGACTCTGCGGGTGGCTCACAACACCTCTGGAGGAAGCCGTGAACAGCCCCCGCTACCGCTCCGTCGCCCTCGTCCTGGCCGTCCTGACCGCGGTCGCCGCGGTCCTGGTCGGGGCCACCCCGGCCGGCGCCGCCGACCGCTGCAGCGTGTCGTGGGGCTCGCTGCCGAAGGTGCACGACACCCATGCCGACACCGAGACGCTCAACGGCGTCCGCGCCGGCCGGCACGCCTGCTTCGACCGCCTGGTGATCGACATCGGCGGCCAGGACGCCACCTTCGGCTCGTACGACGTGCGCTACGTCCGCACCGTCCTCGCCGAGGGGTCGGGCGCCGTCGTCCCGCTCCGCGGCGGCGCCGCGCTGCAGGTCGTCGTCAAGGCACCGGCGTACGGCGAGCACGGCGCGACGTTCCAGCCGCGCAACCCGCGTGAGGTCGTGGCCGTCGGCGGGTTCACCACCTTCCGGCAGGTCGCCTGGGCCGGGTCCTTCGAGGGTCAGACCACGCTGGGGCTCGGCGTGCGCGCCCGGCTGCCGTTCCGGGTCTTCACCCTCGACGGCACGCCGAACACCGACCACACGCCCCGCTTGGTGATCGACGTCGCGCACCGCTGGTAGTTCCACAGCAGGCGACCCGGGCCACGGCCCGGGTCGTCCTCATGCCCGGGGCGCGGAGCTGCCGTCGTCGGGGCGACGGGGCGGCTCGATGGCCAGCGGCGCACGCCGCAGGGTGTCGAGCAGCTCCTCGCCCGGATCGCGGGCGGGGACGTCGATCAGCTCGGCGGGGGTGTCGGGCACCTGGTCCGCCGGGTCGAAGCTGCGCGGGACGCGCTTGAGGTGGCGGCCCATCGACCGACCGAGGAAGAGCACGGCGATCAGCAGGACGACGATGAGCAGCAGGCCGAGCGGGCCGGACTTGCCGACGTCCTCGGGCAGCTGCTGCTGGTCGACCGCGAGCAGGGTCAGTGCGGCGGTCACGACACCTCCGCCGAGCTGCGGACGCCGGCGAACAGGTCGTCCTCGGGCAGGTGTGAGTCGACCAGCGAGCGGGCCAGCTCGTAGTCCTCGGTCGGCCAGGCCTGGCTCTGCACGTCCAGCGGCACGGAGAACCAGCGGCCGGTCGGGTCGATCTGGGTGGCGTGCGCGATCAGCGCGGCGTCGCGCACCGGGAAGTACTCGGCGCAGGGCACCTGGGTGGTCACCCGGTGGGAGATGTCCTTCTCCGGGTCCCAGTTGGCCAGCCACTCGGTGTACGGGGACTCGCCACCGGTCGCCAGCACCGCCTCGTGCAGCGCCTTCGTCCGCGGCAGGGTGAAGCTCATGTGGTAGTAGAGCTTGCTGACCTGCCACGGTTCGCCGAGCTCCGGGTAGCGCTCCGGGTCACCCGCCGCTTCGAAGGCGTGCACCGAGATCTCGTGGGTCCGGATGTGGTCGGGGTGCGGGTAGCCGCCCCGCTCGTCGTAGGTGGTCATCACCTGGGGCTTGAACCGGCGGATCAACGCGACCAGCGGAGCCGCGGCCTCCTCGACCGGCACCAGGGCGAAGCAGCCCTCGGGCAGGGGCGGCAGCGGGTCGCCCTCGGGGAGGCCGGAGTCCACGAAGCCGAGGAACTCCTGCTCTATCCCGAGGATCTCCCGAGCCCTCGCCATCTCGGCGTTGCGGATCTCGGCCATCCGCTCCCACACCTCGGGACGGTCCATGGCGGGGTTGAGCACGGAGCCGCGCTCGCCTCCGGTGCAGGTGGCCACCATGACGCGCACGCCCTCGGCGACGTACTTGGCCATGGTCGCTGCGCCTTTGCTCGACTCGTCGTCGGGGTGGGCGTGCACCGCGAGCAGGCGCAACTGGTCAGCATCGATCACCCGGCCATTGTCCCCCTCGACGGGGCGGCGTGGCGCGGGGCCCGGAGCACCGGGCGTGTGCCGGTCGCCACTCCCCCGGCGACCTGGTCAGCGCCCGGCCCGCACCGGGTCACGGCCGGATCCGTTCCGCGAACGGCTGCACAGGCAGGCCGAGCGGTGTTAGGTTGCCCGGATTGACCACCGGTGGCCTTCCTGACGGAGGGTCGCGCTCTCGAGCACCAGGAGTGATCCCGTGTCCACCCCGACTGACCAGCAGGACCAGGGCGTCTGGCTGACGCAGGAGGCCCACGACCGGCTGCGCGCCGAGCTCGACCAGCTGATCGCGAACCGTCCGGCGATGGCCAAGGAGATCAACGACCGCCGCGAGGAGGGCGACCTCAAGGAGAACGGCGGCTACCACGCGGCTCGCGAGGAGCAGGGCAAGCAGGAGGGCCGGATCCGCCAGCTCACCGACCTGCTGCGCAAGGCGCGGGTCGGCGCCGCGCCGACCACGGCCACCCACGCCGCGCTCGGCACCGTCATCACCATCGCCTTCGACGGCGACGAGGACGACACCGAGAAGTTCCTCCTCGGCTCCCGCGAGATCGCCGGCACCACCGACCTCACCGTCTACTCCCCCGAGTCGGCGCTGGGCGCGGCGATCGTCGGTGCCGCACCGGGCACGACGGTCACCTACACGGCTCCCAACGGCAAGGACATCTCCGTGAAGGTCCTGGCCGTCGAGCCGTTCGCGTCCTGACCGACCGCATGACCACGACCGTGGACGGCGGACGGGGACGCTCACGGCGGGCGGAGAACACCGACTTCGTGTGCGGGCACTGCTCGACGCTGGTGCCCGCGAACACCGACGGGCACTACCGCAACCACTGCCCGTGGTGCCTGTGGTCGCTGCACGTCGACGAGCTGCCGGGTGACCGGTCCAGCGACTGCCGGGCCCTGATGGAGCCGGTCGGTCTGGTGGAGAAGTCAGGGAAGGGCTGGCAGGTGGTGCACCGCTGCACGCAGTGCGGCCACCGCCAACCCAACCGGCTGGTCCGCGACGGCGCCGCCCCCGACGACCTGGACCTGGTGCTCGCGCTCCCCTGGCTGTGACGCGCCGGGCCGGCCGGCGGTGATCAGGTCACCTGATCACCGCCCGTCCTCCCGCAGCAGCGTTGGTGCGGGAGGAGGACCTTTGATCAGGTGACCTGATCCACGTTCCGGACGGCGGGGTCAGGCGGCGGGACTCAACCCGCGGCGGCGGAGCAGCGGGGCGGTGTCCGCGTCGCGGCCGCGGACGGCGCGGAACGCGGCGAGCGAGTCGACGGACCCGCCTCGGGCGAGCAGCCGGCTGCGGAAGACGTCGCCGTTGTCGCGGCGCAGCCCGCCGTTCTCCTTGAACCACTCCACAGTGTCGGCGTCGAGGACCTCGGACCAGATGTAGGAGTAGTAGCCGGCCGAGTACCCACCGGCGAACACGTGCTGGAAGTACGTCGTCCGGTACCGGGGCGGGACCAGGTCGAACGCGACCCCGGCAGCGGCCAGGGCGGCCGCCTCGAACGCCTGCGGGTCGTCGACCAGGGTGTCGGCGTCCAGCCGGTGCCAGGCCTGGTCCAGCAGGGTCGCGGCCAGGTACTCCAGCGTCGCGAAGCCCTCCCCCCACAGCGAGGCGGCCTCGATGGCCTGCACCGTCTCCACCGGCAGCGGCTCGCCGGTCTCGACGTGCGTGGCGTAGTGGGTGAGGACCTCCGGCCACAGCGCCCACATCTCGTTGACCTGGCTCGGGTACTCCACGAAGTCCCGCGAGACGCTGGTGCCGGAGAACCGCGGGTAGGTCACCGCGGAGAAGAGCCCGTGCAGGGCGTGCCCGAACTCGTGGAAGAGCGTGGTGACCTCGGACAGGGTCAGCAGCGTCGGCTGACTGGCTGCCGGGCGGTTGACGTTGAGGTTGTTGAACACGACCGGCCGGGTGTCCAGCAACGTCGACTGGGTGACGAAGGAGCTCATCCAGGCGCCGCCGCGCTTGCCCTCGCGGGCGAAGTAGTCACCCAGGTACAGCCCGACCGGCTCGCCGTCGGCGCCGAACACCTCCCAGACCCGGGTGTCGGGGTGGTAGCCGACGAGATCGGGGCGCGGGCGGAAGGTGTAGCCGTAGAGCAGCTCGGCCGCCCGGAAGACGCCATCGACCAGCACCCGGTCCAGCTCGAACCAGGGGCGCAGCGCGGCGCTGTCCACCGCGTAGCGCTCCGCCCGGACCCGCTCGGAGTAGAAGGCCCAGTCCCAGGCGGCCAGCTCGACGCCGTCGGCGCCGGCCAGCTCGCGCAGCACCTCGGCCTCCGCCCTGGCGTTCGCCAGGGCCGGACCGACCAGCTCACCCAGCAGCGCGTCCACCGCGGCCGAGGTCTTCGCGGTCTGGTCGGCGGCGATGAGGTCGGCGTGGGTGTCGAACCCGAGGAGCCGGGCCCGGACCGCTCGCAGGTGGGCCATCTCCGCAGCGATCGGCCCGTTGTCGTGCTCACCGCTCGACGCCCGGGTCACCGACGCCTCGTACAGCCGCCGGCGCAGCTCCCTGCTCCGCAGCTTGGCCAGCGCGGGCTGGCCGCTGGGCAGCACCAGGGTGAGCAGGTGGGCTCCCGCCCGGCCACGCTCCGCAGCCGCCCCGGCTGCGGCGGCGACCTCGCCCTCGGACAGGCCGTCGAGGGCGGCGACGTCCTCGACCACCACCGCGGCGGCCTCGGTCGCGGCCTGCAGGTTCTGGTCGAAGGTGGTGCTCAGTTCCGCCAGCCGCTGGTTGAGCTCGCTGAGCCGGGTCCGGCCGGCGTCGTCCAGGCCGGCGCCGGCGAGCACGAAGTCGAGGTGGTAGCGCTCGATGAGCCGGACCGACTCCTCGTCCAGGCCGACGTCGCGCCGACGGGCGTGCACCGCGTCGACCCGGGCGAACAGCGCCGGGTCGAGCCGCAGGGCGTCGTCGTGCACGGCGGCGAGCGGGGCGACCTCCCGCTCGATCTCGCGGATCCGGTCGGAGGAGACGGCCGAGGTCATGTTGTGGAACACCCGCTCGGCGCGGGCCAGCAGCTGCCCGGACCGCTCCAGGGCGAGGACGGTGTTGTCGAAGGTGGGCTCGGCCGGGTCGGCCACCAGGGCGGCGACCTCGGCGCGCTGCTCGGCCATGCCGGCCAGCAGCGCCTCCCGGACGAGCTCCGGGGTGATCTCGGCGAAGGGCGGCAGCTGGTAGGGCAACGCCGACGGGGCGGCCAGCGGGTGGGAGGCGGACAGGGACGCGGGGGCCGGCGACCCAGCCGGGGCTTCGGTGCTCATCGGCACCATCCTCGCCCTGGGTCACCGGCCCCCACCAGACGGGGCTCGCCCGCCTTCCTGCAGGTTCCCGGGGTCGGCCCCGCCCGGGGCCGCTCGAGCGGAGCGGGGGTCGGGGGCGCGGGGGTGCTTCGACGGCCCTCAGCGGCTGGCGGTGCGGAGGTAGGTCCGCACCGACAGCGGAACGAACACCACCAGCAGCACGATCACCCACGCCAGCACGTAGGGCACCGGGTGCTGCATCGGCCACGCGTTCGACGTCTCCAGGCTCGGCGCCGTGTTGCCGAACAGCTGGCGAGCCGCCTGCACCACCGCCGACACCGGGTTCCAGTCCGCGATCGTCTTGAGCACCGTCGGGAAGTTGTTGGTGGGCACGAAGGTGTTCGCGATGAACGTCAGCGGGAAGATCACGATGAAGCTGGCGTTGTTGACCACCTCCGGCGTCCGGACCAGCAGCCCCACCAGGGCCATGACCCAGGAGATGGCGAAGGCGAACAGCAGCAGGATGAGGAACCCGGCGAGCGCCTCACCGACCGAGGAGTGGATGCGCCAGCCGACGACCAGGCCGGTCAGGGCCATCACGACGATGGTGATGACGTTGAGCCCCAGGTCGGCCACGGTGCGGCCGACCAGGACGGCTGAGCGGGCCATCGGCAGCGACCGGAACCGGTCGATGAGCCCCTTCTGCTGGTCGTCGGCGAGGCTCGCCCCGGTGATCGTGCTCCCGAAGACGACCGTCTGGGCGAAGATCCCCGGCAGCAGGAACTCGGCGTAGGAGATGCCCTCGATCGGGATGGCGCTGCCGAACACGTAGCGGAACAGCAGCACGAACATGATCGGCGACAGGGTGGCGAAGACGATCAGGTCCGGGACGCGCTTGACCTTGATCAGGTTCCGCCGGGTGATGGTGACGCTGTCGCTGACGGTCTCGGCCAGGGTGGTCATCGGGAGGCTCCTGCACTGACAGCGGTCGGGGCGGCCGGCTCTTCCGCCTCGGCGGCGGACTCCTCGGCGGCGTGCCCGGTGAGGGTGAGGAACACGTCGTCCAGGTCGGGGCGACGGAGGCCGATGTCGAGGACCTGCACGTCGGTGACGGCCAGCCGGCGCAGCCCCTCGGCCAGGGTCTCGGTGCCGCCGGTCACCGGCAGGGACAACCGCCGGGTCTGCTCGTCCCGGTGCGGTTCGGCCTGCGCCAGCGGGCGCAGCGCCTCCGCGGCGGCGCCCAGCTGCCGGCTGCTGGACACCGTGAGCTCCAGCCGCTCGCCGCCGACCTGGGCCTTCAGCTCGTCGGCGGTGCCGCGGGCGATCACCTTGCCCTTGTCGATGACGACCATCCGGTCGGCGAGCCGGTCGGCCTCCTCCAGGTACTGCGTGGTGAGCAGGATCGTCGTCCCGTCACTGACCAGGTCGGCGATGAACTCCCACATGCCCAGCCGGCTGCGCGGGTCCAGGCCGGTCGTCGGCTCGTCGAGGAACAGCACCCGGGGCCGGGCGATGAGGGAGGCGGCGATGTCGAGCCGTCGGCGCATGCCCCCGGAGTAGGTCTTGGCCGGGCGGTTCGCCGCGTCGGTGAGCTCGAAGCGCTCGAGCAGCTCCCCGGCCCTCAGCCGGGACTCCTTGCTGCCGAGCCGGTAGAGCCGGCCGACCATCTCCAGGTTCTCCCGGCCGGTCAGGTACTCGTCGACCGCGGCGTACTGGCCGGTGAGCCCGATGGTGGCCCGGACCTGGTCGCCCTGGGTGACCACGTCGAGCCCGTTCACCTCGGCCCGCCCGGCGTCGGGCCGCAACAGGGTGCTCAGGATCCGGACGACGGTGGTCTTGCCCGCCCCGTTGGGTCCCAGCAGCCCGAGGACGGTGCCCTCGGACACGGTGAGGTCCACCCCACCGAGCGCGGTGTTCTCCCCGAAGCGCTTCACGAGCCCCTCGACGACGACGGCGTTGGTCATGCCGGGCACGCTAGGCCCGCCGTCCGACAGTTCTCGCGTGCTCTTCCGCGCACCCGGCGGGTCCGTTGCATGAGAGTTCCTCCGACGTCACGTCGCCCGTCCCGGCCCCTGCGGTGCGGGGGCTCACCGGTCTGGACCGGGGCCGTGCGGAGAAGTCATCGGCGCCCGCGGCGCGCGGTCAGTCGACGCGGGGCGCGTACCCGGCGGCGGACAGGGCCGCCAGCACGTGCTGCTCGTGGTCGGGCCCGCGGGTCTCCAGGTGGACGCCGACCTCGACCTCCCCGAGGTCCAGCCGGGCCGTCGTCCGCTCGTGCTCGACCGACAGCACGTTGGCCGACAGCCCGGCCAGCTCACGCAGCAGGGCGGCCAGCGAGCCGGGCCGGTCGGGGACCTGGACGCGCAGCGACAGGTAGCGCCCGGCCGCGGCCATGCCGTGCTGGACGACCTTCATCATCAGCACCGGGTCGATGTTGCCGCCGGAGACGACCGCGACCACGGGCGGGGCGAAGGCGGCGGGGTCGGCCAGCACGGCGGCGACCCCGGCGACCCCGGCCGGTTCGACGACCAGCTTGGCCCGCTCCAGGCAGAACAGCAGGGCCCGGCTGAGGTCGCCCTCGGTGACGGTCCGCACCTCGTCGACCAGGCCCGACACGTGGGCCAGGGTGAGGTCGCCGGGAGCGGCGACGGCGATGCCATCGGCCATCGTGGCCATCGTGGTCAGCGGCACCGGGTGGCCCGCGGCCAGCGACGCGGGGAACGCCGCGGCGGCGGCCGCCTGGACGGCGACGACCCGGACGTCGGGACGGCGGGCCTTCACCGCGGCGGCGATCCCGGAGACCAGCCCACCACCGCCGGTGCAGACGACGACCGTGGCCACGTCCGGGCACTGCTCCAGGACCTCGAGACCGACGGTCCCCTGACCGGCGATGACGTCGGGGTGGTCGAAGGGGTGGATGAACACCGACCCGGTCTCCGCGGAGAACCGCACCGCGTCGACGATGGCGTCGGTGAGCGTCTCGCCGCCGAGCCGGGCGTCCGCGCCGTAGCCGCGGGTGGCGGCGACCTTGGGCAGCGGCGCGGTCTCCGGCATGAACACGGTGGCCGCCGCACCGAGCTCCCGGGCGGCCAGCGCGACTCCCTGGGCGTGGTTTCCGGCGCTGGCGGCGACGACGCCCCGCGCCCGCTCCTCGGCGGTCAGCCGGGCGATCCGGGTGTAGGCACCGCGGATCTTGAACGAGCCGGTGCGCTGGAGGTTCTCGCACTTGAGCCACACGGGGCCGCCGACCCGTTCGGCGAGGGCCCGCGAGTGCTCCAGCGGGGTGCGCCGGACCACGCCGTCCAGCAGGCGTGCGGCCTTCTCGACGTCGGCTCCGTTGACCAGGGGGACTGCACCGGGGACGGACACCGCACGATCTTCGCAGCCGGGGCGCGGCCGACGACGGGGCGGGACGACGAGAGCCCCGACTGTCACCTCCCCGTCGTACCGTGGTCGAGGTGACGGACGCCGCACCGCTGGGGACACAGTCCCCCACCC
>NZ_SJEX01000100.1 GCF_005930495.1 Modestobacter excelsi | reverse complement strand
GGTCCCGGCCGACTCCGCGCCGGCCTCGGCATCCGTCGCGGCGGTCCCTGCCACAGCGGCTGCTGATCCCGCCTGTGCTGCGTCCGGGGCCTCGTGGGGCTGGTCGTACGGGCCCGTCCGCACCGGCTCCACCCGGAGTCCGCAGACCACGCCGTAGCCGAGCAGGTGCCGCATGCGCAGCCGCAACTTGTCGCGCATGTACGCCTGCTCGCGGCGGAAGTCGCGGGCCCCCAGCAGCTGGCCGTGGAAGTACCGCAGCCGACGCAGATCCGGCAGGTCCGATCCGCGTCCCGTCCGTGTCGTCTCTGTCATCTCCGGGTCCTCTCACTCCTCACCAGGCCAGCGTCTGCACGCCGACCGCCGTCCCCGACCGGACGGGGGTTCCGGTCCAGTGCCCGCGAGGCCCTGGCCACAGCACGCTCGACCGCCCCAGCCGGACCGGACGGGAGCGGGCTCCCGCCGGCGCGGGACCCAGGACCGGTGCCGGCAACGGCACCAGCGCCGTGTCCACCCCGACTGCGGACCAGACGCCGACGACGAGCCCCAGGCCGCCGCTGCGCACGGTCCCGACGGTGTGCGCGGGAGCCTGCCGGGCGACCAGCCGGCTGAGCGTCTGCTCCTCCTCCGGGGACAGCGCACGCGGCGGCAGAGTGACGCGGAACCGGTGGGCATGCGCCGACACCGCATCGGTGTCGGGATCACCACGGGCCCGCAGCGGCGTGGAGCCCAGCGGCGAGCCACCCACGCCCGCGGCATCGCCCAGGCGCAACCGCGCGGAAGCGCGCCCGAAGAGCCGGGCCTGGCCGAGCGTGCTCCCCGCGGCCGCCGGGTCGCCCGGCGCCGTGCCCGCTGCGGTGACTGTTGCCCAGAGCCGCTCGGCGGCCAGCTCCCGGATGTCGGGTGCCATCCCGGTGACGATCTCGATCACCCGGCTCAACGCCGCGGGGGTGCCCCGGGTGCGGTAGAGGTCGGGGGCTGCGGCCACGAGGCGGCGCCGGATGTCCGGACCCCAGCCCGCGTCGAACCCGAGCCCCAGCAGGCCGCCGAGCCAGGTCAGCGCGCCGTCCGGGACACCATCGACGTCGAGGAGAGCCGGGTAGCGCTCGATCACCCGGTCCAGGTCGGCCAGTGAGGCGTCGAACAGGGACAGGAAGCGCTCGGTGAAGTCCTCGGCCAGCGGGTCCTGGCGGAACGCCGCCGGCAGCAGGTCCGCGCTGGTCGAGCGGGGCAGGTCCAGCCGGACCCGGTACACCACCGGGGTGCGCTCCCCGTCGCTGGTCAGGGTGAGCCGCAGCCTCAGCCAGCGCCCGGGCGGTTGGTCCACGAGGTGGTCCAGAACGCCGGCGGGGGCCGCCTGCCAGTCGCGCTCGTGGGGTTCCGCCGCCCGGTCCTCGGTGACGGCGACCGCCACGGACAGGCTGCAGCCGGCCGGCACCTCGGCGTCCACCCGGACGCGGTGCCACCGGCACCGGGAGATGCCGCTGTCGAGAGGCCCGGTCACGAGGGTCCCGCTGGTCCTGAAGCGGGGTGCCCGCGGCGCGCCACCGGACAGGGCCGCTCCCGACCAGTCCGCGCACTCGTCGCGCGTCTCGCCCTCGCGCCCGGGTACCCGGAGGCAGAAGCCCCCGGCCCAGGCGGCGACCAGCGCGGACGCGGGCAGTGCCTCGGCCAGGGCAGCGGGGTCGGTGGTCGCGAACGCCGCACCGGGCCGGCCGGTCGACAGCCGCAGTGGTCCGCGGTCCCCGTCCCGGGAGAGCAGCCACACAGTGCCGCCGGGGCCGATCCGGAGCCCGACCAGCTGCCCGGCGACGCCGGTCCGGAGGCTGCCGTGCGGCGTGCCGTCCGGGCCGTAGCGCCACAGGCGGGACGCCTCGGCCCCGGCGGCCACCACCGCGCCGGTCGCGTCCACTGCGACCAGCCGCGCCCCGGGGTCATCGACCACCGCGGTGAGCTGCTCACCCTCGTGGTCCCAGATGAGCACCCGGCGCTTGTCCGCGACCGCGAGGCGGTGGCCGGCGGCGGCGACCGCGATGGGGTCGTGCAGCAGCTCCGGGTCGCAGGACGGCGTCCACAGCGGCCGCCAGGCGCCCGTGCAGGGATCGCGGCGCAGCAGTCGGGGGACGGCGCCGCTGGCGAGCAGGTACCAGCCGGACCGGCTGGAGTGCGCCAGCCGGGGATCCGGGAACCAGGGCAGGAGGTCGTCCCGGACCAGCCCTCCGCTGAGGGTGGCCAACCGGAGTCCGTCCTCGTCCGCCAACCCGGTGAGGCCGGTGCTGGCGGAGGTCGGGTCCGGCTGCCATCCCACGTACGGGTCCACGAGCCGGAACGTCGTGTTCGGGTCCGCCTGCGTCACGGGGCACCCCCCGCAGCCACGACGGTCCCGGTCGGGACCGGGACCAGCAACGGCCGCTCCGGCCACAGCAGCTCGGTCGCCGCCAACGGCAGGTCGGTGCACGCCGGCAACCGCAGGCCGTCGACGACCGCCGTGATCAGCGGCACCGCCATGATGCCGGGAACGGCCAGCAGGCGGCGGGTGAGCGCGACGCTGCGCAGTGCCCCGCCGAACGGCCAGCCCCCACCGTCGTCCCCACCGGTCAGCGGGTGCAGGTACCCGGTCAGGTCGTCCGTCGCCGCCCGCAGGACCTCGGCACGGTCCGCGGCGGGGGTGAGCACCACCCACGCCTCGACGTGCACCCGCCGGTAGGTGGCCGGAGCGGCGACGACGCGCACCCCCATCGGTGCAACCGATCCGCTCAGGTGGCTGACGACCGCCTGCAGCGTCGCCGGTGTCGGCATCGGCGGGTCCGTCTCATCGGTGACCGGCGGGACGACGAGCACCCCTACCACGCCGGCCGCCGGGACGCCGGGGTGCTCGGGGTCGAGCCCGGCCTCGCCGTGGGCACGGGCCAGCTGGGCCCCGGGGGCCTCCAGGGCCAGCAGGCCGTAGTCGGCGGCCGCGACCGCCCGCCCCCGGGCACGGAGCTGGGCCGCCCCGCGGCGGACGGCGTCGGACTGCGGCTCGGGATCCGAGCCCCCCTCGGCCGCGCGTGGGTTCGTCACCCCCACGACGTACGGCTGCGAGGTGACCATGGCGGTGATCGCGCCGGCCGGGACCCGACCGGCCCGGCCGCCACCCACCCGGTAGGCGAGAGCGGTGACGTTGCGGAAGCCGGGTGGTACCACGCGGCCCTGCACGCCGTCGCCGAAGGTGAGGACGCCGGTTCCGGGGTCGAGGGTGAACACCGGGTCGTCCGCGCCCCGCCCGGCGAGGCTGGGCACCTCCGACCAGGTGCTCGCCTTTCCCGGTGCGGTGCCGAAGACGTCGGTGCCGGCGTCGTCGTCCACCTGCAGCGTCACCGTGCCCGGCAGCACCGGCGTCCGGCTCAACCGCAGCCTGGTGCGGCCGTCCGGCACGGGGACCTGCACCGGTTCCGGCGCCTCGTTGCGGATCGTGGTGACCGCGTCGGCAGCCACCGTGTTCAACCGGACGTCGGTCAGCACCGGCGGCTCGGCGAGTCGTCCCTGCGTCAGGGTGGCGCGCAACCAGCGCAGCCCGGCGGCCGGCGCGCGGCCGCCCACGGCCGGCTGCCAGCCGCCGGGCAGTCGCAGTTCCACGATGCCGGCGGCCCGCAACGAGCCGGTGCCGTCCCGGAGCACGTCGACCGGCCTGAAGACGTCGCCGTCGAGCACCTCCCAGCGCAGCAGCGGCTCCCCGCTCAGCACCGCCGTGCCCCGCCCGCCGGCTGCGGCGGGCCGGGGCACGGGCGCCACCACGGCCACGACGCCCAGGTTCAGGTTCGGGTACGGCTCGGCGTCGCCGGCCAGCCCGATCCAGATCGCGTTGCCCGGACGCGGCCGGTCGCCCAGGGGTGCGAAGGGCGCTGCCGGGCCGGCCGCCCCGACGGTGACCGGTCGCCGGAGCCCGTCCTCCTCGATGACCAGGGTGCGCAGGGTGGCCGTCGTCGCCCAGAGATCGGTCCGGGTCTCGAAGACGACCTGGTCGCCGCCGCCCGCCGGCGGGGCCGCCACCTGGAAGCCGGCCGGCACGAGGACCGACCGACCATCGGGAGGTCGGGCCGTGAACTGGAGGACGGCCGCGGCAGGTGTCGCGGGGAGCGGGCTGACACCCGCCAGGGTCAGCTCCTCGACGAGCAGCTTCTCGGGCAGGCGGTTCGCCCGCTGCAGCACCGGCTCGAGCTGCGTACCGAACAGCCGGAGCAGCGCGACACCGGCGTCCCGCTGGTCCGGGTTGGTCCAATCGGGCGTGTAACCCGCGATCCGGGCGCGGACCGCCTCGCGGGCGGCCTCGCGGGTGGCGTCGACCAGCTCGGGCTGGACGCCGCTCGGGCCGGCACCGGGGACGGTCCCCGCGTCCTGGCGGCCGCCGGCCTCGCGGCCCCACCACGCCGGCTGGCTCATGACAGTCCCTGCCCCGGGTCCCCGGCCACGGGGGCGACCCGGACCTCCGTCAACGCAGGGAGCCAACCGGACCCCAGCGGGACGTCGAAGCAGGCTTCCTCCGGCTCGGCGCCGTCCAGGCCGATGGCCACCCGCTCGACCTGAGCCAGGTCCTCGAGCGCGGACTGTGCGGCGCGCAGCAACGCGGAGGGGCGGAGCGGCTCACCGAACGGCCAGCCCTCCTGCTCGGAGCCGCCCAGGAGCGGGTCCAGGAAACGGCGCAGGCCGGCGCGTACGGCTGCGCGGACAGCTTCCAGGTCGGTCGGCGCGCCGCTGAGCTCGACCCTCAGGGCCACCGGTCGATAGCGCGGAGGCAGCACGAAGAGCTCGGTGCCGATGAGCCGGGTGGGTTCCAGCCGGGCCGCGACCGCCCGCAGGATCCCGGGGTCCGGGCGGAGCCGGGGGTCGTACGCGGCGTCGGTGAGCCGCCCGGCCGGGTCGGTGACGCCGGGGACGACGCGGACGGTGATCGCGCCGGGCACCGTCGAGCATGGGTACCGGGGGTGTTCGCCGGGGCCGACGTAGCACCGGGCGACGGCGACCCCTCTCGTGCCGGTGACCAGCGTGACGACGTCGGCCGGGGTCACCGCGCGGGTGACCTCGTGCTGCGCGTCACCGATCCGCGCGCGGATCTGGGGCATCGTCTCGGCCTCCGCACCACCCGTGGCCGGCACGACGTTGTCGGCCGTCGCGACCAGACCCGGCTCGATGGGTGTGCCGTCCCTCACCACGGTCCAGTTCCGGGTGAGGCCGCCGTTGCCGACCGTCCCCCCGCCGACCTCGTACTCGACCTCGACCAGCAGCGCGGCTCCGGCGGAGTCGAGGTCGGGAACCGGGATGGCGCCGGTCAGCCCGTCCCCGAACCGGACCGCGCCGGCGTCCCGGTCCGCCACGAAGACCCGGTGCGCAGGTCCGGCGAAGGTGAACGCGTCGGCGACCGTCCACGGCTGCTCGGTCCCGTCCCGGGTGATCCGGACCTCCGCCGACAGCAGCGTTCCCCTGGCCGCGGGCAGGTCCAGGTGCTGGCCGGGCAGCCGACGCCAGGCGCGCAGCTGCCCCACGAGGTCCTTCCCGGTCACGGCGAGTCGGCGCCGGTGCGTCGCCGGCACCGCGTTCGGGACCAGCTGGAGCAGGACCGGCGCAGTGCTGAAGGTGGCCGCGGGGGTGCTCAGCCGCAGCCCGTACGCCCGGGGCGCCGGGTCCGGTCCTCCGCTGCACCAGTCCGCCGGCAGCGGCACCCGCAGCACGCCGGAGCGGCGCAGGCCCGCGGTGCCGTCCACCGCGGCGTCGGCCCCGGCCACGTCCGTCCCGATGGCCGGGTCGTCGGGCTCCGGCACGTACCACGACCAGACCAGTTCGGCCGGCGGCGGTACGTCGGCCAGCGACCCCGGCAGCCATGCGGCCGGACACCGGTCGGGCACGTCGAGCTGCAGCAGCAGCGACAGCTGCGCCTGCCGCGGGGCCCGGCCGAAGGCTTTGGGCAGCGGGAGCACGAACCGCACCTCCGCGGGACCGGCGTCCGGGGTGAACAGCGGCACTGGCCGGTGTGCGACCAGGTCGGCCGTGCGCTCCCGTCCCCCGGCCCACAGCCGCAGCGCATCGTCGACGACGGGCAGCACCGTGGTGGGCCCCTGGACGGTGAACGCGACCTGCTGCTCGGGGTCGCGGGCGAACACCGTCCCGTCGGGCACGAGGGGCGCGGCGGTCCCGGCCTGTTCGGCGTGCAGCCTGAGGACCGTGCCGGCCGCCCGCGCAGACCGCGGGCCGGGCAGCCCGAGCAGCCGCGCCACGGCGAGGACCAACTCGTCCGGCACCTGGTCGAGCCAGTACAGCCGCTGCTCGAGCAGGTAGGCGAACAGCTCGAGCAGGGTGATCCCCGGGTCCACCGGGGAGTGCAGGGTCCAGGTGCCGTCCGACTCAGCGGGCACCCGGCGCCGGATGGCCTCGACCATCGGCGCCCACTCGAGGTCGTCCAGGAGCAGCGGCTGCAGGGTCACGGCAGCCTCCCGCTGAGCCCGAGGTAGTACGGGAAGACGAGGTTGGCCCGCGTGTTCGTCCGGCGGATCCGGTAGACGACCGAGACCGTCACGCGCGACTGGTCCTGCGGCACCGTCTCCGCTCGGACGTCGTCGAGCTCGACCCGCGGCTCGAACCGCGTCACCGCCTCCCGGATCGAGTCCTCGAGGTCGTGCAGGTTCTGCGTGCTGCCCGGCGCGAACACGAGGTCCGGCGCCCGGGTGCCGAGGTCGGGCCGCATCACCCGCTCGCCGAGCCCGGTGAGCAGGAGCGCGCGCAGGCAGGCGTCGATGCTCGCCTCGCCGCTGGCGTAGCCGAGCCGGCCGGCGTCGTCGGGGATGATCGGGAACCGCCAACCCGTGCCGATGAAGTCCTCGCTCATGACGCGACCACCTGGCTCGCCGTCGGTGCCGGTGCCGGGAGCGGGATCGCCGGACCGGTCGGCCCTGCGGCGGACGGATGCGTGTGGGTGAGGAACCCCGCGAGGAGCACCGGCTGGGAAACCGGGATCCCCTGCCCGAGTGCGACGTTCGCGGCGGACAGGCTGATCGATGCGCCGCTGATCGTGACCGTGCCGCCGGCCTGGAGCGTGATGTTCCCCGACGTCTGCAGGGTGATCCCGCTGCTGTCGACCACGACGCTGCTGCCGCCCGCCGCGGCGACCCGGACGGTGCCGCCCTGGTCATCCAGCTCCACGGTGTGCCCTCCGGTCGACGCCAGCCGGACCTTCTTGCCCTGGTCGTCCAGTTCGACGGTGTGCCCGGCGGCCGACCGCACCCGGACCGCCGCCTGACTGGACTGGTCGTCGAAGGTGAGCTGGTGACCGGCCTTGGTCCGTATCGTCTTCTGGTCCTTGCCGTCCACGGGGGCAGCCGGCGGCTTGTCCTTGCCGTTGTAGAGGCCGCCGACGACGATCGGGAACCGCATGTCGCCGTGCACGAAGGCGACGAGCACCTCGTCGCCGCGCTCGGGCACGAAGGTGGCGCCGTAGCCGTCGCCGGCGTAGAGCTGGCAGACCCGGCACCAGTCGGTGACCGTTCCGCCGTCGAACCAGGGGAACGTCACCTTGACCCGGCCCTCGTCGTCCCCCGCCGACTGCTGCACGATCGCCTCGACAACGCCGTAGTAGCGCTTGTCGGTGCTGCGTGAACGGGCGGTCGCCGAGCTCATCGGGTACCTCCGTCGTAGATGCGCCGAGCGTTGAACTGGGTGAAGAAGCCGCCGGAGCCGAGGGTGTGCTCCACCCGCTTGACGAAGTAGGTGCCGGAGAACCGCTGGCCCAGGCCGTAGATCTCCAGGTTGTCGCCAGGGCGGAGCTCGGGCAGGCCGGCCAGCCTGCCCGTGGCGGTGATGAACTCGTAGGCACGCTCCCGGAGCAGGCTGATCGCCAGCTCACGCGCCTCCTGGTCACTGCTCACCGGCGCGTCCACCGTGACGTCCTGCCGACCGGCGAGGGTCTTCTCGGCCAGTGCCGGGCCGGACGAGCCCTGCTGGCCAGGCGTCGACGGCAGGTCCTGCGCCGACGCGGTGTAGACGAGCTGCTGCTTGGTGCGGGGGTCCCAGCCGCGGACGGTGACCTTCCCGACCTGGCCGGAGATGGTGAGGGTGGGGGTGAAGTCCAACAGGTTGGGCACCAGCCCGGCCGGTTGCGCACTGGGCCCGGTGCTGAGACCGGGCGCATAGGCCAGCCGGAACACGCGCAGGCCGCCGCCGTCCCTGCCGTCCGTCGGCCGGACGAAGTGCAGGGTCTGCACGCCGCTCTCGTCGGGGAGGATGTAGCAGTCGTAGTCGATCCGCTTGGCCCGCTCCATCAGGAACGTGGCGTCGTCCTGCGCCTTCTGTACCACCAGCTCATAGGTGGGTCCGGTGTCGTCGACCCGGGCGGCGAGCCGGTTGCGCTGAGCCACCTGCTGCGCGATCTGGGCGTCGGTGACGTCCCGGTAGTAGGACGTCTCCCCCTCGGCGGGCTTGCGGTCCTTCAGCTGCATCATCCCGTCGACGCCGCTGATCGCCACCGTGGGTGCGGAGCCGTCGGGGAAGGCCGGGGACAGCGTGCTGATGGTGCCGGTTGCGACGGTGAGCAGCTCGTCGGCGTAGCCGAGCCTCACCGTCACCCGGTTGCCGATCTGGAAGGTCGCCGAGTCGCTGTGCTTGAAGCGCCGACGCACGTCGTCCCAGTTGTTCAGGGTCATGTCGAAGCCCGACATCTCGTCGAGGTCGCGATGCACCTTGACGTCGATGACGTCGTTCTTCGTGGTCGGGTCGGCCTGCAGCCCCTCGATGAGCACCTGGAACTCGGGTGCGTACCGATCCGGGGGTGCGACCTGGGGCTGGCCGCCTGGCACGGTCACGGTCACTCCAGCCGAGGTGCGGTCAGAACCTGCCCGGGGCGCAGGTCGCGGGGGTTGGTGATGCCGTTCGCCCGCGCGATGTCCCGCCAGGCGTCGGGCCGCTGGTAGAGGCCGTTCGCGATGCTGGCCAGCGTGTCGCCGCGGCGGACCACGTAGCTCTTCTCGACGGTGGGCGACGAGCCGGGCCGTTCGAGCGCCTGCACCGCGGCGCGGCGGTACTCCTTGAGGGTCAGGTCGAGCTTCGCCCGCAGCGGCGTCCCTCCCGGCAGGAAGAGCTGGTAGGTGATGTCGAGCTTCTCCAGGACGGCGGTGAACACCGGGCCACCCCAGACGAACCGGACGATCGGCGGCGCGTGCAGCCGGCCGTCCGGGCGCATCAGGTCCCGGAGCCTGTCGACGTAGGCGACCCGGACGTCCTGCAGGGTGTCGGAGGTGTCCACCAGCGCCTCGAGGCTGAGGGACTCCGGCGTCCCGCGGACGTACTGCAGGGGCGGGGACTCCAGGCCCGGGATGCTGATCTCGGCGAAGGTGTTGCCCTTGCTGAGCTTGTAGTCCGTCGGGTTGAACCGCAGCGGGATCCGCAGCCGCTGCTGCGCGTCCCCGGGGGGATCGAGCACCTCCAGGTGTGCCTCGGCGACGCCCCCCACGGCGGCGGCCGCGGGACTGGTCACCGGTCCACCGACCGGTCACCGATGCCGCGCTCGGCCTCGGTGCGGCAGCGTCGCGACCGCTCGTCCTCGACCGCCCGGGCCCAGGCCCGGATGTGCCGCTCGAACAGCCGGGTGAACTCGGCCTGGTCGTTGCCCTCCACGTGGAACCGCACGTCGAGCTGCTGGATGGTCACCGAAGCCATGTGCGTCACCTCCTGGTCAGCTGCGTCGCGGCGGTGCTCGGATCGACCCGGGTCAGGCCCTCGTGCGCGATCTCCAGCGCCTCCAGGGCGACCGCGTTCTGCTCGGCATGCAGGTCCGGCCCGGTCCACTTGGCAGCGAGGCCGCCGTGGAAGGCCCAGCTGACCGCGGGGATCCCGGCCGCGTCGAGGAGCAGCACCGAGCCGTCGCGACGCCCGCCGAGCGATCCGGACAGGCCGGCCTGGTACCAGCTCCACAGGCCCGGATCGAGGACCAGCCCGCGGCGGAGGGTGAGCCGGTTCCAGCTGTGCCGCAGGGGCAGTTGGTGGACGGAGTCGTTCCGGCCGCCCTCCGCGTAGGCCACGACCTCCAGCTGCGCGCCGAGCCCGGTCACCTCCTGGAACGCCGCGCCCGCGACGAGCGGCACGAGCGCCGCCTGCGCGGGAGGCAGGTAAGCGTCCCCGGGGTCCAGGGTGACCACGAACCGGAACTTCGGCAGCGGGTCCGGCGCGGCCGGGAGGACGCCGCCGGAGGGGCCCGTCATGACTCCAGCACCTCCAGCCCACGGTCCTGACCGAGCACCACCCGGATGCGGATGAACTCCATGGGCACGACAGGCGCCACCTCGACGTCGCAGACGACGACCTCCGGTGCCTGGCCCGGCGGGTTGTTCTGCTCGTCGCAGAGGATCCGGAAGGCCTCCTCCGGCCGGTCGCCGGCGAGTGCGCCGGACCGGAACGCGGCCAGCAGCACCGACGTGATGCCGCGTACCAGGGTGAGCCGCAGCTGTGGGCCGTTGACCTCGAAGACCAGCGGGCCGGCGACTCCCCGGATCGCGCGGACGAGCAGGTGCACCAACCTCCGGTGCGCGACGTACCGACCACCGGGGGTCGTGGCCAGCGTCCGACCGCCCCAGACCTGCACCCCGCGGCCGGTGGAGGAACGGAGGAGGTTCACGCCTGCCTCGAACAGCCGGACCTCCTGCGCCATGGGCAGTCCGAGCTCGAGGTCGACCGCCTCGAGGACCACCGCGTTCGCGGGGGTGTGGTGCGGCCCCCGCTCGCCGTCCAGCCGCGCGATCACACCTAGGACGTGTCCGGCGGCCGGCACCGTGGCGACCGTGTCGTCAGCACCTGCGGGACCGGCACGCACACGGAGCCGTGGGTGGTAGACGGCGGCGCACCGCAGCAGCCGCTCGTCCCCCACGGCCCGGACCTCCTGTACCCAGGCGATCGCCGCGTCCACCGACGGACCCGATGACTCCGGCCCAGTCCCTCGCAGCGCCACCTCGGTGTCCGGGGCGGGCGCGGCCGGCATGTCGAGCACGACCAAGCGGTCCTGGGTCGGCTCGACCGCGGTGAGCAGATCGAGCACCGCCTGGGCGGGACCCGCTCCGGCGAGGTCGTCGGCCAGATCCGGTGCGCAGACCAGGGCCGGTTCCTGGAGCTCGGCCACGGTCTCCGCGGCCAGCCGGTAGTCGGCGGGCCCAGGGGGGACGTCGGTGCCGCGGCAGCGATCCTGGTCCTCGGCGGGCGCGCCGGCCAGCCTCCCGAGCTCCAGGTCCCACTGCCGCACCAGCGGCCCGCCGGTGCCGGCCGGTGACATCCGGTCCCCGAGCGGGACCAGGCGGATGAACCGCGACGCGGCCAGCTGATCGACGAGCCGCTCCGGCGCTGTCGGCGGAAACGTCTCGGCGGGCTCGCCGGGAGGGACGACCCGGACGCTGATCGTGGGCGGACCGGCCACGCTGCTCGCCTGATAGCGGAGTCGAACCCGCGTGTTGTTCGCCCAGGTACCAGGGCTCGTGGCCAGCACCTGGTAGTCGCGGTGGTCGAGCCCGGCCGGCGCCGGGTCCCCCGGCGTCCACACCGTGCTCGCCGTCCGCCCCGCTCGGCCGACCCGCAACACCCACGCCGTCCGGCCGCCGTTCTCGAAGAACCCGCGGACGGCGAGCGGCGTCGACGCAGCGCCGTTGACGGGGCCGAACCAGCGCTCGAAGTCCAGCCGGCTCTCCACCCGCACCGGGACACCGATCGGGCCACGCCGGGTCCGGCCGAGGACGGCGGCCACGTCGGTGCGCAGCACGTCCTGCTCGGCCGGGGGTGGCACCACCTCGAGCGCGAGGCCGGGCAACGCGTCGGTGACCACGGCGCAGCCTCCAGGAGTTCGACGGAGCGGTCACGCGACGCGTGACCGGATGGGTCAGACGTCGATCAGGACGCCCTCGACCGCCAGGACGAGGGTCTCCATGGCGATCTCGTTCTTGTTCGCCCCGAGCGACGGGCCGGTGTACTTGGTGGGCCAGGCGCGGCTGAAGTTCCAGCGCATGACCTCCTGCCGGTTCTCGTCGAGCATGATGATCGAGCCGGCGGTGCGCCGGACCTTGCCGTTCATGGCCTCCACGACCCAGTTCCAGAAACCGATGTGGCCGGTGATGCCGCGTTTCAGCGTGATGTTCGAGAACTTCTTCAGGCCGGGGATCTTGCGCACGGTGATGTCCTCGGCGCCGCCCCGGTACTCGATCGGTGAGATCTCCACCTCCAGCCCGGTGATCTCGGTGAACGCCCCGCTCACCGCGACGCCGTCGTCGCTCACGTTCGTGACGATGACCTGGAAGTTGAAGGCGGCGTACGGGTCTTCCCGGGTGACCGGTGGCATCGCTGGGCTCCTTCATCGCTCGAGGGCTGCCGGGGTCCGCTCAGACGAGCTGGGCCTCTCGGGTCTTCTGCTGGATCCGGAAGATGACGAACTCGGCGGGGAACACGGGCGCGACGCCGATCACGCAGATCAGTCGCCCGTTCTGCAGGTCGTCCTCGGTCATCGTGGTGCGGTCGCAGGCCACGAAGAACGCCTCGTCCGGCGTCGTCCCGGCCAGCGCCCCGCTGCGCCACGTGGTGGTCAGGAAGTTGCTGACCGTCTGCTTGACCAGTGCCCAGAGCGCCTCGTCGTTGGGCTCGAACACCGCCCACTGGGTGCCCTCGTCGATCGACTCCTCCAGGTAGATGAACAGCCGGCGGACGTTGACGTACTTCCATGACGAGTCCGACGAGAGCGTCCGCGCACCCCAGACCCGGTGCCCGAACCCCGGGAAGAACCGCAGCGCGTTGATCCCCTTGGGGTTCAGCACGTCCTGCTCGCGCTTGCTGATGTCCTGGGCGAACCCGTCCCGGACCCGGACGCCGCGCACCACCGAGTTGGCCGGTGCCTTGTGGACCCCCCGTTCGATGTCGGTCCGGGCGTAGATGCCGGCCATGTGGCCGGACGGGCCCACGTGGAGCGCCGGTCCCCGCCCCGAGGGGTCCGGGATCACCAGCCAGGGGTGGTAGAGCGCGGCGTAGCGGGTGTCGTACGCCTCGCGGAACTGCCGGACCCCCTCGATGGAGAGGCCGTCCTGCGGGTCGAGGACGGCGAACCTGTCCTTGAGGCTCTCGCAGTGGGTGATCAACGAGGACTGCACGGTTCCCGACCACACGCTGGGGACCGCGCAGATGGCGATCTCGTCGATGTCCTCCAGCGCAACGATCCCCGTGCGGCGCCCGCTGCCGCCGTCGGTGCCGACGAAATCGCCGGTGTCCAGGGAGTCGAAGTTGTCGTCGCCGTCCGCGAGGCTGAGCCACCCGCCGCGTACGTCGACCGGGAAGCGGCTGGGGTCGCCGCTCAACGCGGCGCCACGGGCGGCTCGAACCAGCTGGGACGACGCGGCCAGGACGCTCTCGATGCTCTCCGGCTGTTCCGCGGCGGCCGTCAGCCGGATCGGCCCCAGCGATTCCTCCACGAGATCGCCCGTCTCGTCGGTGAACCGCGCGAGCACCGTCGCCTCGACGAGGGAGAGCCGGTCGGTCTCGAACAGAGGATCGCCCCCCGGAGCCTCGTTCAGGGTGACGACGTCGTCCGCAGCTTCCCCAGCCACGCTCCGCAGGAGGAGTCGTGACCCGTCGTCGATCTGAAGTTGAGCCTCGCGGTACAGCCGGGACGCGCTGGCGACCCGGATGGTCCGGGCGGTCGGGTCAGGGTTCACCCGACGGACACGACGAACCCCGAAGCCGGTCCTCCACCCAGGGTGGTTTGTGCCGGTGGCCAGCGTGAGCGTGAACTGGGTGGCGTCGCCGGCCACGGGGTCGATGTGGTCCACCGGGAGCCTGAACTGCCCGGCCAGGACCCAGGAGTCGTCCTGTGTGGCGGCCAGACCGGTGGTCGCCTCGACGACGAGAGTGGGGCTGTTCGCGGCGGCGTCCTGCGCCAGGCGGGTCACGAACAACGCTCCCTCGGACGGGTCCGGGAGCAGCCGCAGGGTCGCCGACGCGACCGGCTCCACCCGTACCTGCACGCTGTCGCCCCAGCCGCCCGGGCTGGCCGCGCCGAACCTGACGGTCCGGTTGGCCGCCGTGTTCGGGTCCTGCACCACGCCCCCGACCCGGACAACGTCCCCTCGGCCGGCGCGCACCTCCTCCCTCAGCGCCGTCGCCAGCGTGATCGACGGTCCGGTGGAGTCGTACGAGGCGATGGTGGTGCTGAGCATCTCCGTGCCGTCGGTCCCCCGCACGAGGGTGACTGCGGTCCCGTTGCCCCCCAACCCGAGCAGGTCGCTGATCTGGAGCGTCGCGGCACCGGTGGCGGCGTCGGCGGTGATCCGGGCGAACCGGCCCCGGCCCATGGAGCCAGATGACGCGGCGGCGCCGCCGGCGGCGACACGTTTGACGTACAGCCGCTGTCCGCCGTTGACGAAGAAGCCCTGCACGGAGTGCGCGAGCCTCCACCAAATGCCGCCCTCGACCGGGTCGTTCGTCCAGCGCGCCGCCAGTCCGACGTCCGGCTGGGGAAGGAAGCCGCCGAAGGTCCGCTGGTACTCGAGGAAGTTCGTCACCAGCCGCGGCTTCCCGTCGACGGGCCCGCGCACCGTGACCCCCACCATGCCGGTCGTGGTGGTGCTCACCCCGGCGATCGGACGCGGGCCGGCGTCGATCTCCTCGACATAGACGCCTGGGCTCAAGTACTCGGGCATGGGGACTCCCTCGGTCAGCTGATCTCGATGACGAGCAGCCCGAGCGGCTCGTCGGTCACGTGGACGTGCAGAGCGCCGCTGCGGTCCGGGCTCTCGGTGGCGGTCAGGTCGAAGGCCTCGCCGCCGACCTCGTGCACGCCTTGGAATCGCAGGGCCAGCGCGAACGCGCCGTCCGGCCCGCTGAGGGACCGCTCGGTCCAGGGGACGAGGTCAGGATCGCTCGTCCCCCCCGCCTGGACGAGCGCGTTCGGCACCGGCCGGCCCGTGACGCCATCGCGGACCGTGCCGCGCACCACCCGGGTACCCGGCGGGAATGCATACGTCGGACCGGGGAGCATGGGCACGACCACCGCCTGGCCCACCTGCTCCGGCGGGTGGTCGTCATCGAAGGGGTGGGCGAGGAACTCGATGCCGACCAGATCCGCCCAGAAGTTGCCGCCCGCCCCGAGCACCAACGGGTACCTGCCGGGCGCGGCCAGCCGGCAGCGGAACAGTTGGGACTGCGGGTCGAACGGCCAGACGCGGCGGTTCAGCCCCGGATAGGCGATGACACCGCCGGGAGTGCGGGTGGCACGCACCTCCGTCGTGCGCCACCCCGCGGCGTCCCAGACGTCCAGCGCGGCGGACACACCCCTGGCCGAGCGGACCCGTCGGAAGTCGTCGACGGGGACGAGCCACGCCGGGCTGCTCGTCGTCCGCTGTTCACCCGCCAGCAGCGCCCACCCCTGCGCGGCGGTCACCGGACCGGCTCCAGGGCTGCGGCAGTGGGCCCGAGATGGGTCGCGGGCTGCAGGCTGCGACTGGCGACCGGGACGACGGGCGTGGCTCCGGACGCGTCCAGGTTGACGACCCGGACCTCGTAGTTCAGGGACAACCGGTACGGCTTCTGGATCGCGTACCAGACCCAGGACTTCTGCTCCAGCGACAGCGGGGTGAAGGTGAACCGGAGGACGTCGGTGCTGCCGGCGAGACTGCCCGACAGCTGGCCGCCCTCGAGGATCGCGTCGTCGTAGAGGACCTGCAGCGTCCGGCCGAGCATCTGGTGCTGGGCGATCTGGGTACCACCCCAGGGGGTCATCAGGTAGCGCAGCAGAAGGGCCATCGGCGGCTTGCGCACCGACGGTCGATCCGGCGGTGTGGACAGCACCGGTGGGCGGTTCCGGCTCGCCGGGTCCTCGGAGATGTCGTACAGGAAGACGGTGAGCTTGGAGACCGACGACTGCACCGCATCGGACAGGTCGTTCAGCTCGACCACCGGAGGCGCGGGCTGCAGGTCCGCGAACGCCTCTTCCAGCCGGCGGACGATGATGGCCGAGACGTCTGCGACGACGGTGAAGTCCGCCATCTCAGCACTCCGTCCGAGCTCGACGGTCGCTCGGTCGCCGGTCCTGGCCCCCGGCGGTCATGGCTGGGCTCGGTCGTCCGGCGTCCGGTCGGTCCCCTGCACGTCCCCGGGGCCCTCCCGTGCGCCCTCCTCCCCCATGCACTCCTGCACTGCCGGTAGGAGGCCGGCCCACGTGCGGAATCGGGCCACGACCTGACCCGAGGCGGTCACCACCTCGCCGTGCACGAGGTCGCCGTGGCCCTCCACCACCAACCGGAGGACGGCCACCACCGTGCGCTTCCGGGCGAGTGCTTCTCCGTTGCATGAGCTGGACACCAAGTCCTCGAGAGATCGACTGGTGTCAGTCCTACCGAGGGCCCCTCAGGT
The DNA here is from genome assembly GCF_005930495.1 of Modestobacter excelsi. Taxonomy (GTDB): domain Bacteria; phylum Actinomycetota; class Actinomycetes; order Mycobacteriales; family Geodermatophilaceae; genus Modestobacter; species Modestobacter excelsi. Next base: position 878 of record NZ_SJEX01000100.1, on the reverse strand, counting down.
CTCCGTCGGTACGGCGTCAACCCCGGGGGAAGTGGACGTCAGATCTGGATCAGATGTCGCACACAGACCGTCACACGCTGTCCGGCGCGACCCGGATCCGCGCGAAGAGCGCGTCGGTGAGGGGTTCCGGTCCGGCACCGAACTCGACGTCCAGGATCCGGGCACAGGTGCGGTACTGGCGCAGCGCCTGCGCTCGCTCCCCCAGCCGGACGTGGCAGCGCATGACCAGCCGATGGGCGTCCTCCCGGCACGGGTCGGCGGCCAGCAGCCGCATGGCATACCGCAGCGCCTGCACGTACTGCTGCTGCTCGAAGTGCTGGTCGGCCAGGCGGCTCAACAGGGACAGGTGCACGGCGCGCAGCCGCTCGCGCTCGACGATCGCGCGCAGGTCGTCGCACGCGTACACGTCGCCCCGGTAGAAGTCGACCGCGGCCGCGAGGGCGGCGACGGCAGCGCTTGCATCCGCGGTCCGCAGGTGGGCCTCGGCGGTGCTGACGAGCGCGTCGAACTGCGCCGTGTCCACGCCCACACCGGCGTCCACGTTCAACTGGCAGGCACCGGAGCGCTGGACGATGGGCGGCGCCCCGTCGAGCGCATCCCCCAGCGTCTCGTGCAGGCCGTGCAGCATGCTGCTGAGCGCGTGCGAGCCCCGCGACTCGTCACTGTCCGGCCAGAGCGCCCCCAGCAGCACCTGCCGGGACACGCGGTGCCGCTGGCCGAGCGCCAGGAGGGTCAGGAGCATCGCGGTCTTGCCGCCACCGCGCATGGGGACCTCGGTCCCGGCCTTGAGGACCCGGAAGTCCCCGAGGAGGCAGATCAGTACCGGTCGGGTGTCCGGCAGTGCCGGCGCCCCACCCCCGTGTGTCATCCCCCTGCTC